>CAVPVR010000002.1:0-195024 GCA_963709285.1 uncultured delta proteobacterium | reverse complement strand
ACCTGAAGCGGGAGATCAATTTTGACGGGATTGGCCGCACCGCCACCAGTTCCACCACCGGGAACCAGTTCAACCTCTATGGGGAGGCGGGGTATGACCTCAAACTCAGGCGGTTGATCCTGACCCCGGCCGCCACCCTGGCCCACTCCGCCTTATGGGTCGGGGGCTTCCCGGAGCAGAGCGCCGGGGCCCTTAATAAAAGGCGCCCCCCAAAACGCCAGTTCGTGTCAAACCGGGGTGGGCTGCCACGTAACCGTCCCCCTCAAGATGGGCTCGGCCCTCGTGGTCCCCCCAGGCTTATGCCTTTTATCAACACGAGTTCGCCAATGGCAGCCGGGGCCTCAATGCCAGCCTCAGCCAGGGGAGCAACACCTTCGCTTGGCGACCTGACGCGGCGGCACGGAACTCGCTTTGGTGGGGGCCAGCGTCACTGCGGGGTTGAAGAAAAACCTGTACGCTCAGGTCAATTTCAACGCCGAAGTGGCCCGGGGCAAATCCACCGCCCGATAAGTCAACGCCGGCCTTCGGTATGAATTTTATTTTACACTTCCCTCAGGAAGAGAGTATTTCAACACTAAAGATACCTGCTTCTATCTGAGTTCCCTTTGTCAAGCACTATTTGTTCTTAGGTTAGTTCAAGATTACATTCCTGAGTCTAAGGTCAGAAGGCCTTCCCTTCCCCTCCCGGCCTGCTCCCCCTATGTGTGAAATTTTGCCTATGTTTAAATCGGGCAACATGTCGATCACTGCTCTCTATCAACACTGCTTCCCAAGATAATTCTGTTCTGATAACTATCCGCTAGTTGCACTCGTTTCTTCCTGTCCAGCCGGGTCAGAAGGGACCACCCCCCGGACAGCCAGGTACCCTTCCTGGACCCTAGCGGGCCGATTATCCCCCGACCCTACCCTGACCCCCTCCTTCCCCCGATCGCGTCCTCTGAGCCCCGACAACGCCCCTGTTATGTCGGGAAAGCAAGTAAAATCTTCCAGGCCTGACTCCACCATAAATAAAACGCCGGGAGGGCCCCTGAGGACCCTTCCCGGACGCACTTAGCATGACCTCAGTGTCTCGATCCCGGGAGCAGGCGGCAGGTGGTGAGGAAGCCGGGGATGAGGTGGTCTTCCTGGACGGCCAGCCCCTGGGCCCTGAGGTCCGCCTGGAACCTCCTCAAGACCTCCGGGGGGGCCAGAAAGGTCAACAAGACCTCATCCCCCGGCCGCCGGTGCTCCACCTCCACCCCCACCTGGCGGTAGGTCTGCAGGACCATCGAGGGCCCGGCCGCCTCGGCCAGCCCGGCCAGCACCGCCCGCCAGCGGGTCAAGAGGGTGCGGATGTCAGAGAGCCCCGCCACCCCGAACTGGACCATCTGTAAGCGTGTCTTCATATGTCGTTCTCCTTCAAGCTAAAAGAGCTGGATGGGACTCCGGCACAACCGGCCCCATCACCGCCTCCCCAAAACCCTGACCAGGGCGGCTCGGCAGGGAGAGGACGGGGCCGCCGCAGCCGGCTGGCCCCCGGGGGTGTTTTTGGCGGTCTGGGACGGCAGGGGGCTGCGTCGAGGGAGAGCTCTCGGCCCGCAGGGCTGAGACTCGCTGGCGCTTGGCGCCAGGACTGACGTCTGCGACGTCAGAACCTTCCAGCAAAGCTGAAAGAGGAGCTTCCGGCTCTGAAAGAGCCGGTAAGGGGCCACTCACCGTAGGTGAGGGAGACCTTTGGGGCTTTGGGGGGTTGGGGGAGGTAATGTTTTTGTGGGGGTACCTGGTCGAATCCGGTGGTGAACACAGAGTCAGAAGGCTAGGTTCGGCAGCGGGAAACTTCGGCTGAAGGGGAGCGAAATAATCGAGTTCCCTTTGTAACTGTCAAAAACCGATGCTCCTCGGGAGCATTAACATAACAAACACGCAGGAAATACGGGTATTAGAACAAAAAAATAATGGGAATAAATACGAACTGCTTTAGGCCAGGACAAAGCCTGAAAGGCCATTTCGGAGAAGGTCTCCGGCATCCGGATCAGGCTTTTCAAACCCCGTCTCCTGGGAAAAAATATGGGTGACCTGTTCCACCTCTAAAGGCCCCGCCATGTCGTTGTAGGCGTCGTAGAGGAAGACGACGTCGTAGGGCTTGAGAGCCGGCTCCCCGGTGATGACCAGCTCCCCGGAGTAGAGGTCTTTCAGGTGTTTGAAGAGGTAGCCCAGGGCGTAGCGGTTGGCCCAGGCCGGCCCTTCACAGTTTCTTTCTCTAGAGTGGAAGTATCTGCAGTAGTCTTCCCGGATGGCGTCGTTGGCCTTCATCTTGAGGGAACTTACGGTGAAGAAGGAGGAGGGGTGGGGTTGCCCGCTTCTGGAGTTGTCGAAGGCGTCTCTGGCGTTGTTGACGTAAGCGATCTCGCAGGCGTTGAAGGTGTCTCGGGCTGAGGTGAGGATGCCGTTGTCGATGAGGTGGTGTTCGGAGTCGATATAGAAGTACTGGCGGAAGGGTTTCAGGGAGTGCCCCCGCCTTGAGGGGGAGGGAGGGGCGGTCGGCTTCAGTCCTCGAACCTGACCGCCTGGTTGATGCGCAGGGCCTCCTCGGCGGTGAGGGTGGAGAGGTACCGCATGGTCATCAAGGGGCTGGCGTGCCCCAGGTGCAGCTGCAGGGCCCGGGGGTTCATGGTCTGGCGCAGGCGTTCGATGGCGTCCGAGTGGCGCAAGAGATGGGGGTAAACCGGCGTCGTCAGGCCGGCGTGGGCGGCCGCCTGTTTGACGATCTGCCAGGCTCTTTTCCTGCCCACCGGGAAGATCCGATGGGTTAAGCCCAGGCCCCGGTCAAAGGCGAAGGCCTTGAGGCGGTGCGCCAGGGGGGCGGGGCAGGCCACCAGTCTCTTCTTGTTGCCCTTGCCCATGATCTCCAGGGTCCCCGGCTGCCGGTTCAACTGAGCCACGGTCAGGGACAAAGCCTCGGAGATCCTGAGGCCCGTCTGGAAGAGCACCAGGATGAGCAGGGCGTCCCGCTCCCGGTGCCGTCCTTGGCAGCCGGCGCACAGACGTTTAATCTCCTCCGGGGTGAGGTAAGGCACCAACCGCAGGGCCCGGCCCGGCAGGCCGGTTTTCATCGGCAGCATTCTAGACCTCCGTTACTTTTGTCCAGCTTGAGCCCCCCAAACCCGGCCGAAACGGCCCCAAAACCCTGCCGCCAGCGATCTTCCCACTTGCTAAACTGGACAAAAGGGCGCTCTTTGTCTAGCGGGAGGGGTGAACGGGATCTCTTCGTTCAGAATTAAGAAAAGTAGAGGACGAATGATTCGACCAGGTACTCGCTTGGAGGTTCGAGAGTCCGGGCGCAGTGGTTGTAAAGGGCGACCAAGAGGCGGGCCCGGAACCCCAGCTCAAAGGGGGTCCGATATTTTTCCATATAGTCTTCCAGCGCTCGCAGGACCTCGGCGAAAAGGAACTCCTGAATCTCAACGGGGGGCTCAGGCGGGGGGATGTTGGATGGGTGCTCAGGAGGGCGTGGCTGGTCCTTGTCCTTTTTCTCTTCCTTGCCGGTCAGAAGCCACTTCACCGTGACCCCGCCGTAGTCGGCGATTTTCTGCAAGACGTCGGCTGGCGGCTGCCGGCCCGACTCATACTTAGACAGGTTAGGCCGGGGAATACCGAGAATATCGGCAAATTGTGCTTGCTTTAGCTTTCCCCGGACTTTTCGGATGCGGGCAGAGATGTCAGAATAATTGCCGTATGGCATCACAACCTTGACAATATTTCTAATCGGCACTATATTGAATTTATAACTCACCCTACCAGAAGCACTCCAGAAGGTCAATCAGATGATGCAGATAAACCCACCCAATCATTTACTCAAGACAATGTCATAGAAAAAACTATGGATATCAAAAGTGGTTTAAAAATTGACAATTGGAAATCGGTGATAGACTGGAAGAAAATTCAGGTGGTAACTTCTTGAACGGTTCGCCTTCCTGTGATACTACCCTATGTATGGCGGGTACAGTAGCCACACTGCAGAAGTGCAGAAATTGCGGGGGTAAGTTCCAGCCAAGCTCCAAAGGTTTCATCTGTCCGCCGTGCCAGACCACCCCCACTCGCTTTTATGTGGATGTTTACGTTCCCGGCAAGCTCCTCGGGGAGCCACGCGGCAAGCGTATCCGTCTGTATTCCGAACCGGACGGCGTGCCGCTGGACAGCTACATCCGGGCCGACCGACTCCTCAATATTATTCGGGCAGAGCTCGAAAAGGGAAACTTCGACCATCGGAGCTACGTCAGCCAGGAGCTAAAGCCCCTCAAGTTCCACAACTACTATCAGGCCTGGCTGGAACGTTTGCAGCACGATGTGGAGCGGCGATACATTAGCCGGGCCTATTTCAAGGAAATCAAAGGCTACGGCCACCGCTACTTCCTGCCATTCTTCGGCTCCCTGGATATCCGTAATATCAATAAGACGCGTATCCGGGACTTTTTCCGGCAACTGCCTGCCCATCTGAGCAAAAAGACCATACGCAACATCCGGGGGGTGCTCCACAAGCTCTTTGTTGAGGCCTTGGAGCGGGAAGATATCCTGACCATTCCCCAATTCCCCAAGATCGCCAAGGAAGAAGCCGTTACCCGCGCCCTGCGGCAGGAGGAGCAGGCCAAGATCTTGAGTCACATCCGCATGCCGGTCTACCGGGCCTTCCCCGTCTTCTGCATGTGCACTGGCGTCAGGACCGGCGAGGCTCGGGCCCTTACCTGGGAGAATGTAAACTTGAGAGACAATGTGGTGACCATTCGGGCCAGTTTTGACCTGGGTCACTTCAAACCCTATACCAAGGAAGGGGATGTACGTTACCTCTCCCTGCTGCCCTTGGCCCGGGAGGCTCTCCTGTCTCTACCTCGACCCTTGCGCGGCGGCTTCGTCTTCACCAACTCTCGGGGTCGACCTCTGTCACAACGCCGGATCAATACCGTCTGGCAGCAGGCGGCCAAAGAAGCCGACATTGAGATTACCTGTTATGAAGCCACCAGGCACAGCTTTGCCAGCCAATTGATCGAGCAAGGTGTCCCCGAGCGGGCCGTGGGGGATTTGTTAGGCCATAAGACCTCCTCTTCCACCCGCCGGTACGCCAAGATGCGGGCCGAACAATTGCGGGCCATTCTGGAAACGTGTCCGCAGCAAATAGGTCCACAGTATGACTGCAAAGAAAAAATAGAGATTGTAACTAACGGAAACCATTAATGAAAAATGGCATAAGCAGCGGGTTCAAATCCCGTCGCTCACCCCAACCTGTTTCTTCCCTGAACTGATTTCATGGGTTCTGCTAGCCCACCACTTTTGGGCCGTCGCCCGCCCTGAACAACCTATGGGATTGTTGGAAATGCCCGCCAACTATTACCTCATCCTGGGGGTGGCCTTCGCGGCCGGCCTGCTTTTCGGCCTCTTGCTCATGTGGCTGATAGCCCGGGCCCGCAAAGCGCGGCTCCAAACGGAAATTCTCCGCCTGCCCCAGCTCGAAGAGGAAATCAAGGTCCTCCAGGACGAAAAGATCCAGCTTCATGAGGAGATCGCCTCCCTGAAAGCCTACCGGCAAGCTGATGAAGAGAGGCTGACCTGGCTGGATCGTGCCCAGGAAAGCATGCGTGAGGCCTTCCAGGCCCTCGCCGGCCAGACCCTCAGGTCCAGTTCGGAGGATATTCTCCATGCCCATAAAGAGCAATTACACAATCTGGTCCAGCCGCTGGATAAGGTGTTGCAGGAAATGAGGCAGAATCTCCGGGAGCTGGAAGGCAAACGGGAAGGGGCCTACGGCGAGCTCAAAGAGAACCTGGGGCAACTCTTCCAAGTCAACCGGCAATTGCAGATGGAGACGGGCAAGCTCAGCCACGCCCTCAAGGCCGGGGCCCAGCAGCGCGGCCGCTGGGCTGAATTTCAACTGCAGCGACTGGCGGAACTGGCGGGCCTGAAAGAGCGGGTTGATTTTGACTTGCAAAAGGGGGTCGGCGATGGTCGTCCCGACATGGTGGTTAGGCTCCCCCGGGGCGGCTGCATCGTGGTGGACGCCAAAGCCCCCATGCAACACTACTTTGAGGCGCTGGAGAGTGGCAGCGAGGAAGCCCGCAAGAAAAATCTGGGAGAGCATGCCAGGCGGGTCAAGCAACATTTGGACAGCCTCCGCAGCAAAGACTACACCCGCCATCTGCCGGAGGGCTCGCAATTTGTAGTCATGTATATCCCCAGCGATGCCTGTTTGATGGCTGCTCTGGAATCAGACCACTACCTTCTCGAATACGCCTTTGAGAAACAGATCATTTTGGCCGCACCCACCACCATTTTCGCCTTGCTGAAAACCGTGGCCACCGGTTGGCAGCAATACTTGATTGATGAAAACGCCAGACTCATATTATCCCATGGACAAGAGTTGTCCCACCGGCTAAAAATCTTTATCGAGCACTTTGCCGGGATCGGCAAGGGACTGAAAACCGCGGTGGATAAATTCAATGAGGCGGTGGGGTCATATGCCAACCGGCTTCTGCCTGAAGTTCGACGTTTTCAAGAGCTCCGCGGGGCCGCGGCGGAAGACTTGCCCCACATCAGGATGGTGGACAGCCAGCCCCGAGAGCATCAAATTACTGATCCCTCGGATAAACCGACGTCTGATTGAACCGGCGCCGGTTATTGGGTAGTTAATTTTAGGGAGGGGGCCAGGGGTCGCGGACCCCTGCCCCCTCCCTCAAGCTTCCTCCCCCCAAAATGCCAATTTACCGAGTTCTTGCAAGGACGATCTGTGGCCGATAAGAAAACGGCGGCCGAGATTGCGGCTCTGAGCCGATTGTGCGGCATCACCATGGAGTATCGGGACAACTTCAAGGTGCGCCGCCGCACTTCCCGGGCCACCATGGAGGCCCTGCTCACGGCCATGGGAGTCCCCTGCGGCACTCCGAAGGAGATCCGAGACTCCCTGGAGCACTGCCAGAAGCGCCTTACAGACCGCCTCCTCCTCCCGGTTACTATGGCCACCCCCGGGGCCGGCCGCTGCCTGCCTCTGAACGTGTGGTGGCCTCGGCCGGAATTCCCCTCCCAGGTCGAAATGGCAGGTGAAATCCTCGACGAACGAGGAGAAAAAAACCACTGGCTGCCTAACCATAGCGAATTCCACCTGAAGGAGGCTCAACCAACAGCAGACGGCTACCGTCTTACCCTTTGTTTACCTCTGCCCGCTGACCTGGCCGATGGTTACTACGATGTGACATTTCGGGTGAAGGGGGCTGGCCGGCAAGAGACCGGAACTACCTACCTGGCAGTCAGCCCCGGCCAGGCCTGGATTCCCCCGTTTCTAGGTCAGGGAGCGCGGCTCTGGGGTCTGAACCTGCCGCTCTACGCCCTCCGCAGTCGCCGCAACTGGGGCATCGGGGATTTTGCCGATTTGCGGGCAGCCACCACCTGGGCCGGGGAACTGGGGGCCTCCTTTGTGGGGGTCAATCCCCTGCACGCGCCCCAGGCCGGGGCCAACTCCGACCCGAGCCCCTATTCCCCCACCAGCCGGTTATTCCTGAATTTTCTTTATGTGAACCTGGAGAACGTTCCGGAGATGCAGGACTCCCCGGAGGCTCAGGCCCTCCTGGCCCAGCCCGGATTTCCAGGCCGACCTGGCCCGCCTCCGGAATTCCCCCCTGGTGGCTTACCCGGAAGTCCGCCGCCTGAAACGACAACTCTTGGAGACCCTCTTCGCAGCCTTTGCCGAAGGCCACGGCCTACCGGAAGCCCCCCGCACCCCCCGGGGCTGGGAGTTTTCCCGGTTTGTGGCCCAGGGCGGCGAGGCTTTGAAGAATTTCTCCCTCTATCAAGCCCTCGCTGACCTTGAAGGCAAAAAGGACTGGCGCCGCTGGCCCGCCAACCTGCAACGCCCTGACACCCCGGCGGTGGCGGCTTTCGCTCGGAAACACCACCAAGACCTTGCTTTTTACCAATATGTCCAGTGGTTGGCCGCCGTCCAGCAACAGGAAGTGTGCGAGGAAGCCACCCGGACTGGACTCCCCTTCACTCTTTACCAGGACCTGGCCCTGGGCGCCGCTCCCGGGGGATTCGAAACCTGGGGCTATCCGGGCCTTTTCGCCAGGGGGGCGGCCATCGGCTCGCCTCCGGATGCCTTCAACCTGAAAGGCCAGGACTGGGGTCTTCCCCCCTTGATTCCCCGGAGATTGGAGGAATCAGGCTACCGCCTTTTTATTGACACCCTCCGGGCCAATTTGCCTCCCGGTGGTATTGTCCGGATTGACCATGTCATGGGGCTTTTTCGCCTCTATTGGATTCCGGAGGGCCTGGGGCCCCAGGAAGGGTCGTACGTGCGCTATCCGGCCCGGGACCTTCTGGGTCTCCTCACTCTGGAGAGCCAACGCCGGCATACCCTGGTTATCGGAGAGGACCTGGGCACCGTGGCCCCCAGCATCCGGCGGGAGCTGGCCCGGGCGCAAATTTTTTCCTACCGGGTCTTCTTTTTTCAACGAAAGAAGGGACGTCACTTCACCGCCCCGAAGGACTATCCCCGCCAGGCCCTTGCCTGCGCCACCACCCATGACCTGCCCACCCTGGCGGGCTATTGGGAAGGCCGGGACCTGGATCTCAGGAGTCAACTCAATCTGTACCCCACTCCTCAGTTGGCCGAGCAGGATGCGGCCTCCCGGGCGACGGATCGGCTTCTCCTGGTGGAGGCTCTGGTGGCAACAAGGCCTGCTTCCTCCGGACTACAACCCCCCACCGGATTATTGTCCCGAGGAGCTGCGACGGGCAGTCTTGGCCTATCTGGGACAGAGCCGGGCCGCCCTCCTGGAGGTCCGCCTGGAGGATATCCTGGGGCTGACCGCCCAGCAGAACCTGCCGGGAACTATCGACCAGCACCCCAACTGGCGGCAGAAGATTTTTCCGACCCTGGACGAAATGCGCCACGATCCAGAAATTGCTCGACTGGCCGAAACTTTGCGACAAGTCCGAAGCGGTAAGGGCCAGGGGACTTGAGCTCTCATGCGCCTCCCCGAGCTTGTCTTGCGGTGAAAATGGAGAGAAAACTGGACTCCAGGTTTTGGCTTCATTACATTTAATAAAGAAAGGTTCGCCATGCCCGCAGCCACTCTGATTTATAACCTCTTTCCACCGCTTGTCGGCCCCATCCCCCGCTGGGAAAAGCACCTGGACCGCATCGCCGACCTGGGCTTCACCTGGATCTTTCTCAACCCCATTACCTTCCCCGGCCTCTCCGGCAGCCTTTACGCAGTGAAAGACTATTACGCTATTAATCCCCTGTTTCACCCCGAAGCAGAAGACCCGGAAAAGACCCTGACCCACTTCCTCAAGGCCGCGGAGCGCCGCAACCTCAAGGTGATGCTGGATCTGGTCATCAACCATACCGCCATCGACTCTCCCCTCACGGTCCAGCACCCGGAGTGGTATGCCAAAGATGAAGACGGCCGCATCAAGAACCCGTCCTGCATCGACCCCGCCGACGCCACCAAGGTCACCGTGTGGGGAGACCTGGCCGAACTGGAGTACTGGCCGCCGCCGGACCCGGAGGGTCTTTTGCATTACTGGGACCAGGTGGTGTCTTACTACCTGCGCCTGGGTTTTGCCGGTTTCCGGGCCGACGCGGCCTATAAAATCCCCGGCGACTTCTGGGCCCGACTTATTCAGGAAGCTCGGGCCCTGGCCCCCGAGGCCATGTTTTTTGCCGAAACCCTGGGTTGCCGTCTAAAGGAATTGGAGCAGCTCTCATCGGCAGGTTTTGACTTTATTTACAACAGTTCCAAGTGGTGGGACTTCCAGGCAGACTGGTGCCTGGAGCAGTACAACCGCTTCCGACATCTGGCCCCTTCCATCAGCTTCCCGGAGACCCACGACACCGAACGGCTGGCTAAGGAAAGCGGCGGAGCCGTGGAAGTGGCCCGGCAGCGATATCTTTTTGCCGCCTTTTTCTCCACCGGGCTCATGATCCCTGCGGGCTTCGAATACGGGTTTAGAAAGAAGCTCAACGTAGTGAAGACAAGACCTGAAGACTGGGAAACCTCCAGCTATGACCTCAGCACCTATATCGCCCAGGTGAACCGCATGAAGAAAAACTGCCCGGTGCTCCTGGAGGAGGGGCCCATGATGCGGGTCAATCCCCCCGGAAAATGGCCGGTGGTTTTCCTCGTTAAGTCCCGGGAGAACCGGCCGGGAAGGGTCCTGGCAGTGATCAACACCACCAACAAAGAGCAGCCGGTGGAACTTCCCGATCTGGCGGAAATTTTAGGTGATCCCGCCTCCGCCTGGAAGGACTTGACCCCGGACATGATTCCTCTGAAACTATCGCCTTCCCTGGACTTTGCCCTGGCGCCATCCCGGGTGCGGATTTTTTACAACCCTAAAGGGGAGCCTCTAGTTTTGGAGACGCCTGAAATCGAGGAAGGTGATTCAGGTTCCTGAATTTTAAAGGGTTTTCAAGGAGATTTCTGTGACCCAAGCGCTGGCAGCTTTTGACGACCACGGCCTGGTGCTGGCCACCGACAGCCGGGCCACCCGGTTCACGGACGAAGGTCAGGCGGAATTTATTAGCGTGGAAAAGCTCTTCCCCCTGGGAAGACTGGCGGCCATCCTCAGCGGCGGCGCCGGGGTGAGCGTCCCCCTCACCCTGGCCCTGCGCCATCAAATTGGCCAGCGCCGAGGGCTGGAAGACCTGGACGACATGGTGGAATTCGCCCTGGAGTTCCTCACCCGGGGATACTCCCGCTATCTCGACCAGCACGGACCCGAACCCGAGGGCTTCCGGCGGATTTACTTTATTCTGGCGGGCTACTCCCCCCACTACCCGCCCCCGGGCTACCGGCTGTATCTCCTGGGAAGCGAAGAGAACGAGCCGCTGCAGATCATACCCGTCACCAACCTGGTGGTCATGCCCCGGAACCTGGGCATGGAAATGCGCCTGTTTAAAGCTCTGACTGCCAACGTGGCCCTTTCAGAACTCCTGACCCTGAGCAAAGAATTCCTGGAAAAACAGGCCGCCGTGAAAGAAGAAGTGGGCCCCCCTTACTATTACGCCACCATTACCCCCAGGGGTTACCAGGAGATAGAAGTGTAAGGCAGAGATTTGCGGGGGAGGGCCAGGGAGCGCGGCTCCCTGCCCTCCCCCGCACCCCCTCCCAACCCTTTATGGATTTGGCCCAAGGCGGGACATACAGTCCCGACTTGGGCCAATTATTTTACACACGCATAGGGGATTGGGGGAGGGGGCGTGGGGGAGGGGGTAAGGGCCTACGGTCCTTAGCCCCCTCCCCCACCTCCATTATCCCTCTCCCAAGGCTTGGCAAAGCCGCGGCACCAGGTGGTTGAAGTCGCCGTTGCTCATGATAAGGGTGACGTCGCCGGGTTGGAGGAGCGGAAGAAGGCCCGCAAAAAGGAGGTCGGTATCGGGGAACGAGAAGGCCTGTTTCCCATGGGCGGTGAGGTCGGCTGCCAGTTGGGCGGAGGAAAAGCGTTCTCCTTCCGGCACCTTCCAGAGGTCGGGGGGCTCCCGCACGATAATAAGGTCGGCGTCCTCAAAGGCCTGGGCGTAGGGCTCCTGAAAAATGGCCCGGCGGGAGGTGTTGGTGCGGGGCTCAAACACCGCCACCAGGCGGCGCCCCGGGTAGCCCTGGCGCACCGCCGCCAGAGTGGCGGCCACCGCGGTGGGGTGGTGAGCGAAGTCATCCAGCACCAGGATACCCTGGTATTCGCCCACCGTCTCCAGGCGGCGCTTGACTCCCTGAAAAGACTGCAGGGCCGGGGCCAAGTCCGTGGGTTCGACGCCGATCTCGGCCAGGGCCGCCAGGGCAGACAGGGAGTTGAGGACGTTGTGGTTGCCCAGCAGGGGCGTGCAGAACCTGCCCCACAGGTTTCTTTCCCGGTACACGCTGAAGTGCATGCCCCCTTCCCCCGGGGCAATGTCCACCGCCCGCCAGGCTGCCCCATCTTCAAGGCCGTAAAAGCTCACCGGACAGGCCGACCTCTCACAAACCTGGCGCACCAGGGGCGCGTCCCCCCAGGCCAGCAAGCGGGAGTCAGGCGGCATCTGAGCTACGAAAGAATGAAAGGCCGCCACCACCTTGTCAAGGTCCTGGTAAATGTCGGCGTGGTCAAACTCCACTGAGGTCAAAAGGGCGATTTCGGGGTGAAAGTGGATAAATTTTGGCTGCTTGTCGAAATAGGCGGTGTCGTATTCGTCCCCTTCCAACACCACATAGGGGCCCTGACCCACCCGGTAGTTGGACGGAGAAATTCCGGGCCAGGCCCCCCACCATGAAGCCGGGATCCCGGCCGGTGGCGAACAGCAGCCAGGCCATCAGGGCCGTGGTGGTGGTCTTGCCGTGGGTGCCGGCCGCCACCAGACTCCGACGGTTTCCCACCAGGAAGCGGTTCAGGGCTTCGGGGAGGGAGATGTGTGGCAACCCCAGTCCTTCCATGGCCTGAGCCTCGGGGTTGTCCCGGCGGATGACGTTTCCCACCACCACCAGGTCGGGGCGGGGGTCCAGGTTTTCGGGGTTATAGCCGTTTTGGAGGGGGATCCCGAGGCCCTCCAAAAAAGTGCTCATGGGCGGGTAGACGTGCTCGTCGGAGCCGGTGACCCGGTGGCCCAACTCTTTCAGGATGCCCGCCAGAGCAGCCATGCCCGTGCCGCAGATACCCAGGAGGTGGATGTGAATGGGAGGTTCAGGATTCATCTGTGTTTGTGCTCAACCGTTATTGCCGATGGCAACCCAGGGCCTCGGACACCGCCTCATGGAACCGGGGTCGAAAGGCCTTGATCTGGTCGTGGTCCCGCCCCAGGTGCACCCGGTTGGTGAGCAAGACTACCATTTGCCCCTGGTCCAGGTCAATCCAAAAGCTCGTGCCGGTGAAGCCGGTGTGGCCCACACTCTGGGGAGAAAACTAGCGTCCGGCGGAGCTCTGCCCCGGGGTGGGCACGTCGAACCCTGGAGTGCGGCCCCTCGGGGCCACGGGGGTCAGAAACTGGCGCACGAGCGCCGGAGATATCCCCAAACCCTCACCCTGGCCGTGATAGGCCCGGTAGAGCCAGGCGGCCAGGGCAAAAACCTCAGGCCCGGTGCCGAAGAGCCCGGCGTGCCCCGCCACCCCACCCGCGGCCCAGGCGTTCTCGTCGTGGACCTCGCCGGTTAGAGGGCGGTCGGGAATGAGACCCTCCTCGGTGGCGGCAAAGGTGAGCTTTTCCCAACCTGGCTGGTTTTTGGGCGTGAAGCCCAGATTTTTGAGCCCCAGGGGCTGGTAGAGTTCCTGGCGGCAGAAGGAGTCCAGGTTGCGGACGCCCACCTCCTCCACCACGGCTTGGAGGAGCATGAAGCCCAGGTCGCTATACAGGGTGGCAGTCTCCGGTTCATACTTTAGGGGCTCCGCGGCGGCCAGGCGGGCCAGGAAGGCGGGACGTTCAGCCTCTGGGGCCGCCAGCACCTGCCGGTAGAAGGGCCGCCAGGCCGGGAGGCCGGCTCGGTGAGCCAGGAGGCTTTTCAAGCTCAGAGGTCGTTTGTCCGGGGGGAGCCAGGGGACCGTCAAGACTTCCCCCAGGGTCGTCGTGAGGCTAAGGAGCCCCCGGTCCGTCAGAAGCATCAGGGCCAGGGCGGTGGCCAGGGGCTTGGTGAGGGAGGCCAGGTCAAAGACCGTGTCAGGGGTGGCCGGTGGGCTCTCTGGGTCCCGGCTCACCCGCCCTACCGCGCCTTCCCAGAGAAGTTCCCCGTTCAGGCCCACCAGGGCGGTGGCCGCAGGGTAAACACCCTGGGCCAGGCCTTCCTCCAGGATGCCCTGAAGAGCCTGTGCGGATGAATCTGACCACGGCTGCATGGCAGGAGCACTTCAGTCAGACATACCAGGAACTACCCCTTTTCCCCCGGAAGAACGATTTCCTCCCCCGGAATAACCGTGTTCAGGAGGAGGCCCGTCATCACCTTGGGGTAAAAGTAGGTGGACTTGCGGGGCATGATGAGGCTGTTGGTGGCCACTTGCCGGACCTGCTCGATTTTGGTGGGGTTGAGGATAAAGGCCAGGTTCGCCTCTCTGGCGGCCAGGAGTTTGATAACCTCCTCCACCTTGCTGGAGTATTTACAGGTCTCCGGGTCGTCCAAAGCTTTGGCGTCTAGCCCCAGGCCCTTGTCGAAAACCAGATAGTTGAGGACGGCTACGTCCAGGTCAGCCAGAGCTGGGTGCATTTCCCGGGCCAGGACCTTTTGCTTCACACCCTCCCTGAGCTGTAAGCGCCAGGCCTTGAGGCCAAAGCCCACCATGATGAACACGGTCTCCCCGGGATTGGTGGTCGCCAACTGGTCCTGGAGATACTGGGCCAATGGGGCCGCATTTCCGGCGGGAGGGGCCAGGGGGGTCACGTCGAAATACCACTCCAGGCGGGCCAGAAGCCTGCCTTCATCCAAGTGCTTGAGCTGCGGCCCTTTTAACAGGCGGTGGGCCATGAGGATGACCAGTTCCGGGTCGTAGAGGTTGGCCAGGTACATGAGCATGTAGTTGAAGGGGGCCCGGGGTGAGGTAAAAGGGTAGCGCTCCTTCATCCATTTCTGAAAGGCCAGGGCGGTCTCATAGCGGTGATGGCCGTCGGCGATGTAAATCTGCAGCGGCAACAGGGCCTGGCACACCGCCGCCTGGACCTCCGGATCAGTGACCGGATAGACCCGCTGTTCCCGGCCCTCGATATCGGTGAAGGCCAACTGGGGTTGGGCAGGCGCGCCTTTGGCCAACTCCTCCAGGATCCGGTTTTCCGGGTCAGGGAAGAGCGCATAAATCGGGGAAAAATGGGCCTGGCAATTTTTAAACAGCTCCAGGCGGTCGGCCTTGATCTTGGAAAAGGTCTGCTCGTGGGGCAGGATGATGCCCTTCTTGAAAGGCTCCAGATGCACCAGCGCCGCCAGCCCCCGGCGGGTGTAAGTCCGCCCGTCATATTCGAAACGGGTCTCCCAGTAATAATAGGTCGGCCGCTCATCACGCCGGAAAACCCCCTGGTTTTGCCACTGCCGGAACAGGGCCGCGGCCCGGGTGTAGCGGTTCTCCAGAGGACCATCTCCAGGGAGGGCAGGAGGGAGAATGAGGTGGACCATGTTGTTGGGATGCATGGCGGCAAAGGCCTCCCGCTCGTCCGGCCGGATCACGTCATAAGGGGGCGTCACCACTTGGGAGAGGTCAGCAACTTTGGCGGGATCAAAATACACCCCCCGGAACGGGGCAACTTGGGCCACCTTCTTACTCCTCCTGGCAGGTACACATAATATTCGGCTTAATTTATCAACAATACCGGAACCGTCAATAGGAAAGGCGGGCAATGTCATCCATTCCTGGCCCCAAGCCCTTTAAGAATCTGAAAAAAAATTATTGACCGGGGGGTCCTCACAAGGTATATAAGTTTGACGTTATTGAGTTATTATTGGTTGGGTCTGTAAAGCGCACCCCTTTCCCCAAGGGTAAGGGGTATCTTCTGTTTTGGGACAGGACGAAGTGACTCCACCCCCTGGCAGGAGCCCCCGGGTGCATGGTCGGCCCAATCTTTGACCACCCGGGGATCCTTGACGCTCTCCCGGGCCTGCGTTCTGCCAGCGAAGTCGGTTCAGCGGGCCAGGGACCCCTGGCTGCGCCCTAAACCAGGTTGGAGGAGGATGGAGAATTGAAAGACCTCGCTCTCGGTTACGGGATGCATCTGACCCTGGACGGGTATGACTGCACTCCCGCAAAATTGGCGAACCTGGACATCATCTATGAGTTTCTGGATCATTGTCCGGATTTGATCAAAATGACCAAAATCATGCCTCCCTATGTGTTCAAGTATCAGGCGCAGATTCCGGAAGACTGGGGCATATCTGGTTTCGTGCTCATCGCCGAGAGCCACATCAGCATCCACACCTACCCGGAGAGGGCTTATCTCAGCCTGGACATTTTTTCCTGCAAGGATTTTGACCACCACCAAGCCGTGGCCTACGCCACCGAGTTGTTCGGCATCGGCCGCCATGAACTCAACCTCCTGAACCGGGGCCTGGAATTCCCCCGGGAAGTCAAGAAGGTGGAGCATCTTCTCCGACAAGAGCGGCAACGGCTAAGAGTTTGAACATGGACGAGGGCGACAGTCCCCGACCCGGTTTCCTCAGGCGTCTCTGGCAACGCTGGTTCTCCCGCCGGGAGATTTCCCACCCGGATGACCTGGAGCGGGAAATTGAAAATATCCTCGACTTTAGCCAGAAGCGGGATCTCATCAGCCGCCAGGAACGGGAACTCATCGAGAGTATCATTGAGTTCAAGGATACTCTCGTCCGGGAAGTCATGGTGCCCCGCACCGAGATCATCGCGGTGGAGCGCTACACGGCCCTCGAAGAAATCTTCACGCTGGTCCTGGAATCGGGCCACTCCCGGTTCCCCGTTTTCGAGGTGACCATCGACAACATCGTGGGCCTGCTTCTGGCTAAGGACCTCCTTACTTTTCGGCAACCCCCGGAGGCCCGGCTGGACCTGGAGCAGGTCATACGTCCTGCGTATTTTATCCCGGAGAGCAAAAAAATCAGCGACCTCTTGCGGGACCTGGTGGAGCGCAAGACTCAGATTGCCATCGTCATTGACGAATACGGCGGCACCGCCGGCCTGATCACCCTGGAGGATATCATCGAAGAGATTGTCGGGGAAATCTACGACGAGTATGACCGGTTAGAGCCCCGCCTCCTGCCGCAGGAAGACGGTTCCGTGGTGGTGGACGCTCGCTTGGACGTGGAAGAGCTCATGGAGCACTTCGACCGTTCCCGCCCGGAGGGCAAGTTCGAGTCCGTGGGAGGCCTGCTTATCCATTTCCTGGGCCGGGTACCTCAGGTAAACGACACAGTGGTCATCGACGACCTCGAGCTTACGGTACAGACTGCCGACGAGCGCCGGGCCAAAGAAGTGCTGGTGCGCTCCCTGAACTACCAGTAAGCTCCGGCGAAGCAGGCTGCGGCAGCCCAGACCAGCGGCCTCTCGACCCTTCTCAGACCAGCAACCATTTCCAGCCCTTCAGTGCGGAGGCCCTTATGCTCCTGTCCCTCCTGGCCGCCATCTTCTCCGGACTCCTCCTGGTCGTGGCCTTCCCTAAATATGATTACAGCTTTCTGTTGTTTGTGGCTCTCATTCCCATGCTGGGGGCTCTCAGGGGCAAATCGCGGCGGGCCGGTTTCTGGCTCGGGATAGTATTCGGCCTGACCTTTTACGTAGGACTCCTCTCCTGGATTCTATATGTCACCCATGTGTATGGGAAACTCCCTCTGCCTTTAGCCCTGGGGGTGCTCTTGTTGCTGGCCAGCTATCTTTCCCTCTACAAGGGCTTGTGGGCCTGGGGGGTGGTCTGGGCCGAGAAGCGAGGGGCCAGCCTCCTCTGGTTCGCCCCCATCTGGTGGGTGGTTATGGAGTTCGTCCAGGGTTACCCCATCGACAGCTTCCCCTGGGAACTCCTGGGACACGGCCTGTACCGGCACCCCTTCCTCCTCCAGGCGGCTGACCTCATCGGTGTCTATGGCCTCTCCTTTATTTTGGTGCTCATCAACATCAGCCTGTTGCTGATCTTCTTCCCTTCTTCTCGGAGCCGCCAACCCCGCAGGTTCCAAACGCTGTCCCTCCTCATTATTGTCCTGGCCGCCTGGCTGGGTTACGGCTACTACCGCCAGGGAACGATAACCCGGGTTATAGCCGATAGCCCCAAAATTACCACTGCAGTCATCCAGGGGAATATCAAGCAGGGAGAAAAATGGGACCCCAAGATCGCCCAGGCCACTATAGAGACCTATGCCAGGCTTACCAAACAGGCTTTGGGGGAAGTACCCCAAACTGTGGAGACCACCAACGTTCCACTGGTCATTTGGCCTGAATCCGCGGCCCCCTTTTTTTTCAATCACACTCCCGGCCATGACACTCCCCTGGACACCATCACCAGGGAAGTCGCCAAAGAAAACCGCTGCTTCCTCCTGTTCGGGGCCCTGGGTGCGGCCAAGCTGCCGGAGGGTGAACGGCTCTTCAACCGGGCCTACCTCCTGAACCCCCAAGGGGAGGTGTTGGGCCACTACGATAAGGCCCATCTGGTGCCTTGGGGGGAATACGTCCCCTTCCAGCGGATTTTCTTTTTTATTCAGAAAATGGTGCCCATGATCGGGGACTTCGCCGAGGGGCCGGTGGGAGGCACCGTATCTCTGCCGCCAGGAAAGGTGGGAGTGCTCATCTGTTATGAGTCCATCTTTGGGTACCTCAGCCGGGCCCAGGTGAACAACGGGGCCCATCTTCTGGTCAACATCACCAACGACGCCTGGTTCGGGACCACCAGCGCCCCTTACCAGCACATGTCCATGGCGGTGCTGCGGGCCGTGGAAAACCGGGTTTCCCTGGCTCGGGCCGCCAACACTGGCATCTCCGCCTTCATCAGTGGGGACGGCCGCATCCTCTGGACCTCCCCCCTGGAACAGGAAGCGGGCCAGGCCCTGGAACTCCCCTGGCTGCCGGGGGGCAGCTTCTACACCAGCTATGGCTACCTCTTTCCCTGGATCTGTGTGGTTCTCGCCATCCTGGTTTTTCTGTTCACCCGCCGGCCCCGAAAATATCTTTGATTTTGGGGAGGGAGGGCCTGAAGCCCGGCTTTGGGCCCTCTCCCCATTAACCCAGTCATGAGACCCCAGACCACCTCCTTGTTTGCGCCCCCTGAGCCCCTGGCTGCCCGGATGCGGCCCCGGGAACTTTCCGGGTTCGTGGGCCAAGGGCACCTGGTGGGGGAGGGCCGCATCCTCTGGCGGGCCGCTGCGGGCCCGGCGTCTCTTTGGTTCCATGATTTTCTGGGGGCCGCCGGGTTGCGGCAAGACCACCCTGGCCCGCCTGCTCGCCCAGGAACTGGACTGCGAGTTTTTCGCGCTGAGCGCCGTCACCGTGGGGGTGGCGGAGGTGCGCAAACTCGTGGAGGAGGCCCGGCGCCTCAGGGAGGCTGGACGCCGCACCGTGGTGCTCCTGGACGAAATCCATCGCTTTAACAAGGCCCAGCAGGATGCCTTGCTGCCTCACGTGGAGGAGGGTCTCTTGACGCTGGTGGGCGCCACCACGGAAAACCCCTACTTCGAGATCATCGGCCCCCTGCTGTCCCGGACCCGGGTCTTCGTGTTCGAGCCTCTCCATGAGGCGGAACTGGTCACCATCGTCAAGCGGGCCCTGGGGGACCGGGAACGGGGCCTGGGGGACCTGCGGGTGGAGATGGATGAGGCAGCTTTGGCTTATCTGGTTCAAAGAAGCGGCGGTGACGCCCGCCGGGCCCTGAACACCCTGGAACTGGCGGTCCTCAGCACCTCGCCGGGGTCTGACGGTGTCATCCTGGTGGACCCGGCGGTGGTGCAAGAGTGCCTGCCCCGCCGGGAACTCTTGTATGACAAGGAGGGTGACGCCCATTACGACACCATTTCCGCGTTCATCAAAAGCGTGCGCGGTTCGGACGTGGATGCATCCCTCTACTGGCTGGCCCGCATGCTGAAGGCCGGGGAGGACCCTCGCTTTATCATGCGCCGCCTTTTCATCCTGGCTTCCGAGGACATCGGCCTGGCCGACCCCCAGGCCCTGGAACAGGTGGCCGCCGCCTCCCGGGCCCTGGAGTGGGTGGGCCTGCCGGAGGCCGAGTACCATCTGGCCCAAGCCACCATGTACCTGGCCCTCGCCCCCAAGAGCAACTCCACCCAGGCCTATTTCACCGCCAAGGCCTGCCTGGAGGAAACCGGCCTGACCGGGTCCCCACCCACCTCCAGGATGCCTCTCGGGACGGCGCGGGCCTGGGACATGGCCAGGGCTATCTCTACCCCCACGACTACCCCGGCCACTGGGTGGACCAGGCGTATTTACCGCAGGAATTGTCCGGGAAAAAATTCTATGAACCGGGAGCAGAAGGGGTGGAGCAGGAATTAGCCGCCCATTGGCAGGCCCGTCGGCCGCCTCAGGAAAAACCCTGAATTTTTTTTGGGAAATTCCTTATAGACGTTATAGAATTCTGGACAAATACACCAAGAAGACTTATAATTATTTTGCATGGGGGGAGCGCTTCGAGAAAAGGAGGTGCTCCAATGACAAGGGTGTTATTTATTGATGGTGAACCGCATATCCAGCGGCTTTGCCAGGAGGAGCTCAGGGAAGAAGGGTACGATGTCCAGGTGGCCGGTTCCGGGGGGGATGTAGTCCGCCTGGTCGACTCCTTTAACCCTGACGTGGTGATCCTAGAAGTGCTGCTGCCGGACATGTCCGGACTGGAAACTGGCAGAATTATTAAAGGAACTAGTAAAGAGACACGGGTTATTCTGTTTTCCCACTTTAAACCGCCCCATGAATTGAGTGAATGGGGGGCGGATGCTTTTGTATTAAAATCGGCGGATTTAAAAAGGCTCAAAGAAACGGTGCGCCAGCTCATGCTCGGTAGCCGGGCGGCTTAGGGAGGACGTCATGGCGCTCATGGAGATCAGCGTCCTTCCCGTGGGGCTCAGCACTCCCAGCGTGGGGGACCACATTGCTGCTGTGGTAGATTTCTTGCGCCAACACAAAATCCCCCACCAACTCACGGATATGAGCACCGTCATCGAAGGGTCCCCGGCCAAACTCCTGGACTGGGCCCGCGCCCTCCACGAACTTCCTTTTGAAAAAGGGGTGCAGCGGGTCGTTACCCACATCACCATTGACGACCGGCGGGACAAGAAGGTGGGTTTGGGGAACAAAATCACCTCGGTGGAAGCTCGCCTTACTTGAACCCTATGGGAACCAATCGCAAAGATTACTATGGTATTCTGGGGGTGACACGCGATGCCACCCCTGATGAAATTAAAAAACAATACCGTCAGGTTGCCCTCAAATACCACCCCGACCGCAATCCCGGGAACAAAGACGCAGAAGATAAGTTCAAAGAGGCCGCCGAAGCTTACGAGGTCCTGAGGGACCCGGAAAAACGGCGGCTTTATGATCTTTACGGCCACGAGGGCGTTTCCTCCACCGGCTTCACCGGCTTTCACGACTTCTCTGATATCTTCCGCACCTTCAGCGACATTTTCGAAGACGTCTTCGGTTTCGGAGACTTCGGCGCCCGAGAAGGGCGGCCCCAGGCCGGGAGCGACCTGCGCTATGACCTGACCCTGGATTTCATGGACGCCACCCTGGGGACTGAGGTGACCATCGAGGTGCCCCGGGTGGTGACCTGCCGGACCTGCGCCGGCAGCGGCGCCAAACCGGGCACCAGCAAGGTCACCTGTCCTGCCTGTGGCGGCCGGGGGGTGGTCAGCCGCACCCAGGGCATCTTCCAGATCACCACCACCTGCTCCCGCTGCGGGGGGCTCCGGGAATTCATCGCCGAGCCCTGCCCCGACTGCCACGGAGACGGCCACAGCCGGGAAAAGAAAAAGCTCAAGGTGAAAATCCCGCCGGGGGTGGACAGCGGCACCCACCTGGTCATGGCCGGGGAAGGGAACGCCGGGCGCTTCGGCGGCCCCGCGGGGGACCTCTATATCATCCTTCAGGTGAAGCCTCACGAGCTCTTCCGCCGGGAGGGCTACGACCTCCATCTGGAAGCGCCAGTCTCCTTTGTCCAGGCCTCCCTGGGCACCCGCCTCACCGTTCCCACCCTGAAGGGCGCCAAGGAGCTGGTTATTCCACCCGGCACCCAGCCCGGGGAGATTATTCGCCTCCGGGGGGAAGGGGTCCCTTACCCCAAGGGGGAAGACAGGGCGATCTCCTGGTGGAGGTCCGGGTGGTCATTCCCCGGAACCTCACGCCTAAACAGACCGAGCTCCTGAAGGATTTGGCCAAGGAAGATCCCGCTGGCCAGACCACCGTGCTCGATGCCCCGGTTGAGGAAGAAGGCCTCTTGCACAAACTCTGGAACAGCGTCTGGAACTGGAATAGCAAAGGCTGACCTGAGCCTTACCGTTTTCCCAGAAACAATTCTTGCTTGCTGGGGTTTGTAAGATTATCTAGTCCGCTTTATTCATCAAGTTTTCCGCACACCTTCTATCTGTCTGATTCTATTGAGTTTACAAAATTTGGCCAAAAACAGATTGTAAAATGTAGCCGCAGGCTTTAGCCTGCGCTCTGAGAGTTTGACGGATCCAGTGAATTTTCCGGACTAGTAGTGCGTCCAGATATAACTTCCCAAAATGTGGTGGCCTTTTCCCACCTCCCCTCTTCTTGCCTGCCGTCCCGGCTTTTCTTATTGACAAGAACACCGGCGGGTATTAAGCTGTTATGTGCAGAATTTCACGTGCAAAGCCTAGCACAAGACCTCGGATAAATACTCATGGCCACTGACCTCAACATCCTCATCGGCGGCGCCGCCGGGCAAGGGGTGCACGCCATCACCGGCCCCCTGGCCAAGGCCCTGGTGCGCCATGGTTGCCAGGTCCACGTCAGCCAATCCTACCAGTCCCGCATCCGGGGAGGGCACCTGTTCAATATCATCCGGGTCAGCGATCATCCCCTTCTGTCCCCCCGAGAGGGTGTGGACCTTCTGGTGGCTCTCAACCAGGAAACGGTAACCCTGCACCGACAAGAAGTTTCCCCGGAAGGCCTTATCATTTTTGACGAATCCCAGGTCAAAAAAGCACCGGATGGGGTGAAATCCCTGGCCTTATCGCCGGACACCGTCCTCCCCGATACCCAAGCTGGGGACATCGCGGTCAATGCCGGAGCCTGCGGCGCCATTTTAGGACTTTTGGGGGTACCGGTAGAAGGCTTGATCGCCCTCTTGGAGCAGACCTTCGCCGCCAAAGGCGAGGAAGTGGTAGGCTGGAATCGGCGAGCCGCCCAGCACGGCTTCGACCTGGGGAAAGCCCAGGGGCATCCCTTCTCCCTGGCCCACATCGCTCCCCCGCCGGAACCACGCCTCCTGATCAGCGGTCATGAAGCTCTGGCCCTGGGCGTCCTGGCCGGAGGACTCACCTTCCTCTGCGGCTACCCCATGACCCCCTGGACCAGCCTGTTCAACGCCTTGAGTCTACGGGCGGAACGCTGGCAGGTGGTAGTGGAGCAGACCGAGGACGAAATTGCCGCCATCAACATGGCCATCGGCGCTTCCTTTGCCGGGGCCCGGGCCATGACCGGCACCTCTGGCGGCGGCTTCTGCTTAATGACAGAAGGGGTGGGCCTGGCCGCCATGAGCGAGACGCCCGTAGTAGTGGTGGTGGCCCAGCGCTCCGGTCCCAGCACCGGCCTTCCCACCCGCACTTCCCAGGGTGACCTGGCCTTTGTGCTCCACGCCGGCCAGGATGACTTCCCCCGGGCGGTTCTGGCCCCCGGCACCCCGGCCCAGGGGTACCTGCTGGGCGCCAAGGCCCTGCGCCTGGCGGAGCGCTACCAGACGCCGGTGTTCATCCTGACCGATCAGTATTTCGGTGACACGCAAATCACCCACACGGCTGGTGATTTTCCAGCCGTGGATGCTCCCCGGGAAAGGGCCCAGGGGCCTGCCGGCGAGAAATACCAACGGTATGCCTTCACCGCAGACGGGGTCTCCCCCCGGCGTCTCCCCGGCTTCGGACCTGAGATTGTGGTGGCCGACTCCGATGAACACACCCCGGACGGCCATCTTACCGAGGACCTGGAGGTGCGGGTCAAAATGCACGATAAACGTCTGGGTAAACTCCAGGGCCTGTCTCGGGATATGGGGATTATCACCACTGCCGGCGATCCCGGTGCGCCCCTGGTGCTGATGACCTGGGGCTCCAGCTTCGGGGCGGTGGCCGAAGCCGTGGCCAGGCTCAACCAGGACGGCACCCCGGCCCGGTTGATACACTTAGCGGAATTGTGGCCTTTTCCCCGGGAGGCAATGGCCCGGGCTCTGGCCGGGGCTCAAAAGACCATCCTGGTGGAAGCCAATGCTGCAGGCCAGTTGGGCCGCCTGCTGCGACAGGAGACCGGGGTCGTCCCGGACCACTTCGTGGCCAGGTATGACGGCCTGCCCTTCACCCCGGAGTATGTCCTCCGGGGCCTCTCACCAGAGGTCTAAGGAATTCCCATGCTGCCGTTGGAACTTTACGACAGTATCGAACCAGCCTGGTGCCCGGGTTGTGGTAATTTCCCCATGCTCAAGGCCTTCAAACAGGCCCTGGCGGAACTGGACCTGCGGCCCGAGGACATCCTGTTGGTCTCTGGGATCGGCCAATCCAGCAAGTTTCCCCACTACCTCAGGTGCAACACCTTCAACGGCATCCATGGCCGGGCCCTACCGGTGGCCACCGGAGTACGCCTGGCCAATCCCAACCTCAAGGTGGTGGTCACCACCGGGGACGGGGACTGTTATGGGGAGGGGGGCAATCACCTGTTGGCCACCTTTCGCCGCAACCCCGATATGACCCTGGTGGTGCACAACAACCAGGTATATGCCTTGACCAAGGGCCAGGCTTCCCCCACCACCGACCAGGGTTTCAAGACCCTCATTCAGCCGGCGGGGGTGCCCTATCCGCCGCTGCACGCCCTGGCCCTGGCCGTGACCCAGGACTGCTCCTGGGTGGGGCGGGGGTTTGCCGGACAGACCGAGCACCTGACGGAACTCTACAAACAGGCCATCAACCACCGGGGCTTCGCCCTCCTGGAGGTGCTGCAGCCTTGTGTTTCCTTCAACAAGGTGAACACCTTCCAATGGTACCAGTCACGGGTCTACCGAGTGGACGAAGAGCCTAATTACGACCCGGAAAACGAGCTTTGGGCGTATCAAAAGGCCAAAGAATGGGGGGAGCGCATTCCCCTCGGGGTGATCTTTAAAAAACCCCGGCCTATTTTGGAAGAGGCCTTTCCCGCCCTGGCCGCCGGGCCCCTGGGGAACTGGCAGGTGGACCGCCCCGTGGGTGAGCTTTTAAAGGATTTTTATTAGCGGAATCTTGGGCGTCCCTCTGAGAGCGCCACAAGATAATCCTGGGAAATTTGGCAAGGAGAAGCAGAATGTTGGAGAAATCCTCCTGGGAAATTCTCAAAGATCCCAACCACATCCTCATAGACGAGGACTACCGGCCCATGGAGCTGGTGATCTATATGCTTACCTGGTCGGTGGAGATTGCCTTGGCCTTCACCGTGGCCATCGTTTATCTGAGGGGTTAAGCCCCAGGCACAGTCTGCAGAGAAACGGGGGTCTGGGTACTGGTTGGGGCGATCAGGTGGAAAAGATTTCCCCCCATTCCTTACCGTTGACCGCGAGGCTATCCCGGGGTTACAATGAATATTGACTAAGTTTGTTATTGAACTTATGTTAAACTTAATAAGTTATTAATTAATTGCTCATCACAACCAAACTACGTGAGCCGGCGTTAGGAAGTAGGCGTAAGGCAGGAACCCACCAGACCTGGGGGTTACCAGAGGCACTGGCACAGCAGGTTACGCAGAGCCGCGGGACCAAAGGCAGGCTCAGGGAGGTGTGGGAACAATGATCAACGAACTATTAGCCCCCGGCGGCAGCCTGGAGATGGTGGAGGCCGTCTTTGCCAACGGCGCCGAGGCCGTCTACGTCGGGGCCAAGGGCTTCAGCCGCCGCAAATGCGCCTGGGAGATGGAGGACAGCCATATTGGCGAAGCTGTCCGTCTCGCCCAGGGCTACCAGGGGAAGGTTCGGGTGGCCCTCAACGCCGAGATTCCCCCGGAAAAGTTTTCCCTGGTACTGAGCAAAGTGGAAAAGTACGCCCACTTCGGCATCGAAGGGGTGATTCTCAAAACCCCGGCCGTCATGCAGGAGATCCACCGGAGATTTCCGGAGCTGATCATCCACGCCAGCGTTGGCTGTAATATTCAAACCAAAGAGGAAATGGCTCGGTTTCAGACTTACGGAGCCACTCAGATCGTCGCCTCCACGGAAATCAACACCGTGGAGAAGCTGGCTCGCTTCAAAAGGGAGGCTGACTCCCTGGGTCTGAAAACCGAAGTGCTCATCCACGGCAACCGCTGTATCGGCGGCGTGGGCAATTGTCTTTTCCATGAACTCATTGCCGATTCTTATGTACGCAAAGTCTATTATGACGAGGACGGCAACGAAATCGTGGAATTTGAGGGTTGGCCCGACCGGAGCGGCAGCTGCTTTAGGATCTGCCTCCTGACCGACGAGCAGCGTCACAAGGTTTTGGGCAGCCGCGGCCTCGGCCCCTCGCAAATCGAGGCCCTGAACGAGCGCATCAGGGTGTCTCCCAACGTCGCCTTCGCCATTCTGGGGGACGAACTCAAGGCTTATCTTGACATGGGTCTGGCCACGGTGAAGGTCCAGGGGCGGGAGTATGCGGTATCCATGATCAGCCGCATGATCAACAGCTACCGCAAGCTCATTGACTCCCACCAGCGTGGCGAAAACATTAACAGCCCCATGCTGATGCGGATCCAACACTCCCTGGCCGAAATTGTGGCCGAGCGGGACCGGGCCCGGATGGAGAAAACTGCCGAACTACACCAGAACATCGTGGGATTGTAATTTTCCGGTTTTTTTCCTTTTCTGTAAGAAAAAGCCTGCCTTATAATAAGGTGGGCTTTTTCTTTATTTTTTCTAATCATCGATTGCCAGTAGGCCTGAGAAAGGCGTCCTCATGAACCAGTAGGCCCCCCGGTTCTGGACCGTCCTGTGGTATGAAGCCAGCCTCCCTTCGCAATCTATTCGCCTCGCCTGGTTTTTGGGGTGCTCTGCTGCTGGCCGCGGTTATAGCCTGGGCCAGCTTTTACAACCTGGCCAATTACCCCGACCTCTGGTGGGACGAAGCCATCTTCTCCGAGACGGCCGCCAACCTGGCCCAACACGACCGCTACGCCTTCACGGTCCAGAGCCCGGACCAGCTCTCTGACCTGGACTACCGCATCAGCGCCGGGCCGTCCATCATCCTGCCTGTGGCTCTAACTTACCGCCTCCTGGGGGTGGGGCTGGTTCAAGGGCGGCTGGTAGCCGGCTTCTATCTAATATTTACTTTCCTGGCCCTCTTCCTTGGGAGCCGCCGTCTTTTCAGCACGGCTGCCGCCTTCCTGGCCGTGGTCCTGGTTTTGGTGGGCACCGATGTCATCCACTGGGGCCGTTCCGTCCTGGGAGATGTTCCGGCCCTGGGGCTCTTCCTTTGCGGCCTCTGGCTCCTCACCCGGGGTCTGGATGAAGACTCTCTGGTCTCTCTTTTCCTGGGGGGTATGTTTTTGGGACTAGCCTTTGACGCCAAAGAGTTTTACGGCCTGGCCTTTCTCCCTCCCCTGGCGGCTCTGGCCTGGCGGGATTGGGGCGCCTGGCGTCGACTGTCACGAAGCCTCTTGGCTTACTGCTGGGGGGTATCTTTGCCCATTCTGTCCTATCTGGCTCTCAAAGCGGTAATGTTAGGCGGCCTGGGGGCTGCGGTGATGCATTTCCTGGAGCAGAAGGCCCTGTTGCGTCATGAATTTTTCACCCCCCTTACCCTAGGCCGGGTGTACGGCGAAAGTTTCCGCTATCTTTTGACCCATCCCCTGTTTCTGGCGGCTCTCCTGGGCTGTTTGTGGCTGTGGCGCACGGGCCGCCTGACCCTGGGACGCACCCTGTGGTTGGGCAACTTTGCCCTCTGGACCCTAATATATTTCACTGCGGTCTTTTGGCACCGCTTCGCCCTGCCGGCCCTGTTTCTGGCCGCACCCCTGGCCGCCTTTCTCCTCTGCCGGGTTCTGGCCCGTCTGACTGCGGGGTTGGCCCCCCGGCCCCTCAAGTGGGTGACCGCCGGACTACTGGCTGGTTTCTTCTTCTGGGTTTATCCGGTCACCGGTTTGGACTATATGAAGGCCATTATCGACTACCAGGAGCACCCTCCCAGCCGCCTGGTTGACTATTTGAGGGAGCGTGTTCCCCTTTGCAGTCTCATTGAAACCCCTGAATATGAGCTGGTTTTCCTGGACGACCAACACCGCTTTCACCTGATGCCCGCCTTTTTCTTCATCGAATCCGACGAGGAGGGAGTGGTGCTCCATAACCCCCGCGGCTCTCCCTATAATTTTAACCAGGTCAAGGCCGACGTCCTCATCCTGGGATGCTATGGGAAAAGCGTCTTCGCCCAGGTTTACCCCCCCACCCTGGTGGCCCGGCACTGGCGGAAGGTGGCCCAGGTAGACTATTATGATATTTACCTGCGCCGCTTCGCATCTTCCCCGATTAAGACGGAACGCCGTTTAAAAGTCCCCCGGATGTGTCCCATGCCTCCGGTCAAAGCCAACGGCATTGAAGTTTATGACCCGATCACCTTTCATCGTCCGCTCTCTTACTGAGCTGCGCCGCCGCTACCCGGAACTGGCGGCTGGGGACCTGGTTCTCGGCCCCCTGGCCGTCAAGCCCGGAGAGGAGATCAAACTCCTGGATCTCCAAGAGCGGGACGTGGTCTTTTTTCCGCCGCTGTTGGCCCAACTGGTGGTCCGGACCAAAACGGCTCAGGCCCAGATCCTGGGAGATTATATGCTTCCTGGGACCTTCGTGGCCCACGGCATTACTGACCTGGCCGCCCACCTAAGAGATGCTCGCCTGTCGGGGCCGGTGGTGTCCAAACGGGACCGGGCCCATCTGGGGCTGGGGGTCAGTCTCTGGCCGAGTCTCGAGGCGCTCCACAGTCTGGCCAGCCTGCAACCCCTCCCCTTTCCCCTGGTGGTCCAGCCTTTCCTGGCCGGGTCCCGGGACCTCAGGGTGGTGGTGGTGGGGGAGTATACCGAGGCCTATGAGCGGCTCAATCCCCAGGGCTTCCGGAAAAATCTCTTTCAGGGAGGCTCGTTTCGTGCCGCCGACCTGACCCCGGAACTCCATGATTTTTGCCGACGGGTCATGGCCCGGGGCAAAGTTTCCGTATGCCGTGCTCGACGTGCTCCTCAGCCCCCAGGAGGAGGCCTACCTCTCAGAGATCAACTTCCACGCCGGCCTGAAGGGCTCTCAACTCGGCCAGGCAGAGTTCCGCCGCCGGGTGCAGGCCCTTTTGGAGGACTATCTGCGCCAATGGGAAAGCTCCGTGACGACCCCGACCCTGAGGAACCGGACGCATGTCTTTGCCGATCGCACTGCGGCTGGCAAGCGGTTGGCGGAGATGCTCCGGGACTACCAGGGTCAGCCTTTCCGGCTCTTTGCCATCCCCGCCGGGGGCGTCCCCGTGGCCGCGGAAATCGCCCGGGCTTTGGCCGTGCCTCTGGATCTGGTTATTGTCCGCAAGATCCAGCTCCCCTGGACCACGGAGGCGGGCTTCGGGGCTCTGGACCCGGAGGGCACGCCCCTGTTCAATGAAACATTGTTAAGCCGCATGCCTCTCACCCCCCCAGCAAATCAGCACCCAAGTGGCCAAGACCCTGGCCAACCTGAAAGAGAGGGAGGCCCGTCTCCGGGGCAGCCGGCCCTATCCGGACCTGACCGGGCGAGACTATCATTATGGTGGACGACGGCCTGGCCTCGGGCTACACCATGCGGGTGGCGGTGCGCTTCCTCAGGGGCAAAGGCGCCGGGAAACTCATCGTGGCTGTCCCCACCGCCCTGGACCGGACCGCCCAGGCCCTCCTTCCCCTGGTGGACCTCCTCGTCTGTCCCAACCTCCGGGGCGGCCTGTCCTTCGCCGTGGCGGACGCCTACGAAAACTGGTATGATGTGGGCGAAAAAGAAGTTCTGGATCTGCTGGCACGTATAGCTCAGCTAAAGGCATGATTCGGAAAAAATAAAATGTAGCCGCAGGCTTTAGCCTGCGATCAGTCGCTTTCCCGGTTATCAGTTGATATTTGGCGCAGCCTGAAGGCTGCGGCTATAAAAAATTAATACATTTTGATTAGTTGCTAAAAAAACTTCATGAAGCCCACTCGGCATCCCGCTCTAGCTTCCAAATATTCATTGGCTTTTATGGGGGTAACCATTGCCTTGCTATTAGGAAGCTGCAGCCAGGAGCCTGCGGGATCGCCTCCCCCATCGCCACCCTTCTCCTGCGGCCCAGTCCCCGCCCCAGGTGGAGCCTCCGTCTCAGAACGGGCCCGCGCCGGCGGACAAAGTCCTCAGGGTCGTAAAAGACAAGAGGGGGCAGCAAATCGCCAGGGTGGTGCAGCGGGGAGACAAAATGGTGCTCCTCATGGACGGCCAGGCCGGACCGGAATATGACCGGATTGGCGAGGTCAGCGTTCAGCACCGATGGCCGCTCCCTGGCCTACGAGGCCCAAAAAGGGAAGTCCCGGGTGCTGGTGCTGGACGGCCGGGAGTGGCCCCTCCAGGCCGAAGTGGTGCAAGGCAGCCTCAAAGTGAGCCCCGACAATAAGCGCCTGGCTCTGGTAGCCTATGCCAAGGACAAGTGGCAGGTCATGGTGGACGGTCGCCCGGACCCCCCCTTCGACTTTGTCATTACCGAGACCCTCAAATTCAGCCGCAACAGCAAACATTCCGGTTACCTGGCCCTGAAGGGGGCCAAGCTGCAGGTGGTGGTGGACGGCAAGGCCCAGGCCCAGTTTGATATCCTCAGTGAAGGCAACCAAGCCCTGCAGGAGTTCCTGAGCCAGGCCGAACTTGCCGATATGGAAAAGAACGGAGAAGAACCAAAAAAATGACCCGCCGTCATGCCGCACCGTCTCTCTTCACCCCGGGTGGCGTTCCCCTGGACCGGGTGGGCTTCGACATCGACGGGGTGGTGGCGGACATCATGACCACTTTTCTCGACATGGCCCGGGAGCGCTATGGGCCCCACCCCTACGGCTACGACGACATCACCACTTTTTACCTTGAAGAGTGCCTGGGTTTCGACCGCCTGATGATCGCCACCCTTATCCGGGAGCTCATCGACCGACCCCACGAACTCCCGGTGGAGCCCTTTCCCCAGGCCGTGACCGTGCTTTCCCGCCTGGCGGAGGAGGCCCCCCTGGTCTTTGTCACCGCCCGGGATCGGCCCGAGCCCATCCAGATGTGGCTCAACCGCACCCTGGCGCCGGTGCCTTCCCGCTCCATTTGGGTCATGGCCTCGGGGGACCCGGACGCCAAGCTGCACTACCTCAAGGCTCACGCCATCGAGTATTTCGTGGAAGACCGCCTGGAAACCTGCTTCGACTTGGCCCGGGAAGGCATCACCCCCATCGTTTTCGCCCAACCCTGGAACCGCCAACCGCATCCGTTTCTAGAAGTAACAGGATGGCCAGACCTAGCCACCCTCCTCTTCAAGGATGGCGGATGAATATTCTGAGGGAGGGGGGTGGGGGGGGGAGGGCAAACGCCCACAGGTCCCTGGCCCTCCCCCCACATCACTCACTTCCACGGCCAAATCTCAGCTAAGTATCGCAATGATGGTGCCAGGCTGCCTTCCTGGTGGGGTTCCAGGGTGATGAGGGGTTTTTTGTCACGTTCGGCCAGGTAGGTAAGAACGAATTCCAGGGGCACATTCCCGGTGCCCAGGGCCTGGTGATCGTCCAGGGTCCCCTGATTGTCGTGGAGGTGCAGGTGACCGATCAGGGGCCAGAGCATTTCCAGCCAGCCCTGAAAGTCCCCACCCCCGAAGGCATTCAGGTGACCTACATCAAGACACAGTTGGACGTTGTCGAGGTCGATGCGCTGGATGGCCTCCCTGATGAGGCCGGGGTCTTTTTCGTAAACGTTTTCCAGCATCACCCGGACCCCATAGATTTTGGCCTGGGCCCCCAATTCCCGGTAGGTGGCGGCGGTGCGGTTGAGCCATCTCTCCTGGTCCCAGCGGTAGTGCCGGGCCTCATACCCCAGGTGGCAAACCACGGCTTCAGGCCGAAAGACCGGCAGCCACCGCCAGGCCTGGCGCAGCCGTCTGCGGCTGGCCGCCAGAATCATGTCGTCCAGGGCTCCCGTGGCCAGGTCCTGGAAAGGCCCATGCAGGGTGAAGCGCCGCCCGGCTAGCTCGAAGACCCGGGCGACGCGGCGGAAAGTCTCGGGAGGGTAAGTACTCAGGCTCCAGGCGTCCAGGCCGATCTCTGGGTTCAGGCCCCGGTCCAGGAATCGGGCAAGATACCCGTTTAAGAGGAACGGAAAAGGAATATTTACCTGAATCCGCTCCAGCAGGGCTTCAGGGGTGATGCCCACGGGAGGCCCACCTCCTCGTGTCGTTCCTGTCAATACCTTTCATAATTCCGTTACCTTAAATTCCCCTCCCCTGGTGGGAGGGGGTTGGGGGGAGGGGGTAGGGTAACTCCAATTAACCTACCAGAATCAATTACTATTTTTCCACCCCCACCCCAGTCCTCCCCCATCGAGGGGGAGGGAGGATAAGGACTTCCATTTTGTAAGATAATCCGGGGACGATACCCTAGGGGTACTGCACCAGCTCCAGCAGGAGCCCGAAGGTGGACTTGGGGTGAATGAAGGCCACCCGGGTGCCATGGGCCCCCTCTCGGGGAGTTTCGTCGATGAGGCGCACGCCCGCGGCCTTGAGCTCCTCAACTGCGGAGTCAATGTCCTCCACCTCCAGGGCCATGTGGTGAAAACCTTCTCCCTTGTTTTCCAGAAACTTGGCCACCGGGCTGTCCGCTGCGGTCGGGAGGAGCAACTCGATGCTGGTCTCCCCTACCTTGAAGAAACTCACCTGCACCTTTTGGGTGGCCACCACTTCTTCACCTTTGAATTCCAGGTTGAAATTTTCCCCGTAGAGCTTTTTCGGGGGGTCGAGGTCTTTGATGGCCACGCCCAGGTGGGCAATTCGCTTGATTTTCATGGAACTTCCTCCTGAAATAATGCCGTGGGGGGATTGTTTGGCAAACTTTGCTTGCTCTTAATACCGGCCATTATATAAGATGAGTTGGTCAGGGGAAAGCCTGGGATAGTATTTCATGGCGACAAACTCGGGGAGAAAAAAATATTTTCGATCATGTCCTTAGGTCCGCAAAAGACATGATCGAACTATACCGGGGGAGGGGGCTAAGGGTCGTGGCCCCTTACCCCCTCCCCCGCACTAATAAAGCATTATTCTCTTTGCGGAGCAAAGGGAATAATCGGTAAAATATTCAAGATAATTGCTGGCCCAAACGGATGAATATGACTACTCAGGAGAAGTTTTCTCAGGTGTCCGACCGCCTCGGGCAGTACCGTGAAGAGATGATCAACCTCCAGCGGGAGCTGGTCTCCCGGGTGGCCGTGGGCCCGGACCAGGGCGGACCCGGGGAAGGAGAGAAGGCTGTTTTCCTTCAGAACCTGCTGACGGGCTGGGGCCTCAAGGTGGAAAATTACCCCGCCCCGGATGACCGGGTGGCAGGGGGCGAGCGTCCCAACCTGGTGGCCTGGCTGCCGGGTCAGAGGGCCGAAAAGGTCTGGGTCCTCTCGCACCTGGACGTGGTCCCCCCGGGGGATCTGAATCTTTGGGACTCCGATCCCTACACCCTCCGGGTGGAAGGCGACCGTCTCATCGGCCGGGGGACCGAGGACAACCATCACGGCATCGTCACCTCGGTGGTGGCCGTGAAGGCCCTTCTGGACCTGGGGATCACCCCCTCCCGCACGGTGGGCCTGGCCCTGGTCTCCGATGAAGAGACCGGGAGCGGCAAGGGCCTGGATTATCTCCTGAAAAGCCATCCCCACCTCTTCTCCCCCGACGACTTGATCATCGTGCCGGACGCCGGCAGCCCGGACAGCACCCTGGTGGAAGTGGCGGAGAAAAGTATTTTGTGGCTGCGCCTCACCCTTCTGGGACAGCAGTGCCACGCCAGCCGGCCCCAATTGGGGAAAAACACCCTGCGGGCCACCGCCCACCTCATTGTGGCCCTGGAGGCCTTGCACCGGGAGTTTGCCGGGGAGAACCCGCTTTTCGATCCCCCGGAAAGCACCTTTGAGCCCACCCAGAAGGAGGCCAACGTTTCCAACATCAACACCATTCCCGGCCGGGATGTGTTCTATCTGGACTGCCGGGTGCTGCCGGAGTACGACTTGGGGAAGGTGAAGGAGCGGATTGAGGCCATTGGGAGGGAAGTGGCAGAGAAATTCGGGGTGAGTTTGAGCGTGGAACCGGTGCAGGAGCTCAAAAGCCCTCCGGCCACTGACCCGGAGGCGCCGGTAGTGCAAGCCCTGATCAAAGCCATTCGGGAGGTTTATGGCCGGGAGGCCCGGCCCCAGGGGATCGGGGGCGGCACGGTGGCCGCCTTCTTCCGCCAGCGGAACTTGCCGGCCGTCGTGTGGATGACGGTGAGCCATACAGCCCACCAGCCCAACGAATTCTGCCTCTTGAGCAACCTGGTAGGCGACGCCCGGGTGCTGGCCCATGTCTTTTTGACAGAGGAGTAACTATTTCAGACAATGGTCCCATTGGGAAAGCTCTTGGCAGTATTCCCAATTGTCCTCGTCCACAATGTCATAGAATTCGATATCTTCTGCCAGCATTTCAGACCAACTCCATCGGGCTTCCGCCGGGTCGGTGGGGCCCAGCCAGGGTCGGATGGAATATTCTTCCTGAAATCCTGGGTGGCGTAAGAGCTCCCGGGGGTTGTCGTCCAGGACCAGGTAAGACTGGAAGCCCATGTGGCGCCGGATAATAACAGGATAGGCCATGTACCTTCTCCCTTGCCGATATACCTTGTTTCTTATGCAAAATGTCGGGGAATTGCAATATTCATGAATCTGATAATTAGCTTTGTCAAAGGCCCTCATGGTCTTGGCCGCATCCTGGTCCTGGTTTTGCTGCTCCTGGTGGGGCTAAGTCAGGGCTGCGGCTATATCAGGCCGGTGCCGGAAGGTTGGAACCCTGGAGATTACACCCCCATTACCTATGAACAAATCCTGGATCCCCAGAAGGCTGGCTTGACCCCGGGGCAGAAAGTCAGTGTGGCAGGATACTTCTGGCAGTATCTGGATTATGACCCGTTCATGGTGTCCAACTATCTCACCCTGGCCCGGCAGCCCCGGGCCTGGAGCCGGCTCCGCTGGGCTTCCTTGTATCGCACCCCCCAGATGCAGGGCTACTGCGACCGGTTGGCCCTGACCCGGGAACAGCAGCAAGACTGGCGCCTCAAACGCCTCGAGCACGTCCAGGTCTATGGCCAGCTAGCTTCCCTGGGGTTTGGTGTCCTGTATCTTCAGGCCCACCATGTGGATCGTCTGGACCTGGAGGAAGGCCCGCTGAATCAAAATTATACGCCTCCTGCGGTCGAAGGCCAGGAGAACCCGGGCTTATGAACCTCCTGGATCTGGGAATCCTGGTGCTCCTGGCCCTGGTAACCCTGCGGGGGTATTTCCGGGGCCTCTTTCAGGAGTTGGCGGTGCTGGTGGGGCTGGTGGGGGGTCTGCTGTTGGCGGCCCGCACCTACCTTGCCGTAGCCGCCTTGCTTTTGCCCCTGGTGAAAAACCTCTATTGGGCCCAGGGGCTGGCCTTCGCCCTGGTGGTGGTGGTTTTTTACTGGTGCGTCCGAGTTCTCGCCTACATCCTGCAACGCCTCCTCTACCACCTTTACCTTGATGTGGTCGACCGCTTGCTGGGGGCCTTTTTCGCCTTACTCAAGGGCTCCCTCATTCTGGGACTGTGCCTGTTGCTCCTGGGGGTGGTGGTCCCCAAAAACAACCGCGTCTTGAAGGATTCCCGCGCCAAACCGGTCCTCACCAAGCTCGCCCGGCGCACCCTGGACCTCTTGCCCCCGGATTTCAAGGAGCGCTTAAAAGGATATTTGCGCCAAGTCCCGCTGTTCAAGGAGAAAAAGGAAGCCGCTGCGCCAGGCAAAAACAAAACCCGCTCAGCCGTGCCCTGGCAGCCGCCCCCCGAATAGCTGCTTCGCAGACTAAAGACCTATAAGGTAAGATAAGACCATTCATGAATAATTTCGTCCTGATACTGCTGCTTATTGCCATGGGACTGGTCATTGCCTGGTTCTACCCCGATAGGTCTTTGCTGCCAATGAAATCCCTGTTCATGAGACTTCCCTTATCTCCCAACATAATAATCGATAGCGCCGCTGCCTTTAGCCTGAAACCCCACGCTATTTCGATGGATACCTGCCATGACTGACTCAAAACCTGATTTGGGCCCGGCGATCACCGAATTCGCCGCCATTATCCGACGTCTCAGGAGCCCCGGGGGCTGTCCCTGGGATGCCAAACAGACCCCGGAAACCCTGAAAACCTACGTCCTTGAAGAGGCCTATGAGCTCATCGAGGCCCTGGATTCCCGAAACCCCGGGAAAATCCGGGAGGAATTGGGAGACCTCCTGCTCCACCTGGTGTTTATCAGCGATCTCTACGCCGAGCAGGGGGAGTTCTCCTTCACGGATGTGGTCCGAGGCATTGCCGCCAAGATGATCCACCGCCACCCCCACGTCTTCGGAGATGAAAAAGCCGACACCCTGGAAGACCTGCGGCGCCTGTGGCAGCAAGCCAAGGAACAGGAGGGCAAAGGCCAGGCCGGCTCCCTGGGGCAGGTCTCCCCGGCGCTGCCGGCCCTCACCCAGGCTCAGCGTTTAGGGGAGGCCGCGGCCCGGCTGGGCTTCGACTGGCCCAGTGTGGAAGGAGCCCTCGAAAAGGTGGAAGAAGAATGGCAGGAGTTTCGCCGGGCCCTCACCCTGCCCCCCGACCCCGCCTGGGAAGAGGAACTGGGAGATCTTCTGTTCGCCCTGGTCAACGTGGCCCGCTTCCTCAAAATCGACTCTGAAAACGCTTTGAGGGGCACGGTTTACAAGTTCATCAAGCGGTTTCACGTGGTGGAGCGCACCCTGGCCAAGGAAGGCAAAACCCCGGAAACCGCCACCCTGGAGGAAATGGAGGCCATCTGGCAGGCGGCCAAAGGGAGATGACCCTGGGAGCTGATTACGGGGGAAAGCCGAGGTAGTTCCGGTAACACACAGGGAGCACCTGCACCCGCCCCCTCCCCGCATCACCTTGTCAGTCAGAGGGCAAAAGGTTAGAATGTATTGTTAATTACGTTCAAGATCGAGGGTATCAGGTCATGAAGTCCAGCCGGCCACGGGGGGCCCTGTCCCTTCCTAAAATCCTTTTTTTCATACTCGCCGGCACCATTCTCCTCTCCCTCCTGTTCTTCACCTTCTGGCAGCGGCTGAACCGGAAGGTGGAAGATATCCTCAAGGACCAGTTCAACCAGCAACAGTTGGAGCTGGCCCGGAAGATCGCCGACAACGTGGAGTCTTACTTTGACTACCTGGAAAACGAACTGTTAGCCTTTCCGGGGCGCTTTCGCCTCATCCCCCCGAATTCCCCGGGCTTTGGCGAGTATATGGAGGCCCGCTTTCAGGGTATGCACCGCCTGGGCATCCTTGAAATACGCTGGTACAACCGGGCCGGCCGGCTCCAGCGGGTCTGGAGGCCGGCTGCTCAAGCCAGCCCCCCGGCAACCAGTGACAGTCTCCCTGCCGCCATTCTCACCTGGATGCATGATCCCCAAAGCAAAGGCCGCCTTTACCTGGGCGAGGTACGCCAAGCAACTCAGCCCCCCTGGCAAGGGCGTCTGGTCATGCCCCTGCTCACCGGCCTCTATGCTTCCCCTGCGGCATCGGAGGCGGATGGCCTCCTAGAACTCCTGATCGACCCGACTTATATAGCCCATAAAGTCACTACGGGGGTGCGCTCCGGTTCCACCGGCTACCCCTGGATCATTGACCAGGACGGCATCATTCTGGCCCACTATGAACAAGACTTCGTGGGCCAGGACTCCCTGGAGGTGAGGCGACAACGCAATCCCAAATTAACTTTCCGGAACCTTAACGCACTTCAAGAGAGACTGCTTAACGGGGAGGAAGGCACTGGGGGATACGTTTCCGGCTGGCACCGTCAGAAGCAGGGAGAAATACCCAAATTGGCAGCCTATACTCCCATCCGCTTTGACAAGGGCCTCATCCGGGGTGTCACTGACGTAGAAGACCCAGCCCGCAATCTCTGGGGCGTGGTCGTGGTAGCCCCGGTGGCTGAAGTGGCCGGTCAGGTGGGCGAAGTCAATCGACAAGAGCTCTTTCTGGTAGCCCTCTTTTTTCTGGCGGTCATCCTCGCCACCGTAACCTTGATCGCGGTGGCCCTGAGCTGGAATAAAGTCCTGGCCCGGGAAGTGAAGCTGAAGACCGAGGAACTCCAAGAGTTCCACAAGCGGCTGGTGCGCTCGGAGCGCTTTGCCGCCATCGGCGAAGCTGCGGCCTACGTCAGCCATGAAATCAAAAACCCGCTCATGGTCATCGGGGGATTGGCCCGGCAAGTGGAGCGTAAGGTGGAGGAGGACCCCCCCCTGAAAGAGAAGCTCCAGATCATCCAGAACGAGGCGCAACGCCTGGAGAACTTTCTGGGTGACCTGCGGGATTTCACCCGGCCAGCCGCCCCGGCCAAGCAGGAGATCGATATTAACGAAGCCATTCACGACGTGGACAACCTCATGGCCGGGGAGGCGAAAAACCAGGGCGTCACTCTGGTGGAACACTTGGAACCGCACCTTCCCAGCCTTCAGGCCGACCCCAACCAGATGAAGCAAGTCCTTCTGAATCTCGTTAAAAATTCCCTCGAGGCCCTGGACTCCGGCGGCCAGGTGATTCTGGCCAGCGGCGCCCAAGACAACCAGGTGTGGTTCTCCGTCCAGGACACCGGCGGCGGCATGTCTCCCGAAGTGCTGGAGAACATCTTCAATCCCTTTTTCACCACCAAGGAGAAGGGCACCGGCTTGGGCCTGGCGGTAATCCACAAGATTGTCACCGACCACCACGGCACCATCACCGTGGAGAGCTCCCCCGACCAGGGCACCACCATCAGGGTAAAACTACCCTGTGCTTCTTAAGAGGCTTTTTTTGAGAGGGCAGGCCACTTCGTCCCTTTCCCACGAACCAGAGGGTATGGGTAGGTTAAACCAGGGATTCCTTGGTGCCACAGAGGTTTTCTATGTCCGGGCCAGTCACCGCCCTGCCGGATGCGGATAGGCGTAAACGCCGTCGGGAAAAAGTCCTCATCGGACTTCTCCTCCTTCTGGTGGTGGCCCTCACCAGCGTGGAGATCTACCTGGTGCGCCGGGGCGGCTACCCCTTTACCGGCAGTCTTCTGGTTTTCGGCCTGCTGAACGTTAATGCCATCCTCTTTCTCCTGCTGACGTTTCTCGTCTTTCGCCACCTCACCAAGCTTTTTGTCGAGCGGCGAGCCAAAGTGTTTGGCTCCCGCCTGCGCACCCGGCTGGTCCTGTCCTTCGTCAGCCTGGCCCTGATCCCCACCCTGTTCATGTTTTTCATCGCCTGGCAGCTTATTTCCGGCCGCCTGGAGTACCAGTGGGACAACTTGGTGAAGGACACCCTGGAACAGACCCTGGCCCTGGGCCGGGTGTTCACCCAGGGTTTGCAGGACAAGCTCCAGGCAGTAGGAAATCTCAGCCGTCAGGAATTAGAGATCCAGAAACCCTGGTGGCTGGAAGACCAGGAAGCCCTGACCTCCCGGTTGACTGCTGTTGCCGAATCGTACCAGCTCACCGGCCTGGAAATCCTCACCGCCCAGGGGGAAAAAATCGCCACCAGTGACCCTGTTGCTCGAAAGGGGAAGTCTAAAGCTCCCCTGTCAACCCTCAAACCCAAGCAATTAGAGCAGGGCGGGTTTCACCAGGAAGCCGTCCCCGGTGGGGTTCTCATCAGCCTGGCCCTTCCCTTGAAATCCCCCGGTCCCGCCGAAAAAACCTATCTTGTAGTGAATCAGCTCTTCCCTGGTTCCCTTCTCCATCGTGTGGTGGAAACCGAGAGCCAGGCCAAAAAGGTGCGCTATTCCCAGCGTCTCCTGCGACCGGTCAGGGTCAGCCATTATCTCACCTTGGTGGTCGTCACCCTGCTTACCATCATGTCCGCTATTTGGCTAGCTTTTTATATGGCCCGGGAGATTACCACCCCCATCCGCCAGTTGGCCGAGGGGACCCTGAAAGTGGCGGGAGGGGACTATGACATCCATATCGATCAAAAAGGGAAAGACGAAATTGGTTTTCTGGTTCAGTCCTTTAACAAAATGACCCATGACCTCCAGGCCAGTCAGGCAAAGTTGGCCCAAGCCGACGCCCAGCTGCGCCACAGCCTGGCCGAACAGGAGGCCCAGAAACGCGACATGGAGATCTTGCTCCGGAACGTGGCTGCCGGGGTCATCAGCGTCGATCCCGAGGGCAAAATTACCAGCATCAACGACTCCGCCGCCCAAATATTCAGGGTGACGCGGGAGGAGGTGCTGGGAAAACTGGGCCGGTCCCTGTTGCCGCCGGGGGAGCACCAGGATCTGGTGGAGTTTGCCGCGGCGGCCCGGCGCTCCGGCCGCACCATGGAAAAACGCATCCACCTCACCTATCCCGACAAGACCCTCTACCTGCTCCTCAAGGCCACGGCCCTGAGAGACGACAGCGGCCAGGATCTGGGCCTGGTGATAGTTTTTGAGGATTTAACCGAACTGGAGCGGGCCCAGCGTCAGGCGGCCTGGCGGGAGGTGGCCCGCAGCATCGCCCATGAAGTGAAAAATCCCTTGACTCCCATCAAGCTGGCGGCCCAGCGCCTCCGCCGCCGCTACCAGGGAAAAATCGCTGACGACGGCAAGGTTTTCGATGAATGCACCCAGATAATCAGCGACCAGGTGGATGAAATTAAAAACCTGGTGAACGAGTTTTCTCGTTTCGCGCGCCTGCCCCACCTGGCCTTGGCCCCCCATGACCTCAACGCCCTGGTCCAGGAGGCCCTGACCCTTTATCAAGAGGTGCAGCCCCGGGTCACCCTGGAGTTCCAGCCCGATCCTGGACTGCCCCCTGTCCCCATTGACCAGGAGCAAATGAAGCGGGTCCTGTTGAACCTGATGGACAACGCCCTGGCCGCCATCCCGGACACCGGCGTCATTACCTTGTCCGTTCAGGGAGAGCCGGAGGCGGCGCGGGTGAAACTCGTGGTGGCGGATACCGGCACGGGCATTCCCGACCGGGAAAAGGACCGGGTCTTTGAGCCCTACTTTTCCACCAAGCGGGGCGGCACCGGGTTAGGCCTGGCCATCGTCCACTCCATCGTGGCGGACCACGAAGGACAAATCCGGGTGGAGGACAACGTACCTCAGGGCACCCGCTTCATCATCGAACTCCCTATGCACCGGGAAGACCATGGCAGCCACGATACTAGTAGTTGACGACGAGCCCCAGATCCTGCAGACCATCTCGGGCCTTCTCCAGGACGAGGACTTCGAGGTGCTCACCGCCCCGGAAGGGGAAGCCGCCTTGAAGATGGTGCGGGAAGAAATCCCGGACCTGGTCTTGCTGGACATTGCCCTGCCTGGCCGAGACGGCCTGGAAATTTTGAAAGACCTGAAAGACCAGCATCCCACCCTGCCGGTTATTATGATCTCCGCCTACGGGTCGGTGGAAAACGCCGTGAAGGCCACCCGCCTGGGAGCCTACGACTTCATTGAAAAGCCCCCCCACGCCGACAAGATTTTGTTGTCGGTGCGAAACGCCCTGGAAATGGTCCGGCTCTCCGAAGAGAACCGGCGCCTGCGGCAACAGGCAGCCCCGGTGCGGGAGATTATCGGCAAAAGTGAGGCCATCCAACAGCTCAGGGAAAAGCTCCGCCTGGTGGCGCCCACCCCCGCCAGCGTGCTGATCACCGGAGAAAACGGCACCGGCAAGGAATTGGTGGCCCGGGCCCTGCACTTTCTCTCCCGCCGGTCCCACCGCCCCTTTGTGGAGGTCAACTGCGCCGCCATCCCCGAGGATTTGATCGAGAGCGAACTTTTCGGTCACGAGAAGGGGGCTTTCACCGGGGCCACCAGCCGCCGCCAGGGTAAGTTCGATCTAGCCCACGAAGGCACGCTGTTCCTCGATGAAATCGGCGACATGAGTCTCAAAACCCAGGCCAAAATTCTCCGTATCCTGGAAGAGCAGCGCTTTGAACGGGTGGGGGGCAGCCGCCCCATCCAGGTGGACGCGCGAGTGGTGGCGGCCACCAACAAAAACCTTGAGGAAGAAATTGACAAGGGAACTTTCCGGGAGGATCTGTACCACCGTATCAATGTCATTCCCCTCCACGTGCCACCCTTGAGAGAGCGCCGGGAGGACATCCCACTTCTGGCCCAGCACTTTTTAAAGGAACTGGCCCAGGATAACGAAGCGCCGCAGAAAACTCTCACCTCTCAGGCCCTGGAGGTGTTGGCCGCCCAGCCCTGGCCGGGAAACGTCCGGGAGCTGAAAAACTTCATCTGGCGGGTATTTCTCCTCACCCCTCAACCGGTCATCGACGCCGATGACCTCCCCCTGGAGCAGGACACTGCAAGCCTTGCTGGCAACGTGAGCGCCCTCCTGACACTACCTGACTTCCGGGAAGCCCGGGCCCGATTCGAGCGGGAATTTTTACGGCGTAAACTCGAGGAGCACGGCGGCAGCGTCAGCGCCACTGCCGAGGCCATCGGCCTCGAGCGCTCCCACCTCTACCGCAAACTGCGCACCTACAACCTGGTGACGGGAAAAGAGGAATAAAAACAATCATGAGAGATTGGTCAGGCTTCAAATTCAAAACAACATTTCTCTACTTACTGTTGATCGGGCTCCTTTATTTGGTAATGCCAGAAACGGTCAGCGCCGCCGAAGACCATGCCGGATGGGCCTTTTTATCAAGCGTCAGTATCAGCATCCTGGCGGCCACGGTTTGTGCCTATTTCGCCAACTTGATCAAACAACCCCTGATATTAGCTTACGTTGCCGCAGGGATGGCCATCGGCCCGGAGATCGGTTTCGCCTGGGTTCAGAATAAAAGCGACATTCAAACCATTGCGGAAATCGGCCTGATCCTGCTGTTGTTTATGATCGGCCTGGAACTCGACCTGAGAAAACTAAAGGAGTCCGGCAAGTCCCTCATCATCACCGGCGTTTTCCAGTTTATTCTGTGCGTCATCATGGGCCTGGGCTTTTTCCTCCTCCTGGGGTTTACCCTTGGCGGCCAGGCCCCCTTTACCTTTGAGATTCTCGGGGTTCAGGTGTTAGGCGGCCCCTATGACCTCCTCTACCTGGCCGCCTGCATCTCTCTGAGCAGCACTGCCATTGTGGTCAAACTGCTCTACGAGAAATTCGAACTTGACACCCTGGCCGGGCGCTTCACCCTGGGAGTGTTGATCTTCCAAGACTTATGGGCCATCATCCTGCTGAGTGTCCAGCCCAACCTGGCCCATCCCCAAGTGGTGCTGATCCTCTGGTCTTTTGCCAAAGGCGCCCTGCTGGTCCTGGTCAGCCTCCTGATGAGCAAATATGTCCTCGGCTATATCTTCCGGGGAATCGCCAAACTCCCGGAAATCATGCTGGTGGCCTCCCTGGGTTGGTGCTTTTTTATCGCCGGCCTGGCCGCTTACCTGGGACTCTCCATGGAAATGGGGGCCCTGATTGCCGGGGTGGCCCTGTCGACATTTCCATATAACCTTGATATCATAGGAAAAATAGTCAATATCCGGGATTTTTTCATCGTCCTGTTCTTTGTGGCCCTGGGGATGGTCATCCCCAATCCCCTCACCAAACCAGGCTTGCTGTTGATTGCCGGTCTCACTGCCGGGTTCCTGGTGCTCACCCGCTTTCTCTCCGTATACCCCCTGCTATACGGTCTCGGCAACGGCAATCGGGTGAGCCTGCTGGCCGCCATCAACCTCTCGCAGATCAGTGAATTTGCCCTGGTCATTGCGGTCATCGGCTCCAAACCGGAAAACCGCCATATCGGCCCGGATATCGTCACCATTATCATTTTCATCTTTGTGATGACCTCCATTGCCTCCACCTATATGATTAAATACAACCAGAGTCTGCAAGGCGTATTGCGAAAAATTTTGGAAACGCTGGGGTTGAGGTCCTTTGAGGAAACCCGTGAGGACGTGCATGCCTTGCACCCAGAAATCGCCCTGTTGGGTTTTTACCGGGTGGCCAGCGCCTTTGTCACCGAGATGGAGAACTTCAAGCCCCATCTCAAGGAGAAGCTGGTGGTGGTAGATTTTAACCCGGAAGTCTTTAGAGGTTTGCGGGCGCGGGGCGTCAAAGTGGTGTACGGCGACATCAGCAACATGCAGACCCTGCATCATGCCGGGATTGAAGAGGCCAAAGTGGTGATTTCCACCATCACCGACGATATCCTGGTGGGCACGAGTAATTTGAAACTCATCAACCAGATACGCAATCTGTGTCCCCAGGCCCAGATTGTCGTGACCGCCGGCGGCCCCGTACAGGCCCTGGAGCTGTACGAGGCTGGCGCGGACTATGTCTTGCGTCCCAACTTCCTGACGGCCAACCACCTGCTGGAGATTCTGGACCGCCTGATGCGGGAGGAAGTCACGGATCTGGCACAGGAAGAAATCGACCGACTCTCCCAAGAATGGGAGGTTCTCGCTTAACGTGAGGCTATCAAAGAAGGGGGTGGGCTAAGAGGGCCGGTGGGCAGGCACCCGCCGCAGCGCCCTCGGTTCGGGGGCAACAGGCGCTTGTTGTTGACTCTTCCTCTCTCATTCATGGTCGGGTCTGGCCCAGAGTAGGGCAGGGTTCTCCCCTCCGGGAGGCTCGGACCGGTTTCGAGTTGGAATTTATTGTGGTCAAGAAAATCCGAATTTCTAAAGTGTGGGCAGCGCGAACGGCTCCCCCTGGGCCGTGGGCTTTGATTTTTCTATCTTACCTGGAAAATGAGAACTGGGGCTTTAACAAGAACAGAGGAAACAAGGAGAAGCCGGGAGAACTTTTAAAAGGATATCCCCAAAAGCTACTAGTCAATCTTGAACAGGACTTCAAAACGCTCCACTACCGAGGGCTCTCCCTCCCATGAACGCCAGAGTTTGAGGGAAATACGGGTAGCACCGGATTTTTTCGGTTGGTACCGAAAAACCCGGATACCACCTCCGCCGATACCAGCACCACCTCCCAGGGCGAACGACGAGCCTTCCAAGTCCATCATTTCATTGTCCATCCCGTCGACTTCCCATTGATAGCCCGTGGTCGGATTCTCTTCGAGGTGCAGCACAATGGAATCCCCGGCCTGCACCGAGAATTGTTTCCCCTTATCGGCCTTGGTTATGTCAAGTTCTGCCATTTTTCTCCCTCTCGCGGGGCAGGGGGAGGGGGCAAGAGAATCTCTCACCCCCTCAGTGGTCATTAAAACCCTCAGAATGATAAGGTTATCTTCATGCCTGGATACTGTTTGAGAAGGGTGAGAAGAGCTTGTATATCAGGTACTGCTTCAGTCTCCATGATAGGAAGGGTAAGCTCCTCTTCTAGCAGGAATTCCTCTTCCGGCTCCTCAAGCTGAAGTCCCGATTCCAGCATAAATTCCTCTTCCGGGGCGGTTAGATAAAGATCATCTTTGGGTATGGGTTCAACTTCCGACCCCATGAACATTAATTCCTCTTCAAGATCAAGGTCAGCCAGACCAGCCAGTTCCAAATCCCCTTGAAGGAGCAACTCAGCTTCTAGAGGGGTCTGCCCAAACTCTTCGAATTCCCCGCATTCTCCCGATGCATAAAAGGGCTTCATATCAACAGGCCTCCTTCCCGTCTTATAAGTATACCACAATTCAACCAAGACATTTCTTGTAGGCCTCATAGTACCTTTTATAGTACGTAAGATACTGTTTGTTATTTGTCGCCCGATACATGCAAAGAAAGTACATCGACATGTACCGATAATATTGACAGAGATACTTGCGCTCCTTGGTTGCGCGGTACTTGCACGCAAAGTATACTGCTGCATACCTGTAATACAGACACAGATATCTGGTATTGTGAGTCTGCCGGTACAGGGCGAGATATCTCAAAGCTTGCTTCCTATATCTATCACAGATATCAACCGGATGCGGGCATTTGACATCCATGTCATAGAAAGCAAAACTCGTATCCATCTGGCACTCACCGTATCCGATCATGAACCAACCGCTTGCTCCCCAGTTAGTACCCCAACTGTTCTTGCAGATCCAGCATTGCTGGTTGTCGTCATAGCCAACTACCGAGATGGCGTGGTAGCCCCGAAGATTATTGGAGGTTCGGCGATAAACGCCACTCGTATACGCAAAAAAATCTGAATATACTGCCATACCGCCAACCACCGGACCCTTGGTGGCTAAGACATTTTTCCGGTCCGAGGTAGACAGGACAGCCTGCCAACCATCAATCTTGACAAATGAAGTCAGACCGGTTTTGCATGGCTGATCATGGTCCGTATAGGGAAAGGCCGACTCTTCAGCCACTCCGGTATTTTTACAAAAATCGAGTGCCGGAGGGAAATTCCACCCGTTATTACAACACGTGCCGCAACCACAGTAAAAAACCTGCGCTTCGGAGAGATCTTTGTCCAGGTTAGCATTATTGCAGGCAATGTTGATACGAGCCTCCAAAGTCGCCACCGTGCCGAAGGCCACGCAAGAACCGCATTGTCCTTGGTTCTTGATGGGTGTTGTCCAGTCCCCACCTTTATTTCTCCAATCCACCGCCGCTGGCGCCGCAATTGGTGATCGAAGGGCCATCCTGAGCTTTTCTGTGGCTTTCTCAGCGGCAGTAATAGCCTCCTTCATAGCATCCAATTCTGCCTTTTCAACAACAAGACCAAGGAGCATATCCTGTTCTGCGGGACTTAACATAGAAACCGAAGTCATACCCGCCTGCCAGGTATACTTCTTCTCCTTGATGGCAGTTTGTATGGCTTTCAGATCCTTTTCTTCCATGGTATCTTCTCCTTTTTATTATGTTCTTTGTGGCAGCATCATTCACTTTGGTAACATGTTGTAGTTATCTGCTGTTGAGGAGAGAAAAAGGAGGATCGAAAATAGATTTAGTATCTTACACTCATAGGACACCACCTCCTGATACTCTCAGGTGAAACCACCTCCTCACCCGGCTGAAATATCAGCCGCATTAATGCGCAGCCTTGGCTGCTCTGGTTTTCAAGTGGTGCTTGTGACTTCCCGAGGTAAGTGGCTTCTGTTTGGCTGTCGCTCTGGCCCTGAGCCAGAGGTCCCCTTGGACTACAAGTGTATTTAGCCGCGGTCGAGACTGAAGAAACCAGGAATTATGGAAGGGGCTTGGGTATGGATTGAGGCATCCTTTCCCCATCCATGTCGATTCAGACCTCCGAAATTAAAGAAACTCAGTGTTAGGTTGTCTGAACTTTAAGCCATTCCGGGTGAGAAGCAGAATCAGCAGACTTAACGCAATGAGCAAGAGGAGAGTGCGAAGTTATAGTATTTCGCTTTTATCATATAATTTCTGGGCTTGTCAAGAATTTTTTCTTAGTATATGGAAAATATACCTTGTGTTTCTGTCAGAAAAACTTACTATTGTTAACCTAAGAAAATCCTTGAAAAAAATCATAGCTTTCCTGTATCAATGGGCAAATCCACATGCTCGTGGAAAACATGTTAGACTATCCCCCCAAACTGCCATCCTTGAAAGCCCCCGATTAATCAATTATTTTAGTTCCCTCAACGGGTTTTACTTGAGCTTCGAGCTTGGTTCCCTCTTTGACCTGGACGGTCAGTTCCGGGGCCGTCTTTAAATGAAGGTCACGCTGGGGGAAGGGAAAGGCGATATGGTTCTCATGAAAGGCATCCCAGATCCCTAACTGAATTTCACTTTTAATATTCACCACTCCCCGTTGCGGATCTCTGATCCAGGCCCGCAGCTCCAACTCGATAGCATTGTCCCCAAAGCGGATCAGCCTGGCCGCTGGTGGGGGGGTTTTGAGAACACGGGGTAACTTTTCCGCCACTTCCACCATCAATGCCATGGCCCGGCGCACATCAGAACCGTAAGAGATGCCCACCGGAATCCTTAAGCGCAGGCCTTTTTCGCTGAAGGACCAGTTGATCACCATGTTGGACATCAACTGCTCATTGGGGACCAGATACGCAGTGCCGTCCCGGGTGATCATGGAGATGTAGCGGGCATTTAACGATTCTATCCAACCGTACACGCCCTCCACTTCAATAACATCGCCGGGACGGATAGAATTATCCATCAAGAGAATATAGCCGCTGACCAGGTTGGAAACCACTTTTTGCAAGCCCAAACCAAGACCCAATCCCACGGCGCCGCTGAAGACCAGCAAATAGTGGAAGTCAAGACCGACGCTGTCCAGGGCAATTAAAATGGCCAGGGTGTAAAGGGTTGTCTTGGAGATTTTGACCAGTAATACCTGTACTGCTGGTTTCAGGTGCTCGCTCTTTTTAATTCTCCCCTCAAAGAAGGCAATGATTTTGTTGGCCAGGGCAAAGAACAAAAGTAGGAGCACCCCTGCCTTCAGGATCAGCCAAGGGGTGATACGCGCGCCCTCTAGGTTCACCCCCACCTGGTCTAACACCGACATAATTGGCAGTAAAAATTTGGCGATGTCCAGCGCCACCACCGTCCAAACAATTACCGCCACGAACTTGGCCCAGTATTCCGGAAATAAAAAGGCGGTTAACAGCCGGACAACCACCCAGGCCAGGGTTAATCTTGCGGCAATGCCGATTAATTGGTGGCTCCACTGGTTTGTCTCGGCGATGAGATAGGCCAGCCCCAACAACACGGTGGCCATAAGTGGCCAGGCCAGCCTGGCAATCTTTTTCTCCAAAACAAAGAGTTTGGATTCATCAGGTAATAGTCCGCGCAGCAGCGGCAGCACCACCCGTGTTCTGAACAAGATTGACAGAGGAGATGCCACCAGGATAAGCAATATTACCGTTACCACCTGATAAAGACTTGTGAGGACCAGGAGGTCCTCAAAGAGCCATTTTTGCCAGCAAAGCCAGAACTCTTTTATTCCGGGGGGACAAATATCCTGTATCATCTCTCCCTCAAATGCCAGGTTTAACCCTGGCCAGATTAGGCCTTGGCCTGCTCAGGCGATCTCTGAGCCCCGAGAGCCTGACATACATCCTGACGCCAAGCGGCAAACCGTTCGGCAGCCACCGCCCCCTTTATTAAGCCATCAGGTTATGAATATAAATTATGCCAGGATAAAAGGCGAGAGGGCCAAGTCTCCCTGGCTGAGTAAAAGACTCGGCTTAGAGGTCCGTAAATAATGACCATAGGTAGAATAACCATATTTTTCATCCAAGGGATGGGGGGTCTGGAAAAAAGGTCTTCCAGAGCATCAACCTCCCGGGGAGACCTGAACATAAAAAGGCGAAGCCGAGGCTTCGCCTGGTATCCACTGATTGGGTAGGTTCCTCTAAATCTCCGCCCCCACCTCCTGCAGGGTCTGGAAGTAAATGCGGCGGATGCGGCCCACCCGATACTTGAAGCACAGTCCCAGGTCCATGCAGGCATTGTAGAAGGAGTCCCGGCTGAATTTCAGGGGGAGGAGCTTGCTCCAACCTTCCTGGTTATACTCCTGAGCCAGATCCATAACTTTCTGGCGGGCCGTTTCCAGGTTGTCCCAGAGGGGGAGGAGCACCAGATCCGCCTTGTCCTGGAGGCGGGCAATCTCGGCCTTGACCGCCACCTCCGGACTCTGGTCCGGGGTCTCCGGCTCGGCTTCCTGCACCACCTCCACCCCCAGCTTTTCCAAAAAGCGCAGGAGGAACTCCCGGGAAGTGTTCTCCCAGGGCCCCAGCCGCCAGACGTCCGCGGGGATGCCCACTCTGGTTACAGGGCCCTTCCCCCGGAACCAACTCCGCAGGCGCCGCACCCGGGATGAGAACTGCTGCTTGAGTTCCTGGATGTAACTGTTCTTGTCCCAGCGGGAGCGCCAGATAAGAAGGCGACCGTAAGACTTGAGCATGACGTAGAACCAATCCCGGGCAAGGACCCTTCGCAGGACCGATCTCCAGCTATAAAACTTCTTCATGGCCCGGATGGTCTCCGTCTGTAACTCGTACGGGGTGAATTGCCGGGGCTGAAAGACGATGTGGTGGCCGTCGTATTGGCTCCAATCCCGGCAGATGATGCGGTTTTGCTTTTCCAGTTCCTCGTAAACCGGGGTACCCGGTACCGGGGTAAGAATCAGGTATTGGAGAGAGTCCAGGTCGACCTGACGAGAAAATTTTACGGTGTCTCTGATAACCTGGTAATGATCCTCCTCGGAACCGAAGACGAACATGCCGTGCACCCGGATGCCGTACTTGTGGAAATTGATGACACATTCCTTGATGCTGTCCACGTCCTGGGCCTTGTTGTAGGCCTTGAGCGTGGCGGGATTGATGGACTCCAGGCCCACAAAGACCACAAAACAGCCGCTCCGGGCCATCAGTTCCAGAAGTTCCGGGTCCCGGGCCGCCTCCACCCGCACCTGCGCGCTCCACTCGATCTTGAGATTATCCTTCAAAATGCGCTCGCAGAGTTCCTTGATGCGCTGGCGGTTGGCAGTGAAATTGTCGTCGCAAAAGAAGATGTGTCGGGCACCGTGGCCGTTGACCTGGATCTCTTCCATGATCCGGTCCACGCAGTTGAAGCGATATTTGCGGCCAAAAAGGAGGATCACCGAGCAGAAACTGCAATTGAACGGGCAGCCCCGGGAGGTGGCGATGGAGACGCAGTGGGCCCCATTACCTTTCCACCCGTGGATCAGGCCGTAGTTCGGGATGGGCAGACTGTCCAGATCTTCTAAAAAAGGCCGCCAGGGATTTTGCCGGACGGTGTCGCCTTCCCGGTAACTGACATTGCGCACCTGCCCCAGGTCGCCCCCACCCTCCAGGGTCTGGAGCAGTTCCGGCAAGGCCTCGTCCCCTTCCCCGCTGATGACAAAGTCGGCGTGCTGCAGGCCTTCTCCCGGGAGGAAGCTCGGGTGAGCCCCGCCCAGAATTACCGGGATACCCTGTTCTCGGTAAGAGTCGGCCAGGGAGTAGGCCCGGGGGGCAGTGGAGGAGATGCTGGAGATGCCCACCAGGTCAGGCTGAAAGTCCAGGGTGCGATAGTCAGGTTGGGCCACTTCTTCCACCACCACTTTGACTTCCAAGCCCTGGTTCTGCAAGAATGGTCCCCAGCAGAACCGAGCCCAAGCGAGGGATCACTACCCGGCTGAAAATATGGGGCCGAGGAGCCCGGGGCTCAATGAATAACACTTTTTTAATCGGCCTGGCCATGACTGCACTCCTCACAGCCTCCCAACCGTCACTTGAGCAGGAGGTGTGTCACGTTAATTATCAAAAAAGTAATAAGAAAACGATTACTTGTCAAATAGTACAAAACCGCCGGGACGAACGTGCGACATTTTTACAAAAGATTAATAACCCTGTTGGCCCTCAGAAGGTCGGAAACGCAGCGGGGAAGAAAGGCACCTTGACAACCTGGCCCCAAGAATTAAGGCAGATTTTCACACCTGAGGTATGAAAACCTGCCTCCGAAAGATGATCGTGGGTGCAGAGAAAAGCTGGATAATGCTTAGACGCAGCCGGTGGGCTTAGGCAGGCCCGCCATTTTACACGCACCCTTGCCTGGACCAGAGGGAAATAGCTCATAGATATACTTCAGCTTGAACCCGGTCACCTTGGAGAGGATGCGCACCATGGGGGCGATACCGTTCTTCTTGAAGTAGTCCTGAAGCATCTGGATCACTTTCCAGTGGTCATCCTTAAGCTCCGTGATGCCCTCAAGCTCCTTCACATAATCAACCCACTCAGGGCCCCATTCGTCCAAGATGGCCAGGAAACCATCCTCGTCGACCTCAAATTTTTTGCCCATATGTTCCACTACGGCCATGTTTATGTATCCTCCTTAATAGTTTATAGGCCATTTTTTTTAGAAAAGCTATGCCATTGTGAAAAATTTGTCAAGAGTTAATATCGTCTCAGCCTGAACCTAACCTCTTTATGTGACCAGCTCCAGGAGATGCACTACCTTCAAGCCCTCGGCCAGCCGGTTGAACTGCACCAGGCAGCCGCTACAGGTAGTAGCCAGCACCCCCGCCCCCGTGGCCTGATAGGCTGAAAGTCGCTCCCGGCCCAACTCCCTGGAGATCTGGGGCGAGGTAACCCCGAAAACCCCACCCAAACCGCAGCAATCAATATTCGTAGCCTCCCGGGGGGTCTCACCCGTAGCTGCGCTCAACAGCTCCCGGGGCTCGGCCGAGATGCCCTGTCCCCGATGCAAATGACAGGGGTCATGGTAAACCACCCCCTCAGGCTGAGGCCGGAGAGCCGGCCGATAATTTGCCACCCGCACGAGAAATTCGCTAGCATCCTGCACTTTTTCGGCCAAGCGCGCCGCAGCCTCGGCCTCCGGTTCCTTCGTGAGGGCCAGCCCCAACCTTTTCAAGCGGTAACTGCAGGAGGCGCAGGCAGTGACCACCATGTCAACCGGGAGCCCGCTGAAGGAGCGAACCAGGCGCTTGGCCTGCTCCCGGGACAACTCCGCTTCTCCGGCGCTTTCGGCCAGTAACCCGCAACAGCCCTGTTCCGGCGGGATCACCACCTCAATTCCCAAGCTTTGACAAATGCTGAGAAATGCGAGACCGGCCTGGGGGAAGAGGGCCTCGGTGCCGCAGCCGCTGAAAAAGGCGATCCTCAGGGAGCCCCGACCAGGAAGATAAGAGGGCGCCTGCCGGCTGAAGGGCGTGTGGCTCAGGTTAGGGAATCGCTGCAATGCCAGGGAAAGGGTCGGCCATAAGCGGTAAGCCAGACCGCTCTCCTCCCCCAGCCAGTCTTTCAAACGGTTGAGAAGCGGGGCGAAGGGGGCGGCGGTGGGAATGAGATGGGGAGCTTGCCAGGCCGCCCGGGCCAGGAACCAGGTGGGGCGGAAGGTAGCGCCCAGCTGGGCCCGGACCTCTACCCGGGCCTCTTTGATCAACTCCGGCACCTCAAGGCCCACAGCGCATTTGTCGGCGCAGGCGCCGCACAGCAGGCAAAACTCTAGAAACTCCCGGAGCGCCCCGGGAGACGTCAGACGGCCGGCCTGGAACAGCTCCCACAAAGTGAGCTTCCCCCGGGCCACTGCCCCTTCCCGGCCCGTGACCCGGTATAAGGGGCACACCGTCATGCAGGCCCCACACCGTACGCAGGATGAGGGAACAGCAGGGGTAGGCCGGGGCAAAGCCTCGGAACCAACCTTCTCCCGTTCACCCTCTCGCCCGCTAGCCATCTCTAAATGGACGCTGCTGGGCCATGTGGCGTTTTGGGGCGCGGCCTGTTCGAACCTTTCATTCAAAGGTGATGCTCCGGAAAAACGGATCGAAAAACGCCTGGTTGGCCTCCTGAAAATGGTCGGCGTTGGTTGTACAAATAAAAGCAAAGCCTTTCCCATTGTGAACAAAACTTATTTGCCGCATGGTTTTGGGGACACTGGCCTGGATGTTAAAAATGTGCTCCAAGGCCCGTTTTTGTTGATTTTTCCCGATGTTGGTGTATTGTACCGCAACTTTGCGATAACCCGGTTGAGGCAGGCCCTGGGAATCGAGAGTATCCTTCATGCTCTGCAACTCTTCTTCAGCCGTTACGGTAGAGAGGTTCACCATGATGAACTCACTGGGCTTCCATTTGTTTGCCAGAAAAAAAATGTTCTCCTTGGCAAAAGTAAAGGGCCCGGGATGGTCCGGGGTGTACAAATTCATATCCTGAGATAGGGGAAAGGAAAACCCGTAATGGTGTTTGGTGTATTTTTGTTCCGCTCCACCTGATATGCCCTGAAACACAGCAAGTAGGAACACCAGAATCAAACCTGAAACCCAGCCGCTCATTTTCCTGGTCACACCTGGCTCCTTTCTGTCACTCCCTGGCAAGCGTCTTTGCAGAGGGAAAAATCTTGCCGGGATTCATGATATTACCGGGATCAAAAGCCTGTTTGAGGCGCTTCTGGAGGGCCATAGCCGCTTCCGAGAGCTCCAGGCTGAGGTAGGGCGCCTTGGTAAGGCCCACCCCGTGCTCGCCAGATAGGGTGCCCCTCAGGCGGCCCACCAGGGCAAAGAGATCTTCCGTAGCTGCGTGGGCTTCCTCCCTTTCCCGGGGCAGACTTTGGTCGAACATAATGTTTACATGGATGTTGCCGTCCCCGGCGTGGCCGAAGCAGATGATGGGGAGGTCTCGCTGCCGGGCGATGTCCTCGACTCCAGCCACCAGGAGCGGGATGGCCCCCAGGGGCACGGCCACATCCTCGCTTATCTTGTGGGGCCGCACCTTGAAGGTGGCCGGGGAAATGGCCCGCCGGGCGGCCCACAGCATTTCGGCCTCGGCCTCGTCTTTGGCTTGCAGAACCATTTTGGCCCCTACTTTTTTGCACAGCTGAGCCAGATGCTTGACCCGAGCGGCCACGTCCCGTGCGTGTCCATCTATCATGAAAAGCAGCAGGGCGGCAACCTCTGGCGGCAGACTAAAGGGAAGCATCTCCCGGACACAGGCCAGGGTGGCCCGGTCCATGAACTCGATGGCCGTGGGGGTCAGACCCGACCGCAGCACCTGTCCCACCGTGGTCAAGGCCGCTTCCAGGGTAGTAAATCCGGCTACCAGGCTCCGACGGCTGGCGGGCTGTGGCACCAGCCGCAGGAGGATACGGGTGATTATCCCCAGGGTGCCCTCGGAACCTAGAATAAGACGGGTGAGATCATAGCCCACCACGCTCTTTATGGTGCGGGTCCCGGCCTCAATGATGTCCCCGGTGGGCAGCACCACGGTAAGCCCCAGGACATAGTCCCGGGTGACACCATACTGCACGGCCACCGCGCCCCCTGCCCCTGAAGCCACGTTGCCGCCGATGGTGCAATAATCGGCGCTGCCGGGGTCGGGGGGGTAATAGAGCCCGTGTTCCGCCACCGCCCGCTGGAGGACCCCGGTGACCACCCCGGGCTCCACCACCGCCACCATGTCCTCTGGGTTAATCTCTAAAATGCGGTTCATCCGGGTGGTGACCAGCACCACCCCACCCTGACTCGGCACGGAGCCGCCCGCCCGGCCCGTCCCCGCCCCCCGGGGCACTACCGGGAAGTGGTGGCGGTTGGCCAGCTTGACGATTGCGGCAATTTCTTCGGCCGACCCCGGAAAGACCACCAGATCCGGGAGATACGTCAGATCCGTGGCGTCATAAGCATAACACCAGCGGTCCTCTTCTCCGGTTAAGATATGCTCCGGGCCAACTACCGCGGTTAGCTCTTTAACGATGGAGTCTTGCATGAATGGGTTTTCGGTTTTCTGAAAGAAATGAAGAAAAGGCTTCTTGCCTGCTTAGTCTTTTAACTCGTTCTCAAGTTCTCCTTGATAATCAAGATAATATTGTTCAGTTAATGCGAAATAGGTGTTTAGCCAATTGTATTTCCTGATTATCTTATCATCTTTACTATACTCAATCAATTTTCTTTGTATAAATTTTTTTATTTTTATCCTTTCTTTTATCAATAGATGGCTACTTTTTGTAGGTTGTGTTCCTACTGGTTTTAAATAATCAATAAAATAATAACCATCACTCGAATCTTCAATAATATAATTTAAAATATGATCAACATAATTTACACTCGATATATTATCTTTTGCTTCATGAACGAGAATTTGTTCAATAACAATTCTTGGAGCGTGTCCAATATCTCTTTCCTTCATGTAAGCTTTACTGTAACCCTTACCAAAAATGATATTATCTTTGTGGTAAACAGGCCCTCTTGTCACATATCCACGTACCAAAGTCTCAAACCCGTTAAGAAGTTCATATTGAAGCATATGTAAAAATACTGTCAATGTCATTACAGAAGGAGTAACGTCTTGAAATGGAATTGAGAGTATTAGTGAATCTGAGATAAATAAAATATTAAGATTTTTTAGATGAGTATCTTCAATATTACATTTTTTTGCTATTTCATTTAATACGAATAAAAGTGCTGCAACTTCGTTGAAATCTTTTTTAGATTTAATATTTCTTACTCGGGAATCGAATCCTAAAATATCAACAAATGAAACAATTCGATCTATAAAATCATCATACTGAGGGAGGTCATAATTTATAAAACTAGTAATCATAATTTTGATCCAAAATATTCATTCCCATGGTTCTTAAGCGGGAGCTTCGGAACCAGATGATCTCCCGTCCCCAACCCCTTTTGTATAAGCGCGGTAGGATGAGCTCCCAGCCCGTCCAGGCACGGGCAGGATGCCCGTGCTACCAATAACGGGGGTTGGGAGGGGAGTTTGAGGGGAGGGCGGGGGGACCGCGTTCCCCGGCCCTCCCCTCAATATCCTTGTCTCCTACAACATATCATGCTCCGCCAGGCTGAAGTAGCCATGGCGACTGATAATCAAGTGGTCGTGGACCGTGAGGTTCAGGGCCCGGCTGGCCTTGACCACGGTTTGGGTGAGTTCTTTATCCGACGCCGAGGGGCTGGGGTTGCCGCTCGGGTGGTTGTGGACCAGGATAAGGCCGGCGGCTTTGTGTTTCAGGGCCAGTTCCAGGATTTTCCGGGGGTACACCACCGTCTGGTTCACTGTGCCTTCCTGGAGAATCTCCTCCGCGATGATTTCGTTCTGGCTGTTCAAATAGAGAACCCGAAACTGCTCGTCTTTTAAGCCACCCATGGCGGTGCGGCAGTAGTCCACCAGCACCTCCAGGGAGGGGATGCGCTGGCGCTTCAGGGCTTCTTCTTTCAGATAGATTTCATGACAGGCCTTCACCAAATTAATCAGACAGGCCGAATATTCTTTGAGGCCCATGACCTCCGTTAGGGCCTCTGGAGTTGCATCCAGAACCCCACCAAAGGAGCCGAAGTGGGCGATGAGGTTTTTGGCCAGGGGCTTGACGTCGGAGTAGGGAATGGCAAAGGTCAGGAGAAGTTCTAAGAGCTCGTAGTCCTGAAGGTTTGCGGCCCCGCCTTGGAGGAAGCGGGCCCTGAGGCGGGACCGGTGTCCATGGTAATGGGGCTTTTCAGTCCGCGACTTGGTCTGGGAGCTCATAATGGCAAAAAATTAGAAATTTCTTATTGTTATTTTAGGCCTCCAGAATTTTTTGTCAATTTACCTATGAGAAGCCTGACAAAAAAGGGCAGGGAAAATTTTCCCCTGCCCTTCCTGGTAATTAATTGAAACCCTGGTTGCCAACAGTTAACCTTACCGCGTTAACCTACTTTTCTGAGCGCACGGGCTGGAAGCCCGTGCTACCTGTTTATGGGGTTGGGGGAGGGGGTTTGGGGGAGGGGGCAGGGGTCCGCGACCCCTGGCCCCCTTCCCCAACACCTTCTTGCGCCCTCGCTTACACCTCTTCGGCGGCTTCGGCTGCTTCTTCCAGTTCCCGGCGCATGGCCATGTCGTAGAGCACCCGTTCCCGGGCCTTGTCGATCCCCAGGGCCTGGCGCTTCTTGTCGATGTGGGCGATCATCTTCTTGGCCGCCACTTCCGGATCCACCTCGAAGTCCCACTTGCCGCCGTAAACCTCTTCCAGACCGCTGAACAGATAGTCGGTCAGGAGGTCACTGCCGGTGGTGGGGAAGGTCACGCCAAACAGGGTGTACACCCCGGAGGTCACGAAGTAATGACCGATGCTGATGGCCTTCTCGCTCATCCACTCCGGCGCCGCGCCCGCCGCGGGCAGATCGCTGATGTCGGTGCCCAGGCCCCCGGCCTTAACACAAGCCGTGGCCGCCATGAGGATGCGGGAGTTGTCCACGCAGGCCCCCATGTGCAGCACCGGCGGCAGACCCACCGTCTCACAGACCTCGGCCAGACCCGGACCGCAGTACTTAGTGGCCGCTTCCGGCGTCAAGAGCCCCGCCTTGCCGCAGGCCATGGCCGAGCAGCCCGTGGTCAGGACGATGACGTCATTCTTCAAGAGCTCCTTGACCATAGTGAGATGGGCATTGTCGTGGGTGGTGCGACAGTTGTTGCAGCCCACCACGCCGGCCACGCCCCGCACCCGGCCGCCGATGACGTTGTCGTTCAGGGTATAATAGGAACCCCGGATGGAGCCGCCCAGCAAGTACCGGATGGTCTCATAGCTGAAGCCCACGATGGTGGGGTAGCTGGCCTCCGGAATCAAGACCGGGGAGCGCCGGTTGGGGAAGTTGTCAATGGCCTCCCGCACCACTTGGCGGGCCACGTCCAGGGCGTGATGGTCGTCAAAGGGGATGTGCATGGTCTCCCCTTCGATGCGGGCCCGGGTGTCCGTGGTGATGAGCTTGGTGTGGTAGCATTTGGCCACGTTGGCCAACGACTGCATCTCGCACTGTACGTCCACCACCATGGCGTCCAGGGCGCCGGTGATGATGGCCAGCTCCTGCTGCAGGTAGTTGCCCGCACAGGGAATGCCGTGGCGCATCAAAACCTCGTTGGCGCTGCAGCACATGCCCGCCAACTGGATGCCCTTGGCCCCCTTGTTCTGGGCGTACTGGATCAGCTCCGGCTCCTGCACCGCCACCGCAATCATCTCCGGGAGCAGGGGCTCATGGCCGTGAATGATGATGTTGACGTGGTCTTCCTTGAGCACCCCCAGGTTGATCTCCCCGGCCACCGGCACCGGGCAGCCGAACAGGATGTCCTGCAGGTCGGTGCTGATCATGGAGCCGCCCCAGCCGTCGGACAGGGCGCAGCGGGTGCACTGCTTGATGATGTTGTGATACTCCTGGTCCACCCCCATGTGGGTGCGGTGCATGAGCTCCACCACCTCGATGTCGCAGCCCCGGGGCACCACCCCTTCCTTGCGCCAAATCTCCTGGCGCTTCTTGGGGGCCCGCTTGACGTAGGTGAGCTCCCCTTCCTGCTGCCCGAATTCCTTCAGCACGATGTCGGCCAGCTCCTGGGCAATCTCTTCTTTTTTGCGGGGTTTGGCCTCTTCGCCTTCCCCCACCGTGATGGCCACGCCAAAGTCCTTGGCCACCTGCTTCAGCTTGGTGACGTCCTTGAGCTCATAGCCCTGGGTGCGGCCGTGGGCCACTTCCTTGAACAACAAAGCCGTGCCCCGGGAGTGGTCGTTGTGGGCCGCGGTGCCGGAAGCCACCATGCGGGCGAAGTTCCGGGCGCTGATGGTCGCCGCAGTGGCGCCGCACAGACCCACCGCCTGGGGCTTCTGCTCCTCGCCCTCTTTGGCCTTCTTGGGCTTGGGCACCCGGCAGGGACCCTGGGAGCAAATCCGGCAACAGGCTCCCTCTTCCCCGATGGGACAGGGCTTCATCTTCTGGGCGCGGTCAAAAATCGTCTCAATGCCCTCCGCCTGGGCCTTCTTGAGCATCTCCACCGTCGCCACATCTACCGACAGTTTTTCCACGTCAGCCATGTTCTACTCCTTTTGCACAAGGTAACTTGTTAATATTTTATTAGTTATCTATAAATTAATCTATACATGAATATGTACAGATGTCAAGAAAAATCGAAGGACCTCGAAAAAATGATAAATAAAAGAAATATCAATGACTTAGTCTCACCAGGAAATGCTTTTCCGAAATCATTTTTCTTTATCATAAACGCAAATTATTGGGGGGAGGCAATTTCCCTGAGGACCCGGAAACCGATAAATCCGTCGGCGGTGTGAGGCGGGGTGAATTTTCGGGCGGCGCAACGCAAGTCCCGGGCCCGGGAATACCAGGAGCCCCCCTTACGGATACGGTAATCCGGGGCCGCGAAAGGGGTTTGACCTCCAGGGGGAGTTTTCTCATCGGCGCACCACTCCGAAACATTGCCAGCCATGTCAAACAGGCCATAGCCGTTGGCGGAAAAGGAGGCCACCATTGCGGTCAGGCGAAAGCCGTCATCGGCAAAATCGTTGGGGTAATAGTTGGCCCGGTAACGACCCCCGGAGTTTGGCAGTTCCGGGCCCCAGGGATAGGGTTCGCCCACTAAGCCCCCTCGGGCGGCGGCCTCCCACTCGGCTTCGGTGGGTAGACGGTGCACCACCCCGGTCTCCCGGGAGAGCCACTGGCAGAAGGACTGGGCGTCGTGCCAGCTTACCCCCACCACCGGTTGCTGGGGCGCGTTCAGGTTCTTGTCCTCCCAGTACAGGGGCGGGGGGTGGCCGGTGGCCTGAAGAAATCTGGCGTACTGGGCGTTGGTCGTCTCGGTCACAGCCAGGTAAAAGGCCTTGACAGAAACTTTGTGGGGAGTGGGTTCCGCCGCGTAGCGACCGGCTTCTGTGGGGGGGCTTCCCACCTGGTAAGTTCCTCCAGGAATAAGGCGGAACCGTAGGCCCTGGGACTCCAGCCCAGGCTGGGCCTGGGCCAAATTCGGCCACAGGCAGGAAAAAAAGAGAAAAATTGAAACTAAATAAACACCATATCTAGGGCGGCTTGGAGTCATAGGGGCACAGCCTTTTGGCAGCCGGTGAAATACAGAGCCACGCGGATGGCCTCGGGGGGGCTGATGCCCTTGGCCCCGGCGGTCATCTTCCGGTAGGCCAGGAGTTGCGGAAGGTATTTTTCCTTTTCCTTTAGGAGAAACTCCTCCCAGTTGCCCCCTGACCGGGGTCGGGAGGTTTTAAAATCCACCAGCCACCACTCATTCCCGTCAAAGGCCAGCAGATCCAACCGGCCCCGCCGGATGACCCCTGAGGCCGGCTGGTCCTCCAGGAGCCATTCGCTCACCGCTGAGCCTGAAGCCAGCAAGCCCATGAGGAAGCGATCTTGCAGGCAGGCTGTAACTTCGGCCAAAATCTCCGGGGCCAGCTTTTGGGCCATCTCCCGGGGGACGCCAAGGCCTACCAGAGCCGCGGCCACGCCCTGCTCCCCGGGAAGCCCAGCCTTCGGGGTCCAGGTCTGCAAAAGCCGGTGGGTCACTTCCCCCCGGGCCCGGGCCACCAAGTTGGCCAATTCCCCGGCAGGGCCCTCATCCGCCCAAAACTCTTTTTCCAGTTCAGCAGCGGCCGCCTGGGAGGGATAGGTGAAGCTGTAAGGCGTATGCTCCGGGACAAACTCCCAGGGTTGCGGGAGCACTTGAAGTTTGACTCCGGCGCGGGGGGCCGGGGAAATTTCCGGAAAAATCTCGACTCTGAGAGGCGGCTCAGGCCAGAGCTGGGTGTCGCCGGGGACCAACTCCCCGGGACGGTAGTGCTGCCAGAGCCAGGCCAGGGGGCTGTCTGGTTGGGGGGCCCAGGTTTTCTGACGTTTGGACATGACGCCGGAGAGGAACAGCTGCTTTTGGGCCCGGGTCACCGCCACGTAAAAGACCCGCCGGGCCTCGGCCAACACCCGGGCGCTTTTTAATCTCCTGACCAGCCGGTAGGATGAGTCTTTTCCGGTCTGCCAGGCAGGGGGCGCCAGACCCAGGACGTGAGCCCTGGTCCCGGGAATCTCTTCCAAGAGGAAGGGTTGGGGCTGATTGCCCGCCATCCTCAAGGGTTGCCAATCCAGAAAAGGCACAAAACACCGTGTGGAACTCGAGGCCCTTGGCCCCGTGGACGGTAAGCACCTCCACCGGGGAGTCCTCGGCCCGGGGGTCCGGGGGTTGATAGGCCCCCTCCAGGGCGAAGTCGGCCTTCAGGAAGGTGGTCTCCGGCAGGCCGGCTTCGGCTTCCACCAGGAAGTCGAGATACGTCCGGGCGCAGGCCACCCCCAAGGCCCCTTCCCAGGCGGCGATCCCCGCCCAGGCCCCCGCTTCTTCCAGGAAGCGCTCCAGGGTGTCGGCCAGGGGCTCCCGCCCCACCCGTTCCCGGGCCCTGAGGAGCGTCTGGGCCAGGTACGCCACATCAGGAGGACACTGGGGCGTGGCCGCAAAGGCCCCGAGCTTTTCCGGCCATACCTTTCCCGGAGACCGGGCGCAGCCGGCCAGGCTCGACCAAATCAGGCTTCACCCAGGGCCCCGCCAGCAGAGCCGCCCAGGCCACGTCATCCTGAGGCCGCACCAGAGCCCGGGCCAGGTTGTGGAGGTGCTGCACCACCCGGCTGTCCATGAGTTTCAGGCCTTCCCGCACCTTCGGCACCAAACCGGCTTCCTGCAGGGCCGAGAGATACGTGGTCAGATGAGTGCGGGCAAAAAGGAGCAGGGCCAGGTGTTCCCCAGCAGGCAAGTCTTTCAGGCTCTCGGTCACCCGGCGGGCCAGCCAGCGGGCTTCCCGGACGCGGGCTTCGTCCCGGTCCTCATCGGCGAACAAGGCCAGGCCAGGGGCCTCGCCTCCCTCTTGCCCGGGGCCGGGAAAGGCTTTCTCGAATACGAGACCCCCGGTACCCTCGTGGTCAGCCATCACGGTCTCGTCGAAAACCCGGTTCACCCAGGTGATGAGGGTGGGGGTGGCCCGGAAGTTGGTGGTGAGGCTCAGGGGCGTAAGAGTCAAGGTCCACTTCCCGTCACAGGTGAGGCCCTCCCGGGACTCCAGAAAAAGGTGCACGCGGGCCTGGCGCCAGCCGTAGATGGATTGCTTGGGGTCTCCCACCAGCGTCAGGGTGCGACCGTCGCCTGCTGTCCAGCCCGAGAGCAAACGGCACAGGAGTTCCACCTGGTTGTCGCTGGTGTCCTGGAATTCGTCCACCAGGACATGCCTGAGCCGCCAATCCAGGCGCAGGAGAAGTTCGCTGAGGCTTTCCACGCTGAGCAGCCGGAGCGCGGCTTCCTCCACCGCGATGAAATCAAGGACCCGGCGTTGGCGGCAAAGCTCCTCATACACTTCCCAGGCGGCGTTCAGAAGCAGAATCAAGTCCTGCAGCGCGCTCACCTCCTGGATGGTAAAAAGCTCCAGCGGCAGGGTCCGGCAATCTTTCAGACGGGCCAGAAAGTCAGGCGGCAACTCCCGCAGGATCTCAGGCCAGTCGCTCCCGGCCAGGCCCCCAGGCCATCTTTTGCGCAAGCTACCCGCCTGGGTAAGAAGGACCTGGGCCAGGCCCTGCCAGGCGCTGAGGTCATGCCGAGATGTCCCGGGGGGATGCGCCGGCAGGATAATCTCCGAGGGCGCCCCGTTTTCCTGGGCCGTCGCCCGGAAATCCGGCCAGCGCCAGCTCAGTTCACTTTCCTCAATCCCGGCCGCCAGGGGCCTCAGGACCTGGGTCACCACCTGGGACAGACGCTTCTCCATCAAGGCGGCGTAGCCCTGTTCCTCCACGCTTCCGTGGGCCAGGGCCAGGAAGTCTTTCAGGGTGTCCCGCCGGGACAGGAGGTCTCGCAACTCCCGGGCCAGCCGGGGCCAGTTGTTATTCAGGCGCACCAGTCTTTGGACCAGGGCCTGGCGGACCGGGTCCGTCTCCGGCCGGCCATTCAACCGGCGGCGCAGCTCCTCCAGGGCCTCTTGTTTCTGCCATTCCGCCTCCTGGTCACTTTCCAGAAGCTTAAATTCCAGGGGGACTCCCGCTTCGTGGGGCGCCACCTTTAAAAGCTGGACGCAAAACCCATGGAAGGTGGTGACGGGCAGCCGCTCCGGCACCAGGAGATACTGGTGGGCCAGATTTTTCCTGTCCAGGTGCCGAAAGGCCTGGCGCGCCAGCTCCAGGAGCTGGCGTTCATGGGGAGGGACATCCGGCTCCAGTTCTTCCTGGCTCCAGAAATACTTCATGGCCCGCTCCCGAAACTCCCCGGCAGCCTTCCGGGTAAACGTCAGGGTCAGGATTTCTTGGGGAGAGTCGTTCACCTGGGCCAACAGGGTCAGGAAACGGGCCAGGAGCACCGCGGTTTTGCCGGAACCGGCAGGGGCATCCAGGTGGAAGCTCCCCCGGGGGTCCAGGGCCCGGTCCCTGGCTTCCTGGTCTTGGGGCGCCGTCTTCATGCCTCCCCCTCTTCGTTCCCGGCTTGTTCATAGCTGCAAATGAGGAGATAAGGGCAATAACGGCAGACCCCGTCATCCCGTTTTTTGGGGGCGGGGCGGGGAGCGGGGCGGACGTCGCCGGCCACAAGAAGTTCTCCTAAGACCCGGACATCCTCCTCCCAGGCGGCCAGCACCTCGTTCCACTGCTCCTTTTTTCCGGGAAAATCCTGGTGTTGCAGGTGATCCTCCCGGGAGGATTTGAGGCCGATAAACCCGGCGCACATGCGGTCCACTTCGTCCAGGTCAATCTCGGTGTGGCCCTCCCGCACCGCTACAGAGATATCCGGGAAGCTGAAACTCCTCCCGCCGGTCGAAGACCTGGGCCCCATTGGGGATTGTTCCGGTTTTATAATCCCAGACGACAAGTTCTCCCTGTTCCGGGTGAAAATCCAGGCGGTCCAGGCGGCCCCGCAGGGTGAAGGGCCAACCCGGCCGCGCCAGCCCCCGGAAGGCCACCTCCACCCCTCGCCAGCACCAACCCTCGGTTAACCGCTCCCGCTCCAGGGCCAGCCAGGCAGGCAGGAGCCCCGGCGTCTCGTGATCTCCGAACCAGCGGCGCCACTCCGCCTGCCAATGAACGTCAGCGGCCTCTGGACCAAGAACCTGGCGGGCGGCTTCCCGCAAAAGGATCTCAGCCTCTTCCTCCGGGGGCAAGCCCTGGCCGGCCATCTCCACAAACCGGGCCAGGACCTTATGCAGTTTTTCCCCCCGTTCCCGGGGGTCCAGGCCGGTCTCGATCTCCGGCAGTTCCCGGAGGCCCAGCAGGTCCTCGAGGACAAAGCGAAAGCGGCAACCCAACGCCCGGCCCACCTGGGTGACGCGCAGTTCCGCGGGCAAGGCCAGGGCCAGGGTGCCCGTAAGCTCCGGGGGGGCCTGCCCTCTTTCCGGCTGGGCCAGGGCCGCCTGCACCATGGGGACCCGCACCCAGGCGGCGTCGGGTCGGCTCAGCAGGGGCATGCGGCGCTCTTCCCAGGCATTCAGGAAAAAAGGCGTGCCCACCTGGGGCTCCTGGTTTTCCAAGGCCGGGCGGGTCAGGGTGAGGTGAGGGGCGGTCCCCAGGAGGTTCTCGAACAGCTCCCGGGCAAACTGGTCCTGGCTCTCCTGGGTGCCTCCCAGGACCTGCTCGCGTTCGACCCGGCTCAACAGGGGCAAAGGCCGGGCCGAACCGGGGAAGGAGGCTGAGTTCATGCCGAGGCAAAAGACCCGATCAAAGTCCAAGCCCCGCATTTCGAGCCAGCCTAATACCTGGACCCCCGCCTCCTGCACTCCGGGACCCGGGAGGACGTCCTCCCGGGCGCCGTGGTTCAGCCAGGAGAGAACCCCTACAGGTGGGAGGACTTCAGCCCCCAGGGCGGTGGTGAAATCCCCCAGCAAGGCCACAGTTCGGTCAAATTGGAGCTTTTCCAACTCTTCCAGGCTGCCGGGGAATTCAAGGCGCTGCCAAACCTTCCGCAGCCAAGCCGCCCATCCCTGTCCAGTGACAGGTGACCAGGCCGGTTGGGACCAAATCTCCTCCAGCGCTGCCAACACCCCCTCCAGGGCCGGAACCCCTGAGGCGACCTGCGCCGCCGCGGCCTGCAAGTTCTTCCAGCCCTGGGCCACACCCTTCTCCCGGAAAAGCCGGTCCCAAGCGGCCAAAGAACCCTGATGGGGCTTTAGGGCCTGGTAGTAGGGGGAAAGCAGGAGGGCCACCAGGTCTTCCCGCCGCTCCCCCTGGGCTAAAAAAACTAAGGGCAGCAGGGCCGCATGCCAGAGGGGGGTGTCCCCCAGCGAGGGCCCCCGGGAAAGGTTATACGCGTAACCATCCTCCCCCGCGGCCGGCCCCAAGAGCTCCCGGAGGACGCGCTGGAAGTGGGGCGCGTACCGGTCCATGACCGGGGAGGTCACGGCCAGGCAGTGGAGGGGAATCTGCTCCAGGTGATGGCATTCCAGCAACCGGGCCGCCAGCCAGGCCATTTCCTCTCCCCGATCCGGAAACACCAATCCCTGCTTGAGATTGTCAGGATCTCCCCGGATAAGGAGCCGGGTAACCGGGATGTGGCGAGCTACAGTCTCAAGCCAGCGTTCCTCTAAGGGGGCTGGGGTTTTAAGACCCACTACGAAAAGCCGTACCGGCAGGGGAATCCCCTTCTTTTCCAGGGCTGCATGGAGGTATCCCGGCACCTCTCCAGGAGCCAGCCACCCCTCTTCCCGGAGAAGCTCCCCATAGATCCGGGTGACCTCCCGGCGCCAGCGTATCAGGGGCGCTTCGGCCGAACCTGAAGTGTCCAGAGGCAGGGCGTGGCGCAGGAGCAGTTCGTGAGCCTCGTCCAGGGCTTGGGCCCACTCCAGGGCGGGGGAAACTCCTTCCAGGGAGGGACCAGCTTCCATGGCCTGGTGCCAGAGAGCCAAGCGTACTAAGGACGGGGCACGAGCGTAAGGAGGCCAGAGATTTTGGTAGAGCTCGGTCCACCAGTCCGGCAGGGTAGTGAGGGGCAAGGGCTCCCAGGCGGAGCGCCCTTGCTCTCGGTTAGCCAAACGCTGCTTATGCCAAACCTGCCGGGCCAGCCGCCGGTGGGGGACGATTACCAGGGAACCTGGTTCCGTCTCATCCAGAAGATACTGTTGCAAAGCTGCACTGGATGAGAAATTCTCCAGGTGGGTCATAGGGAAATTTTCGCTGAGAAATCCAGATCAGCCCGGTTCTCCCAGGCTTATGTGTCCGGTGGGAGGCAAGACTCCTGCCAACCCACAGCTTTTATGGAGAAAATATAAAAATATGCTCTCGGATTTTTTATCAATCGTGATTAATAAGCCCCCCGGCCTGTGGCCGGACTTCCCGGTTTAAGCTGCAGGTTCACCCTGGGCCAACCCGAGACAAACCTGGGATCCGCCGTCAGGTCCCCCTTGCCCTGACCGGTCAGTCGAGCCCACAAGCCCTGGGCAATGTCCTGCCGGCTAATTTCCCGCCCATCCTCTTGGCCTTTTTGGGCCAGGAATATTTCATTGTCGGCCCGGCTGAAAAACAGATTGTCCTGTTCCTCTTTCAGGCGCACCCCGGGGCCCACATAGATACCGGTGGGTTCCCCGTGAACCGGGCCGGTATTAAAGGCAAAGATATTATGATGCATGATCAGGTCAACCTGAGGACGAGAAGGCCCGCCGCTTTCAGGCTCCGGGTAACCAAAGGTGGCCGCGTAATTGCGAGCGCCATAGCCCTTGGCCCACATGTTATACGCCACCGTATTGTGGACGACTTCCGCCTCGCAGGGAAAAATCCCCACCACTAACGGATTGTCCCCCTGCCCCCAGATGGCATTGTGCTCAACGCTGCCACCCGCCCAGACTTTTATCCCGTTCAGGCGGTTGCGCACTACTCTATTGCCCCGCACCACGATACCCGGCACCCGGCCCTCCCGATCCCGGGAATTCAGGTCGATACCGTCACCGCCGTTGTCATGGACGAAGCAATCCTCCACCGTGATATGGTGGCCTCTCTCAATGGATATGCCGTCGGCCGCGTAGGATTCCTGACCTACAAGACCGGCGCCGGAAACTTCCACTTTCCGGAAGTTGAGATAGTTGCAGGGCCCGGGGGTGCCGTCAACTCCGGCATACACGGTATTTTGAATGACACAGTCTTCCAGGGTGACATGCGACACCGGACCATACTGGGGGGCCTGGCCGGAATCCCCCACTGTCAGGCGCACCCCCACTTCCCCGCCCTGAATCTTCAGCCCGCTGAGATGAATATGGTGATTGTCGCCGCTCAGCTCGATGCCCCAATTCTGATACCCTTTGACGGTGAAGTCCTTCAGCTTGAGATGGGATACACCCGGTTCCACTAACAAACTCAGCACCGTTACCGCTTCCCCCGGAACCGCGGCGATGGTCAGGGGATTTTTCAGGCCACCCGACTTGGTCAGATGGACCTCCTCTTGATAGCTGCCTGCTTTCAAGAAAATGGTATCCCCCGGCTGGGCCGTGGTGACTGCATGCTGCAAGGTCCGCCAGGGTTGGCGTTCGGTTCCCGGCTGGGCGTCATTACCGTGAGGAGATAAATAGAGTACCTTGGCAAATGCCGACCCAATACTTCCCTGAATAACGAGCCATACGGCGATGGCAAGAAAAACCACCCACAAGAATCTTATGACATTCATTTGAGTTGTTTTGGTCAATGCCGGGATCCTCGCTTTCGAGTTCCGCTCAGTAACAAGGGCAGGGGGTCAATTCTTTATATCTTCGTCTAAATTGCCTTTTTTCTCATTCAATAAATGCCGCAGCTCCTTCCCCTCCAAGACCTCCTTGTCCAGGAGAACTTTAGCCACCTTCTCCAGGGTGTCTCGTTTGGTCTCCAGAATTTCCTTGGCCCGGTTATGGGCCCGCTCTACCAGGCCACTCACTTCCCGGTCGATTTCCTGGGCCGTGGCTTCGCTGTAGTCCTTGCTGGTCGGGGGCATCATGGTCTCCAGAAACAGGGGCCGCCGTTCCCGCTCGAAGGTCATGGGCCCCAGGGTTTCGCTCATGCCATACTCCCGCACCATGGAGCGGGCAATGTCCGTAGCCCGGTAAAGGTCGTTTTGGGCTCCGGTGGATACTTCCCCGAAGTGAACCTCTTCGGCCACCCGGCCCCCCAGCATCACCACCATGCGGTCTTCGAGCTCGCTCTTGGTCATAAGATAGCGATCCTCGGTGGGAAGTTGCATGGTGTAACCCAGAGCGCCGATGCCCCGGGGGATGATGGACACCCGGTGTACCGGGTCCACGTTGGGGAGAGCCTCGGCCACCAGGGCGTGGCCGGTCTCGTGGTAGGCAACAATCTCTTTTTCCCGGGGATTCATCATGCGGTTGCGCTTCTCGAGGCCCGCCACCACCCGGTCAATGGCCTCCTCGAAGTCGCTCATGGAAACCGCGCTCCTGTCTTTCCTGGCTGCCAGCAGGGCCGCCTCATTGACGATGTTGGCCAGGTCCGACCCCACCATGCCCGGGGTCCGGGCCGCCAGGGTGCGAAGGTTGACATCATCAGCCAGTTTGACCTCTCTGGTGTGAATTTTCAGGATGTCCTCCCGGCCCATAAGGCTGGGACGGTCCACCAGGATCTGGCGGTCGAAACGCCCGGGACGGATGAGGGCCGGGTCCAGGATCTCCGGGCGGTTGGTGGCGGCCATCATGATGACCCCCTTCCTGGTGTCGAAGCCGTCCATCTCCGAGAGCAGCTGGTTCAGGGTGTTCTCCCGTTCCTCGTGGCCGGACATGGGGCTAAGCCCCCGGGCCTTCCCCAGGGCGTCCAGTTCGTCGATGAAAATAATGGCAGGGGCCTTTTCCTGGGCCTGTTGGAAAAGATCCCGCACCCGGGCAGCGCCCACCCCTACGAACATTTCCACAAAGTCCGAGCCGGTCAGGCTCAAGAACGGCACCCCGGCCTCTCCGGCCACGGCCCGGGCCAGAAGCGTCTTGCCGGTGCCGGGAGGACCCACCAGCAGCACCCCCTTGGGGATCTTGCCCCCCAGAACCTGAAACTTGCTGGGATTCTTGAGGAACTCGATGATTTCCTTGAGCTCTTCTTCGGCTTCTTCGACGCCGGCCACGTCGGCGAAAGTGGTCTTGGTTTCATCCTCCACGTAGACCCGGGCCTTGCTCTTGCCGATGGACATGATCCCCCCGGCACCGGCGCTCAAGCGGCGGAAGATGAACAGCCACAGGCCCACCAGCAGCAGCATGGGCACCACCCAGGAAAGGAGAGCCGTGAGCCAGGTCCGGTCGGGGAGGGCCCGGTATTTGATGCCCTGCTTGTCCAGGCGGTCCAGCAGGTCTTGGTCTTCCATTTTCACGGTGGTAAAAACCGGCTGCTTGGGGAATTGCTTTTCCAGACGTTGGGGCAGTTCCGGGTCCTTAGTCTCTTTGGCCAGATACTCCACCCCCTGGGGCTGGAGGATCCCGGTAATGTTTTCTCCTGAGATCTCCAGGTCATCCACGCCCTTGGTTTCTACGAGTTTACGAAAGTCCCGGTAACTTAAGGGATAAGAGCGTTGGATGGAAAAGAAGGTCTGGATCGCCACCAGGATCAGGAAAAACGACAGAAAGTACCAGATGGAAAAACGCAAGGGTCTTTGGGCCATGATCACCTCATACTGTTGCCAGGGCAATGACGGACTGGCTACAGTATAAAAGAGGGGGAAATAATGCGCAAGCTGCGACTCATCCTGATCAGAGACACAGAATGCCTTCTCTTTGTCTGGAATTATGGTAACATAACAAGGGTTAGTCCTGGGGTGCAGGCAGGGTTCTCCGCTTCTTGTCCCTCCTCCCCATACCATTTCCCCAAGAAGAGGTCCGTGCCGTGAAAGCCATGCTCCTGGAGTTCCCCGGCCCCGCCGCCAGCTCTCCCTTGAAACCCGTGGAACTGCCCCCCCCGGTGCCCGGCCCCGGGCAGATAATCATCCAGGTGAGTCACTGCGGGGTCTGTCACACCGACCTGCACACCGTGGAGGGGGAGCTTCCCCTGGAACGGCTGCCCGTTATCCCCGGCCACCAGGTGGTAGGGCGAGTGGTGGATCAAGGGCCGGGGGTCCTCCGCTTCCAGCCCGGGGACCGGGTCGGCCTGGCCTGGCTCTTCAAAACTTGCGGGGAGTGCCGCTTTTGCCTGGGCGGCCAGGAGAATCTCTGCGAGTCGGCGGAATTCACCGGCTTGCACCGGGACGGAGGGTTCGCTGAGCAGGTGGCGGCGGAGGCCGACTTTGTCTATCCTTTGCCTGCGGATCTGCCAGGTGAAAGCGCTGCACCCCTGCTGTGCGCCGGCATCATCGGCTACCGGGCCCTTCGTCTTTCTGAGATCAAGCCCGGAGGACGACTGGGGCTCTACGGCTTCGGGGCCTCAGCTCACATCGCCATTCAGGTGGCCCGCCACTGGGGCTGCGAAGTCCTGGTCTTCACCCGGAGTCCCGGTCACCAGGAGCTTGCCCGGAAACTGGGAGCCGTGTGGGTGGGCCAGGCCCAGGACACGCCGCCCACCAAGCTCGACGCGGCCATCATCTTTGCCCCCGCCGGTATCCTCATCCCCGAAGCCTTGAGGGTGCTGGACCGGGGTGGGACCCTGGCTTTGGCGGGCATTCATATGTCCACCATCCCTTCCTTGGAATATCACCAGCACCTGTACTTTGAGAAAACCGTGCGCTCAGTGACGGCCAGCACCCGCCAGGACGGCCAGGAACTTCTGGAGTTGGCGGCCCAAATACCCATCCGCCCCCAGGTTCAACTCTTCCCCCTGGCCGAAGCGAACCAGGCTCTCAAACTCCTGAAAGCCGGTAAAATCGACGGTGCCGCAGTGCTGGCCATGGAAGGGTGAAACCCCAGGAAATGGCCTAGGTCTCTTTTTCCCTCCGCCAATTTGGGCCCTGAATTGAAGTTATTTTTCCTGAAGGGGAATTTTCATGAAAATAAACGAACAGTTCTTTGCCAAATTCGGTTTTTCGGTCAGATGGCGGCAGGTTTTTCTGATCCTGACCCTGGCGGTCCCTTTGGCAATTTTTCCCCTCTTAGGGGCGGCTGCTGAAAAAAACCAGGATACTACCGTTAAAGTTGAGGCGGAAGGCCAAGTGCAGGCCACACCTGATAAAGCCACCCTGCACTTCACCATCTTGACCGAGGCGCCCCAAGCCCCGGAGGCCGCCCAGGCCAACGCCCAAGAGGCCGAAAAATTTCTCACGGCTGTCAAAAAAGCCTTGGGAAAAGAGGACAAGGTGGAAACCCTGGATTATCGGGTCTTGCCGATATTCCGTAAAAAGGAAATAGTTCAGGGCAACAAGAAAATCAGGACGGACGAAATCGCCGGGTATCGGGCTTCCCATCGCTTTAAGGTGGAGCTCAGGGATTTGCAGAAAATCGGCCAGGTTTCTGACACCGCCCTGAAAAATGGCGCCAATCAGGTACAGGGGCCTTTTTTCAGCCATACCCAGCAGGAGGACCTGCAACGCCAGGCCGCGGTCAAGGCCCTGGAACGGGCCCGCAAATTAGCCGACGCCCTGGCCCAGGCCGCGGGGCTGAAAGTCACCCGGGTGAAACAAATAAACACCACGCATGACATTCACCCCCGAATGTTCGGTCTGGCCAGCGCAGCCGCACCACCCGGCGGCAAGGAGATGGAGACACTTATCGAGGTGGGGGAGATTACCTTCAAGGCCCGCCTCACCGTAACCTTTGCGCTGGCCCCTTAAGCCCAGAGAAGAGATTTCTTTTCCCACCTTCCCTTTACAAGCGTAAATACGGTGGTTACTATTTAGAAAATATTTTGTCTGGAGGCATTTTGTGAAACAAGAAGTGGAACAGGCTTTGGCGAAAATCCGCCCCTTCCTGCAGAGGGACGGTGGCGATATTCAACTGATTGATGTCACTGACGACGGCATCGTAAAAGTCCAACTCACCGGCGCCTGCCAGGGTTGCCCTATGTCTCAGATGACCCTCAAACAGGGGGTGGAACGAGCTCTCATTAAAGAAGTCCCCGGAGTCAAGGAAGTCCAGTCGATTTAGTGAAATATTGGTTTGAGGGAGGGGGCCAGGGGTCACAGACCCCTGGCCCCCTCCCTCAAGCTCCCTCCCCCAACCCCCTAATACTAAGTTGCGTTCTAATGAGTAATATGATAGACTGCTCCAAAAATTATCAAGGGGGCAGTCATGGGAAAAGTTACCAAGAGTATCCCCCACCTTTCCAAGGAAGAAATTCAGGCAAAAATTAAAGCAACGGTGGGGTTTTGGCGAGTGCAAAAATGGCTGGTTATTTGGAATGCCCTGGTTGATCCTCGCTCTGCCGGGGAAATTGCTTTGCATACCGGACTTGCGGAGCAATCGGTTCATAATCTGATTTCCAGATATAATCGCTGGGGGCCGGAAGCGGTGGAGGGACCCGGGAAGGGTGGACGGCGCCGCTCCTATTTAAGCTGGGACGAAGAGACTGCCTTTATAGAATCATTCAGGCAGATGGCGCTTACCGGCCAGATTGTTACCGTAGCAGAAATCAAGGAGGCTTTGGAAAGACGGATCGGTCGAACAGTCCACAAGACCACCGTCTATCGGTTACTTAAACGGCAGGGTTGGCGGAAAGTGGTGCCCCGGCCGTTCCATGTCGATGCCGATAAAGAGGAGCAGGAGGCTTTTAAAAAAACTTCCCGAAATAATGGCTGAAAAACTGGCCGACAGAGCCCCGGAAGATCATCGTCCGGTGTTACTCTTTGCTCAAGACGAGGGACGCTTTGGCCGCATCAGTGATGTCAGGCGCGCCTGGTCGCCTCTGGGGACGAGGCCGCAAGCGCCCCGGCAGGTTATTAGAACTTATCTCTATGTCTTCACAGCGGTGTGCCCGGCATTGGGGAGAATGACCTCCCTCATCTTGCCTTGGGCCAATACGGAGATGATGAATATCTTCTTGAGGCAGGTGGCGGAGGATTTTCCGGATTATTTTATCCTCATGCTGGTAGATCAGGCCGGGTGGCATATCTCCCGGAGATTGGAGGTACCCGAAAATATTAGGCTGATCAAGTTGCCTCCGCGCAGCCCAGAGTTGAATCCTTCCGAACATATTTGGGAGGAGTTACGGGAGAAGAATTTTGCCAACAAGGCGTTAAGGGATCTTGATGAGGTAGAGGACAACCTCTGTCAGGGTCTGAACAATCTTGCCAAAGACCCGAAAAAACTTCGTTCGATGACAAACTTCCCCTACCTTAATATTACTTGTTAGATTGCATCTTGGTATAAGGGATAGAGAAATGGCTGGCAAGACGGGGCTTAGGCCCCGTCTTGCCAGCCCCCTCTGCGGGTTGGGAGGGGGGTGTGGGGGGAGGGCAGGGACCTCAGGTCCCTGGCCCTCCCCCCACTGCCTTTACACGTGATACGGGTGGCCGATGAGGATGGTTTTGGCCCGGTAGAGTTGTTCCAGGAGCACCAAGCGGGACAGTTCGTGGGTGAGGGTCAGGCGAGAGAGGGCTAACTGATCGTGGGCCGCGGCCAGGGTGGCTGCGTCCAGACCAAGGTGCCCCCCGATAAGAAAGGTTAGGGGCCGACCGTCTTCCTCCCGTTGGGCCAACCAGAAGGCAAATTCTTCGGTGGTGCATTCTTTCCCCCGAGGGTCCAGGGCCACGGCATAGGCTCGGGGGGGTATCTGGGCCCGCAGGCGTTCTCCCTCCTTGATTTTTATTATTTCTGCTGCAAGTTTCTTTCCTTCCTTCTCCTCCCGCACACTTTTCACCGTCAGCCGGAAAAAGGGCCGCAGGCGTTTGGTATAGAAGTCCAAGCCCTCCTGAACGAAAGCTTCCCGGGTTTTCCCCACCATGAGAATAACGACCTGGAGCATTATTTGATTTTATCAATAAGCGGGTTTGTAGACACTCCGAATCAGGGGCAGTACCAATACATCAGAAAACAACGGGGTAGGTTTAAAACCCACCCCATAACCCACCGGACAAAGGCAAGATTACCATATCCCTCAATAGAGGGATGGGAAAGACAAAATTTCAGGATTCCGAGCCCCCTACCCCACCCCTCTCCTCCAGCAACAAAAACCGGCTCTTGGCGCTGGCGATCTTGCGGTTGTCGCGGCTGCGGGTAATTTCGGCTGCCGCAGTGCGGCGGCTGCCGTTGGCCGCGATGATTATCCCCCGGACCCGGATGGCTTCGTCGGGCTTGAGGGGATGATGGAAGCGCACCTCCATGTTCAGGGTCAACCCCGGGCCGGCGAAATGCCACACCGCCTGGGCCATCATCTCATCCAGAAGGGTGGACAAAATCCCCCCATGGATGACGTCGGCCCAGCCCTGGTATTCCCGGGGCAAGGCCAATTCAGTTTCGGCCGCCATCTCCTCCGGAAAGAGTTTTACCGTGATTTTCAGGCCCCGGGGGTTGTCCCGGCCGCACACGAAACAGTAGTTATCGTTGATGGGGATTTTCACTTTTTGCAGGCTGATGCTAATAGATTTTGGGAGAGGGGGCCAGAGGTCGCGGACCCCTGCCCCCTCGCCCAGGCCCACTCCCCCAACCCCCTATATTAAGCGGGAGCACAAGTTTCCAGCCTGTGCAAGAACAGGCAGGATGCCTGTTCTCCCGGTCAAGGGGGGTTGGGAGGGAAGCTCGAGTGGAGGGCCGAAGGACCCGTGGTCCCCCGGCCCTCCACTCGAATGACATTTACCCGTCTCTATTTAGGCTCCGTGGGGTAACCCGCCGTTTCCCATTCCTTCCAGCCGCCTTTTAGAGCCATGGCCTGGGGAAAACCCATGTCACGCAATTGCAGCGCCACCCGGGCGCTGGTAGCCTCATTGGCTCAGGATCAGTACAAGACTAATTTTTTATCTTTCGGTAGGCTGGCGGCCCAGTCTTTCACCTTGTGGGGATCCTGACGGACCGCACCTTTGATCTTGGTACCGCTCTTTTCCCAACTGCTCCCCACGCGCACGTCAACAATGAGAACCTGGTGTTCAGCCAACCAGCTTTTCAGAGTGTCTTTGTCAACCCGGAGTTCTTCCTTACCGGCCTGACACGGGACGGTCAGCGCCAGACTGACGGCGAATACCAATATTAATAACAACACCTTCCGCATGTCATTTTCCTTTCCAATAAAAAATGGGAAATCTCCTGATAAGTTTCTCTCCACAAGATGAGAGGCAGGTTAGTTTTTAGGAGTTAACCTTAGCAGCTGGGCGATCTGGTCGGCTAATTCGGAAACTTTCTGGGCCGGGTCCCCACTCTTCGGGGTGAGGAGCTGGGGCCGGTTCTGATAGGCCGCCTTCGGGGTCACCTCGAATTCCGGGGGAAAGGTGTTTTCGAAATACATCTCCTGAAACCCCACAAACTTGAGGTGGTGGGCGGTGGCGTCCAGGACCGCCAGTTCACCCTGGTCCAAAAGGCCTGCCGCCACCCCTGCTCGGAGGCCCGCCAGGGACTCGCCCCCCTGGGTGCAGGCGATATGGCCGTGACGGTTGGCCAGGATCATGCTGTCCATGATCTCCTGTTCGGTCACCTCCACCACAGCCACGCTCCCCTCCCCGGCCCGACGGCGGTACTCCTCCACCAGCCGGATGACCCGGGGCATGCTGACCGGGTTGCCGATCATGGCGGCCTGGGCCACGCTGGGCGTTACCGTCACCGGCATAAAGACGCGCTGGGCCCGGTCAGGTTCAAGGTAATAGCGAAATACCGGGTTGGCGTGGCGGGACTGCACCCCCACCACCCGGGGAAGGCTTTCGACGATCCCGAGATCGTGGAGTCTTAAAAATCCCTGCATGACCGCGGTGATGTTGCCGGCGTTGCCGATGGGCACCACCACGGCCTTGCCGGTGAGATCATAGTCGAACCACTGGGCGATTTCGAAGGCGTAAGACTCCTGCCCCCGGATGCGCCAGGAGTTCTTGGAGTTGAGCAGGGCCACCTGGTAGTTGTCCGCCAGGGCCTCCACCACCTGCATACAGTCGTCGAAAACCCCGGGAATTTCCAACACCCGGGCCCCGGCCCCCAATGGCTGGGCCAACTGCTGGGGCGTCACCTTGCCGTGGGGGAGAATCACCGCCGACGCGACTTTGTCCCCCAGGTAGGCCCCATACAGGGCCGCGGCCGCGGAGGTGTCCCCGGTGCTGGCGCAGATGGACAGAATTTTCCCGAGATTGCGGGAGTTAACCAGAAAATTCAGGTAGCTCAGGGCCGCGGCCATGCCCCGGTCCTTGAAGGAGGCGCTGGGGTTCTGGCCGTCGTTTTTAAAATAAAAGGCCGCCCCCACCTCGCCGGCCAGGTCGTCATTGGCCGCCACCTGGGGGGTATGGCCTTCCCCCAGGTAGATGATCTGGTCCAGGGGAATCACCGGTGCGATGAGCTCATAGTAGAGGAAAATCCCCTGAAGGGCCGGGACATTCAGCATCCGCCGGTAGTCGAACAGCCGCCGCCAGAAGGCCCCGGACCTTTCCTGAAGACGCCCCTCGTTGCGGTCTATCAATAAAAAGAGCCCCTTGCACTCCGGGCAGGTGTACAGGAGTTCAGTGATGTCAAACTCAGCCGCGCACTCCAGGCAGCGGTACACCATGTCCCCGGTGGGGGTAGGGATGAGATGTTCCTGAATATCTTGAGGAAATTCAGAACTTTTCAAGGCGGCTCCCTGGGGAAAAGTTACTCGGTTATTTTTTTAGGAAATGGGTAATCTCCGAATCCTTACTGCTGTGTCTTCTAAAATAACAATTGACCCTTCCTGCAAGGGCTTGTCAATTTCCTGCCAAACTGCTAGTAGGCGGGCAAAGAGCCTGTCAGGGTGGCTATTCCGCAAACGAAAAATGACCACAGAAGGGGCCGTATCTCCGGAAAACGCTAGTAGGTGACCGTAATCTAGGTCATGCGTAAGGATGATTTCTTTCCTTCTTCCAGCCTCAGTCATGATATCAATGTCCATCGCCTGGGATAAGCCTATATCCCCTGCATGACGGCATTCATGCCCCACTCCCTCCAGGCTCTTCCCCAAGGAACGAGGAAGGTTCATGTTTAGGAGGAATTTCATGGGGCTCTTGTTTCTTCCAAAGACACCACTCTCTCTTCCATAGCCCAGGCTGCATAGCCGAGAGCCTGATGAATGTCCTCTTTTTCCAGTTCAGGCCATTCCCTCAAGATCTCCTCTATAGTCATCCCTGAACCCAAGTAGTTGAGAATAGTTGCCACTGGAATTCTCAGCCCACGAATACAGGGCTTGCCGAAACACATTTCAGGATTCAACGTAATGCGAGGGAATTTGTAATGGCGGATTTCCATTTGTATTACCTTATCACCCAAGCCCTAAGGATTTTTTCAATCTAAATTGAAAAAATATCTATTCGGCATGCAATAACTCTAGTTCATTACAGGATCACACCGTAAGATGATATTTTTTCAGCTTGTACTGCAACAGACTCTTGGTGATGCCCAAAAGCTCGGCAGCTCGGACCTGCACCTGGCCGCTTTGCTCCAGGGCTCGGCGGATCATCTGCTCCTCGATCTGTTCTAGAACTTCAGGAAGGGGTGTCTGTAAGGGAATAAAGCGGTCGATATTGAGCCGGGAGGACTCCCGGGGCTCGCCGGCCAGCTCCCCGGGGAGGTCGTTGACGGTAATGAGGCTTTGGTTGCACAGGATTACCGCCCGCTCCATAACGTTTTCCAGCTCCCGGACGTTGCCCGGCCAGGCATACTGGATGAGAAGCTTCATGGCCTCTGGGGAAAGGTGCACCTCACCCCGGGCGTTTTCCTGAGCGTATTTTTTCAGGAAGTGGGTGGCTAAGGGGGTAATGTCCTCCTGACGCTCACGCAGGGACGGAATGTGCAGATGCACCACGTTCAGGCGGTAGTACAAATCCTCCCGAAACCGGCCGTCTTCCACCTCTTCCTTGAGTTCCCGGTTGGTGGCGGCCACCACCCGGACGTCCACCTTGATGGTCTTGTTGCCCCCCACCCGCTCGAATTCCATTTCCTGCAGGACGCGCAGCAATTTGACCTGGAGAGCCGGGGACATCTCCGCCACTTCGTCTAGAAAGAGCGTCCCGCCGTCGGCCAGCTCGAAGCGGCCCTTGCGCATGACCACCGCGTGGGTAAAGGCCCCCCGCTCGTGACCGAAGAGCTCGCTTTCCAGGAGCGTCTCCGTCAGGGCGGCGCAATTCACCGAAACAAAGGTCTTGCCTGCCCGGGGGCTTTGCTGGTGGATGGCCCGGGCCACTAATTCCTTGCCGGTGCCACTTTCTCCACTGATGAGCACGGTGGCCCGGGAGGTGGCCACCCGCTTTACCAGGGCCAAGATCTCCCGCATGGCCATACTTTCCCCCACAATGTTAGGGGCGCCGTACTTTTTATCCAGCTCCTGGAGGAGCATGCGGTTTTGCAGGATGAGGCGGTAGTGTTCCAGGCCTTTGGCGATGGTCATCAGGAGCTCTTCATTTTTAAAGGGCTTCAAGACGTAGTCAAAGGCCCCCGTCTTCATGGCCTCCACCGCTTTTTCCACGGTGCCGTAGGCGGTCATCATAATAACCGGCAGGTCTGGATAGAGGCGTTTCATCTCTGCCAACAGCTCGATACCGTTCATCTTGGGCATTTTCATGTCGGTGAGCACCAGGTCCAGATCACTGCCACCCGCGATCTTCAGGGCCTCCGGGCCCCCAGGGGCGGTGAGCACCTCGTAGCCCTCCTCCCCCAAGAGAGTCTCCATGACCGTGAGGTAATTAATTTCGTCGTCTACTACCAGAATGGTATCCATATGTTCCTAACTTGCCTCACCTGGTTATCCTACCTACGGCAACGGCAATTCCGGCAATTGAATAGTAATTGAGGTTCCCTGACCCAAGGTGCTATCGACGGTGATGGTCCCCTGGTGGCTCTCGATGATGCTCTTGACAATGGGCAGACCCAGGCCGCTCCCCTTTTCCTTGCTGGTATAAAAAGGATTGAAAACCTTTTTCAAGTTATCAGGTTTAATACCATCGCCCGTGTCCTGGACCTGGATTTCGCTTCCCTGGCCATTGGGACCGGAAGCCACTGCCACGGTGAGGGTCCCTCCACCTGGCATGGCCTGAATGGCGTTTAACAGGATATTCAAAAAGGCCTGGTGCAACAGGCTGGGGTCCGCAGCCTGCAATTTACCATCTGCCGGGTAATCCCGGGTCACGGAGATATCCAGCCGGTCGATCTCAGGGTAAAGGAGCTCCAGACTCCGGTCCAGGACCTTATCCAATCGGCAGGGCTGCAAATTAGGCTCCCGGGGTCGGGCAAAGTCTAAAAATTCCGAGACCTTGGTATTCAGGCGGTTGGCCTCCTCCACAATGATCTGGGCCAACCGGTTGTCAGGTTCGTAGCGGTTTAAGCGCTCCTTCAAGAGCTCCGCCGTGGAGCTGATGATCCCCAGGGGGTTGCGCACTTCGTGGGCCACTCCTGCAGTCATTTCCCCCAGGGCCGCCAGGCGCTCCGCGTGGTGCAGTTGACCCTCCAGAGCCAACTGCTCCTGTTGACGCCGTTCCAGGATCACTTCCGCCTGCTTGACAATCAGAAGCAAGACCAGGAAGAGGAGGCCGATGATCAAAATGGAGATAAGTATGATGATGGCCTGAAACTTGCTAATCTCAATGAGGTCACCGGAAATGTCCTGGGTGATTTCAAATACTCCCACCACGGGGCCCAGTTCGGAGCCGGGCTTGCCCTCCAGACGGAAGGGGAAATAGGCCCGCAGGCGTTGGTTGCCGGTACCCCAAAGAGGTATGAGATCCAAAAAGAAACTGCTTCCCAGGCGCTCGAAGTGTTGCTCCCCGAAAAGGGCCGTTTTCACTCCGTAAATTTCATAGGAATCCTGGCCCAGGCCTTGGTTAGTGGTGCTGTAGGACAATATCCCCAGCTGGTCATAAATAGCCAACTGTTCCACATGGAAGCCGCGGATGGTGTCTTTCACCACTACGTCCAAGCGTCTGGACTGCTCCGGGTCAGCGATTTGGATACGCCCCTGTTTCTCGATGGCCGTAGGGATGAGAAACTGCTGGAATACCTGGTGGTTCAGGTTGGCAGCCAGGAGCCTGAGATATTCTTCATTTTTAGCCAGGGCTATCCTGCGGACCCCAAAGGCCAGCAACAGGGTGAGAATGACCGTGAACACTATAATGACTAGAAAACTGGTCAGGGAAAAGAATTTCGCCAACCGGAAGGTCTGGACGTCCCGGCCTAAGGTCCACCATGAGGTTTTCTGTTTCCCCCTCGCCATAGCCTTTGCCACCCGGCAGGAAGAGCCTGCTCCAGGTCAATCCCCAAAGTTGTTTTATTTTACCATATATTTAGACAGCTTGGGTGCAGCTTCGGTAAACTCCCGCCGGTAGGCCTCGTACCCGGGTCGCCCCAAAAGGCCACAAGCAGTTTGTTTCCCCCCCTCCACCCCGGGTTGGTCCAGGGGGTTGACTCCGAGGAGTCCTCCCGTCGCCACGGTGGCCACTTCCAGGAGATAAATGAGTTGGCCCACGGTAAAAGCGTTGACCTCCGGAAGACCGAGGGTGAGGTTGGGCCGTCCGGCCTTCATGAGGTTGAAAGCAGTGGCGGTCTCCTCCGCTTTCAAAAGTTCGTTCAGCGGGTGTCCCCCGAGGTAGCCTATGCCTTCAAACTCCCCGAAAGCAGCGGGAATCTCCAGGGAGTGCTGAAACTTTGCCACGGTCCAAAAGGTGATGAGCTTATCATGCGGGCCTTCCCCGTAAAGCTGCAACTGGGAGTGCTGGTCTGTCACCCCCACGGCCCGGACCGGGGTGCTGCCCGTCTCCACCAGGTTACCGGCCAGGTCCACCCGCTTCCCCAGACTCTCGGCCCAGAGCTGGGCGAACCAGTCCGCCATGGCGGCTAGATTGGCGGCATAGGGCATGGTCACCAGCATGGGACGGCTTTTGTCCTTGAAGAAAAGATAATAGAGGGCTGCGAGCCGGTAAGCCAGATTGTCCTCCACCGAGCTATCTTGCAGACGCTGGTCCATAAAGCGGGCCCCGGCCAACAATTCCTCCACGTCAATGCCCGCCAGGTGGGCCGGAAACAGACCCACGGTAGTGAGCACCGAATAGCGGCCTCCTACCCGGGGCGGGACAGCCAGGGATTGGAAGCCTTTTTGTTCCACCAGGTCCCGGAGTGGGCCTTTCTCGGGGTCGGTGGTGATGATCAGGCGTTCGTGCACCTTGTCCTCACCCCCCAGCCGGCTCGCCAGCAGCCGGTAAAGAAAGAGAAACTGGGCCAGGGTCTCGGCGGTGCTGCCGGACTTGCTAATGACATTCACTGCCACCCGTTTCATATTGAGGGCGTCCAGCATGCCATACATGAAGTCCGGATCGATATTGTCCAAAACCCACAAGCCGGGGTGGTGCTTCCTTCGACCCACGGGGAGCATATTGTGCTGAGGGTGGCAGAGGGCCTGGTGCAGAGCCCGGGCCCCCAGGGCCGAGCCGCCAATGCCCAGGACGATAAACTCCCAGCACCACTCCAGGAGAGGCTTGGCCAGACGGCGAATATCCTTGATGACCTCGGTGTCATAGGGGAGATCGAAAAAGGCGTATTTACCGCTCTCCCGCCCGGTTTGCAGTTCCTCGTGCACCTGGGCCAGCTTCGGGGTCAGGGCGTTCATCTCTTCGGCCCGGAGACCTCGGTCTCCGATAAAATCCGCCATGGCATAATTATAATCCAAACTGACGGCCTGGGTGGTCGTCCACTTGGGATCTTCATAGCGTTTCATCAAGCGCTCCGTAGTAAGGGGAATATGAGAAAGGAAATTTCAGCAGAACTCAAGTAGTTATCCGAATTTAGCCCACTTCCCCTGGAGATGCAAGTAGAAAGGCGGCAATCAGGGGCGTGGAAAAGGGAAGCGCATGCCTCTGCGTCATTGAATCTGGGCCATATTTTGATATGGTTGCAACCCGGACCTAACCGTGAACATGATCGCCCAGACGCCGGAGGCGGGCCAATTCCATCTCTGATAAGGGCCCCAGGTCCAAGGCCCTCAGGGCCTCCCTCATCTGCGTCTGACTGGCGGGGCCAGAGAGACAAACGTCCACCGCCGGATGGCTCAGGGCGAAGCGGTACAGATCCGCGGCCGGAGGCGGCGACTCCCCCGGGGGCATGTTTTTGGCCTTCAGGAGCTGCCCCCAACGGGTGGCGGTGAAGGTGACTATGCCGGGGCGCAGAGAGTGGGGAATTTCTAAGAGGGGTGAAAAAACTTCGGTTTCCGCCCCCTGGTGAGCGGCGTTATAGCGGACGTGGAAAAGGTCAAAGAGGCCCTCTCGCGCCAGCTCGGGGAATAAAGGCCGGTGGTGCCCGGAGAGACCGAGAAAACGGCACATTCCTTGCTCCCGCATTTTTAAGGCTCGCTCCAGCAGCCGCCGGTGCGGTCTCCGGGAATAATACCCCAGAAGCAGGACATCGGCGGCATCCAACCCCAGCCGCCTCAAGGCCCGGCGCAGGGACTCCTCCAGAAGGGAGGGCAGGCGGGAGTAACTCTGGACCACGATAATCAAGCCCTCCCGCTGGCCCCGGCCGCAGAGGTTCTGAATAGCTTCCCGCATCCCGGCCCGGCGCAGAGACCCCCAGTAAAAGTAATTGCAGCCCGCGTCAAAGGCCTCCTCATAGGCCGCGGCCGGGGCCCCAAAACTCGAAGCCACCCCCAGCCGCCCCGCCTTGAGACCGGTGCGCCCCAACAAGCGCGGTTCTCGGAAATTAGTCAGCATAGCATGAGTTGGAGGGGAGGCCGGGGACGTAGGGGCGGGTTTTAAACCCGCCCTTACATGCCCTCTTCCCACACCCTCCTCCCACTTCCCCTTGACCGGGAGAACAGGCATCCTACCTGTTCCTACACAGGCTGGAAGCCTCTGCTCCCGCTTAATGTGAGGGATTGGGAGTGGGGGGGAAAGGGTCTGTGACCCTTTCCCCCCTCTCCCGCATATTTCCCCCCTAAATCATCCTTTCACTCCGGGCGTCGTAGAAGAGGTTGGGTGCCGGCTCTCCCGTAAGCAGTCTTCTCAGGGTGTCCACCATAAGGCCCCCGACGATCTGGTTGGTCATGATTATGGCGGCTTCAGGGGCATAGACGCAGGAGGCCCGTTCCCGCTCTTTGACGTCGATGTCACGCTGTCCCACGATGTCATAAAGCCCCAGAAGCTCTGCGGGGGTGGGGCCGCCTTGCGCGGGGTCGAAGACCACTACCTGTCCGGCCTCCACCCCGGTGCCGCCGCTGATGAGGATTTGGCCATATTCCCGGCACTTTTCGCTCAGGATAATGCGGCTGGCAAAATTGTCCGTGCAGTCGAACACCACGGCAAACTCGCGCAAGTCAGTCTCCCGGGTGATGTATGTCGTGTCAGCCCTGACCGCCACCCCGAACCACTCCTTGATTTTTTCTGCTAACGCCTCGGCCTTGGGCTGTCCCACGGCGTCCCAGAAGAGAACCTGACGGTTCAGATTGGTGACCTCCACCGGGTCCGGATCGATAAAGGTGAGGCGGGTGAAGCCCAGAGCGGCCAACCCCAACGCCACAAAGTTCCCCAGGGCCCCGGCGCCCACCACCGCGATGGGGGAATCCAGAAAAATGAGCTCATGAGGGTAAGGCCAGGGTGCCACGGGCTGGAAGCCCATGCTACCGGTCCCTTTCTTCCCATCAAGCCCCCCTCCCATCCCGCAATGTGCTTGTAAAGTCGGGGCAGCTTGCCCCGACTTTACAGCATTTCTCTCCCCCTTAAGGGGTTGGGGGAGGGAGTTTGAGGGAGGGGGTAGGGGCTCACGGCCCCTAGCCCTCTCCCTCAAATTAAATGTCTTTAAGCTGGCCCGAGAGTATGAGATCACCTCCGGTGTTACCGCCTCCCCCAGGAGGAGCTTTTTGGTTTCCTCGAGAACCAGCCCCACCGTGACCAGAGCCAGCACCGGGTCGCCCTGACACCGGGAAGGAAGTTGGGCTTGAGGAAGCACTTCCAGGAGTTCCCGCCATTCCCGGCCTGGCTGATAGGTGAAGAGCCTGAGGCCCGCCACCCCATCCTCCTCAAAGTCAGACGCCCGCACCAGGGGGAGACCTTTCCTTTGGGCCAGATTGAGGAGGAGCTTGGTGGCCAGGCCGTGGTGGCCCAGGTCAATCAGGACGGTGCATTCCCGGAGCAGGTCCTCCAGGAGGGAATGGCTGAAAAAGCCTGGGAACCAGGCAAGGTTGAACTCCGGATTAAGCCCCCGGGTCGCCGAGAGCAAGCGGGGGTCCAGGTCCGGGGCCACCACCGTCAGCCGGTTGATTCCCAGGGCCGCAGCCGAAGTCACCACCAGGCCAGTGAGCCAGGGGTCGTCTCCCACCACCCCCACCCGGGCCTGGGCCAACGCCTCCTGGTTCCACCCCGGAATGCGCACCTGCCGGTCCAGGCGCTCGTCCGGAGTTGCTTCATCCCGGGATAAATAGGTGTTTTCAGGCAAGGTCACAATGGTTTAGTCAGCTAATGTAGTGTTCCATGAATTACCAGGCTCATTATCTGAGTCACTTCAGGATTGAACTTTGAAAGTCCCCCTTTTCTAAAGGGGGATTTAGGTGGATTATCAAAGCCTTACATAATCCCCCCTACCCCCCCTTTAAGAAAGGGGGGTAAATAGGCAGTCGCTTCACCTGAATTTGGGTAAATCATATTTTTCGGCTAATTCCAGGCGTTCCTCATCCGGGATGGATCTCATGTAGGATTTCCAGCCCGGGCACCAGTTGGCATGCCATTTCCACAATCTCCCCAACAATGACTGGGGGTTTTTGTCATATTGGCCTCTGAAAAAGCAGGTTTTACACCAATGCTCTGCCATCCTTAATGCTCCTTAGCATATCCTATGCTTAAAATCCCCCCCTTTAATAAAGGGGGGTCAGGGGATTTTTCCTGACCCCTCGAAAATCCCCCTAAATCCCCCTTTGTCAAAGGGGGACTTGCTCTCAGCCCTTCCCTATCTTGAGGTCTTTCAGGACGTCCTCAAAGGGCAGGCTGGGTTCGTGCTGGCGCTCCTCGAAGGCCGCTATATCCTTAGCGTCCTCGGCCAAGGAAAGCTTCACCGCCTGATTGACCAGTTCGGACATCGACTGGCCCACCTCCGCCGCCTTCACCCGTAAGGCCCGGTGCAGGTCGGATTCGAAGTAGATGGTGGCTCGTTTCGGTGAATTCTTCATACTCACATTCTAACGCTAAGATGCTAACATATTAAAACGTCAAACAATTCAAAGAGTTAGAAGTAGTCAATTTCTGAGCAACTCCTCGAAATCGGCTACCCAGTCGAAAATGTTTGTTGTGCCTTCTGGATAAAAGTTTACGACTTTCGTGATATAAGAATTATTTTGAGCTTCAACCAACACGATTAGCTTCTTCAGAGGATGATTACCCTGGGCCATCCAATTTGCAATAATTCTTGCTTTCTTAGATGACGAGTGCGTCCCAGGTATAAGGATTTTGCTTGCAGGGCTTCCAAACAGTTTCATCGTTTGCGTAAAGATCTCCGAGAGGCATCCAGCTGCAAGATCAACGAGCGCGACAAGATCTTCAATTCGGAGGTTGCCATTGTCCACGTTTGTAGTTCCAAATCTCATGTGCCCCATCTGATTAGAACAGAAATGATTCAGGTAATGGCCTAAAACGTTAGTTGCCTCAAACAACTTCTCTCTGTTTGGCGCTATCTCATCTTCGTCAGAAATCCATAATACATTCTGACCTGGAGCGCACATTCCCTCAACAAGCATCGCTCCCAGTTGTCCAACGCGCGTGAGTTTTTCAAAGGACCCTTTACACCAATGGCTAAGTTCGCCAAAGGCAAATTTAGGTTGATAGGATTCTGAAAGTAATTGGGAGGCGTTTTTATCTAATACAATATTCATTAGAAGTCCCGGGATCGTGTTACCCGATCGAAGAAACGGCACAAGTGCTTCTTGTCTCCGACGGTCGCCTAAAGATTTGTATGCCATACGGCGACTTTTTAGAACCGCTTCATTGCGTAGCTTTGTACGCAATTCGTCAAATAACCAAACATATGTCAAGTCGGCCATGAGAAACGAGAGGGTCTCATATACAGCACCCTTGTGCGCTCCACCATAATCACTCGCTATAAATAGTGTTGGCCCCATACGTACGGAAGTTAAAAAATCCCCTTTCAGCCATTCTTCCCGGGCAATCAGATCACTTATCGAGTTCGGAATCCCAACCTCGGGACGACAAAGGCGGCGCCATACGCAAGACTCAATCATGAAGTTAGTACCATCATCTTTTTAGTAACTTCTAGTATATTTTAACTATCTAAACAAAATCTAAAAGAATAAATTAGATATAAAAATTCTTTTTAGATATGGGAAAAGAAAAAAATGCAATTACCAAATCAACCCCAACATTCCAGTGATACTTTAATTTGCCTTTCCCCCTACCCCCGCTCCAGCTTTTCCGGGGTATAGGTAATGGGTCGGATACGTTCCTTGACCTCCAGTTCCAGGGCCTCCAGGTCCGAGGTCGTGAGGTTTTTCCCGGTTGCCACCAGGGTCAGGTCGGCTTCCCGTTTGCTCACCAGGGTCTCGCCGGTGAGGACGCCCCGGGTTTTGTAATGGATCTCCTGTTTGGTCCAGCCTTTGTCACCGATGACCATGCCGAAGCAGAAGCCCCCATAAATGGTCTCCAGGAGTTTGGCCCGGCCCACCGGCACATCGGTGAGGAGGGTGACGCTGCCTGCGGCCTGGATTGCGGCCTCCTCCTCATCCAACAACAGGAAGGTCAAATCCCGGATCACCACCTCCTTTTTGGCCACGGGCATCTTGAGCAGGGAAGTGACGTAGTCCAGCACCGTCGCCTGGTTGAGGTCGTCCACCGGGGAGAACTGACGGTACTCCAGAGCGCCGTGGGAGTGGAGCCAGCCGTTGATTATCTGCCCGGCCGGTAGGGTTTCCTGGTAAGCTGCAATACGTTCCGGGCTGATGCTGGTGTAAGTCTCCTGGTTCTCGTCGTTTTCGGGAAGCCCCACATCCACGATGACCTCCGGCCGGGCCCGCTCCGCCAGGGTGAAGCCGTACCACTCGAACGCCTCCCCATGCACCCGGCGCACCAGTTCACTCACCGCAAAGGCCTTGGCTTTGGCAAAGTCCGTCATCAGGACCTGCTCCGGGAGAGAGGCCAGCACAATCTCCTGGGGCGCCGTCCGGCTCAGGTCCTTGAGGGCCTTGAACCTCATCCCAGTTTCTCCCGGATGTAGGCTCCGTCCATCATGAGCTCTCCCGTGTAGTTGCCGGGTAGGCGGAACATGTCCTCGAGCAGCACCCGGTGGAGGATGCCCACCAGTCCCCGGGCCCCGGTGCCCTCCCGCTTGGCCCGGCGGGCGATCTCCCCCAGGGCCTCCTCGGTGTATTTCAGGTCGATGCCCCAGCTTTCCAGGTCCTGGACGTAAGCCCGGAGGGGACTGTCGGCGCTCTTGGTCAGGATGTCCTGGAGTTCCTGGGTGGTGAGGCGATCATACACCACCCGGACCGGGAAGCGGCCCACAAGCTGGCGCTCCATACCGAAGGAAACCAGGTCCTCGGTGGCCAGGTGGTCCCGCCAGTCGCCCGTCACATTCAGGCGGGCCAGGCGCTTCCTGACGATGCCTTCCAGGCTGTCGTAAGCCCCCCCGGCAATAAACAGCACGTGCTTGGTGGAAAGAGAGAAACGCTCCTTGCCGATCTCCAGGGTGTTGTCCACCCCCTCCACCAGCTTGAGAAGACCCTTCTGGACTCCCTTCCCCGAAACATCCCGGACGGTGGAGGTCTCGGCGGCAATCTTGTCAACTTCGTCCAGGTAGACGATACCCATCTGGGCCACATTCGGGTTGCCGTCTCCGGAGATGAGGAGGTCCACCAGGATGTCGCTGACATTCATGCCCACGTAGCCCACCTCGCTGAACTTGGTCATGTCCTCTACCACGAAGGGCACCCCCACCAGCTCCGAGGCGGTCTCGCTGGTGTAGGTCTTGCCGCACCCGGTGGGACCCACCATGAGGATGTTGGCCTTGGGGGTACGGGTGCTCTTGAGGGCGCTCTCGATGCTGCCGTTGTGTTCTCCCAAGGTGCGCTTCAACGCGGCACCCAGCCGCTTATAATGGAACGCGATGGCCGTGGCGATAATCTTTTTCCCCTTCTCCTGGCCGATGACGAACCGGTCCACTTCGGCCTTCAGGGTCGTAGGAGTCTTGTCGAATTCAAGGATGTGCTGCACCGCCTCGTCTATCTGACGTTCCCGAAACTGCTCCATCTTTTCTTCGAGGCGCCGCCGCTTCTCATCAGTTATGCCATTCGGCATGAGTACTCCTTGTGATGTGAACAGGTTTTTTGGGGGGAGAGTGGGGGAGCCGCGCTCCCCCAGCCCTCCTCTCAAATTTAATCATGTAAAAGCAACGCCGCAAAGTGGTGGGTGGCCAGCACCTCTGGGTCAAGGCCGGGACGCCGGCTCCACAGGGTTGGCGACAGAAGAATTTCCTCCGGACTGCAGGCCCAAGCCAGGTAGGGGTTGTTTAGGCCCGAGAGAATTTTCTGAATCACCTGATAATCCTCTGCGGTGGCCAAAAAAAACAGGGGTGGCTCGAAAGGGGCCTTGGGAGCAGATCGGTGGGTCTGCGCTAAGGTTTCCGCACTTGCCGTAGTCATCTGCCCGAGAAGCTGACAAAATGCCTCTCCCAGTCGATGACGCCGCACCAGCCCTCCGACCTGAGAGAACAGGGAGGGGGCCCAGGGCTCCTTCTCCTTCCCCCGAAGCCGGTCCCGGCGAAAAGAGTCCTTAAGGTCCATGTCAGGTGGCCCGGTTCTTCACTTCCACTTTCCCTGAGACGATGAGGGGGTGGTCCTTCGGGATGCGAATGTCTTCGAAGTCCACCAGTCGCATCATCCCCGGCAGCACAAACAGTCTGTGGTAGCCGGCGCGGTGCCGGCCGTCGTAGCTGTACAAGAGCGCGTTGATCCCTTCCTCCAGGACCTGGATGGCGTTTTTTGCCGAAAAAGAAAGATTACTGCTTTCGGGACCTATGCAGATTTCCTGGCCAGAAGCGTACCTTCTCAGGAACGGGTGCTTATAGTGATCCACCACCACGGGCCGCAGGCGCCCCAAAGTGGTGACCGCCACCCGGCAATCCGGGAAGAGGTACAAATGGCCATAAAAGTCCTGGAGGGCATAGGGCCCGGTGCGCTTGTAAACCCGGTAATCCTGGCCCCGCCTCATCCGGGAGAACCCGAAGCCGTCCAGTTCCAGGGACCCTTTTTGAGCTAAATAGAGCAGAACCGCCAGACGACTTTCCTGAGCCGTGGCCCAGTGCTCCCGTTCCTCGATCTCCTGGAAGAGGCGGTTGCGCTCCTCGGCCAGAAGTTGGGCTGTTAGGACCTCCTCCCACCAGGCCCCCAGATCGGCTGCCGGCACCAATCCCTCTGGAGGTGGTTTGGGCTCAAGATGAACGGTTTCCAGGCGCCGGAGGGCCTCCTTCAGAGGATTGACATCCAGGAAACTCCGCGCTTGTTGGTCGAAGTAGTGGGGCACCTGGACTCGCTCCCGGATGAAATCCAGGACCTCCCCCTCCTGTAAGCGCCGCCGTCTCTGAAATCCATCCCGCCTGAGAAAATGGGGTAAAATGTGAAAAACGATGGCGACCAGGTGGGGGTCCAGGGCCACCCCAAAGAGGTCCGCGGTCAGAGAGTATTGTTCACGGAGAGTCCGCCGGCGGTCTTCGTGGTCTTGGGGAAAAAGCTGGGCGTAGTTGTCAACCAGGGAGGAAGCGCTCACCGCCTGGACGAACCATCTATCCAGGACAGCCAGGACCGTAGGCACCGGTGAACGGCTGAGCCCGCCGGGCGATTGATCCCACGAATAACTTGGGGAAATCGGGGCCTGAATCTCCTGGTTGATCTCTGGATCTAAAACCAGGGGAAGGTACAGGTGGCCCCGGTGCACCAGGATTTCCAGGTCGGCTTCAAAACACCTCCACATCCCCGCTCCCGTTCCCATTCCTTAAGGGAAGAGGCCCCCCTCCTGAGGCTTGATGGCCCGGACAGGCACATAAAGATAAGCCTCCCCGGCTTCCGTCTCCTCAACGGTTCCGAAGACCTGGGCGGGTCCGTCGAGGTCCCGGCCCTGGCAAAGGAGCTTGCCACCCTGAAGCTGCCGCTGGATGTCCTCTAAAATCTGGCGCTCCTCGATGCTGAAGTCGGGGCGGCTCAAAGCCTGATCACAGAGCTCCCTCAGGGTGCTGCCCTCGTAGCTCCCTGGCTCCATTACCACCACGAGCCCCTCCCCGGCCTGCCCGGGAATGATCTCCAGGACCAGGGGCAAGGGTTTTTGTAATTTTTTCGGTTGTTCTTCCGGTTTTATCTGAATATCCGACATGCTAGTTCGCCTTTCCAAAGTCTTTTGTCAAAGTCCTCAAAGTTATTATCTCTATATTTCACAAGGTCTGCAAGGCCCTCTACTGGGGCAGAGAATTGAGCAGGTTGATGATCCGGGCCGCAACCCCGCTGCCGGTGCACACCGTTTCAGAAATATCCCGGGGCCCCTGGGCGGTGCCGGCCAGAAAGACTCCCGGCACCGTGGACTCCAGGGGATGAAGGATCGGGTGCCGGCTGTCATAAAATCCCAGGTTGTCCCGCACCGGCCCGATCTCTGTGAAGGGGAGTCCCTCCCGGGGTGCGGTCAGGCCTACGGACAGGACCGCCAGGTCCACGGGCAGACGGCCCCGCTGGCCGCCTTGCTGATCTTCATAAATGATTATGAGGCTGCCAGCCTCCCCCGCCTCGATACGCCCCGGCAGACCTTTAGTAAAGCGCACTCCCGCGGCTTGGGCCCGCAAATAGAGTTCCTCGAAGCCCTTCCCCGACGTGCGGATGTCGTTGAAAAAGATGGTGACCTCGGCGTCGGGTTCATGCTCCAGGGTCAGCATGGCCTGCTTGATGGCCGCAGTGCAGCAGTAGCCCGAGCAGTAGGGCAGGAAGCGCCGGTCCCGGGAGCCCACACACTGGATGAAGGCCAGACGCTTCACCGGTTGCCCGGCGGGGGTCAGGAGATGTCCTTGAGTAGGACCGGTGGCGCACACCAGGCGCTCGAACTCCAGGTTGGTGAGGACCCCGGGGAGACGGCCATAACTGTATTCACTCTGAATGGCCGGGTCAAAGGGCCGGGCCCCGGTAGCCAGAACCACCGCCCCCACCTCGAGGCGCCGTTCCTCCGGGCGGGACAAAGGGTGAATGGCCCCGTGTTCACAGGCCTCAAGGCACATCTGGCAGTCGATGCAGTATTCTTTTTCGATAGTGGCCATAAGGGGCACCGCCTGCGCAAAAATGATGCGGATGCACTTGCGGGACTTGAGCCCCAGGTTCCAGCGACTGGGAACAATGACCGGGCAGACCTGGACGCAACTGCCGCAGCCCACACACCGGCTCATGTCCACATAGCGGGGCTTCAGGGTCACATCCACCGTAAATCGCCCGGCCTGGCCGGAAATGCCGGTGATTTCCGCAAAGGTGAGGAGCTCAATCAAGGGGTGGGCCGCGGCTTCCACCAGCTTGGGTCCCAGGATGCAGATGGAGCAGTCCAGCGTGGGAAAGGTCTTGTCCAACTGGGCCATGGTGCCACCGATGGAGAGGGAGGATTCCACCAGATGTACCTTGAAACCGGCATTGGCCAGGTCCAGGGCGGCCTGACAGCCCCCCACCCCGCCCCCCACCACCAGCACCTCCCGGCTGTGGGGTGCGCCCGCGGAAACCAGGCGAATTTCCTCCTTTTGGGCCAGGAGGACGGCTGCCACAGCGCTTTCCAGATCGTCTGCGGCTAGGAGATCCACCATGGCCAGAGGTTCATCCCCGGCCAGACGTTGAAAAAGGCCGTGATGCTGTGCCGGTCCGCACGCGGCCACCAGCCACTCCCGGGGTTCGGCCGTCAGGCGTGGCCCCCATTCCTCCAAACCCGCGGGGGTGCAGAGAGGCGGGGATACTTCGACCCTCAGCCCGGCCTGGGAGAGGCGTTGGGCCAAGTTCTGGACCTCCACCTTGAGGTCCGGGCAGGCGCACAAGAGAACTTGGGTCTTGGTTATCATTTCCCCTGACCGCTCGCTTGTTTGACCGTCTCTTCAGGCTCCAGGGCCGCGGCCATTTCTTCAATGACCCGTTGAAATGCCCTCCCTTCCGTGGCTGAAACCCACGCCAGCCGCAGGCGGGAAGGGTCGATGCCTTTTTTGGCAAGTTTGGGCCGGAGCTTTTCCACCCGCTCCTGAGCCCTAAGATTTCCAGAAATATAATGGCATTCCCCCGGAGGGTGGCAACCGGAGATCAAAACCTGGCCGGCGCCCCGCTCAAACGCATGGAGGATAAACTTGGGGTGAATCCTGCCAGAGCACATGGTTCGGATAATGCGCACTTGGGGGGGATAGGCCAGCCGCGACACCCCGGCGAAGTCCGCCCCGGCATAAGAGCACCAGTTGCAGCAAAAGGCCAAAATTTTCTGTTCCGGAGCCTCCGCCAAGGCCTCGTCGATCTGAGCCAGGATCATCTCGTCCGTAAACCCCGCGGGGATGACCGCCCCCGTAGGACAGGCGCCGGCGCAGACCCCACAGCCCTTGCAGGCTGCAGTAACTACCTGGGCCTGCTGCTTTTCTTCCTCCCCCACCATCTCCATGGCCTGAAACGGACAGGCTGCCGCGCATTCCCCGCAGCCCACACAGACCTCCGGGTCCACCTGGGCCACCAGGCCGTCCAGGGTGATGGTCTCGTGGGCAAAGAGGGCCAGAACCTTGGCGGCCGCGCCGCTTCCTTGGGTGAAGGATTCGGCCAGGTCCTTGGGACCCTGACAGGCCCCGGCCAGAAAAATGCCGTCCAGCACCGTCTCCAGGGGCTTGAGCTTGGGGTGGGCCTCCATGAAAAAGCCGTCCGGTCCCACCGGCAGCTTCAACACCTCCCGGAGAGCGGCGCCGTTCCCGGGGACCATGCCCACGGCCAGGACCGCCAGGTCCACCCGGTCTTCGGTGGGAACCTGAAAGGTCTCGTTAAAGGCACGAATGAGCAGGCCCCCATCTTGGGCGGCTTTTACTTCCTCCACCCGCCCCCGCAAAAACAGCACCCCCGCTTCCCGGGCCTCGGTGTAAAGGGCCTCCCAGTCTTTTTTGTTGGTGCGGATGTCCCGGTAATAGATACGAATGCGGGCCTCCGGGAGGCGTTTTTTCAGCTCCAGGGCCTGCTTCAAGGCCGTGGGGCAGCACACCCGGGAGCAGTAACGGTTGCCCTCCTCCTCCCGGGAGCCCACGCACAGCAGAAAAGCCACATCCCGCACCTCTTCTGGAATATCGGCAAGGCTTACCTTTCCCTGGGTGGGTCCTGCCCCCGCCAGAAGGCGCTCCAGGGCCACCGTGGTGACAACTCCCGGATGGTCAGCCCAGTTCTCATAGCGGCTCCCCGCCGTATCAAAGAGAGTGAAGCCCGTGGCCACCACGATGCTCCCCACGGTGAGGTGATGCTCTCGTTCCCCTTCCTCCAGGCTGATGGCCTCCTGGGGACAGGCAGCTATACACTCGCCGCAGCGGTCGCAGTGCTCCAGATCCACCACATAGCGGCCGGGAAAAGCATGGGGGGCCGGCAGATAGATGGCAGTCCGGGTGCCAAGACCTGCGGCCACGGTATCGGGAACCACCACCGGACAGACCTCAGCACAGTGCCCACAGCGGTCGCAGGCCTCCCCCACCAGGGGCAGGGTCTCCCGCACCGTGACGGCAAACTCCCCCAAATGCCCGCTCACCTCGGTGACCTCGCTCTGGGTGAGCACCTGGATGCCGGGATGCAGGGCCACCGCAGCCATGAGGGGATTGATCAGGGCCAGGGCGCTTTCCCCCCGGGGAAAGGTGCGATGCAGCCGGTTGGCCATGCCCCCTAGGATGGGCTCCCGTTCCACCAGGGTTACGGGGTAGCCGGCATGGGCAATATCGAGGGCGGCTCGCAGTCCCGCTGGGCCTCCGCCAATAACCAGGGCATGCCTGGTCATGGGCACCTGGCGGTCTTGCAAGGGGACCGCCAGACACGCCTTGGCTAGCCCCATGCGGATGAGCTCCAACGCCTTTTCCTGGGCCGCCTCCGGCTCCCCGGCGTGCACCCAGGCGCAGTGCTCCCGGATGTTCACCATTTCCACCAGGTAGGGATTCAGCCCCGCTTCCGACAGCAGCCGGCGGAAGGTGACTTCATGAAGCTTGGGTGAACAGGCGGCAATAACCACCCGATCAAGCTTAAAGTGCTTGATGTCTTTCAGAATCTCGGCTTGGCCGGCTTCGGAGCAGGTGTACAAATGATGGCGACTGACCGCCACCTCAGGGAGCCCCTGCCCCTGAACCGACAGGGCCTCCGGACTGATGACCCCGGCGATATTGAGGCCGCAGTGACAGATATATAAGCCGATGCGAAGTTCAGGTTCCACAAACGCCTTTTTGCTTAACGCAACTTATCGAACCATTTCCCGGGAGAGGAGCCGGTTCACCGCCTCTTCCCAGGCTTGGGAAAATTCCCCCTTGAGGGCCACCACCTGCCGCCGGGTTAGGCTAACGGCTTCGTAATCACAAATGTTGTAGCACACCCCACAGTAGCTGCAAGTTTCTAACTTCCGGTAGACCCGCTCCCCTTCCCGCACGATGGCCTTAACGGGACAGGCTTCGATGCACAGCATACAGTCCGGCGGGCACTTGCTGTCGTCAATGTCAAGGTCGCCAGTGAACTGGGGGTTGACCGCCAGGGCTTCCTGTTCACACACCGAGAGACATTGGGTGCAGCGCAGGCACAGGTCGGGCTCGGGCATGGTGTGCAGGCCCTCCGGGTCCAGGACAATGGCCTGACGGGGGCACACAGTCAGGCACTTGTGGCAGTGTTTGGGGCACTCCGTGAGCAGGCCTCCCACCAGCTTCAGCTGCTGCCGGCACCAGTGCTCCTGCCCTTTTTCATCCTGGGGGCAGGGCTCGGTGCACCTTTCCTTGTCCATCCTGATCTTGTCCAAAAAGGCCGCCAGACCCAGATGGTCGAATAAAATAGTCTTGGGGACGCCGTTGAGCCTCAAGCTCACCGCTCCTGTAGGGCAAAAGTGGGCGCAAATTTCGCAGAGCACGCAGACGCGGGGATCAATGGTGATATCCAGGCCCTCGTCAGCAGGCGTGACGGCCACCGCCCCCCGAGGGCAGACCAGGGAGCAGACCTCGCACTTGAGGCAGGCCGTTTTGTCCAGGCGCAGCTCTACCAGCTCCTGGTACATCCGGAGGGTCAATTCAATGGCGCTTCTGGTTTCACGCTTGTGGACCAACGTTTTCATGGGAAATAACTCGGCAAAACCGGGTCAGGCCCCTCAGCCTTCCTTTTTTATGGCGGCTAACTGCTGGTGAAAATGTATGGCCTTGATCTTCAACTGACGGCGGCGCAGGCTGATCTTCACGTCAGGGAACTGCTCAAGCAGGTGGTCAAACTTGTCACAAGGAACCAAATCCGGACAGAGGGAGCAGTGCGCCAGCCCGCGGGCCACGGCGCAAGTCCGGATGGGGCAGAGTTCCAATCCCTTACCCCCTTTGCAGCCCGGGCACTCCGTGTGCGCTAAAAACCAGTCCAACCCTCGCCGGAATTCCGGGAAGTTAAAGCCCTCCTTCTCCGGAAAACAGTGGACCCACCAGTTGGCCCGAAAGCGGTCCAGATATTCCTGTAACAGGGCCACAGCCTTGAGGAATTCAGGATGGCCCAACTGGCAGTCATCGCACAGACCGCAATAGCTCTCTCTCACCATGTTCCTCTCCTTGGGGACGCTCCAGGGCAGCCATGATCTGGGCGGTCAACTCGGCGTCGGTAAAACGGCTCATCCGAATGACGCCGGCGGGGCACTCCGCAGCGCAGACCCCGCAGCCCCGGCAGAGTTCTCCCATAATTTGGGGTATTCCCCCCTCACCCACAACAATGGCTGCAAAAGGACAACTTTTCACACAAGCAAGACATAATTGGCAGTTCTCGCTCAGTATGATAGCAGAGATTTCACTCTGTTGGATTTCCTCCTGAAAGAGGAGGGCCGCGGCCCGGATGGCCGCCGCCTGAGCCTGGGCCACCGCCTCTCCCAGGCTCTTGGGGTAGTGGGCCAGGCCACAGATAAAGACCCCATCCACCATGGTTTCCACCGGTTTGAGTTTCTGATGGGCCTCGAGGAAAAAGCCGCCCGTGGCCAGCGGCACCTTGAGCAGGTGGGCCGCCTTGCCGCTCCCCGCCGCCGGTTCGATGCCGGCGCTCAGGACTAGAAAATCCGCCGGCAAGGTCACGGTCTCTTCTAAAAGTTCGTCCCAGACCCGCACTGTCAACGGCCGCCGCCGAGACGCGCTCACCTCCGGGGGCCGGTCCGGGTCGTAGGGAATAAAGACCACGCCCCGCTCCTTGGCCTCCTGGTAGGCCAATTCCCGGAAGCCAAAGGCCCGGATGTCGCGATAGAGGACAACGATCTCCACCAGGGGATAACGCTTTTTGAGGAGAAGGGCGTTTTTCAGGGCTTCGGTGCAGCACAAGCGGCTGCAGTAAGGGCGCTCGGGAGAACGGGAACCCACGCATTGAATCATGATTACCCGCCGTGCCCGGTCCAGATCTTTGCCGCCGGTGCTGATCTTCTCCTCCAGTTCCAGTTGGGTGAGCACTCGGGGGTCCTCACCGTAAAGATAGCTCCCCTCGGGCTGCATTTCCCGGCCACCCGTGGCCACCAGCACCACCCCATGCTCCAGGCGCCTCTCCTCCCATTCTTCCTGTATCAACTGGCGGACCCGGGACCGGAAGCGCCCCACAGTACCCTCCAGGGACACCAGTTCGGTTTGGGTGAGCACTTCCACGTTGGGGTGCCAGGAGATTGCATTTTCGAGGGCCTGGATTAACTCCAGGGGATTTAACCCTTCCAGGGTGAAGCGCAGGTTGCGGGCCAGCCCCCCCAGTCGGGGAGTGCGTTCCACCAGATAGGTGTGAAAGCCCTGGTCGGCCAGAGAAAGGGCGGCGCTCATACCGGCCACCCCGCCTCCTAAAACGAGGGCCCGGGGCATCACCGGATACGTGGCGGGAGTGATGGGGGCCAGTTCCAGGGCCCCGCGCCCCGCCATGGCCACCAGGTCTGCAGCTTTGGCCAGGGCCGCGTCCGGGTCATCCTGGTGCACCCAGGCGCACTGCTCCCGGATATTGGCGAAGGCGAGATACCCCGGATTTAGCCCGGCTGCAGCCAGCACCTCCCGAAAGACGGCCTCGTGGGTGCGGGGGCTGCACGCGGCCACCACCACCCGGTTCAAACCCTGCTCCTCTATGATGGCCGCCATCTTTTGGGTGGCGTCCGCCGAACAACTGAAGAGGAAATCCTCCACGTGGGCCACCCCGGGGATTTCCCGGACCATCTTGCTCAAGGCCTCCGGATCGACGGTGCGCGCGATGTTGGTGCCGCAATGACAGAGAAAAATCCCGATTTTCGGGGGGCGCCCATCGGTGCTCAGCGGCTTTTCCCGTGACACCCTGGCCAGGGCAGGCCGGGGGCTCACGGCCAGGAGTTGGGCTGCAGCTTGAGCCGCCGAGCTGGCGTTGGCCACGGACAGGGTAATGTCCATGGGCTCCTGGGCCGTGCCGCAAAGATAAACGCCCTCCCGCCCCGTAACCGGAGAAAAAGGCTGCCCTTCCTTGATAAATCCGTGTTCGTTGAGACTTATGCCGAGCCGCCCGGCCCAATCCCGCAGGTGCGCCGCCGGCCTGAGTCCCACCGCCAGGACCGCCAAGTCAAAAATCCTCTCCTGGGGCCTGCCTCGGGGGTCGGTGTAGCGCACCGCCAGGCCACCCTTCAGATGCGGGTGGACCGCAGTGACCCGGGACCTCACCAGCTCGACCCCCCGGGCCTGAGCCGTCTCCAGATAGCGCTCCTGCTCTTTGCCCTGGGCCCTCAGGTCCAGGTAAAAAATGGTGGTCGCGGCCCGGTCCTGGGTAAGCTCCTGGGCCACCAGGGCCTCTTTCAGGCTGGACAAGCAACAAAGACTGGAACAATAAGCCGCGCCCGCCTCCTGGTCCCTGGACCCCACACACTGGATATAGGCTATGGACTGGGGCTCCTGCTGGTCTGAGGGCCGCAGCAGCTTGCCTTCATGAGGACCGGTGGCACTCAGCAGCCGCTCGAATTCCAGGCTGGTGACTACATCCGGGTGCCAGGCCCCGGGAAAGTCCTGCACCGGCGCGGGCCGGGCCCCAGGCGCCAGAATAACGGCCCCGGCCTCCTTCACAAAGATTTCCGGCTGGTCTGCAAAGTTGATGGCTCCCGCCGAACACACCTGAACACAGGAGGTTTCCTCGCGCCCCTGCAGGTGGCGGCAGGCCTCCGGGTCGATATAGGCCGCCTGCGGCACCGCCTGAGGGAAGGGCACGTGGATGGCCTTGGTCCGGCTTGAGTCCCAGGTTGTAGGGGTCGGGAATGCGTTTGGGACAAACCCGGACGCATTCCCCGCAACCCGTGCATTTGGCCGGGTCCACGTACCGCGGCCGGCGGGCCAAGTGTATCCTAAAATCCCCGGGCTGTCCCTCCATCCCCATTACCCGGGTCAGAGTATGGATCTCAATCAGGGGATGCCGGGCCGCTTCCAGCAGCCGGGGCGCCAGGATGCACATGGCGCAGTCGTTGGTGGGAAAGGTCTTGTCCAACTGGGCCATCAGGCCCCCCAGGGAAGGACCTTCCTCCACCAGGGTGACGGGAAGACCCACTGCGGCCAGGTCCAGGGCCGCGGTAAGACCCGCGATGCCCCCGCCCACCACCATCACCCGGGAACTGACAACCTGCGACAGGGGCCGGACCAACGCCATTTAGGGCTAATCCTCCTCCGGAGGCGGCATATCAACGTCGGCCAGGGCCCGGGTAAGTTCCGCCTTGAGGTTAAGACCATCCTCCGGGGCCGCCAGGAGGGCCGCCAAAAGGGAGCGCCGGAGTTCCTGAATGAGTTTCTCCCCCTGGGCCAGACGGGCGGCCCGTGCCGCGGTGATGGCCCCTTCCCGCACCGCCAGGTTTCTCAGCCCCTGGATGATGTCCAGAAAGCGCACGTCCTGGGGGCAGGAAAAGGAGCATTGCGCACAACGGGCACAATACCAGAGGGCCGGCGACGCGAGCAGTTGGTCTTTCATACCGTAAAGAATCTGGCGGATGATGTGGCTGGGGCTGAACTCCGGCTCGATCTCGGCCACCGGGCAGGTGGCGGTGCACACCCCGCAGGCGAAGCAGCGCAGCAGGTGCTGGCAACCCGGCTCCCGGGCCACCTCTTCCTTGAACAGGGGGTCGAGTTCGTGGATATGCAGGGTTTCGTCCATGGGCATTAATTAACTATAATAAAAGTCCTCGTTTGAGCCTCTTTTGTAAAGAACCACAACAGGATAGAACATTTTCCCCCTTTCCTAACGAGGGACCAGTAAATGTAGGGTGCGTCTTACGCACCAATATTCCTGTTATATTCTCAGCTAGTTCCAATTTATGGCGCGTAAGACGTGCCCTACAACATTTCTTCCAAAAATCTGCTTCTTACCCAGTAATTCCTTCTCACTAAGCCTACTTAAGAGGTGCGAAATTTGTTTACTTCATCCCCTCTACCCAAAGGTTATGGCCTCCGTCGGGCAGTGCTCGGCGCACTTGCTGCACTTCTCCGCAGCCTGCAGCATCCGGACGCAGAGTTCCTGGCGCACCACCACCACAGTGCCGTTCACCACGTGGAAGACCACCTGCTCATGGGGACGAGGACCCCGGCCCAGACGGGCCTCAGTGCAGTTTCCCAGGTGATGCTCGCACATGGCCACGCAAATGCCGCAGCCGTTGCACTTTTCCGGATCGATGTGCATCGCCGGGGCTGCTTCCGCCACCGCTCCCAAGAGCTCATGCAGGGCCTCGATGTAGCCGGCGTAATCCGGAGTGTGCAGGACCGGGCAGTCCTCCGGAGCCGACTCCCGGACCAGCAACCGAGCCGCAAATTCGGCACAGGTCAGGCCGCACTCCCCGCAATCCGTGCCGGGCAAAAATTCCAGCAGTTCCTTGTCGGTAGTCATTACATTAGGGTTTATTATTCGTTGTTAAAATACAACCGGGATTCCATAAAGCTGTTTTAAGTCCCCCTTTTCTAAAGGGGGATTTAGGGGGATTACTATGACATTGTTTATAATCCCCCCTGGCCCCCCTTTAAAAAAGGGGGTATTGTCTTGGTAAACCGATCGAAAATGCATGGGAAATTTGAATCAATGCAGAACTCCACCTTAAACCTCCACCCAGGTGGCGCCTTCCAGGTCCCCGGACATCCACAGGTTTTCCGGTCGAAAACTCCGGTACTGGCAAAGCTCGTCCACCAGGGCCGTGGACTCCGCCCCGGTGCGCCGGAAACAGGCGGCCTTGGGGACTTCGGGGCGGACCAGACTGAAATTGTCCACCACCACCGTTCCGGCCTTGATGAGTGTCCGGCAACGCCTGACCTGTTCCGGCCAGCGGTCTTCAGCACCCTCCGGAGGCAGGTCAAAAAAGGCCACATCAGCCCGGGCCCCGGGACCCAAGTGGCCCCGGTCGGCCAGGCCCAGAAGCCGGGCCGGGAGGGTGCGGGTGGCCCGGACCCAATCGAACCAAGAATACCGGCGCGGGCTTATCTCGTCACCCCAGAACTCCTGTCGGGCTTCTCGGTCCCCTAACCAGGCAAAAAAATCAGGATAGTGCTTGATCGGCGCCCACACCGCGCCGGCCCCGGAAAAGGCCGCTGTGGTTCCCTCTACGGCCAGTGCCAGGGAGAGAGCCCGCCGGGCTTGACCCTTCTCTGCGGTTGGCGCCAGGGACAAGGGCTCGCACAAGCCCAGGTCTACCTGGACGGGAACGCCATTTCCTCCCGCAATTTTCTGGGGCCACATGAGGCCTAGATCGGCGCTGGTCCCTTGCTCCAGGTGGGCCAGGGCGGCCTCGACCAGGTCGTCTGCACTCAGGGCCGCCCCCAGAGCGGCCAAGTGGAAGGCCCGGGGCTCCGGCAGCGCAGCCCGGAGCACCTCGGGAGAGGCCTCCACCACCAGGGTCGTTTGCAGTTCCCCAGCCAGCCGGGCCAAAACTTCCAGGGTCTCCTCCAAGGGAAGGGTGCGGTGCGCATAAAACTCCTGGCGATGCCGCACCCAGGGCTCCACCACCCTGAAGTTCAAGGTACGAGTCTTTTCCTGGAAAAACTGAAGGGTTTCCGCCAACTCGGGCAGTTTGTCGGTGTCCCTGAGCCAGAGGTCCAGGTCCCGAAGGTTGACCACCAAAGAGGCGGACACATCCACCACCGGCAGGGCCGCGAGCTCACGATGCACATAAGCGGCCGTGGCCAGGGTCACATAGGGTTCGTGGACATGAGTGTAGCCCAGAGTGGCGTAGGTCTCCCCCAGCTTTCCGGGACTGGGGCACATCCCCCAGAGGCGCAGGAAATTCAGGCCATAGGTGGCCACCTGTCCTCTCAGGTCAATGCCTCCCGGCACCACCGCCTGATCCCGGGCATCGATAACTTCATCCACCTTGGGGAGGCGGGAGACCATCCGGTCCCCGTCGAGGTACAGGTCCCGGACCTCTCCCTGCCAGCCCTGGGCTGGGTCGAACACCCGGCCTCCGGTGATCTTCAGACGCATGAACGGCTCCGGGGGCTTCAATCCTCCACTACGCTGGTCTTGTTGATGATGATGTTCTCCTGGGGCACATTCCGATGCTCTCCCACCGGCCCGGTGGGTATCCAGGTCATTTTGTCCACCACCTCCATGCCCTCAATGACCCGGCCAAAGACCGCGTAGCCAAAATCCTGGGGCTCCGAACCCCGGTGGTCGAGGTCGGAGTTGTCCACCACGTTGATGAAAAACTGGGCCGCGGCGCTATCGATGGGAAAGGCCCGGGCCATGGCAATGGTACCCCGCTCGTTGGCAAGGCCGTTTTGAGCTTCGTTGACAATGGTAGGGTGAGTGGGCTCCTGGTAAGCCAGACCCGGCCTAAAGCCTCCTGCCTGGACCATAGCGTTGGAGATAATCCGGTGGAAGATAAGCCCATCATAAAAGCTTTCCCGCACGTAGGCGAGGAAATTGGCCACCGTCACCGGAGCCTTTTCGGGAAAAAGTTCAAGCTTGATGGACCCCAGGCTGGTTTCCAAAATTACCACGGGGTTTTTCGCCGCGGCTTGGGTCATGTTTTTCTCCATTATGAAAAGTTATTTCATGATCTTGAGTCGTTAACAAAACAGGGCCAGGTCGGCTAAAATCCGGTGGGCTGCGGGCCAGGGTGAAGATAGAGGGGCTTTAAGCGGCACCGGCAGCCCATCCAGCCGATAGGCTACCTCATCCACCTCCACCCCCTCGAGGGCCACCGGGAAAAGCGCCGCCGCCTGGGCCGTGGTACGGTTGGCAAAGGGGCTCAACACCACTAATGGCACCTGGCGGCGTTTCAAATCCTGAACTTGCTCATCTCGCAAAAACCACACAAGGTCGGCGCCGACAACCAGAATGGCATCAACCTCCTGGAAATCCACCGGGGTAAGATGACTAACCACCTCCCCTCCCGTACTGAAATCCGGGGCCCCCGGACTTCCCAGTTCCTGGAGGAGCAGGTGGTAGAGACCGGCACTGTTGAAATCCCCGGGAAGGGGTAAGAGAGCAAAAGGGCGCTCACGGTTGAGCCAAGCCACCAGCGTCGCCAGACGCTCAACCAGCTCATGATGCGGCCCGTAGCTCACCCCCCGGCCCAGGAACATCACGCCGTAGGCGGTCTGGGCCAGGAAGTCGGCCAGATCCGAGACTCCGGAGACGGCCGCAGTTTCCGCCGTCCTTCCGGTGAGCCGGGCAATGAGCGCTTCCGCCAAAGCCAACTCCTGGCCGGGCTGCACCTGGATAAAGGGGCGGCAGAAGTGGCCCAGTTCGGTGGGATAAATATCCACCGCCGCCACCCGCCGATCCTCTACCCCTCGCTCAGTGAAGCGGCCCCGGGCAAAGACGGCGTAGCGCACCAGGTGCCGGGGGGTAGAGTGGATGGGATTGGCCCCCCAGAAAAGCACGGTGTCCGCTTCGTCCCGGATGACCTCCAGGGGCGCCCAGAAGAGGCCATGAGCCTTGACGGCTTGGTAGAAGGGAGCCATGAAGCTCAGGTCACCCGGCTCCAGGCGGGCCTTGAGCCCCCGGGTCAGCTTCAGGGCTGCCTCCTGGGCCCAAACCCCTGAGTTGGTAAGACCGAAAATGAGTGGGCGCCGGGCCTTGGTGAGAAGGGCCGCCGCTTCTTCCAGGGCCCCCTCGTACGGCACCTCCTGCCAGCGCCCTCGGCGCCGAACCTGGAAGGCCGTCAACCGACTGCGGGGACTCTTGGTGTGGAATTTTTTAGTAGATAGGAACTTGCCTGCACCCCAGAGGCAAACGTTGGCCACCGCCACAATCCGGCCATTTTCCAAGGTCACGTCCAGGTCGTCGCAGAGGCAACTGCATCCGGGGCAGACAAGGGACTCCCTGGTCATACTTGCACCTGATCTGGTTTAAACAATTTACATATTATCAACATTGGCTGGTGATGCCCAGCATTATTTCAGGGAGGATCGGCTATCCTAGCCGGGCCAGATGAACCAGGTGGTCACGTGGAATCTGGCAGACCGACCAGCCAGGCTTGCAGGGGAGGCAACCATGATGGGGGGAATTTTCGGGAAAAAGTCTCTATTAAGTGAGACAAATTATTAAAAAGAGATCAAAGAAAGCCCAAGCTTTGTTTCACTTTGTAAACAAAGTATTTACTTTTTGAACACGCCGCAACCCCTAGTAATCCAATAAATATAAATATTTCAATTACATGGCATTTGGTACATTTCTTGATATTACCTCAATCCCGAAAGGGACCTGCCATGAAACCCAGACTCATCGACCGACTTATCGTGATCTTCTGGAGCCTCGACCTGATCCTGGCCTTCTGGTGTTTATCCCTCACTTACGCCTATCATAACCACATGTTTGCCACGGTTTTCTGAAAAGCCCGCGGTCCAAACTTTGCTCCTGCGAAGAAGGCGCCCCCACAGGATTAAAGTTCCGGTTATTACCTGCCATTTCCTCAATAAAGCGCTTTTCTCTATCTCCTGCAGCCTCAGGGGAAAGGTTTCCTTTCTCCCTGCGTCCCCCCCAGACCCCTTCAGATGGTCGCCAGCCCCTTCGCCTTTTCTAGGCAGGGCGGGATGGTCTGGGTGAGCTTGTCCGGCCAGGAATAACCGCAATAATAGTAAAACGGAGCGTCACAGTAACACACCTGGGACTCTTGGTGAATCAAGTACCAGCACTGAAAACAGCAGGCCGGCAGTTCCCCGGCGCAGGAATAAGGCACCCCGTAACTTCCGGCCCGAAAATCCTCCAGGTTAAACATGATTGCCATCCCTTTGCATCCGGAACCTCATCATGGGGTTTGTTGATATCCTTTATGTCCCGAAAAATTTTCAATTGGTGGCTCTGCAATTTATTATATTAAAATGAGTTGCAGGTTGACAAAAATCCTCTGGTCGGAGCCCGAATGCCATTCACAGCCAATCTTATCCAACCCTGACCAGGAGGCGATCATTTGCAGGCGCTGGCCATCGTGGGCGCGGGGTGTGATTATTTTACCCGAGAAAATGCAAGGGGCCGCAACCGCTTGTTTCCTGGTTAATTTAGTCAGGGGATTTTCCCTGGTAGATGAAAATGCCATTCACCCTCACCGATTTTGACTACCACCTTCCCCCCGGGCTCATCGCCCAGCACCCTGCCACCCGCCGGGAGGACTCCCGCCTGATGGTGGTGGACCGGGCCCGTCAGTCCTGGCAGCACCGCGCTTTTGCGGAACTCCCTGAGATTTTGGCTGAAGGGGATTTTCTCATTCTCAACGACACCCGGGTCTTTCCGGCTCGTCTTTATGGCCGCAAGGCCAGCGGTGGCAAGGTAGAGCTGCTTCTGCACCATCTGCCCGAATCAGTAAAGTCGGGCCATAACCCCAATATGGTCCAGGTCCAAGCCAGCTACCGGGGCCATCGTCTCAGGGTGGGCCTGGTGCTGCACTTTGACACCGAGTTGGAGGGGGAAATCACCGCGCTGGTGGGGTCGGGGGTGGCCGAGGTGCGCTTCCGAACCACGGCCGGGGATGTCTGCCAGGCAATCCTGGCCCGGGGGGAAGTGCCCCTGCCGCCCTATATCCGCCGGGCTCCGGAGACGGCGGATCAGGACCGCTACCAGACCGTGTATGCCGCCCAACCAGGCGCCATCGCCGCGCCTACGGCGGGGCTGCACTTCACTCCAGAGGTCCTGGCGAAACTAAAAAACCGCGGCATCGAAACGGCTGCTCTTACTCTTCACGTGGGGCCCGGGACCTTCCTCCCGGTACGTACCCCCGACTACACCCAACATCAGTTGCAGCCGGAATATTTTATTCTGCCGGCCACGACCGCCCAGCGCCTCAACCAGGCCCGGGCGACAGGCAAACGGCTGGTGGCCGTGGGCACCACCAGCGTACGGGTCCTGGAGCACTGCGCCGGGCCCCAGGGCTTCATCCCTCAAGAAGGCTGGTGCGGCCTCTACATCTTCCCTGCCTACCGGTTTCAGGCCGTGGACCAGCTCCTCACCAACTTCCACCTGCCCCGGTCCACCTTGCTGCTGCTGGTGGCCGCCTTCGCCGGCCGGGACCTGATCCTTGAGGCCTATCAAGACGCCATCCGGCATTGCTACCGCTTCTATAGCTACGGCGACTGCATGTTGATTGTGTGAGGGGGAAAGATATGGGGGGAGGGCCAGGGAGCGCAGCCCTCGCCCTCCCCCCCACACCCCCATAAGTCCAGGAGCCAGCAGTCAGTGCTCAGTGATTATCTTTTTCTGGTCACTGGTCACTGCTTACTGGTAATTATGAACGGTATTGGTTGTGTAGGCTTGGGAAGGGGGGTATTTACCTTGTGCGACCCTTAGCCCCCTCCCCCAAATTCTTTTTCCCGCCACTGCTTCATGGCCACCACCAGGTCGTAGACGAGGAGGGGCTGGCAGGTGATGCGGCCCAGGGTCACCTCCGGCTTATTGTCGCCGTGGAAGTCGGAGCCCCCGGTGATGAGCAAGCCCAGCTCCCGGGCCAGGTAAAGGTAAAGGGCTTCCTGGCCAAAGGAGTGTTCGGGGTAGTAGCACTCCACTCCGGCCAGGCCCAGGGCCTTGAGTTCCTTAAGGAGGGGTCTCAGGGTTTCGGAGGTGTGAAGGCCCAGGGTGAAGGGGTGGGCCAGGACGGGAATGCCTCGCGCCTCCCGAATCATGGCCATAGCTTCTTCAGGAGGAAAGCGGAACTTGCTCACATAAGCCAGGCCGTGGTTCCCCAGATAAATGTCAAAGGCCTCCTGGATGGAGCGCACCAAGCCGCTCTCATAAAGAGCCCGGGCAATGTGGGGCCGGCCCATTTGGCCGCCGCCGGAAATACGCTCCACCTGCTCCATGGTGAGAGGGATGCCCAGCTTGTTGAGTTTGGCGATGATCTGGGGGTTGCGGTCCTTACGGGCCTGTTTCAGGACCGCCAGGCGCTGGGCCAGCAGCTCACTCTCGTAGTCCAGGAAATACCCCAAAATGTGCATGGAGCCGATGGGGTGTTTGGCGCTGATCTCCACCCCGGGGATGATCTCCAGACCAAACTCCCGCCCGGCGGCCACCGCTTCAGCCAGCCCGTCAATGGTGTCGTGGTCCGTGAGGGCCAGGGCCTGCAGTCCCCGTTCTTTGGCCAGGCGCACCACCTCCCGAGGCGGGCAAGACCCGTCGGAGGCGTTGGAATGGGTGTGAAGGTCTATGAAAGCCATATTTTTTCGCTCACGGTCAGAGCATCAAGCTTAAGTGCCTTATGCTCCGGGGGAGGGCAATTATCACACAAAAAAGATAGCACAGGCTGGAAGCCTGTGCCACCCACCCCTGAGCCCGAGCCAGGTTTGCTGTCAGCCTGACTCGGGTTGAAAGGAACTCATGCAGCCTGACCAGAAATGGGCCAGCTTCACAGAAAATACAGAAATGAGGCGGTCTTGCTCTTCGCCCTCCGGCAGAGGCTCTTGCAGGAGGTGGCCCGAGAGAGCGGTGAGGGTGCGGCGAAAACCCAACTGCTGGTCCTGGTAATCTTCCAGGAAATTCTGGCGATACTCCTGGTAGCGCTGATTAATTAACTCCCGGAACTGGCTCAAGTGGGCGTTGATCTCCTCCATGTCCTTGGCTTTCTGTTGCTTGAACAAGTATTCTTTAAAGATATATTCCGTCATGTCTTCGTGAAAAAGGTCCAGAGACTCCTGGGCCTGGTCCAGCCCTTTTTTAACGGAGACAAAGGCCTCGGTGACCACGAACATGGCGAAAACTATGGCTTCCAAAATTCTAATGGGTTTTTGGCCCAAGCCATGTTCTTTGAAGAGCCTCCCCAGGTCTCCCACAATTCCCAAGGTCAGGGATTTCATGATTTCGGGTTCGTTGGTCTCTGGCGCCTGAGGGCGTTCCCCGGTTGTTTCCATAACCTCTCCTTTACTTCACGGTTTAATAAGTTCCAGCATCTCCCGCACGGCCCGCTCCATACCCACTAACACCGCCCGGCTGATAATACTGTGACCGATACTGAATTCCTCGAACTCCGGACGGCCCCGGAAAAGCTTCAGGTTCCGATAATTGAGGCCGTGGCCGCACTTGACTCTCAGGCCCAGGCTTCTGGCGTGGCGGGCTGCATCCAGAAGTTCATCAAAGAGCTTCAGGGTCTCGGCTTCTCCTGCGGCTTCAGCGTAGATGCCGGTGTGGAGTTCCACCCAGGCGGCCCCCACCTCCCTTGACGCAGTGATCTGGGCGGGATCCGGGTTCACAAAAAGGCTGACTTCAAGATTTACTTCCTTGAGTTTGCTGATGAACTCCCGCAGCGGTTCCTGCTGACCCAAGACATTCAGGCCACCCTCAGTGGTGAGTTCCTGCCTTTTTTCCGGCACCAGGGTGACCAAGTCCGGCTTGACTTCCGAGGCAATTCTCAGCATCTCCTCGGTGGCCGCCATTTCCAGGTTGAGCCGGGTCTTCACCGTCTGCCGCAGGAGTCGCAGGTCCCGGTCCTGGATGTGACGTCGGTCTTCCCGCAAATGCACAATAATACCGTCACAGCCGGCCAGCTCCGCCAGCACCGCAGCATGCACCGGGTCGGGCTCATCAATCCTCCGGGCTTGACGCAACGTCGCCACATGATCCACATTCACTTCCAACTTCGCCATCCCGGCGCCTCCTGGTAAGGGATATTATGGGGGGAGGGTCCTGCGGCTCTTCGCCCCCTTCCCCACTCACTCTTTCAACCTCTCCATCAACTCCCAGGTCCTGGCGGTCATGGCCGCCTCGTTTTCAGGGGTGTCGTGGTCGTAACCCACGAGGTGTAATATACCGTGAATCAGGTAAAAATCGAAGAGTTCTTCCCAGGGCCAGCCGGTTTCTGCCGCCTGGCGCCGGGTGGTTTCCAGGGAGATGACCACCTCTCCCAAGACCGGCGGAGGCTGGGAAGAGTTTTTCTGAGGCGGGCCGGAGGAATGCCTAAGCCCTATGTCCCCTCCACCCAACTCTTCCATCGCATCCACGGGAAAAGCGATGACATTGGTGGGCCCTCGCCTCCCGAAGGTCTCCCGGTTCAAGCGAGCCATAGCCCGGTCGCCCATCAGGGTGAGGGAAAGCTCGGCCTTAGCCCATCCCAAGGCGTTTAAGATCTTCCTGGCTTTTTCTCTGACCGTTTTCGGACTTAGGGCCGTTTTTCTTTGCCGGTTGCTTATCCAGATCTTCATGAGACCGGGTCTTCTCGGCGGGGGAAGGATATTGGACACGATGATGAAAAATGCCGCTCAGGATCTTGTTGCAGTGTTTGGCAATGAGATGAAGCTCTTTTAAGGTGAGCTCGCATTCGTCCAACTGCCCGTCGGCAAAGATATTATTGATAATCTTCTGCACCATGCCCTGGATGCGGGCCGGGGTGGGTTCTGTCAGGGTTTTCGAGGCCGCCTCCACCTGGTCCGCCACCAGCACCAGCCCCGCCTCCTTGGTTTGGGGCCGAGGCCCGGCATAGCGGTAGTTGTCGATGTTGACCTTGTTGGAGTCGGCGGCCTGGTTCTTGGCCTTGTTGTAGAAGTAGCTGATGAGGCAGGTGCCGTGATGCTGCTGGATGATGTCGCAGATGGGCTCCCCCAGTTGTTGCTTCCGGGCCAGATCCACCCCGTCCTTGACGTGGGCGGTAAGGATGAGGCTGCTCATGGAGGGGGCCAGCTTTTCATGTTTGTTTTCCCCGCCGAACTGATTTTCCACGAAATAGGCCGGTTTTTTGACCTTGCCGATATCGTGATAGTAGGCCGCCGCTTTGGCGAGCAGCGGATTGGCCCCGATGGCTACGGCCGCAGCCTCCACCATCTGGCCCACCACCAGGGAGTGGTGATAGGTGCCCGGGGCCACCAACATCAGCTCTTTCAAGAGGGGCTGGTCCAGGTTGAGAAGCTCCAGAAAGCGGGTGTTGGAAGTGTACCGGAACACGGTCTCGATAATGGGGGTGAGGCCCAAGGCCAAAATCCCCGTGAGTAAGCCGCCGCTCACGGCAAAGGCCTGTCCCAGGAGCAAATCCCGGGCGGCAAAAGGGTACTCCAAAAACTTAAAGGCGGTGACCATAAAGAGGTTGACCCCGCAGATGGCCAGACCGGTGTTGATCAGGGAACGGCGCAACCGGTAGGATCGCACCCCCCAGACTCCCATGAGACTGGCGCTCACCAGGTAGAGAAACATGGGAAAAGGCTTCTCCAAGATCAGCGCAGAGAGGGTAGCCATCAGGAAGGCCATGGCCAGCCCGGTCTCCAGCCCCAGGAAAAGGGCAGCACAGATGGGGCCCAGGGCGATGGGGATGGCATAGATCAAATTCTTGCCCAACATGGGCTTCAGAGGAGAAAGAATGACCGCCAGACTTTCCAGACCATAGTTGGCCAGGAGGCTGACAAAAATCAACACCGCCAGGAAGACCAGATCCCTCAGGCGGGTGGAAAAGGTTTTCAGGGATATGCGGGCCAGATTATAGACCAGCCACAGGATAAGTACCAGGCTTAAAAAACTCCCCAGGAAGATGAGAAAGCTGCGTTGCGGGGTATAAGAGGAGTCCTGGGCTTTCAATTTGGCCAGATTCAGGGGGGTGACCCGCTCCCCTTCCCGGAGGATGAGCTCGCCGCGTTTTACCTGGAAGTAGGTGGGGCTCAATTTCTGGAGACTTCTCCTCTGGCGCTCCTGGGTTTCCGCCAGATTGAGGGAGATGTTGGGAACCGCCAGGTGCTGCACCATGTCGCAAACCAGGAGTCGGTCGGGGGAGAGAAGTCGGCGGCAATCTGCCGGCAATAGTTGGCCATGGGTTTGTGCAGGTTTTCCACCACCAGAAAGGGAAAGGGAGCCTGCAAAATTCGCTCCTCCTGGGAGGCCAGGCGGCGCAGCAGAATCTTTTTGGATTTGAATTGGGGCAGAGTTCGGCTGGCGATAACCCCTTGCCGGTAAACCTGTGTAAGCACCTGGCCGATGAGGGCCTCCATGGCCGGGGAGAACTCAGCCTTGGCCAGGAGTTCAAAGGTGGCATTGGGGAGGTTTATCCCCAGGATACCGTCAAATTTTGGTTTGTGCTGGCGAAGTTTCGGGTAAAGATCAGAAAAGTTCGGCTTTTGCAGGGAAGCCTGCTCTCCCTGAACTGGAGTGAGCTCCTGGGTTATGGTTCGGGAGGTCTGGCGCATGAACTCCAGGGCCTGTTGGAGACGTGCCTGCATATTGCTGGCCACTTGTTCGTCCAGATCAAAAACCGGTGGGAGGGTAGCCAGAAGCGCACGCTGGCGCTTCTGGGTGGACTCCTCGTCTTCCACCAGAAAGTCCCCTACAGCCCTGATGTTTTCCTGAGCGATAGCGTTGACCTTATATTCGCCCAGGGGTTTTGGGGGGTGGGGGGCGAGAAGAACCGCAATGGCCAGGCTCAGGCCCAGGAGCAAGAGAATCTTGGCAGACTGGTCGTATTTTGGGGACAGGCCCGACTTGCGGTTGCGAGTCCAGCCACGCCTGGCTAACAGACCGTTCCCCCAGTCCCGCAAGCGGGAGATATTTTTAGGGAGCTCTTTATCCGGCATGGCGCACGTCTCCCTTGGGGATGGTGGACCTCTGGCGATGGCCCTCATAGGCCCGGATAATGTCCTGCACCAGAGGGTGGCGCACTACGTCCCGCTCGGTGAAATGGGTAAAGGCAATGCCCTCTATCCCCGACAACAACTGGCGGGCCTCCACCAGCCCCGAGGTGACTCCGTTCGGGAGATCGATCTGGGTCACGTCCCCGGTAATCACCGCCTTGGCGCCGAAACCGAGACGGGTCAGAAACATGAGCATCTGCTCGGGGGTGGTGTTCTGGGCTTCATCCAGAATGACAAAGGAGTCATTCAACGTGCGGCCCCGCATAAAGGCCAGGGGCGCCACTTCGATAATTCCCCGCTGCACCATCCGGGTGGCCTTATCAAAATCCATCATATCGTGCAGCGCGTCATACAGAGGCCGTAAATAGGGATTCACCTTCTCATAGAGGTCCCCCGGCAGGAAGCCCAGTTTCTCTCCAGCCTCCACCGCCGGCCGAGCCAGGACGATGCGGATGAATTCATGTTTCATCAGGGCCGCCACCGCCATGGCCATGGCCAGATAGGTCTTGCCGGTCCCCGCCGGCCCCACCCCGAAAACAATGTCGTGGGTGCGGATGGCCTCAATGTAGTGCTTCTGGGTGAGGCTTTTGGGAGTGATCCGCCGCTTCATGGCGGAAATATAGACGGTGTCCAGGAAAATTTCCTTGATGGCAGTTTCCTCCTGGCCCTGGAGGATTTTGACGGCGTGTTGGACATCCTGAGGGGCCAGAGTATACCCGGTCTCGAGCAGCTGGTAGAGTTCCTCTATGACCCGGTAGGCCAACTTCACCTGGGGTTCAGGTCCTTCTATGGTGACCTGGTTCCCCCGGCTGGCGAGCTTCACCCCCAACAGGCGGCTGATGAGACGGAGATTGTGCCCCTGCTCCCCAAAAAGGGACTGGGCCAGGGCATTATCCGCCAGGGTGAGCTGTTCGGTGCTACGTGGTATGGGGGTGTGGGCAGGTTTCACGATTATTATGGTTTGAGACCCATTACCTGCCCCCGAATGCGGCGTCGGCGTGGGCGATTGTCGAAATCCAGGAGCACGATCTGCTGCCAGGTGCCAAGCTCGAGGCGCCCGTCCTCCAGGGGGATGGTGAGAGAGGGCTTAAAAAACGCGGCCCGGACATGGGCATAGCCGTTGCCGTCCCCCCAGCGGCGGTCGTGTTCATACGGGATGTTTTGGGGAAAGAGGCGCTCGATGGCAGCCCTCAGATCGTTCACCACCCCGGATTCATACTCGATGGTGGTAAGGGCAGCAGTGGACCCGGAAATGAAAAGATGCACCAGACCCTGGGCAATGCCCGAACTCCCAACCAACTCCTGGACCCTGTGGGTGAGGTCCAGAATGTCGGTCCCGGCCGTGGTGCTCATTTCCAGGAAGAAATTTTCCAAGGTAAGCATGAGCAGCAAAAGTAAGTTTACCAAAAATTTATGGGTTAAACAAAAAAACAAATCACGCGGGATGCTTTTCTTTTTGTGGGTGTTGGCTTGCCGGGAGTTCGTGTGCGGTTCCCGCAAGGCTCTCACAGGGGTTTTTATACAGAGTAAAATAATTAATGCGCCTATGTCCTGCTTTCCCCTAATTTGTCATTCTGAGCCGCCGCAGGCGGCGAAGAATCTCCTTTTTACCGGAAGGGAGAGAGACCCTTCGCCTTCGGCTCAGGGTGACAACATGCAATGATACAATGAGAAGAAGCACCTCATGATGCGCAATTATTTTTGAAGCTGGGTATAGCAAAGCTAATCCAGGGAATTCATCTGACCAAGGGGCTGGTCGGGCTGGCCGGAGGCCTGGGCAGCGCGCCTGGCAACTTTTTCCCAGAACTCAAGCTCCCCTGCGCTTCCCGGCTTAACACTTCCTACTTTGGGCTTGACTAACCGGGAAGATAGATTTACATACTATCAGTTTTACACATTGTGAAATACTCTTCAAAAACGCAAACCCATCATGTCCCTGGCTGACCACATCCTGGCCCAGCGCCGGGAAAAAATCACTGAGTTCCGGCGGGCGGGCCTCGATCCCTTCTTCAATCGCTTCGTCCCCAGCCACTCCATCGCCCAGGTGATCGGAGAGCATGGCGCCGTGACGGGGCCGGAGCTCGAGAAGCTGAACCTGACCTTCCGCCTGGCCGGCCGCCTTATGCTGGTCCGCAAGTTTGGCAAGGCCATTTTTTGCCATTTCCAAGACGGCACCGGGCGCCTCCAGGCCTATGTGCAGCGGGAAGTGATGGGGAACGAGGCCTATACTTGGTTTAAGAAGCTGGATATCGGTGACTTCGTAGGCTTCGAGGGAACCCTGTTTCGCACCAAGACCGAGGAACTCACCCTGGCGGTCAGCCGCTTTACCATTCTCACCAAATCTTTGCGGCCCCTGCCCGAAAAGTACCACGGGCTTACCGATGTTGAGGTCCGCTACCGCCAGCGCTATCTCGACCTCCTGATGAATCCCCAGGTCTGGCAGGTCTTCCAGACCCGGGCAGCCGTTACCCGGCTCATCCGCCAGTTCCTGGATGAACGAGAGTTCCTCGAGGTGGAGACTCCCATGATGCAGCCCATTCCCGGCGGGGCCACGGCCAAGCCCTTTGTCACCCATCATCACGCCCTGGACATGCAGCTATATCTCCGCATCGCCCCGGAACTTTATTTGAAGCGTTTGGTGGTGGGAGGCTTCGACCGGGTCTATGAAATCAACCGTAACTTCCGCAACGAGGGCCTGTCGAGTCTCCACAATCCGGAATTCACCATGCTGGAGTTTTACCAGGCCTACGCCACCTACGAGGACTTGATGGTCCTCACGGAAGAGCTCTTCTGTTTTCTGGCCCAGGAGACTCTGGGAACCTTGAAATTCTCTTACCAGGAACAGGAAATTGACTTCACCCAACCCTGGCGGCGCCTGGATCTCAGAGAGTCCCTGACGGAGATTGGCGGCATACCCCGGGAAGTGGTGGCCGACCGCCAGGCCCTGGTGAAGCTGGCCCTCCGTGAAGGGGTGCAACTCCGCTCCGGAGAGGGCTACGGCCGGGCTTTAACCAAGCTCTTTGACCTGCACGTGGAGGCCAGGCTCATTCAGCCTACCTTCGTTCTGGGTTATCCCACCGAAACCTCCCCCTTGTCCCGGAAAAACGATGACAATCCCGAGGTGGTGGACCGCTTCGAACTTTTCATCGCCGGGCGGGAAATGGCCAATGCCTTCAGTGAGCTCAACGACCCGGACGACCAGCGGCAGCGCTTCGAACAGCAACTGGCGGCCCATGCCGCCGGGGACGACGAGATGCCTGACGCCGTGGACGAGGATTTCCTCCTGGCCCTGGAACATGGCATGCCCCCCGCCGCCGGCGAGGGTATTGGCATCGACCGGTTGGTGATGCTCCTCACCGACTCTCCCTCCATCCGGGATGTCATTCTTTTCCCCCTGCTCAGGCCGGAGAGGTAGCCATGGGTTTTTTTGAGACCTTCGTGGCCCTGCGCTTCCTTCGGGGTGTCCGGCGGCAAAAAGGCTTCATTTCCCTCTCTTCCCTGTTCTCCATCGCCGGGGTGGCGGTGGGGGTCATGGCCCTTATTGTGGTCATCGGCGTGATGACCGGGTTCGATGAGGATTTGAAGAAAAAAATCCTGAGCGTCAACCCCCAGATCATTATCCTGTCCAAGGGGGGCCGCATCGGCCACTACGATCAGGTGGCAGCCAAAATCAAGACCGTACCCGGGGTGGAGACGGTGCAGCCCTACCTCTATACCCCGGTGATGTTTTCCACCCCCGGAACCATCTCCGGGGGGATGCTCAGAGGACTGGATCTAAGCGTCCTCAAAGCCGGAGGGCCGGAAAGTTTAAAGGTGCAAAAGGGGAACTTCACCGACTTGGCCGCATATGAGCCCGGAGAGCCTCCCCCGGTGGCCATCGGCAACGAACTGGCCCGCCGTCTCAACCTGGAGGTGGGAGACTTTTTCAACCTCTTTATCCCCCGGGGAGCGCTCACTCCCATGGGCCAGCTTCCCCGTCTGCGGCTTTTTCGGGTGGCTGCCATCTTCCATTCCGGCATGTACGAGTTTGATACTTCCCTGGTTTACGTCAGCCTTCCCGCCATCCAGGACCTTTTACAGTTTGGGGATCGGGTAACGGGTCTGGAAGTGACCATCCGGGACATTTATGCCGCCCAGGAAATGGGTCAAGACATTACCACGAAACTGGGACAGGATTTTTATTTCCTGGACTGGATACGCATGAATTACAGCCTCTTCTCCGCCCTGAAGCTGGAGAAGATCGCCATGTTCGTCATTCTCACCCTCATCGTCCTGGTGGCGGCCTTCGGCATTGCCTCCACCCTCTTTATGATGGTAATGAAAAAAACCAAGGAGATCGCCATCTTGAAATCCATGGGCGCCACGCGTCAGAGCATCATGAAGATTTTTGTCATGGACGGGCTGCTCATCGGCTTTCTCGGCACCACCCTGGGGCTGGTCCTGGGCTTGACCCTGTGCTCCCTTTTGAAACAGTATGAGTTTATCAAGCTTCCCCGGGATGTTTATCTCATCTCCACCTTGCCCGTGAAAATACAGACCCTGGACGTGGCTCTGATTGTGGGGGCGGCTATGCTCATAAGTTTTCTGGCCACGTTGTATCCCTCCTGGCAGGCCTCTCGCCTGGACCCGGTGGAAGCCATCAGATATGAGTAGCTTGTGGATACGAGCACAATTGACGCTCCGCTAAGAAAGTGGTAAAGTGGACCATTCTGGTTTAGAGCCCATGGCAGGTGCATCGGTAGTCACATCCCCTGCGGTAAAGATTGCCGTCCAGGGATTGGTGAAGACCTTTACCACCAATGGCAACGTGGTGGAGGTGCTCAAGGGCCTGGACCTGGACATTTATTCCGGGGAGACCCTGGCGATCGTGGGGGCTTCCGGGGTGGGCAAGTCTACCCTGCTCCACATCCTGGGAACCCTGGAACGCCCTACTGCGGGGCAGGTCTTCTGGGAGGGGGAGGAGGTCTTCGCCCTCGACGACCGGCGTCTGGCATCCTTCCGGAACCGGAAGGTGGGGTTTGTCTTTCAGTTCCACTATCTCTTGCCCGAATTCGACGCCCTGGAAAATGTCATGATGCCGGCTCTCATCGCCCGCGTTCCCAAACTCCAAGCCCGGGAAGGGGCCGAAGCTATCCTGGTGCGGGTGGGTCTACAGGACCGCCTGCGACACCGGGTCTCCACTCTCTCTGGGGGCGAACAGCAACGGGTGGCGGTGGCCCGGTCCCTGATGCTCAAGCCGGAAGTCCTCCTGGCAGACGAACCCACGGGCAACCTGGACCCCAAGAGCGGCAGCCAGGTGCACGAGTTGCTCATGGACTTGAATCGCGAGCAAGGTCTGACCTCGGTAATTGTGACCCACAATCTGGAGCTGGCCAGGGCCCTCAACCGTCAGATCACCTTGGTGGACGGCAAGACGATGACCTTACGGGGAGACTGAGTTGCGGCGACGTCTACTTGTGGTAGTGTTTTTGTTGCTTGGGGTGGTGACCGGGCCGACCCTGGCCCAGGAACCCGAGTTGACTTTTAAAAAGTTGGCCATCTTTCCCTTTACCGTATTGAGCAAAACTCCTCGGGACTATTTAGGGGAGAAGGTACGCCAGGAATTCGTGGAACGCCTCAAGGCAGAGGGTTTTGTCATGGTCTCCCCAGAAGAACTGACCAAAGAGCTCGCAGCCTTGCAGGAACCGCTCAATGAAAACCTGGCCAAGGAGATCGGTCGGAAGCTGGGGGCTGATACGGTCATCATCGGACAGGTGATCTTCGTCGGGGAAGCGGTCTCTTTAGAAGCCCGCATCTTTGACCTTACTGCCCGCCAGGCCCCCGTTATCTTGAAACTCCAGGGAACGGGGGTTTCTTCCCTGACCGGCATGAGCCGCCAAATGGCCGGGGAAGCGGGGCTCCGAATTTTGGGAAAAGAGCGCCTCCACCGCCTCGCCGTGAAAGGTAACCGCCGCATAGAAGCAGACGCCGTCCTAGGGGTTATGCAAACCCGGGAGGGGGATCTCATTTCACCATTACGCCTGCGGGAAGACCTGAAAGCCATCTACAAGATGGGGTATTTCACCGACGTGAAATTCGATGTGAGCGACACCCCCGAGGGCCGGGTCCTCATGGTGATCGTCTCGGAGAAACCCGCCATCCGCAGCATCACCTTTCAGGGCAATCGCAAGATTAAGGAGAAAGCGCTTCTCGAGGCCATGGGAATCAAAACCCTGTCGGTGGCCTCTGAAACCGTCATCATGGAAGCCATCGAGAAGGGCTTGAAGCCATATCGGGCGAAAGGCTATTACGAGGCCCGCATTACTCACAAACTGGAGCCCGTCACCCCCGAGGAAGTCAACCTGGTGTTCTACGTCGACGAGGGGGGCCCGGTGTCCATCAAAGAGATCAAATTCGAAGGCGTCCAAGCATTTAAACCGAGTAAGCTCAAAAAGCTCATGGAGACCAAAGAGAAGGGTCTGCCCCTGATCTCCAAAATTACCGGCTCGGGCAAGCTGGTACAGGAAAACTTGGAGGCGGACGCAGAAAAGATTGGCGCCTTTTACTTCAACAACGGCTATATCAAGGCCAGGGTGGGAGAGCCCAAAGTCGACATCCAGGCGGGAAGGGTTTATATTACCATCCCCATCACTGAGGGCCCCCAGTACAAGGTGGGCAAGGTCGACTTACAGGGAGACCTGCTGGAAGACAAGGAAACCCTGAAAAAGAAGTTAGGCATCATCAAGGAAAAAATCTACAGCCGGGAAGTGGTGCAAAAAGACATCACCACCCTCTCAGACGCATACGCCGACCAGGGATACGCCAACGCCGACGTCACCCCCCTGCTCAGAGAAGACGAGCAAGCCCACACCGTGGATATCAACTTCGACATCAGTAAGGGGAACAAGGTTTATTTCGAACGTATCGAGATTGCTGGCAACATCAAAACCCGGGACAAAGTGGTTCGTCGGAATTTGCGGGTCTATGAGCAGGAACTCTTTAACGCCACTAACCTCAAAGAGAGCATGAGGAACCTGAGGCGCCTAGAATATTTCGAAGATGTGAATCTCAGCACCAGCCCCGGGAGCGCCCCGGATCGCATTAACCTGAAAGTCACTATCAAAGAAAGGCCCACTGGTCAATTCGGGGTGGGTGTCGGCTACAGCACCCAGGACCAACTGGTGGGCATGGTGGAAGTCAGCCAGAACAATCTGTTCGGACGAGGGCAACGACTGCAGGTGCAGGCCATTCTCGGGTTCATCGCCTCCCGCTATCGGATCAGCTTCATAGAACCCTATCTCTTCGACCGTCCTTTAAGCCTTGGCGTCGACGCCTACAACTGGTCGCGGGTTTTCGACGAATACACCCGCACCAGCTTTGGCGGATCTGTCCGTCTGTCCCACCCTCTGCGTTGGAAGTACTTCAGGGGTTTCCTGAGCTATCGTTTTGAGAACGTCAAACTCACTGATCTCAGCTATTCCGCTTTGTTAACGCCTGCCATTGTGGAAGCCCTTGACATCCGCACCACCAGCGCCATGACCATCGGCCTTCGCCGGGATTCCCGGGACTCCCTTTTCTTGCCCACCAGTGGCTCGGACCATAGCCTGTCCATCGAGTGGGCCGGTCTGGGAGGCGACGTCGCCTTTATCCGATATATTGCCGACATGGCTTACTATTTCCCCTTGAAGTGGGGCATGGTAGGTGTGCTCCATGGCAGGGCGGGCTACATTCAGGGGTTGGATTACGGGGCGCAACCGTCCTACGAGTTGTTCTACCTGGGGGGCATTGACTCTATCCGGGGATTTAAATATGCCGAAATCAGTCCCCGGGACCCCGTAACCAAAGACCGTATCGGCGGCGATCGATTCTTCCAAATCAACACGGAGTGTCGCTTTCCCTTTCCCTTCCTGAAAAAATATGGGATCGTCGGCCTGGTTTTCTTCGATTGCGGCAATGTCTATGGAACAACCGATTCCCTGAACCCTAATGTTCGCACCAGCGCCGGTGCGGGCTTCCGGTGGTTTTCACCCATGGGGCCCCTGCGGGTCGAGTGGGGCTATAACCTAAACAAAAAGGATTTTGAGCGCCAGAGCGCCTGGGAATTTTCCATCGGCGGCGCTTTCTGAAGAGGGACGATCCCGGACAGCCACCGGCCCATCTTGAAAAGCTGAAAACAAAACCTTGACAAAGACTTCCCATACCTAAGGAGAAAATCTATGAAAAAGTTGGCTGTAATCTTCCTTTTCATCACCTGTTTACTGATCACCCCTGCCCTGGCTAAAGACGTGCGCATCGGAGTGGTGGATATCGAGGAAATCATCAACAAATCTCCGGATTACAAACGCATTGAAAGTAGCATGAAGCAAAAGTCCGAGGAACTGGGCCGTCCCTTACAGCGGCAGGAACAGGAACTGGGCCAGCAGCTCGCAGAATTCCAGAAGCAAGCTCAGGCAGGCATCATCAAGGACGATGCCCTGAAGCGGAAAGAAACGGAATTCCAGAAAAAGATCAGCGACATCCAGCAATCCAAAGACAAAGCCGCCCGCACTTTCCAGGATCACTACCAACGAGAAATGAAGCCCCTGATGGATAAGATGAACCGGGCGGTGGAGCAGGTGGCCAACGAAGAAAACCTGGACATTGTTTTTCCGAAAGGCGGTATTTATTTGCGGAACAAGTCCATGGACGTCACCGAGAAGGTGCGCAGTCGTTTCAGGTAAACCGTTGTCATGAAAAAGACCCTGGGCGAACTGGCGGCCCTGGTAGGGGGTGAACTCCGGGGTCCTGCCGACCTGGTGATCCGAGGCCTGGCCCCTGTGGACCAGGCCTCGCCGGAGGACATCACCTTCATCGCCCACCCCCGCTTCGCCCCCCTGGGCGAGGCCAGTCAGGCCGGGGCCGTTATCGTCTCCCCCCGGTGGGCTGCCCTGGACAAACCCCTCATTGTGGTGGACCACCCGTACCTGGCCTACGCCCAGGTGGCGGCCCTCTTTGCCCAGGCCCGGCCTCGGTGGTCCGGTATCAGCGACCAGGCTTACCTGGGCGCGGAAGTGCACCTGGGTCGGGATGTGGCCGTCGGTCCCCTGGTTTTTGTGGGGGATGGCGTTCATCTGGGGGACCGGGTCACCCTGATGCCAGGGTGCTACGTCGGCCCGGAAACCGTCATCGGGGACGACACCTACCTGTGCCCCAACGTCACCATCCTGGAGCGCTGCCAGGTGGGCGCGCGGGTTCTCATTCACAGTGGGGCGGTCATCGGCGCTGACGGCTTCGGCTTCATCCCCACCCCCGAGGGCCAGGCGAAAATCCCCCAATTAGGCACCGTGGTCATCGAGGACGATGTGGAAATCGGCGCCAATGTCACTATCGACCGGGCCGCCCTCGGGGAAACCAGGGTGGGACAAGGGGTGAAGATCGACAATCTGGTGCAGGTGGCCCACAATGTCACCCTGGGAGACCACACCGTGATGGCGGCCCAGGCGGGGATCGCCGGTTCCACCAGGATCGGGCAATGGGTGGCCCTGGGGGGACAAGCGGGGCTGATAGGACATATCGAGGTGGGAGACCGGGCCCAGATCGGGGCCCAGGCCGGGGTGACCACTTCAGTGCCGCCGGACCAGGTGCTCCTGGGAACCCCGGCCTGGCCCATCAAGGAGACCCGCCGGGTTTGGGCCTGCTGGCGCACCCTCCCCGACCTTTACCGCAAAGTGAGGCGCCTGGAACAACAGTTGGCCCGCTTGACCGCCCCCTTGGAAAGGAAGCCGGAAGCATGACCCAGCCGCCCACCCTGGATGAAATTTTCCGCATCCTGCCGCATCGCTACCCCTTTCTCCTGGTAGACCGCATCTTGACTATCGAGCTGGGCAAGCATATCGTGGGCCTTAAGAACGTCACCGTTAACGAGCCTTTTTTCGTCGGCCATTTCCCCGGCAACCCCATTATGCCCGGGGTCCTCATCGTCGAGGCCATGGCCCAGGTGGCCGGCATCCTGGCCCTGCTGTCCACCCCGGAGAATCTGGGGAACCCGGCCCTCTACCTCATGTCCTTGGACAAGGTGCGTTTCCGCCGGCCCGTAGTGCCGGGGGACCAGCTCATCCTGGACCTCCTGGTTTTGCAGGGCAGGAAAACGGTTTTCAAAATGGAGGGGAAAGCCACAGTAGACAACAACCTCGTGGCCGAAGCGGAGCTCATGGCCATGGTCGGCAAAAAAGAGGACTAGCATGGCCAGAATTCACCCCACCGCCATTGTGGCTCCCACCGCCGAACTGGCTGAGGGAGTCACCGTCGGACCCTACAGCATTATCCACAGCCAGGTGGTGGTGGGGCCTGACACCGAAATTGGCTCCCACGTGGTTATCAAGGAACACACCACCATCGGGGCCCGCTGCCGCATCTTCCAGTTCGCCGTCTTGGGAGAAATTCCCCAGGACCTCAAGTTCGCCGGGGAGGTCAGCTACCTGATCATCGGCGACGACAACACCGTCCGGGAGTTTGCCACCTTGCACCGGGGCACCGACGGGGGGGGCGGGACCACCCGGGTGGGGGATGGCAACCTGTTCATGGCTTATACTCACGTGGCCCACGACTGCACCATCGGGAACAGCGTCATTATGTCCAACGCCGCCACTCTGGGCGGGCACATCATCGTGGAGGACAAAGCCATTCTCGGAGGCTTCGTCGCGGTCCACCAGTTTTCCCGCATCGGCCGTCATGCTTTCATCGGTGGGGCCTCCGCGGTGCCCCGGGACGTGCCCCCCTTCACCATGGCGGTGGGCAACCGGGCCAAACTCGTGGGCCTCAACCTGATAGGCCTGAAGCGCAGCGGCTTTCCCGACGCCACCCTGCAAGCTCTCCGCCAGGCTTACGAACTTCTCTTTGCCTCCGGATTGAACACCAAGGAGGCCGTGGCCCGGGTCCGGGAGGAAATCCCCCCCTGTCCCGAAGTCCAGCACCTCCTCTGGTTTCTGGAGAGCTCCGAGCGGGGCCTGGTGCCCGTGGATGCCAAAGAAAATCGGTCTCATCGCGGGTAAGGGGAAGTTTCCCCTGCTCTTTGCCCAAGCGGCCCGGCGCCGAGGCCTTGAGGTGGTGGCGGTAGCCCATCGGGGAGAGACCGACCCCGCCCTGGAACCCCTCTCCCACCAGTGCCAATGGATTTCTGTGGGGCAACTGGGAAAACTCATCCGCGCCTTTAAGCAGGCCGGGGTGACCCAGGCAGTCATGGCCGGAGGGGTCAGTCGGGGCCGTCTCTTTCGGGATTTCCGACCGGATTTCCGAGCCCTGAATCTCGTTCGCCGGGTGGGCGCCGGCCACGACGACCGCCTTCTCCGGGGCCTGGCTGCTGAACTGGAAAAGGAAGGCATTACCATCGTCTCCCCTCTCCTCTTCCTCGAAGACGTGCTAGCCCAGCCGGGCCGCCTGTCCCGCCGCCAGCCCACCTCTCAGGAACTCCAGGATATTGATTACGGTTTTACCATCGCCAAGGAATTGGGCCGCCTGGACCTGGGCCAGTGCGTGGTGGTGCGCCGCCAGGTGGTGACCGCCCTCGAGGCCATCGAAGGCACCGACGACACCATCCGTCGGGGGGGCCGCCTGGCCGGTCCGGGGGCGGTGGTGGTCAAGGTGTGCAAACCCGGCCAGGACCTGCGCTTTGACCTGCCGGCGGTGGGGGAAGGCACCATCGAGGCCATGCAAGAGGTGGAGGCCAGCGTCCTGGGCGTCGAGGCCGGCAAGACTCTAATCTTCGACCGGGACGAGATGCTGGCCCTGGCGGACAAGGCGGGTATTGCGGTCTGGGGCGTGGCGGGGGAGAACTCGGAACACGAAGATTTTCAATAACTTTATCTGAATGGCAGAGGCATTTCAGGAACACCAACCCCTTGGTCAATATCACAGAAGCACTTCACCCCCTCAGAATATCAGATCATTCAATAACATAACTGATTAGCATTGGAGAAAAGGGCGCAAGTCCGCAAGGTTCCTCGCACCTCTTGCACCCCCATAGATATCTCTTTCAGTGCAACAAGCAGCGCCTTACAAAACTTTCTTCTCTTTCGTCTTCTCCGTAGGCTAACCCCCACGGGCTTCCGTTAGTTTACCAGCCGGGGAGAGCCAGTGGACAGGCCAAAATTAGTGCTGCCGCCCGGGAGAGTGGTGGGGGCCAGCTTGTTATCCAGGGTTTCGAACTCGACGCGCTTGTCGCCGCCTGTGGATTCCACTAAGGTCATACGCACCGCTGCAAAACCATCCACCCTGGCGTACCCGGTATGAGAGTCTGGTGGGATTACTGGCAAGACCACATCCCAGGTCCCCCCGTTCTGCTGCAGTTTTTGCCCCAGCGCCTGAAGGTCAGAGGCGGCCACTCCCTCTTTTACCTTAATATAATCTCCCTCCTTAATGAGGGGCGTCTCCACATCTCCGTTGATGATATCCCGAACGAGCGAAGCAGCCGGGTTTTGCCAGAAAAAGGTGTGCCAGCAACCGTCGTCCCCCGGGGTGGGGTTGAGTCGCAACACTAACTTCTGGCCATTGGAAGGTAGCTTGTCGGAGTCCACCGCTATGGGCAGGGTTGGATATCCGGGGGGCAAGCCGCCCACTGAGCCAACCAGCACCGTGGCTAAGGCAGAGAGATTGATGGTGTTGCTGCCCGTGATGATGCCCCCGAAATAGATGTCGGCGGTTTTGCTGGCCACTGCCTGCACCGCGTTCACCAGATTGGGATTGGCGCAGCCTGTGTTCACGAAGGTGGACCCGTTCCAGGTGCCCAGGTTGACGGCAATGTTAGCCAGGGTGGTTTGCTGGCCGTCGGTATCGTTTTGCATGCCCACAGCTTGGGCCGCCGTAATGGCCCTGGCACAATCCGGGGAGGCCGGCATCACCCCGGGGGTCACACCGGTGTTGGGGGTCATAAACCGCAAGGCACCCGCCAGGGCGGCGGAGTCTGCCACCCGCTGGAGTTCACTTTTCACCAGGAAAATGTGTCCTAGGTCGATGGCCAGGGCTAGAATACCCATAGCTACGATGATATAAACCGCACTGATGGGTGCCACCGCCCCTCGCTCCTGTCGACAGAATTTCCGCAACATGCTCTTACCTCCAGATAACCTCAAATTCTTGTTTCAGTAATGTTGAGGGCATTCTCCGCATGAACGCCAGACCGCTCACCTTGGAGATGCTCCCTCAGTTTCCTTTACTCACCCGCCCTGGAGGCTTCCCTGAAACAGAAGCCGCACCCGGACGAGGGGCTTGCCACAAATTTTTCGCATTCAAGGACCGGGCGGAGTACTCCATTCCGCAGCCATGCTCGTTTGAGCGGTCAGGTAAAACGCCTCATCCCCGCTTGTTCTGGTCCCACCAAAAAAGGTGCTGAAATTGGGCAAAAGCATCATTTTGTAAGGGACTTGATTCAGGGACACATTGAGAACAGATCCCGAGCTGGTGTTCGCCCAGCTGTAGGCAAAGTTAGTACTGTTCAATACCATGGGAGAGCCGTCCAGGTTCTTAAGGCCGAAGTTATCCACGTAGTCCTGGACCACTTGCTTTACCTGGCTCTGGGTCATTCGCGCCACCACGGCAGTGCCGGTGTCCACGGCTTGTGCCGCAGCTCGGGCCCCTTCCCGAGTGGCGTTGGTTATGACATGCTTTTCCCAGAAAAGCAGTCCCAGGTCTATAATCCCGGCCATAATGAAAAGAAACAGGGGCATGACCAACGCCAATTCTATGATGACGTTGCCCTTTCCCCGGTGGCTCCGGGGGCCAGTAAACCATCGAAGTCGCATTGCTTCCCCCCATAACCGAAAATTGTGCCGGATTCTCTCGCTCCGGCTGGAGGCCTCGGTTGGCGGGCCTGGGCCAGGCTAAAGCAGGCCTCCCGGGACCGGGACCAAAACGAAGGCAGTTTCAGCCGGTTCTCCGGGAAACTTCCAACTCGGCTCAGGGGTAATGAGCAACGAACGTGCCATCCCCGGCTCAGGGCCCATCCTTCCGAAAAAGAATTGACGGGGCACCACAGGGCGACGGGGAAAGGGAAGGGACCAGACAGGTGGTGGGAATGCCGCTCACTTCGGCAGCCCCGCTACCCTGGCCCGCAGGCTGTAGGCCGGTGACTTTGCGTCCTACCCTTTCGGCGTAGTATGCCCTTGTCGGTGACCTGATAATTCTTCGTTTATTTAATCGGCAATTCGGCAGGGAACTTTAATTTCGGCAGGCGTACTTATGCTCAGGCGGGTGAACAAACTGTCCAGAAATTTGGACAGTAACCCACGGCGGTCAACTTGGGGTGAATTCCTGGAAGAGTCGGGCAGGATACTCCATAGTCAGGCGGGCCGTGATCTGGTAGTGCATGTCCCAGGCCTCCTCTTGGCTGAGGGTCGCCACTGTCAGGTCCGGCTTGGCCAGGGTCTTGGGAATGTACAACAACGTAGCGGTGAACACCGCGGTCTCAAACAAGTCTTCCCCCTTACGGATGGTGGAGACCACAAAGCGCTGGCGGGTATGGCGGTTTTTTACTTTATTAAACAGGCCCTTCATGGATTTCAAAAAACGATGCGGTTTATCAGCCCGGGAGAGAGGACCGCATCTCGCTTGGTAACCTGTCTGAGAGCCTACCCGGTGGCCCTTGGCCTGCCTTTTGTAGGAGAGCAGAAAGGCTCTCGGGGTCCCCTATTTCCTCCGGCTTTTTTTCTTGCTCGGCACCCCGGCCAGAGAGCTTACCGAAACCTGGGATTGGCTGCTGCTCCGCTTGGCCTTTTTTTTATATGATCTTTTCTTCCCTGTGGCTCTCTTCTTACTACTCCTTCTCTTTTTCCCCTTTTTGATGCTGTTGCCCGTGTGTCTCCTGGCGAAGCGGAGCTTCTCCTCCCGGGGCTCGAGCTTGGCGATGGGCCTGCCGCTCAGGGCGAAGCCCTTTTCGATGAGGGTCCTGAGGTCCGCCCACTTTTTCTTGCTCCCCATGAGGGAAATGATAATGACCTTGTCCTGATTCTGAAACATGCCCACGTAGGTGTGCTTGGAGGCCCTGGTGTAGCCGGTCTTGCCGCCCTTGGCCAGGGGGGTAGTGAAGAGAAAGCGGTCGTGATTGCGGAGTTCCCGCTCTCCCCGGATGTGGTAGTATTTGGTACTCATGATCTTGGCGAACTCCGGGTCCTGCATGGCCCGGCGGAAGATAACGGCCAGATCCTCGGCGGTGGAGTACTGGTTATCTTTCGGCAGCCCGTTGGCGGTGGCCACGTTGGTGCGATAGGCGCCCCATTGCCGCACCTGCTGGGTGACCTTTCGGGCGAACTTGGCCTCACTGCCGCAGGCCTCCTCCGCCAGGGCCCGGGCCCCGTCGTTGGCCGAGGACAGGAGCAAGGCGTACAGGAGTTCCTTCACCGTGTAAACCTCCCCCTGCTTGATGTTAATCTTGGAGGGCGGGGCGGCCGCGGCGTACGCGCTTACCCGCACCTTGTCGTCCATCTTCAGGTGGTCCAGCACATACTTGGCGGTCATCACCTTGATGGTGCTGGCTGGTGGTATCATCAGGCGGGAATTGTATTCCAGAAGAATTTTCCCAGTTTGGGCGTCCATAATAACAAAGGAGCGGGCCGTGACGTCCCACTCCTCTTGCGCGGCCACCGGCCAGACAAATGTCAGAGCCCAAAGGCTGGCCAGGAGCGCCATCCACCAAAAATTTGTTTGTTTTCCCAGGCTGCTGAAACGCGTAATTCTCCCCACAGTTCTCCCCCCGTTTCCCCCAGGTTTTCCACCTACTATATGAAAAATTTGTGGGTTTCGCAAATGGGAATCAGGCCCCGTAAGCTTTCAGGCAGTTTTAGGAGTGGGGGTTGGTACTTAATTGTAAAAACTGGCGGATTTTCTGAAAGCCGTTTTCAAATGGGTACTTCATGAATTCCAGTTTTTCTTGGATAATCGCCATTACTTTGGTTGATTTTCACCACCAAAAACTAGGTCCCCTGGTCGCTGAAATGTTTCCGGATAACTTGCGGTATCTCCTCAAGATTGTTGATGACCGGCACCTTGACCTCGGGGCGGGGGCCTTCCCGGTGGATGAGGACCACCGGCATGCCGATGGCCTGGGGGCCGGGCACATCCCTTAAGGGGTCATTTCCCACATACAGTGCCTGGGAAGGAGCGAGGTGTAGGGCCTTTAAGGCGTGGGAGTATATTTGGGGAGCGGGTTTGGACACGTAATAGCGAGAGGAGAGGACCACAGTCTCAAAGAACCTTTCCAGCCCCAGGAAGCGGATTTCCGGTTCGCTGAAGACCCACTGGGCGTCGCTGACCAGACCCAGGTTATAACTTTTCTCCAGCTTCTCTAGAGCTGTCAGGGTATCAGAAAAGAGGCCCAGACGGCGGCAGGTGAGAGAACGGAACAAACGGGCCAGCCAGACCACCAGGGCCCGCTCCGGAGATTTTCCTAAACCTTCTGCAAAAATCTCCTCAAAAACCAGGAAAACGTCGATTTCACCATAGGGGCCCGGGTGCTCAAAAAGTTGGGCCATGGCGGACTCTTGGTAACGAGCCGCCAGTTCCTCCGGCTCAAAAGAGATACCGTAATAATTGAGAAACTTACACAGGGTAGCATAGACGGACAGGTCGCTTTCGTCCGTCCAGATATCTACCAGGGTGCCGTATAGATCAAAAATGACCGCTTCGATGGCCATGGCTGAACCTCAATGGGACTCGCCTGGATACCGGACAATAGTCCAGATTTTCAGGTTTTCATGATAAACATACATGGTCATGGTGGCTGCAATATGCCGTCAATCTGTTTCACCTAAGTAAATCTTCCTTCTTTTTTATCGGGAACTCCTAAGATATTATAAAGAACTGTTTTTCTGGCCATGATGTCTCTGCTCCTCCTGCTGTGTGCCGCCCTGGCCTATCAGGTGCTGGCCCTGGTTTCCCTGTGGCGCTTCTTTCAGAAGCCGCTTCCCTGCCCGTCTTCTTCGGAGTCACCCGGCATCACCGTGTTTAAACCGGTCACAGGCCTGGACCCGGAGACCCGGGAGTGCCTGGAGAGCTTCCTCACCCAGGATTATCAGTCTTACCAGGTGCTCTTTGGGGTGGCTGATCCCGCCGACCCGGTGCTGCCACTCCTCGAAGAATTGCGCCAAGCTGCACCCCCAGGACGGGTGGAGGTGATTCTTTGCCCCGAGAAACTGGGGGAAAACCCCAAGGTCAGTACCCTTTGCCAACTCGAGCCCCAGGCCCGCTATGACCTCCTGGTGGTGGCCGATGGGGACGTCAAGGTGGGACCCGACTTCCTGGGCCGGGCGGCGGCGGCCTTGTCAGAGCCCGGGGTGGGCCTGGTCTCCTGTCCCTACCGGGCTGGCCCCAGTGAGTCCCTGGGGGCTCAGTTTGAGGCCCTGACCATCAGCGCTGATTTCATCCCCTCAGTAGCGGTGGCGCATTACGTGGAGGGCATCCGTTTCGCCCTGGGTGCGGCCATGGCCTTTACCCGAACGGCCCTGGTGGGTATTGGCGGCTTTGCCGCGCTGGCGGATTATCTGGCGGACGACTACCAGTTGGGTTGGCAGATCAGCCAGGCGGGCTTCACGGTGCGCCTATTGCCCTATGTGGTGGAAACGGTGAACCCCCGCCTGAGTTTCCGGGATTATCTGGCCCATCAACTGCGCTGGAGCCGCACCTACCGGGTCTGCCGCCCCAAGGGCTACTTCGCCTATGGCATCACCCACGCCCTGGTCTTCAGCCTGGCCGTCTGGCTGTTCAGCGGTCTGGCTCCCTGGGCCCTGGGTCTGGTGGCCGCCACCCTGGCCGGGCGCGTCGTCCTGGCCTGGTTCTCCGAAAACGTGTGCCTCAGGGGAAACCTTCCCCCCACAGCGCTAGTCCTCTTGCCCCTGAAGGACCTTCTTTCCTTCGGTCTGTGGCTCGCCAGCTTTCTGGGGCATGAGGTGGTCTGGAAGGGCCGGCGCTACCGTCTCACCCAGGAGGGTATCCTGGTACCGCTGGAGGAATGATAAGCAAAAATGGATTTTCTTTTCTGGAAGGCCCAGAACCCGCGAGGATGGGGTTGAAACCCGCCCCCGCCTGTCTCCACCTTCCAGAACATTTTTTGCAGTGCAAAAAATTGATTAACTATTGTAGCCTTCCTTTCATCCCCTCTCCCTTGAGGGAGAGGGTCAGGGTGAGGGTGAAAGTTAATCTAGTTCACGCTCCCAGTAATAAATCTTTCTCTGGCAGGGAAATCTCCCGCCAGGACCATTCCCTCGGGGGTGGGACAACGTATATAATGAAAATCCAGGAAAAAACCCATGGACGCCAAAATCTTAGAGCAATTGCTGAAAGAAGTGCAAGCCGGCCGCCTCGGCGTGGCCGAGGCCCTGGAGCGCCTCCGCCACTTGCCCTTCGAAGACTTGGGCTTCGCCCGGGTGGACCATCACCGGGCCTTGCGCCAGGGCTTCCCGGAGGTGGTCTTTGCCGCGGGTAAAGACGCTGACCAACTAAAAGGCATCCTGGCCTCCCTGGCGGCCCGCGCCGACCATATCCTGATGACCCGCCTGGCTCCTGACAAGGCCGAGGTCCTGGTGGCCGATTTCCCTGAGGCCCAATATCACCCCGTTTCCCAGGTGCTTACCCTGAGCCGGGGCGAAGTTCCCGACCGGGGCCGGGGTGTCATTGTGGTCTTTTCGGCAGGCACCTCGGACATCCCGGTGGCCGAGGAGGCCGCGCTCACCGCCCGCATCATGGGGCACCGGGTGGAAACCCTCTATGACTGCGGAGTAGCGGGTTTGCACCGGCTATTGGCGCACCAGCAACTCTTGCGCCAGGCCACCGTCTTTATCGTGGTGGCGGGCATGGAGGGGGCGCTTCCCAGCGTGGTGGGGGGCCTAGTGGACCGCCCGGTCATTGCGGTGCCCACCAGTGTGGGCTATGGGGCTGCCTTCGGGGGCCTGGCGGCCCTTTTGGCCATGCTCAATTCCTGCGCCAACGGCATCGCGGTAGTAAACATTGACAACGGCTTCGGGGCCGGCTACCTGGCGGCCCTGATCAATCGCCAGGATTGAAGGAAGGGGATAGGTCTCGAGGTCACCAGTCTTCCTCCCAAGCTCCCTGCTGAACTTAGTGCTTATCCGTAAATAACTCCAACTTTTCGCCAGCAGATTATGGCTGCTGCTAAATGAAGCAAGGCGATATAGCTGGAAAGGGTTTTTTCATAACGAACCAGGATCTTGCGAAACCTGTTAAACCATGAATTGCAAGCTTCTACGATCCAGCGGCGAGCACGGTAGCCGGGAACAGTTTTTTTCGCCTCGATTTCCTCGCCGCGGCGCCGAACGTGGGGGATATAATCCCGGTCGACTATGCTTTGGTATGCAGGTTTACCGTCATAGCCTTTGTCGGCGCAAAGGTGCTGAGGTTGGTCTGCTGTAGGTTCTGGTCGTTGAATGACCATGCTATCCAAGACGATTTCCAGTTGAGTTACATCATGTCTATTCGCCCCGGTGACGACGATCGACAGAGGGACGCCACGCTCTTCCACCAGCACGTGGCGTTTGCTTCCTTTTTTTCCCCCTGTCCGTCGGGCTCGGACCAACCGCCTCTCGTGCCAAAGGCGCTTTGGTCATGGCGCTATCAATACTTTGCCACAGCCAGGAGATGCCCTCCATTTCATCGTATTCCGCCAATCCAGCTCGCCAGATGGCCAGAAATACCCCGGCCTTTTCCCACTGCCGAAAGTAGGCATGGATGGAACTGGGGCTACCATATATCTCTTTGGGGAGAGCCTTCCATTGACAACCGGTGCGGAGAACATAAACAATACCTTCAAATACCTTGCGATAATCCAACGGCTTTCTGCCGCCACCTTTTTTCCGGATATAAGATTTGTTCGGGTCCCTGGTCGGTTGCGGTAAGAGTGGCTCCACACGCTGCCAAAAAGCATCGGAAACAGCCCATGACGGCAACCTTGGCATGCGCACCTCCGTTGAGCTTTTTTATGGATATGCATGCCATATTATTTGATAAATGTCAAGTTATTTACGGATAAGCACTAAGCATAAGGCACTGAGGCACCAGGCATTGAGGGACAAGTGTTTGAGCGCCACTCTGATAGTGTGTAGCCTTCTCTGACTCAGTGGGAGCTCTAATAAGTCTCCATTGGGCGTATTGACCGCATGGTGAGAAAAAGAAATGTTCAGATGATGCCACCTGTGCATTCCTGGGGCGGGGATGAACCCCAGGCCTGCCACGGGCTTTTCCAGACATCCCAAACTCCTGACGTGGTCTGGCCGGACCGAGCCGAAACCCAGGTGGAGGTGGCTGTGGTGGGAGCGGGGCTCTCGGGGCTTACTGCCGCCTATCATCTCCAGGGCCATGAGGTTTTGGTCCTGGAAGCGGGCAGTCAACCCGGGGGCGTTTGTTTGCCCGGAGCATATCAGAACATACCCTATCCCGCCGGATCTGCTTATTTTTACTACGATCCGGAGTATTCAGACAGCCGGACCTGGTTCCAGGACCTGGGTCTCAAGGTGGAAGAGGCCTTGGTGGCGACCCCGGCCAGCGCCATGTTTAACCAGGGCCGGTGGCACCCGGACTGCTTTTCCGCCGCAGGTATCAAGACCCTCCCGGTAGCCCCCGGGGTGCAGGACCAACTGTATCGTTTCGCTGGGGAAATGGCGCAACGGGAAGCCAGATGGGACCCCTTGACCTCCCCGTTTCTGACCAATCCGGAATGGGACCGCTATTCCCTACAGCAGCTTCTGGAGAGTTTGTGGGGTTTTCCCCCGGAGGTTGTCGGCTTCTTCGAGCCCTACTGCCGCTCCTGCCTGGGGGCCGGCCCGCAGGAGGTTTCGGCCTGGGCCGGGCTTTATTTCCTTATGTCTGAATTTTCTCCCGTATCTCGGATCGGCTCCTTTCCCGAGGGAAATGCCCGCTTGGTGCAGGCCCTAACCGCGTCTCTTCCCAGGCCGGTTCAGGTGCAGCAAACGGTGGTGGGCCTGAAAATTCATCCCGACGCCATCCATCTTCTGGTTTGGGACGGCGCGGCCCGGTGTCCCTGGCGCCTGGAGGCCGGAGTGGTCATCTTAGCCACCGGAAAATTTGTCACTCGGTGCCTGCTGCCCCCTGACTGCGGCTGGGACCTCGATATTTTCAAGGCCTTCCGGTACAGCAGCTATGTGGTGGCGGCCCTGTGCGGCAATCTCAGCCTCGAGGCGCCGGGGTTTGAAAACTGGGTTACCGGGGACCCGGCCTTCTCCGACTTCATCCTGACGCCCCGGGAGGCGCCGCCTGGCTCCCCCCGGGTCATGACGGTCTTTGCCCCCCAACCTTACCCCCACGGGAGGAAAAGTTTGCTTGAGAAAACCCCGGAAGAACAAGGAGAGGAAATTTTCAACGCCGTGGTGCGTCATTTCCCCGGCCTGCAAGAGGAGGTGGAGGAGGTTCACCTTTACCGCTTCGGCCACGCCCAGGTGGTGCCGTATCCGGGCTTCATTCATTTTCTCAAGGGCCGCCTCAGCCCTCAGGAAGGGCGCCTCATTTTGGCCAACTCCGATTTGGAGGGCCTCCCCTGCGTGGAAGCCGCCATCGCCCAGGGCCAAAAAGCGGCACGCCGCGCTCGGATGGTGTTATAGATGTAAAAGGGGACTCAAAAGAAGGGCCAAGCAGAGAAAATTTGTTTTGGGAGAGGGGGCCAGGGGTGGCGGACCCCTGCCCCCTCTCCCAAACCCTCTCCCCCAACCCCTTAAGGGGGGTTGGGAGGGGAGCTTAAGGGGAGGGCGGGGGGCCCCCCTGCGGTCCCCCGGCCCTCCCCTCAAATTAACCGTTTGAATGCTCTGAGTAACAGCAACGCACGAAACAACAACATCAATCATGCCGCACCCGAGCACCCCCGGGCAGCAACAGGCCCATTATCACCTGGTGAAGGACATCATCCAGGAAGAGGACATGTGGGAACGGGTCCCGGAGCACGCCAAGGATTTTTCCCCGGAGAACCTGGAAAACCTGGTGAAATATGCCTACTTTGCCGGTTTCATCGACATGAGCCAGGTCCTCCGTTTCCTCTTTTTAAAAAGAGGGGAAAGGAGCCAAATCCTGCACAAGTGGTACGAGGAGATCCGGGAAAAGGGCTGCTGGCTCTGCTGAGCCTGGCTAGAAGGGATTTCTTAAGGGTCCGAATGAATTTCACGGGCAGGGGGGTGGGAAGGCAGAACGCTTACACCAGGGGCTTTTCCTTTTTCGACTCCAGCACCTCCCGTAGACGATCCCGCTCCTTTTTCGTCTGGAGAAGTTCGATCTCGAGGGGTCCCCGTTCCGGGGAAGGCCCTGTTCCCAGAGCGGCCAGCCGCAACTCCAGTTCCTCTACTTTACTCGTCAGCCGGTAAAGCTCTTGGGCCAGGTAGCGAATGGGCACGGTTTTGCGCGTCTTGATTATGAGGTGGCCAGTTCTACGGCCAGGGGAGGTTCACGCCCGGTGACCAGGGGAAGCACGAAGTAGAAGTTGTTCCCTTCGTGGGTAGGCTCATAGCCCACCACGCCCCCGTGGGTCTCAATGACATTGCGCACGAAATAGAGGCCCCGGCCGGTGCCCACTTCCTTCTCGATATTGGAGCCCCGGTAACCTTCTTCAAAGATGTGGGGTACGTCCTCCGGGGGAATATGGGGTCCGGTGGTGAAGACGTTAAATTTGATGCCGTCTTTGCCGGGGTCGAAAAAATCCTTGAGCACTTCCCGGCCATAGGACAGGTACCGATGCCCTTCATGATTGGTGCGGGTGTACTTCACGGCATTGGAAAGGAGATTGGCGTACACCTGAGCCATGAGCCCCTTGTCCACGGACAGGGGAAAATCTTCATCAGGGACGCCCCCCAGCCCCACATCGATGTCAATGTGACGCTCCTCGAATTTGGCCAGATGAAGCTGGAGTTGGGGCTGGATAATATCACTCAACACCCGAGTGGTACGCCGCCGCAGCACCAACTGCCCCTTTTGGAAGTGAGAGGGCCGGAACAGAGACTCGATGAAGAGACTCACACCCCGGTACTGGCGTTCCAGGGTCTGGTAGTCCTGCTCCATCTCCTCCACCAAGTCCTGGAGTTGGGCGGCCTCCGCCGAGTCCGCCTGAAAACAGGAGCATTCCAGAGCCTTGAGGGACTTGATTTTGCGCTTGAGCTTGCGGAGATAGAGGCTCAAGTTGATATTCGGGAGGATGATGTTGTGCTCGATGTCCCCCACCAGGCTGTTGATGAAGCGGATGTGCTGGATGTTCTGCCAGGAGATGATCTTGTTGTGGAGGTTGTAGCCCAGACGGTTGGTGTATTTTTCCAAAAAGAAGCGCCGGCGCGTGGAGAGCCTCTCCAGGGGAAAAACCTCCAGCATGCCGATAAGCTGCTCCTTGCTGTAAAAAGGCAGACGATCCACCAACAAGAAATTTCCCCGGATGGGCGCCAGCCAGGAGTGGTCAGTGACGTACGCCTGGTTGTCGAGGCGGATGTGCGCCGGGGCTGGAGGCTTGTCCGGATAGATGCCCTGGATGCTGTCGCACACCAGTTGCAGGGTCTCTTCCCGGGAGATCAGGTAGAGGCTGGATTCCAGGCCGAAAAACTCCTTGATCACCCCTACTGATATCCGGTAGAAGTTTTCCAGGGTTTCATATTCTTGGGCCAGGTCGAAAAAGGTCTTGAGCGCGTCGTTTTCCTGAGTGTCAAACTTATATTCCTGGAAAGCGCGCCGCTTCTCCTTGATCCGGCCCATGATTTTTTCCAGGTCCGCCATCATCTTCCTTGTCCTGTCCTAATTCAGAACCCGCCTTAACCTGGGGCAGGCTTTGCCAAAGAATACCTAGATTCCCCGGCCCCTTCCGCAACCGCACCTAAACCAGAAGTTCACGTCACCCGGGCGAACTCCCGCCGGCCCAATTCATAGAGGTCCCCGCCATGGCAATCGTTGATCACGATGGTGGGAAAGTCCTCCACTTCCAGGCGATGGATGGCTTCCGGGCCCAAATCCGGAAAAGCCACCACTTCCGCGGCCTTGATGCATTTGGAGATGAGGGCCCCGGCACCACCCGTGGCCCCCAGATACACCGCGGTATACTCCTTCAGGGCCGCGATAACTTCAGGACCACGGCTTCCCTTGCCGATCATGGCCTTCAGGCCCAGCTTCAGCAGGGTGGGGGTATAAACGTCCATACGGGTGCTGGTGGTAGGACCGGCAGCGCCGATGACCCGGCCGGGCCGGGCTGGGCTGGGGCCGACGTAATACAAAATCTGCCCGTTAAAGTCCACCGGCAATGCCTGTCCCGCCTCCAAAAGCTCCATGAGCCGTTTGTGGGCTGCGTCCCGGGCGGTATAGATAATCCCGTTCACCAGAACCTGATCGCCCATCACTAGGCCCTTGATCATGTCGTTGGTCACCGGGGGGGTAAGGCGCACCTGTTTGCTCATGAACTTTCCCTACAAAATCACTTCCAGGTGGCGGCTGGAGTGGCACTGGATGTTCACCGCCACCGGCAGGCTGGCGATGTGGCAGGGCTGCATGTTGATTTTGACCCCCAGGGCGGTGATCCGGCCCCCCAGACCCGCCGGTCCGATGCCCAGGTCATTGATGGCGGTGAGCAGTTCCTTTTCCAGGGCCGCCACTTCCGGATCCGGATGGGTGTCCGAGAGTTTCCTGATAAGAGCCTTTTTGGCGAGCAAGGCTGAGCGCTCGAAGTTACCCCCAATACCCACCCCCACGATCATGGGGGGACAAACGTTGGGGCCGGCTTCTGACACCGTGGCCACCACTTTGCCCTTGATACCGGCGAGACCCTCGGCGGGCTTGAGCATGAAGAGCTTGCTCATGTTTTCACTGCCGCCGCCTTTGGGCACCACCATAAGTTTCAGTCGGTCCCCGGGCACTAGTTCGAGATGGATAACTGCCGGAGTATTGTCACCCGTGTTTTCCCGGGTGAGGGGGTGGCAGAGGGACTTGCGCAAATAACCCTCACCATAGCCTTGTCGGACCCCTTCCTGGAGGGCGGCCTCAAAGTCTCCCCCCGCAATGTGCACGTCCTGGCCCACCTCAGCGAAAATGACCGCCAAGCCGCAGTCCTGACACAGGGGAATGCGCTCTTGGGCGGCGATTCGGGCATTCTCACCGAGCTGCCGGAAAATTTCCCGTCCGGCCGGAGACTCCTCTTCTCTTTCCCCCTGGGCAAAAGCGGCCAGAATATCCTCGTCTAACTCGTAATTAGCAGATATAGCTGCGTCTTTCACCGCCTCTATAATTGTCTTGACGTCAATTTGCCGCATCCTTGCCTCAAAGCAAAGAGAGACCGGGGAAAAGCAGCAACCTCACGCTTTCCTTGGTCAGCCCTTTTTTTGGTTAGCCCTTATTTCCGGAAAACCCTGCCTCACCCTTCCAGATCACTCTTAAAAAAGTTCTGGCTGGGGGACGGGGGTTTGGGAGAGCCCCCGGTCAGCGTGTTGTTTTCCGGATAAAAGAGTTCTTCTTCGTCAACCGCCTCTTCGTCATCGTATTCCAGGTCAGGATCACCTCTTCCTGATGGGGCCTTGACCGCGTCGGGGAACTGCTCCACCGGCTGGTTTTTCAGAGCTTCCTGCATGTAGGCGATAAAGATGGGCGCCGCTGCCTGTGAGCCAGTCTCCTTGGGGCCCAGGCTACGCTCGTCGTCCATCCCCACCCATACCCCGGTGATGAGAGACGGGGTGAAACCCAAAAACCAGGCGTCCCGGGTCTTGTTGGTTGTGCCGGTCTTACCGCCGACGGGCCGCTGCAACACCCTGACCCGGGTACCGGTGCCCCGTTGCACCACCCCCAGGAGGAGGTTGGTCATGATGTCGGCGCTCTCTGGTTTGATTACCACGTACCGCCGGGGCTTGGCTTCGAAGAGAACCCGGCCGTCCCGGTCTTCAATGCGGTCAATGAAAACGGGTTCTACCAGGTAGCCCCGGTTGGGAAAAACCGAGTAGGCCCGGGTGAGCTCAAGCAGCGTCACCTCCGAGGCCCCCAGGGCAGAGGCGTAATTGGGGTAGATGGGAGAGGAAATCCCCAAGGTCTTGGCCATCTTGACGATGGCGGGGACCCCCAAAGCCATCATCATACGCACTGCTGGAATGTTCCGGGAGCGGGCCAGAGCCGTGGACAGCGGAATCGGCCCGGTGAACGAGTGATCATAGTTCTGCGGGCTCCACAGTTCCCCGCGGCGGCCCCCTGGAAGGGATAGAGGTTCATCTATGAGGATGGAGTTGGGGCCGTAGCCCCGCTCTATCGCCGCTGCATAGATAATAGGTTTGAAGGCGCTCCCCGGCTGACGGTGGGCCTGGACCGCCCGGTTGAAGGTGCTGTCGGTGAACTCTTTGCCACCCATCATGGCCCGCACCTTGCCGGTCTTGAACTCCATGGAGAACAGGGCTCCCTGCACCATGGGCGCGGGTTCCAGGGTGGCGGTCCAGCTTTTCTGGCGATCCTGATTGACCAGGCGCACCAGCAAGACGTCTCCTGGCCGAAAGGAAGAAAGGCGAACCCGATAGCGGTCCTCTGAAGTCTGGTCCGAGGCCGGAGGGACCAGCATCCCCGAGTGTTGCCCGAAGCGTATCTGCACCCGCTGGCCTTTTTTATCCCCCTGAACTACCAGGGCGGTGACCAGGATGCCCTTGCGGGGAGGATATTTTTTGAAGTAGCGAAATTTGCGTTCCTGGAAGGCCGCCATTTCCTTTTTATTCAGGTGATTGAGAGGCCCCCGGTAGCCGTTGCGCTTCACCAGGGCCTCCATGCCATCCCTGATGGCCTTCTGGGCCACCCGGTGCAGGTCCACATCTGCGGTGGTGTAAACCTTGAGGCCCAGGCTCATGACCTGTTCTTTCCCAAAACGGTCTTCCAGGAGGCTCCGTACGTGCTCGGTGAAATAACCGCACTCTTTGATCCAGTCCGACCGGGAAGGTTTGAGCTTGATGGGCTGGCGCAAGGCCTTGGACGCGTCCTCCTTGCTGATAAAGCCCACCTCGGCCATACGCTTCAGCACATAAGCCTGGCGCTCCTTGGCCTTTTGGGGGTTCAAGTACGGAGAGTAGCGGCTGGGAGCCTTGGGAATGCCCGCCAGCAGGGCTGACTCTGCCAGAGTCAGGTCCTCCACGTGCTTGGAAAAAAACTCCTGGGCTGCGGCTTCCACCCCGTAGGCGCCCCGCCCCAGAAAGATGTGGTTCAGGTACAGGGTCAGAATCTCTTCCTTGGTAAGGTAGTTGTCTATGCGGTAGGCCAGCACCGCCTCCTTGATCTTGCGGGCGTAGCTCTTCTCGGAGGAAAGCATGATGCGCTTCACCACCTGCTGGGTGATGGTGCTCCCCCCCTGGACGATCTCCCCGGCCTCCACGTTTCTGATGAAGGCTCGGACGATGCCGAAGAGGTCCACCCCCGGATGCTCAAAGAAGCGGGCGTCTTCCGCGGACACAAAGGCCAGGATCAGGTGCGAGGGCAGGCGGCTGTAAGGCACCTCAATGCGGCGCTCGGCATAGAATTCCCCCATGGGGCGGCCGTCCCGGGCATAAATTGTGGTCACCACCGGGGGGCGGTACTGCTTGATGGCAGTAAAATCGGGCAGGTCTTTGATGTAGGAATAGTAAATAAATCCGGCGGCTCCCAGCAACGCCAGGAGTCCGGTGAACAAAAGACCATAGATGATCCACCCCAGGCGCTTGGCCCAGCGCCGGCGTGAGTGGAAACGGTCGAATCTGGGATCCCCCATCCCTTTGAAGAGTCTCATGGTGTGTTTCCCCCCCACTAAAAGGTTGACGGCGGTTACTACTGTACCCCGGAGCTTCGGCCCCCCTCAGCGCCGTGTCATCCCGGGGTCCCCTACGGCAAGTCCCCCCAGACGTGCCGTTAAAAGGTGATGATTCGGTACCCCTCTAAAAGATATGGTGCCATGCCGGCATGCCCCGACATGTCTTCCAGGATGGTGAGGCCCTGGGCCCGGGCTGCGTTCAGACCCCCCATTTTCTGGGCACAAGCCTGACAAACCCCGCCAATGAGACCAGCCTCCCGGGCCTTGGCGTACAGTTGGTGCAAGGGGTGGCCCCCTTCCCCCAACTCGGGGATCAGACCACAGGCCGCACCCTCGATAATTATCTTGACCTCCTGGCCCCTGGCTTTGAGGTCCAGGCCGTTCAGCAGGACATGAACAAAGCAGGTGGCCTCGCCGTTAAAGGCGAAGAGGGCGAATTTTTCCGTCTTTTTCTCCAACTACTTTTCCTCTAACTCAAAATTCTTAACAAATTCAGCGATGTGCAGCCCGAGGTAAATACACTTGTTGCCTTCCATACAGGAGTCCGCGTCCGCTTTTTCGAGAAATGTGGTGAGGACGTGTTCCCCTTTTTTTACTTTCACCACGTAGGCATTTTTGCCCTCGTCAAAGGTCATGCTGGTTTCGAGTTGATGCTTTTCAATCTCCGGGTAGAAGTCCACAATCTTGGCTTTCAGGCTATCCATTGAGTACGACATGTCATCCTCCCTCCAGTAACCTGTCCCCTTTTCAGGGCATATGCTCAATTTTTAAATTATATCAATATATTCTAAAAGTAAAACCCTTATCATGGGAAAGGGGAACCTCAATCCCATTTTTCTTATAAAGTAAGACGTCCCCGAGGTAGTCCGCAAGGTGGGGAAGATTTTTCTTTTCTTGGTATGGTTGAATCTCTTGAAAAAACGAGGTAAGGAAGGGCCGAGGTTCCTGGCCGTATTCCCACGGACAGCCTAAGGGCTCAGGCGGAAAGCATCAGGCAGAAGGTCGGCGATGAAAACTTCCTGGAGACCTTCCTCCCCCTGGAAAATCACCAGGGCCTCGGGGCCGAACTCGAAGATCACCTGGCGGCAGGCCCCGCAGGGTGCAAAGGGGCCGGGTTGATTGCTCGCCACCGCCAGGGCTTTGATGTGCATCGATGGCCCCTCTGCGGCCACCGCCTGGGCAATGGCCCCCCGCTCAGCGCACAGGGTGAGGCCATAGGAGGCATTTTCTATATTGGCCCCGGCATAAATATACCCCTTAGCAGTCAGTAGACTGGCCCCCACCTTGAATGCGGGAATACGGGGCATAAGCCCGTGACACAGCATCGGTGGCTGCTGTCCAGAGGTCCTGCCGGTTCTTTTCGGTTAGCTGCATGGGTTTAGATTTTTGGGAGAGGGGGCCAGGGGTCGCGGACCCCTGCCCCCTCTCCCAAGCACTCTCCCCCAACCCCTTACACGAAGCGGGAGCACAGGCTTCCAGCCTGTGCAAAAACAGGCAGGATGCCTGTTCTCCCGTTTAAGGCAAGGTGGAAGGAAAGCTTGTAGAGGGAAGCACTGGCGAGACGCCTGTGCCTCCATGATCCCCCGGCCCTCCCCTCAAGTCTACTATATTCAACCCCATCTTACCGCACCGCCGGTTGGTTTTGCAGCAGGATGTCCCGGGCTTTGGGACCGCAGGTGAACACCACATCAAACGCGGACAGGTTGGCGAGGAAGTCCCCCCATAGTTGCGGATAAACCGGCGCCTCGTAGGTAAAGGGGCGGAGCTCAATCCCCGCTTGGGCGAAAAGGTCGGCCTCCAGATATTTTTTCGCCGGGCTTTGAATCAGAAAGGTTGAGGCCCCCAGGGCCCGGCAGAGGTCCAGGAGAAGCTGGGTTCCCCTGCCTGTCACCCCCAACTCGGATTGGAGCACCAGTTTCGTGTCGAGCCGGAAGCAAGCCATCAGGTAGCGGATCACTGCCACATTCAAATCCACCAGTTTGGTGAAGTCGGAGGAAAACATTTTTTCTAAAAAGGGGACATGCTCTTCCAGGTAAGGGGCATTGCCATAGGCGTTGGTGAGGCTGGCCAGGTGCTTGCGAGGCCAGCGGCCCTCCTGGCAGATCTTCACTTGGCTGATGGTTTGCAGTCCCAGGCCCTTCTTCCAGACCGGAATGGTGAGCCACAATTCACCCTGATCATTTTTAAATCGGTTGCGGCTGAGCCAGGTGGTGCCCCGGGGAAACTGCACCTCATCCAGAATTACCAAGACGTCAGAAAGGTGGGCCTTGTAGAAAAACCCCGGATACGGGCAAAAATACGGCTGATTGGCTGAAATAATCATGAGGGGTAGGTGGTCTCGGGCAATCCGGCTTGCCGCCTAAATTAGCCAGCTTTATCAAGTAAACTTCCGGTCCAGGGTGCGGTATTGGATGGCCTCGGCCACGTGAGCCGGGGCGAGGTTTGGTTCCCCTTCCAGGTCGGCGATGGTGCGGGCGATCTTCAGGATGCGGGAATAGGCCCGGGCCGACAGGGCCAGCTTCTCCATGGCCGCCTCCAACAGTCGCCGGGTTTCTTCCGTTAACGCACAGTGCTCTTTTAACAGCTTCGGCGTCATGTGGGCGTTGGCGAAAATCTTTCCTGTGGTGAAACGGGCTCTTTGCTTTTCCCGGGCCATAAGCACCCGGGCCCGCATGGCTGGGGAACTCTGTTGACCGTCTTCCGACCCGGCCAATTCCTGAAAACGCACCGCCGGCACCTGTACCTGGAGATCGATGCGGTCCAAAAGCGGCCCCGAGATGCGGGAGCGGTAAGTGTTGATCTGGTGGGGGTTGCAGGTGCAGGGCTTCCTGGGGTCCCCGTAAAAGCCGCAGGGGCAGGGATTCATGGCCGCCACCAGCATGAAACGGGCCGGGTAGGTCAAAGAACTGGTGGCCCGGGAGATGGTGACCCGGCCATCTTCCAGGGGCTGGCGTAGAACCTCGAGGGTGGCCCGCTTGAACTCCGGGAGTTCATCTAAAAAGAGCACGCCATGGTGGGCCAGGGACACCTCTCCGGGCTTGGGGCTGGTGCCGCCGCCGATGAGCCCGGCATCCGAAATGGTGTGGTGGGGGGAGCGGAAGGGCCGCTGGCGGAGCAGCGCCTGACCCGGCGGCAAGAGCCCCATGATGCTATAAATCCGGGAGGTTTCCACCGCCTCCTCGAAGCTCAAGGGCGGCAAGATGCTGGAGAGGCGCTGGGCCACCATAGTCTTGCCGGCGCCGGGCGGGCCCACCATCAGCACGTTGTGACCCCCGGCCGCGGCCAGGAGCAGAGCCCGTTTCACCGGCTCCTGGCCCCGCACTTCCTTAAAGTCCACCTCGTCTTGGGGCTCCCAGCCCGCTTCCTCCGGGGCCAGGGGTGGGGTAGGTTCGAGCTGCTCCCGCCCGGCCAGGAAATCCACCACCTGGGCCAGGGTCTCCACCGCATAAAGCTCTAACCCCTGGACCACTGCGGCTTCCCGGGCGTTTTCTTGCGGAAGGATGAGACTCAAGCCCGCCTCCCTTGTGGCCAACGCCATGGACAACACCCCCCGGGTGGGCTTGAGGCGGCCGTCCAGGGACAGCTCGCCGAACAGCAAATACTTCTCCAGTCCCTCCGGGGGCACCACCCCTTGCGCGGCCAAGAGCCCCACGGCCACGGGCAGGTCAAAGCCCGTCCCCTCTTTGCGCACGTCCGCCGGAGCCAGATTGATGGTGATGCGATTGCCCGGAAACTTATAGCCCGAATTCTTGAGCGCGGCCCGCACCCGGTCCTTGGCCTCCTTCACCGCGGTCTCCGGCAACCCCACCGTGGTGAAGGCCGGGAGCCCCGGGGCCAGGTCCACCTCCACCTCGACGATGTAGGCGTCCACCCCCTTCAAAGCGCCACTTTTAACCCGGGCTAACATGGGAGCATAGTGAACGGTTTTTGTGGGGGAAGAGGGTCAGTAAAAGGGAAACGCACCTATCCTCCATCCCCCTAATAAATTTACTTACATTCTTACCACGGGGAAGGAGGAGGCGTAAATATCAAATTTTCAGGGTAACGGAAGTGCGGGCTTGTTCTCCCAAAGAAATGAATTCCTTGAGCATCTCCAGGGTCCCGAGCACCAGGCCCTTCAACTGAAAGTGCCGTTTTTTCAGATAATTGAAAAAGTTTTCGTGCTCCTGCCGAAGTTCCCGGGCCTCATACAAATTGACATTGGTCCTCAAACGGACCTCCCGCGTTTTGTCCGTGAGGCGCTGATAGGTATTCAGCTCGTCAAAATAGGTCTTCAGGTTCACGTAGGTATCAATGAGCCGCTTGCCGGAGTCCGGCTCCAGGGTCCCCAGGAGGTGCGCCATGTTGTCATAGACACTGAAGTAATGCTGGGAGGCGCTGATGACCCCGGCGTAAGCCAGTTCCTCAGGCTTGTCGGCGCGCTCCAGTTCTTCTCCCACCAGAGCCTCGTAAGCCGTCCAGAGTGCGGCGAGCTCAGCTTGCAGGGCCTGGAAGAGATTGAGCAGGGTGCGGGCCTCCCGGTCCCGGACCAGCTTTTGTTTATTCAAATAGTGGGCATAGGCGATGATGCGGCCGCTTAAAAAGGCCCCCACCAGAGCGCCGCCCAAGCCGGCGACCAGGGCCAGGATGATTCCCACGGCTAGGCCTCCTCAACATGGAGTCTCATGCCTTTTCGGCACAAGCACCACATAAGTTGAGGGGTTGTTAAAAGTTTTGGGGGGAGGGCCAGGGACCTGAGGTCCCTGCCCTCCCCCCAAGCCCCCCTCCCAACCCGCATAAGTCGGGCCGGAAAGGCGGGCCCAAGGCCCGACTTTCCGGCCCTAAAATCCCCAAATAAGGGGTTGGGGGAGAGGGTTTGGGAGAGGGGGCAGGGGTCCGCGACCCCTGGCCCCCTCTCCCAAAAAAATCATCTCGTCCTCACGCTAAAAGCTGTGCGTGGTCCACTTTCATGCAGCGGTCCATGACCACCTGGAGGCCGGCCTCCTTGGCTTTCTGGGCGGAGGCGTGTTCCACCAGGCCCTGTTGCATCCACACCACCTTGGCCCCTATGGTAATGGCTTCGTCGACGATGGCCGGAATGGCCTCCACATTGCGGAAAATATCCACCACTTCAATGGGAAAGGGAATCTCTTTCAGGTTGGGGTAACACTTCTCACCCAGGATCTCTTTCTGACCGGGATTCACCGGGACAATTCGGTAACCGTGCTCCTTGAGATAATGAGCCACCCGAAAGCTGGGCCGCTCCGGCTTGGGAGAGAGCCCCACCACCGCCACCACCTTGCAGTCCTGGAGGATGGCCTTGATCTCCTCCGGACCGGCCGTTACCTCGCTCATAAGCTTCTCCTTGAACGCAGGAGGGGTTACTGGGCGCGGCCCTTTAACCCTGCTCCTTACCATGTTATCAGGGAAAACAAGGTTCTTGCTGAGGTAGCACAGGCAAGTTGCCGGCGCTCCCGGTCAAAGGGTAAGGTGAAAATTGTAAGGGCACGGCTTGCCGTGCCCCAGTGCAAGGAAGCCATGCTCCCCAGCACTCCCCTCAAGAATCCCAACCCCTCACACCGACGTGGTGTCCTGGTTTGGCTCCATGGGTTTTTGGAGTTGGATAGTGTCTTCGATTTTCAGGGCCATCTTGAGGTACTGGTAGCCGAATTTCAGAAGTTCCAGGTCGTCTTCGTAGATGCGCTGTTGGGTGTCCTCGTCCACGGTGAAGACGTTGAGAAAGCGAGTGGTAAAGATGAAGCGCCGGAACTGATCCAGGTCATACATCACCGTGTAGAAGAGGTTGGCCGTCTTGTCGTCGATGTCGGGCTTGCCCACGGAGCTGCGCCTGAGCATCATGGACTTCCACTCCAGGTTTATGTCGTCGTAATAGTCGGCTCCCTGGTCCTTCTTCCAGGTCTCCACGTTCCACTCGGCGTCTTCCTCAAAGCCCTTGCAGTGTTCTTCCGTGACCAGGAAGTAGAACTCATCCACGCCCTCTTCCGTCACCAGAGTGCCCTGACCCACCGGATAGTAGCGGCAGGTGGCGGGGCGGTCGGTGTAAACCAGGCAGCCCTCCACGGGTCTGACAAAGGGGCAGATGCCCTCGTAACGGGGCATATCCATAATAACCAGGGGCAGGCCCGATTTGTCGTGCACGTCCCGCCGGGTATAGCGTTCGAGAAATTCGGTGGAGGTGATCCCCAGGCGCTGCTTCAGGCGCAGGATGTCATAGGGGGTGAGAATAAGGGTAGTTTTACCGCAGCAGGCTGTAAAGCAGGAGACACCCGGGTGGCAGCGAAAACGAAAGCGGCTCTCGGGGGTGAGCTTCACCGGGCGCACCGCCTGCAGGTTTAGATCAACCATAGACAACTCCTTCATTTTGAGTCATTTGTCATATTGTATCAAAAAACCCTGAAATTTCCCGGTGAGAAAAAACTCTGACCCCGCCAATAAAGCCTTGCCAAGAGAAAATTTCACTTTTAGTATGGGGCCGAGGGGTCGATTAAGGCTAAGAACTTCTTTCTTGGGCATACTTCTCCACATATTTCAAACTAGGAGGAAGATTATGGGCAGTGCAACACGGTGGTGGATTCTGGCGGGATTGTTGACAGTGATGCTCCTCGTGCCTCCGGCTCTCCTGGCGCAGTGGGGCCCCATCCGGCGGGGCATTGACGCCGCGCGCCGGGGTGCAGAGCAGGAAACTACCAGCCCCGGGCGAGAGGCGCCCCACGGGGTGGCGGATGAGAAAGTGGGGGGCCCCGGCTTGCCTTCGGATACGACCTACAGGAACACCAAGCGGCCTTTTTCCTACACCATCCCGGCGGGCTGGCGTCTTGAAGGAGGAGACCCCACCGGTAACCGACCGACGTTCATGAAACCCGGCACCACTGCTTCTTTCCAATTCCATTTCACCCAGATGGTCCCGAGCTTTCCCCGCAAAGCCGCGGTGGACGCCGGTTACAAACAGGCCAGAGAGGAAATGACCATCAACAAGTACCTGTCGGTGAAGCGCCGGAACCAGGGCAACGTCATCGGTTGGGAAACCATCGAAACTGCGGAAAAGGGCTCTGGCGGCTTCCAGCGCATTATCTGGCAGTGCTATGACGGACAGAATTATTATTACAACTTCATGGCCGCCTCCGAACCGAGCCAGTTCCCACAACACCGGGCGGTGATGCAAAGGATCATGGACTCCATCCGGTTCAGCCGGTAGGACGCCTTCCGGGAGAGGGGGGTTCCCACAGGCTGGAAGCCCGTGCTACTGGGGTCGTGGTCACTGGCCCTCCCCCCACTAAAAAAGCATTATTCTCTCTTAGAGCAAAGAGAATAATCGGTATAGGTAATGTTTCATAAAAAAACCGGCCCCCGTGGGGGCCGGTTGTGTTTGTAGTTTTGTCAGCAGGTTTTAAAAACCCCGGTCCGCCATGCGGGCATACAGCATGGCCACGGTGCGGTAAACCAGGTGGGCGATCTTGGTGTACGGCGCATAAAAGAAGAGACAAAAGATCGACACCAGGTGCACGAAGTAGGTGGGGTAGGCCAGGGTGGTCGAGCCCAGGAGCCGGAAGACCCAGGAGCCCAGTCCGGTGAAGCCCACGGCCATGATGAGATAGATGAGCTGCCAGTCGTAGTAGGTGCCGTAACCGGCTTTCTCCGCATTTTCCTGGCGGGCCTGGTAGATCTGCCAGATGCCATAGAGCAAGGCGGCGGTGCCCACCATGGCCAGGAGCTTGATGGGCGAAAAGAAAAAGTACGGAGAATCCTGGTGTAAGACCCACTCTTTTAAAAAGGCCCAGCCAGTGACCACGGCCAGGAAGATGAACCCGAAGACCAGCAAGAGGTGGTTCAGCGCCCGCCCAAAGGTCGTTTCACATTCCCGAAAGCGGTTGTGCCACAGGATGTCCTGGACCACCGCCACCAGGTTGCCGATGAGATTGCCATGGAGCTTCACCTTCCAGGGGTTGGCTTCGTTGAGGTCCTTCCAGAATCTCATGACCCCAAGACCGAGGACCCCGACGGCGAAGAAGAACGCTGGTACAAAGATAGCGTCAATGGCCCACAGGGTGGGGAACAGCTTGGAGTAGATCACCGGTCCTTCAGGAAGGGCGATGCCTTTATGGACCATGCCTCCCGCCACCTTGATTCCGAGGAAGCCCATGCCAAACAGCCACACCAGGAGAAGCACCACGGGCATAGGCGATGAGGACGGGCAGGAACTTGATGTCCCCCACCATGCGGGCCAGGATAGACGGGAAGGCGTATTTTTCGATGCACATCTGCCGCAAGACCCCCAGCACCTCCCCGGGCTTGGCCCCCCGGGGGCAATGCACGGTACAGTCGCTGCACGCGTGGCACAGCCAGATGTCCGGGTCCTTGAGGACGTCTGTCAGACCCCACTGGGCCATGAGCATCTCTTTCCGGGGAAAAGGTCTTTCGTCGGGGCTCAGGTTGCACACCACGTCGCAGGTGTCGCACTGGTAACACTTCTTGGCGGTGTCCCCCCCGGCGGCGACGATCCGCTTGACGAATTGCAGATCCGGTTTAATAAGAGTTTCGCCAGCCATGGATCACACCTCCTACAAGCCTTTAAAGGGGTTAGGACCGATCTCTTTGAGCCGCACCACGAAATCTTCGACAACTTGCGGGAGCTGGTCGAACTCAGAGATGGCCACTTGAATCTGTTGCACCCGGTCTGCTTCCAGACCCAGCTTGTCCAGGGTTTCCGACAACTTGGTGAGCCGGTAGGCGCACGAGCTCGCTGCCCTTGGCGAAGTGGCACTGATAATCGTCACCGTACTTACAGCCCAGGAGGAGCATGCCGTCCACGCCCCGGGAAAAAGCGTCGGAGACCCACACCAGGTTGAAGGAACCCATGCAGCGCAACGGCACGAAGCGAACCGCCGGGTTGAGTTTCAGCTTGTTCAGAGCCGCGGCGTCCAGGGCCGGATAGGCGTCGTTTTCGCACACCAAACCGAGGAGGCGGAGGGGAACTTCCTCTTCTTCGTCTTCCATATCGTCCTCGGTGGGCACGTCCAGGGCCTTGAGCATGGAACCCATAATGTCCACGCTAAAGTCCTTGAAGTTGACGATGCGCTCCGGGCAGGCCCCCATGCAGGTGCCGCAGCGGCGGCAGCGGTTGATCTTGAAGAAGGGCGTGCCCTTCTCGTCTTCATCGATGGCGCCGAAGGGGCATTCCTCGGTGCAGCGTTTACACTGGGTGCAGCGCTGCATGATGGGGTCCGGGAAGGTTTCATCCCAGGCCCGGGGATGGACCGCCATGCCCACGGCGTTATGCTCTATCGCCTGGATGGCTTTCAGGGCTGCACCCACGCCGTCATCCATGGCCATGGCCATGCCCATGGGCTGGCGCACGCCAGCCGGCGGCATAGATGCCGGTTCGGCGGGTTTCATAAGGAAAACAGATGAAGTTGGAGTCGGCAAAGCCGTTAAACAGCTCAAGGTCCGGCAGGCCGGGACCCTGGCGGTATTCCAGTTGGAGCACGGGGTCGTCCGCCGTAACTGGGACCATGCCGGTGGCCAGGACCACCAGGTCCGCCTCGAGGGCGATGTTTTCACCCAGGAGAGTGTCCTTGGCTGTGACTTTAAGCTTAGCCCCGGGGGCCGGTTCCACCCCGGTGACTTCGGCCTTGGTAAGCATCAGTCCCGGGTCGCTCTGGGCCTCTTTATAGAACAGCTCCAGTTGACCTGGAATGCGGATGTCCTTATAGAGGATCATGGCTGCGGCATTGGGATTGGCCTGCCGCACGTAGAGGGCTTGCTTCACGGACGAGGCGCAGCAAATATCGGAACAGTATGGCAGGTGATCCGGGTCGCGCTGACCGGCGCAGAGGATGAAGGCCACAGCTTCGGGGGCCTTCCCGTCCGAGGGGCGCACGATCTTGCCGCTCTTGGCCATCTCCTCCATCTGAATGCTGGTGATGATGTCCGGCGAAGTGCCGTAGCCGAATTTTTCAAGTTTGGTGGCGTCGTAAGGCTGCCAGCCGGCAGCCATAACCACGGTGCCGATGCGAAAGGTCTCTTCGGAGCCGTTGGTGTTGACGGTGACGTCCAGAAGACCGGGCTGGCCTTCCATTTTTACCACCTGGGTCTGGGTGAGCACCCGGACGTTGGGCTCGGCCTCCACTTCCTTGATTTTGGCCAGGACTGGAGGCTCCTGGAGCTGGGTATAAGGATAGATGGTGGGGGTGGAACGGTGCAGTTTGGCGCCGTAGCCGCCAAGTTCCGCTTCTTTTTCCACCAGGACCACCTGGTAGTCGTGCCGGGCGGCAAAGAGGGCCGCAGAGAGGCCAGCCGTGCCGCCGCCGATGACCAGGATGGTCTTGCTGAGTTCTTCCTCGTACTGGAAGGGCTCGGGGAGTTCCGCTTTCTTGATCTTGGCCCCATACATGCGGATATAGTCTTCCGCCAGGGGCTGGGTTTCCTTGTCTTCGGGATCCTGAGTCCAGGCCACGAGTTCCCGGAGGCCGACCCGCTCTACGATGCAACCGGGGAAGTCGAACTCCTCGAACTTCACCCGGGGAGAGCAGGCGGCGATGAGGATGCAGTTGACCCCCTCGTCGGCGATATCCTGCTTGATCATCTCCAGACCTTCGGGACTGCACAGAACGTCATGCTCCTTGACATTCTTGAGTTTGGCCTCCCGGGTCGCCACCTTGCTCAGGTCGGCGAAATTTAAGACCTCCCCGATGCCACAGCCCTTGCACAAATACGCCGCGTATGTCCGTTCTTCCATGGCTACCTCCTGCTCAGGCTGATGAGACTTTTAAGGGCGGCCCCGGTGGCGTCTTCGTTGGACTTCATGACATCCAGAGGGCTTTTCATTGAGGCGACGGCAAAAACCCCGTCGGGCAGAAGCTCAGGAATGACGAAGCCCTCCGGGGTGTAGGACAGGGGCAACGGAAAGGGGCTGTTCTTGGTGGAGGGCACCATGCCGGCGGCCAGGACCACCAGGTCAAAGGTTTCTTTCAATTTGCGACCGCCCACGGTGTCTTCCACGGTGACCACCACGTTGTCGGTGCCCGGCTGCTGCTCCAACCTGGCCACCTTGCCCCGGATGAGGTTGATACCCTCTTCGTCCCGCACTTTCCACATAAACTGCTCATAGCGGCCCGGGGTGCGGAGGTCAATGTAAAATACGGTAGCCTCGGTCTCGGGGTCCTGCTCCTTGAGGTAGGTGACCTGCTTCAGAGAGGCCATGCAGCAGATGTAGGAACAGTAGGGCAGATGATTCTCGTCCCGGGAGCCGGCGCACTGCACGAAGGCCACCTTCTTGGGCGGCTGGCTGTCGCTGGGCCGCTGGATCTTGCCGCCGGTGGGGCCGTTAGCGGCCGCCAGGCGTTCCATCTGCATGTTGGTTATGACGTTGTTCACCTGGCCGGAGCCCAAAGTTTCCACCTTGGAGACGTCATAAAGCTCCCAACCGCCCGCCAGGACGATGGATCCCACCTGGAAGGTGTGGGTCTGGGACTGCATACCGAGATCGATAGCCTCGTACTTACAGGCCTCGGCGCACTTTTGGCCGCAGTCCCCGGTGCAGGCCTCCATGTCGATGACGTATTTCAGGGGAAAGGCCATGTCAAAAGGGATGTAGGCCGCTTTGGTTTTGTCCAAACCGTAGTTAAAGTCGTTCACCCGCCAGGCCGGGCAGGCTTCCGTACAGGCATCGCAGGCCACGCAACGGTCATTAACATAGCGGGGCTTGACCTGGACGGTCACCTCAAACTCGCCAGCGCTGCCGGAGACCTGGGTCACTTCCGCCATGGTGTAGAAGGTGATCCGGGGGTTTTCCCGAATGCGGCGAAATTGAATCTCCAGACCACAGGTAGGCGGGCAGAGCTTGGGGAAGTATCGGTGGAGTTGAGCGACCCGGCCGCCCAGATACGGCTCTCTTTCCGTAATGATGACCTGGGCGCCGGACTCGGCGGCTTCGAGGGCAGCCGTCAGACCGCTCATGCCTCCCCCGACAACCAGAATCGTACCGTTGTCGGAGCTCACCTTAGTCCTCCTTTAGGAGCTTGCCGGATAAAAAAGTGGCCGTGGTTAGGTTCAAAGACCACGGCCCCAAGCAAGGTCCGGGGCTTCCTGAGGAAGCCCCGGGGTGGATGCTTATGTTTTACTTCACCAGTTCCTTATAGGGCACGGTCTCGAACTTCCACTCGTTGGTGTTCATGTCGTACTGGGAAATGGTGAAGACCCTCCATTTCTTATCATCGATGCTCAGGAAGTCGGAGCGGTAGTAGTAACCAGGGTACCGGCTCTCTTCCCGGAAGAGGATGTGGCGCAGGTGGGCCTCACCGGCCAGGATGCGGTGGTACTGCTCCCAGGCCCGCATGAGCTCGTGGAGGTCCCCCGCGGCCATGTGCTGGGCGTCTTCCTTCAGCATGGTGAGGCGCTCCAGCGCGATGTTCCAGCATTTTTTCGTTGGTCATGTACATGGTGGCGCATGCCGCCCACGTACTCGTCCATGATCTTCTGCAAGCGGGACTGAACATGCTTGGGCCGGAGGTAGTTGGGGTTGATGTCCGGCGCGGTGGTGTAGTTCTTGTGCTTTTCGAAGATCTCGAAGGGCAGGTAGATCTGTTCCAGGACCTCGTCGATGTTCTGAGCGGCCTCGAGCTTGTCGTCCTTGTGATCCAGGATGAAGGCGAAGGCAGCCTTGGCGGCCATGCGGCCCTCAGCGTGGGAACCGGAGGAGAACTTGTGCCCGGAGGCGCCAACGCCGTCACCGGCGGTGAACAGACCCTCGACGGTGGTCATGCGGTCATAGCCCCAGAACCAGTCATCGGGGGCGCCCAGGTAGCCCTTAGAGGGACCGGAAACCCAGAGACCGGCGCAGCCGGCGTGGGAACCGAGCAGGTAGGGCTCGGACGGGATGATCTCAGAAGGCACCTTGTCGGGCTCCATGTTCATGGAGGCCCACAGCGCACGCGGCGGAGATGGACATGTCCAGGAAGTCTTCCCAGGCTTCCGCTTCCAGGTGCTTGAGCTCTTTTTTGGAGAGAACCTTGGCCAGTTCCGCCATGGCCTTGTCGGTGTGCATCATGATGGGGCCTTTGCCGTCCCGCATCTCGATCATGGCGGCATGGTTCCGAAGGCAGGTGCCGGGGGAATCGGCGTAGCCGGGATATTCCTTTTTGACCCGATCCCAGTTCTTTTCCATGTAATCTTCGTTGTAAGCGTTGGTGGCCTTGGCCTTGAAGAACAAGAACCAGGCGCCTACGGGGCCGTAACCGTCCTTAAACCGGGCCGGGACGAAACGGTTCTCCATGAGAACCATCTTGGCGCCGATTTCCGCGGGCATGGCGTAGGTGGAGCCGGCGTTCCACACCGGGTACCAGGCGCGGCCCTGGCCTTCCGCCACGGACCGAGGCCGGAAGACGTTGACCACGCCACCGCAGGCCACGATCATGGCTTTGCACTTGAAGACGTATGCCTTGTGCTCACGGACGCTGAAGCCGACGGCGCCGCACACCCGGTTGGGGTCTTTCTTGTCGGTCAAGAGTTTGACGATGAAGACGCGCTCGTAAATGTTATCGGTTCCGAGGGCGTTTTTGGCGGCCTCGCCGACGATGACCTTGTAGGACTCACCATTAATCATGCACTGCCAACGGCCGGAACGGCAGCATTGGCCCCCGTCTTTCAGGAGAGGCAGCTCTTCGTCTTTGGCCACCTGGCCGTCCACGGTGTGGCCTTCTTTGTCCTTTTTCCAGATGGGGAGGCCCCACTCTTCAAAGTCATGCACGGAGATGTCCACGTGGCAGCCCAGGGAGTGCACCAGGTCTTCCCGGATGATGCCCATGAGGTCGGTGCGCACGTACTTAACGTAGTCATCCACCGGGTTTTCTTTGCCGACGTAGGTGTTAATGGCCGACAGACCCATGGCCACCGCGCCGGAACGGTCCACCGCCGCTTTGTCCACCATGGTGACCTTAAGACCGGTTGCCTTGGCCCAAGCGGCTGCCTCCACCGCGGCGCCGCAGCAAGCCATGCCGCCGCCTACGAGGAGGAGATCGGTCTCGACGGTCTCGACCGGCGGTTTTTCACAGAACGACCACTTACAGAATTCTTTTTCCATTATTCAGATCCTCCTTAAAATTTCGCGGTCAAACCGGCTTACTTGTCCCGGGCCGGGGCAGTATAGAAACCAGGTTTCTTGAGGTCAGCCAAATCGCTGGGCAGGGTTTTGCCTTTGAAGGCATCAATGGAGCCTTCCGGGGTGGTGCGGGTGGGGAACTTGAAGCGCTTGATGGTCTTCTGGTTCCGGAACTTGATGGTCCACATGATGTTGTCTGTGCCACGGAGCGGGATGGTGCTGGAGCCGAGCGGCATAATGTCCGCATAGTGGCGGACCTCAACGGCCTGCACGGGGCAGATCTTTACACAGTTGTAGCACTCCCAGCACTGCTCCGGCTCCTGGTTGAAGGCTTTCATCTTTTCATGGTCCAGGACCATCAGGTCATTGGGGCAGATGTACTGGCAGGCGGTCCTGTCCAGGGCTTTGCAGCCGTCACATTTCTCCGAAATTACAAAACTGGGCATGTTTCCAACCTCCTGAAATAAAGGTTACTGATATTTTTTTTCTCAGGGCCGGGAGGGCGCCAAGCGCCGCTCCCAGGTGAATATATAGCCATCCGCCAGGGGCGGCAATTCCCTACTTTTTGCCCGGGAGATCCCCGGTGGCAAAACCGTGGACCTTGACCTCCACTTTCTCGGTCAGACCTTCATAATATTTCCGGAGGACTTTCAGGACTTCATCACGGCTGAAGTGGTCAGGTACATCCAGACCTTCGGACAGCATCTTCCGCAGCATGGTGCCGCTCAGGATGAGCCGGTCATCCTTGCCATGGGGGCAGGTACGCATGGAGGCCATGCCGTCACACTTATGGCAATAGAAGGTCCAGTCGATGTTCAAGGGTTTGAGTTCCAGGGAATTCTTGGGGATTTCCAGGAAGATATGCTGGGCGTCGAAGGGGCCGTAGTACTCACCCACACCGGCATGGTCACGGCCGACGATGAGGTGGCTGCACCCGAAGTTCTGACGGAAGACCGCGTGCAACAGCGCTTCCCGGGGTCCGGCATACCGCATATCCAGAGGGTAACCAGCCTGGACCACGGTGTCCTTAACAAAATAGTGTTCCATCAGGACATTAATGGCATCGGTGCGCACCTCGGCAGGAATGTCGCCAGGTTTCAGTTTCCCCAGGAGCTGGTGGATCAGCACCGCCGTCGCAGACTTCGATGGCGATCTTGGCCAAATACTCGTGGGAGCGGTGCATGGGGTTTCTGAGCTGCAGGGCGGCGATGGTGTTCCAGCCCTTTTCCTCAAACAGCCGCCGGGTCTCCGCCGGCCGCATATAAAGGCCAGGGTACGCCTTGGGAAAGGGGCCTTCGCTCCAGACCTTGACGGTGCCCGCCAGGTTGACCTCGGCCTGACCCATGACCATGCGCACCCCCGGGTGCTCCATGTCATCGGTCCTGAAGATCTGCTTGCACTCATGCACCTTGTCAATGGTGTACTTTTCGGTGACCACCATGGTCCCCATCCGCTCTTCCGTCTCTTCGTCCACCAGCAGCACTTCCTGACCCTCCTTGATGGAGTCGGCTTTGCCCTTGGTGGTGGAGAAGGTGATGGGGATGGGCCAGAAGGTGCCGTCCGCCAACTGATAGTTGTCACAGACCCCCTTCCAGTCCTTGGAGCCCATGAAGCCGTCCAGGGGGGTGAAGCCGCCGATGGCCAGCATGATGAGGTCGGCCGTTTCCCGGGACGTCATGACAACTGCAGTCAGATCCTTGACCCGCTTCTTTTCTTCGGCCACCTCGGCCGGGGAAAGCAGCAAAGGCTTTAATTTCTTTTCTTTACCGTGTGGATTTACCAGAGCCATCTATCTTCCTCCTGGAGGACTAAGTATTTGCCGGCTAGCCGTAACGTCGTGGAAATGCAAGTGAATTTATTCACATATTCCCAAGACCTAAACTTAATAAAAATTAAAACCAATGTCAACAGAAATTTTTCACAAATATCTGTTCCGAAAAAATAGGGGGTCAGGGGGTGAGAGGGAACTCCACCAGGTAACTCACGGTGGTCTCCTGGCGGCCCCTGAGAACCACGGAGGGCCCGGGGTTCAGAGTGAAATTGCCTTCCACCTCCCGGTAGGTGGATTCCCCAATAACGATGGAGGCTTCCTGCTCCCGACCCACCTCCAGGAGGCGGGCGGCCACGTTCACCACATCCCCGATGATAGTAAAGTCCATGCGTCTGGCCGAGCCGATATTGCCGACGATGGCCTCCCCGGTGTTGACGCCCACCCACAGACCCTGAATGGGGGTAACCCCCTCCTGTTTCAGGGCGTGGAGGCGTTGTTGCATGGCGATGGCGCAGGCCACGGCCTGGCTGGCAGCCTGGGGCACTTCGAGGGGCGCCCCAAAGAAGGCCATAAGGCCGTCCCCCAGAAACTTGTCCAGGGTGCCCTGGTGTTCAAAGACCAGGTCCACCATCTGGGTGAAATAGTGATTGAGCATTTCCACCACTTCGGCGGGGTCCATCTTCTCGGAGAGCGAGGTGAAGCCCTTGATATCGGCGAAGAGCACCGACACATGGCGCCGCTGGCCGCCTAACTGGAGAGTCTCCGGGTTTTTCAAAATCTCCTCGGTCATGGCCGGGCTGACGTAGCGGCTCAGGGTATCCCGCAGTAAAATCCTTTGTTCGTAAAGACGCAACCGGCTCCTGAGACTGGCCTCGTGGCCCGCTTCCTCCTGGGCGATCTCTTGTAACAGGTGTCTGAGCTCTGGGTCGTCGGCTTCGTCGGCCAGGGCCAGGTAACTGCGGCGGGCCTCCAGCTCATGGGCAATGGCCAGTTCAATGGCCTGGAGAATGTTGAGCTCCATAACGGCCTCCTTCTCAACCAATTATTATACGTTATTTGAAAAAACTAAACCTTCCCTTAACCATCTTTTGTGCAAAAATACTTGGGTTACTGAGCCACTAGCGCGAAAATTTCACCAAGCGAGGATATTTAGGGCAAGGAGTGCGCCTTTCTTCTTGCCCCCAGGAGGATATATGCGTTCAACTAATTTGGTGGAAATTGTCATCTATGACGCTCCTGTGGCCCGCCGCGGGGGTTGTGACTGCGGCTGCGACCATCATCACGGCCACGACCATGGGCCTGGGCACAGCCATACGCACCAACCCCGCGATGCCTTTGAAAAAATCAGTGTGGAAATGCAAACCCAGGCCTTGGCCCTGACCCTGGAAAAAGAATTTCCGGGAAAGGTCCGGGTGGAGTACATCAATGTTCTCCAGGACCCCCGGGGGCCGGAGCTACCCCAAACCAAGCTCTTGTGTTCCCTCACCTATCCTCCGCCTCTGGTCTACCTGAACGGCCGGGGCCGCTTCGCCGGGGCGCTGCCCGTGGAGCGCATCCAGGAGGAAATTAAGGCCCTTCTGGCAGCTGAGACTATCTGACGTGACCAGGGGGTTCCCACGGTCAGGCAGGGCAGGTTTTCCAGGAAAATACTACCTGCTGGTTTTGGCTGCGTGGGCCTTGCCTGCCCTCCCTGCCTGGCGCAGAATTAGGTAAGGCACCCAGGCGCTCCCAGAATCCCTGGTTATATTAAATAAGGAAAGAGTTACGTCGAGCCGGGCGCGCCGTTCCTCACAAAAAATAAGGAGAAATCATGTCCGGGAACTCTAAAAAAGGCTGGAACCCTTACCTGGCCGGAGCCCTGACCGGCCTGCTCATGGTGTTCTCCGTGTGGCTGAGTGGCAAGTTTTTCGGGGCCTCCACCAGCTTTGTCCGCACCGCCGGCATGCTGGAGAGCCTGGTGACCCCCGAGCGGGTGGCCAGCATGCCCTATTTCGTCAAAACCCTGCCGCAGGTGGATTGGCAGTGGATGTTCGTGCTGGGCATTTTACTGGGCGCCTGCGTGTCAGCCAAACTTTTTGATGACTTCCGCTGGGAGGCCGTGCCCCCCATGTGGGAGGGGCGCTTCGGCCCCAACCAGGGGACCCGAGGTGTGGTGGCCTTGGCGGGCGGCACTGTGGCCATGTTCGGGGCGCGTCTGGCCGGCGGCTGACCCAGCGGCCATGGGCTGAGCGGTCTGCTCCAGCTATCGGTCAGCGGTTTTGTGGCCTTGATTTGTTTTTTTCTGGGCGGTATGGTGATAGCCCGTCTCCTGTATGGCAGGGGGAAATGACCATGACAGTTCTGCTCTATGGCTTCATCACCGGCATCCTGTTCGGTTTTCTCCTGCAGAGAGGCCAGGTGCTGCGCTACGATAAGCAACTTGGCGCTCTGCGCCTCCTGGACATGACCATTGTCAAGTTCATGATGTCCAGCATCCTGGTGGCCATGGTGGGCGTCTATTTCCTCCATGATCTGGGCCTGGTCAAGCTCTCCATCAAAGCCACGGTTCTGGGGGGCAACATTAGCGGCGGGCTCATCTTCGGCATGGGCTGGGGCCTGTTCGGCTTCTGCCCCGGCACTGCCGTGGGCGCGGTGGGTGAGGGACGCTGGGGAACGCTGTGGGGTATTATAGGAATGATTGTCGGTGCCGCCCTGTATGCTGAAGCCTACCCCCTCATGAAACAGACGCTCCTCACCTGGGGCAACCTGGGCAAACTTACCCTGCCCCAGGTCCTGGGGGTGAACCCTTGGGTTGTCATTCCGGTGGTGATTCTGGGCACCCTGGGGCTGTTTTACTGGTTTGAAAGGAAGGGGTTATAACTATATTTGCGGGGGGAGGACCAGGGCCTTTAGTCCCTCCCTCAAAAACTCTCTACCAAAACCTTCTCTTAACCAAAATGACCACACGGCCCATTATTACGCTGCTTAGTGATTTCGGCACCCGCGACCCCTATGTGGCGGCCATGAAAGGGGTGATATTGTCCATACAACCTGAGGCCATCCTGGTGGACCTGACCCATGAGGTGCCGCCTCAGGACATTGTCGCCGGCGCCTTTCTCTTGGCTGGGGCCGCGCCCTATTTCCCACCCAGGACCATTCACCTGGCGGTGGTGGACCCGGGGGTAGGCACTCAGCGCCGGGCCTTGGTTGCCAGAGCCCGGGGGCAGTTCTGGGTGGGCCCGGACAACGGCCTCTTTCACCTGGTTTTCCTGGAGAGCGGCGCCCCGGACATCGTTTCTCTGGAAAATCCCCATTATTTTCGGGAATCCGTATCCTCCACCTTTCACGGCCGGGATATCTTCGCCCCCGTGGCCGCGTACCTTTCCCACGGCACGCCCCTGGACGCCTTCGGTTCTCCGCTCTCCGACCCCGTAGCCCTTCCCTGGCCGCAATCCATCTACACCCCCGAGGCTGTTCGGGGCGAGATTGTCTATGTGGATGGCTTCGGCAACCTGGTGAGTAACATCAGGGGAAGCGACCTCATGGCTTGGCTGGGAGAGGAGACCTACGCGGTAATCCTGGGCAGTCTGACCTTGAAGGGCCTGACCCGCACCTATGGCGATGCCGCCCCCAAGGAGTTTCTGGCCCTGGTGGGGAGCCACGGGTATCTGGAAATTGCCTGCGCCCAGGGAAATGCAGCCCGCCGGCTGGGAATGGGAAAAGGCCGATCCCTGGCGGTGGTCAGGGCCTAACTGCGCTTTTCCGTATTTCCTCACGGCATTTCAATATGATATGGTCAAAAGTCCAGGGAAGGTGCCTTCCCTGGCAGATATTCCCTTGCCCCGGAAGGGAAAACCTTGGGTGATCATGAGTGAAAATTTACCGCACGGTGAGAGTCATACCCTGCAGCCCTGGCTGCTCCGGGGCTGGAGCTATCCTCTTCTCTTGGCCGGACTTACCGTGCTCCTGGTGATTATGGCGGTCTATGCCGCCGGGGTGGGGCCCTATAAGTTGAGTTATGGCCACCTGTTCAGCCTGGTAAAGCGTTGGGCCGCAGGGGATACCCTGAACCCGGCCGAAGCCACGGCCCTGGCGGTAATTTTCCATATTAGGATAGCCCGCATTGTCCTCGCCGGCCTGGTGGGGCTGGGGCTCAGCCTGGCGGGTGCGGCCTTTCAAGGCATCCTGCTGAACCCCCTGGCCGAACCCTTTACCCTGGGGGTGGCCGCGGGCGCGGCCTTCGGGGCCTCTCTGGCCTTGAGTCTGGGTTTGAGCGGGGTGCTTCTAGGGTCCCTGGGTCTGGTGCCCCTGATGGCCCTCCTGGGCGCAGTGGCGGCCCTGGTCCTGGTCTTGGCCCTAGGGGCCATGGCCGGGGGCATCCAGCACGGCACCCTGATCCTGGCCGGGGTCATTGTCAGCGCTTTCCTCTCGTCCCTTATCAGTCTGGTGAAGTTCCTTTACGCCGACAGCCTCTCAACCATCGTTTTCTGGATCATGGGGAGCCTGTCGGCCCGGGGCTGGTCCCACGTGTTCTTTGCCTTTCCCTATATTCTGGTGGGCAGCCTCGTTCTCTTGCTCTATTCCCGGGAACTTAACCTCCTCACCCTGGGGGACGCCCCGGCCCAGCAACTGGGCCTGGCAGTGAGCCGGGTGCGCCTCACCCTGCTTTTAGCCGCTTCCCTCATCACCGCCGGCGCGGTAGCGGTGTCCGGCATCATTGGTTTCGTGGGCCTCATTGTTCCCCATGTAGCGCGCCTGTTGGTGGGGCCTGACCACCGGCGCCTTCTGCCAGTCGCAGGCCTGGCCGGGGCCGTGCTCCTCATAGCCGCCGACACTCTGGCCCGGGTCATCCTGCCTTATGGCCAGGAACTGCCGGTGGGAATTATCACCGCCCTCCTGGGGGGTCCCTTTTTCTGCTATCTCTTGAAAGTTACTAAAGGCCAGACACTGGTATAGTGTAAGATTACAGCAATCAAGCCTCAAAGATCTTATTACTGTAATTATTATTAATTTTTGGGGAATTTTGCCATGATAAAATATATTGGGGAATTAACATTTGTCATTGGCTTTATTCTCAGTTTTATTCTTGGTAATTATTGCGCATTGAAATTATGTTTTGATGAAATTCGTGAGAGTAGAGAAACTTTTGAACAAGGTCCTCTATGGAAACGTTTTATATACATTTTTACGATTGGCCTTTTACATGCTTTTTTTGTTCCTATTGGTTTAATCTTTTTAATTGCAATAATTGTGACTACAGCTAGAAATATTATAGCAAGGGAATCACCGCCAAAATTATTAGATATTTTTGATAAGTATCATGATTATTGGAAAAAATATCCCTGGACATGTTTATCAATAACAGTTGTTGGAATTATATCATTTCCATTTATGTGGCTGTTTATTTCACGAACTACGGGGTATTAATTATTATTCTCTAAAGGCATTTCAAAAAACAACTTTTGAATTATTACCAGTAAAAACTAGTCAATCATTACTAACCAATTCCTATGATTCGCGTCGAAAACCTCACCGTGGCCTATGGCGACCGGGTCATCCTGGAAAACCTGAACTTCCAGGTGGCCACCGGAGAATTTGTGGGCCTCCTCGGTCCCAACGGCTCCGGCAAGAGCACCCTACTGAACGCCCTGACGGGTCTGGTGCCGTTACGCTCCGGAGAGGTGTGGTATAACGGCACCTCTTTAGAGGCCTGGCGTCCCCGGGCCCTGGCCCGCCAGGTGGCCGTGGTGCCCCAGTTTACCTGGGTCAGCTTCCCCTTCACCTGCTTGGAGGTAGTGCTCATGGGGCGCTACCCTTACCGCCAGCGCTTTCAAGGTGATTCCCCGGCGGACCTGGACGCGGTGCACCAGGCCATGGCCGAAACCCAAACCACGGAACTGGCCTCCCGCCTCATTACCCAGGTGTCCGGCGGCGAACGCCAGTTGGTGGTCCTGGCCCGAGCCCTGGCCCAAGACACCCCCATTCTCTTTTTGGATGAAGCCACCTCCTCCCTGGATGTGCGCCGCAAACTCGAGGTCTTCGATCTGCTGACGGACCTCAACCGCACCCGGGGCCTCACCGTCCTGGCCGTGATGCACGACGTCAACCTGGCCACCCAGTACTGTGAGCGCCTGATTTTTTTAAAAGATCAAGGCATTTACCGGGATGACCACACCTTTGCCGCCTGCCGGCCGGAGGTGCTGGAGACGGTGTATGAAACTCCGGTCCTGGTGGAGCCCCACCCGGCCACCGGGCGCCCGGCCGTGCATTTCTTGCCGAGAGGAACCGGGAGAGGGGGCCAGGGGTCAAAGACCCCTGCCCCCTCCCCCAACCCCTTAAGGGAACAGAAGCATGCTGGTAAGTCGGGGTGAAGCCCCGCCTTGCCAGCCCCTCTGCGGGTTGGGAGGGGGGTGTGGGGGGAGGGGAGGGAGCCGCGCTCCCTGGCCCTCCCCCCACAAAAAAACTAACGACCACGGTCCATGATAACGTCAATCCTGCATTTCTTTCGTGATTATTGGTGGGTCTGGGTCCTTTTGGGGATGGCCGCCCTCTGGGGTTCCTCCCTGCTCCTGGTGCGTTATTTGACTCTGAAGCGTCTCAGTGCTGCCCTGAACCAGGAGGAGGCCAGGCTTGAAGACCTGGAGATCCGTCTGCCCGATCCCCAGCCTCAGGATCAGGAGGCCCTGCGTCTCCTGAGGGAATACCGCCGTCGATATCTCTATAAACTGTGGCCGGATACCAGGTTCAGCTTCCGGGAAATCAACGAGCTCTCCCAGACCCTGGTGGCGGAAATCGCCCGGATTTACTACCCGGAAGAAGAGCGGCCGGAACTGAAGGCCTCTCTGGCCGATCTGGTGGCCCTGTACCGCCGGGTTGGAGTGCGCCTCACCGCCTGGCTGGAGACCGTCCCCTTCCGCCCCCTGAGGGACATGGAACTGTCCACGGTCATGCTCCTCCACGACACCTACCAGAAGGTCAAAAACCATCCGGTCCACCAGTTCCTGAAGCGGCACCACATGTACCGGGCGGCCCGCTGGGCCTGGGGCGCGGTGAACATCGTCAACCCTTATTACTGGGGGAGAAGGGCGGCTTACACCGGCGGCCGGGAATTTTTGGCCCGCACCTTCCTGGCCAAGGTGGTCACCGTGGTGGGGGAGGAGTCCATTCGCCTTTACAGCCGGCGCTCCCCCAACTTACACCTGTTCCGGCGCTACCAGGTGGGGGTGCAGGAAATGATCAACCTGGCCTTGGGGGAAAATGGGGATCTGCCAGCAGAGGTAGCCGCCAACCTCCTAAAATCCATTCTCAAAACCAAGGGGTTGGAAGATCAGGAAAAAGTGGCTCTCCTCAAGAAGGTGTCCCGACCCCGGCGGCGGGAAAGCACCTTGGCTGACCTGGAGCCCCCCGAGCAAAAAGAAGTGCAGGACTGGGTGGCAGGCCTGGTGAAGACCTGTTGGCCGGGTCCGGAACAAGAGGAGCGCCTGGCCCGGGTGCGAGAGAGGTGGAAAGAGCTGAGCCAAGAACCGGAACCTGAGTCCTAAACCCCCCTCGTCTTCCCTGCCCCCGCGGCAACACTTCGCTTGTGGTTTCGGTCAACAGGAAAAGCCCTCATCACTGGTGTTAACCAAGATCAAAGTCGCTGGTTAGGATAGTCTTTTTGCTTGAAATTTTAGGTTGTTTTGGGTAGTGTATGTTTAAACCTTTTTTCTTTTAGAACAGACAATGCCCCGAGGAAAAAACAAGCAGGTCCGCCTGCGAGATCTCTACCTCATCAATGACGTCTCCCGTGTGGTGAATCTCTCCCAGAAACGCATCCGGGAATACGAGAAAGAGGGATTCATCAAACCCGTGCGGGAAAAGAATACCAATAACCGCCTCTACTCACCCTTTGACGTTAAACAGATTCAGCAAATCAATCATCTCATCCACCAGCGGGGCTTTACCCTGGCTTGCCTGCGCAACCTCATGGTGCTGGCCCCTTGTTGGAACATCTTCGACTGCCAGGACAAGGAAAAGTGCCCGGCCTTCCAACTGCCCTGGCGGCCCTGTTACGAAGTGCGGGAGTACAAGGAAACTCTGTGCAACGGCCCCTGTGAGCGCTGCGCCGTATTTCTCAACCGGCACCTGAAAATGGAAAAGATCCTGGTAAAAGTCCCCCCTGCAGAATGACCTCATCTCCTGAGCCCACCGCAACTCAGCCTGATAATGCCCCTGCTTCGCCCAAAGCCGTTGCTTTCGTGGGTTTGTCCAACTCCGGCAAGACCGAGCTCATTTGCCGCCTGCTCCCCAGGCTGGAGGCCCAGGGCCTCCGGGTGGCCGTGCTCAAGCACAGCCATCACCCTGACCTGGACCTCGGGGAGCAGGGCAAGGATACCTGGCGCTACCGTCAGGCCGGAGCCCAGACTGTGGCCTTAGCCGCCCCGGGGCTGTTACAAATTACCCACAGTTTTTCCGGAGAGCCGCCCCTGGAACAGGTCCTGGCAGACCTGGCGGTTAAGGCCGACCTGGTCCTGGTGGAGGGCTATAAAACCGGGCCCCTCCCCAAAGTGGCGCTTCTGGAGCCGGGAACCGGGGAGGAGACGCCCGCTTACCCGCACCTCATCGCCCTGGTCAGTGAGAGGCCGGTGGACACCCCGCTGCCGGTCTTTCTGCCTCATCAGGTTGAAGAGTTGGGCCGCTGGCTTTATGACTACCTCAGCCGAGACTGATGCCGCCACCCGCTCTCCGGGCGTCACCGGGGCCATCCTGGCCGGAGGTTCAAGCCGCCGCCTGGGACAGGACAAAGTGACCCTGAAACTGGGCGACAAGCCCCTGGCCCACTGGGTGGCCGAGGCCCTGATGCCAGTGGTGATAGACCTCTGGCTGGTTACCAACCACCCCCAGTCGCATGTGTCCCTGGGCCTCCCCCTGGTCACCGACCTGGTGCCCTTTCAGGGACCGGTGGGCGGCCTGGCCACGGCCCTGTTCTATGCCCGCACTCCCTGGGTGCTGCTGGCCTCGGCGGATGCTCCCTTTCTTACTCACGACCTGGCCGCGGCCCTGGCCGGCGCTGCCGGGAAGATTTCCCGCCCGGCCTTGGTTTGCCGGTCGGAGCGAGGATTAGAGCCCTTCCCAGGGTTGTATGCGGTGCGGCTTCTGTCTCGCGTTCAGGAATTTCTCCAAAAGGATCGGAGTTTCATTGCTTTTCTGGAGCGTCTCCGACCCCAGGTCTGGGGGCCCGAGATGTGGAAAACTTTCGATGCCGAGGGAGCCAGCTTCCTCAACCTCAATCAACCGGAGGATTTGGCCCGGCTGGAGGCCTGGGCGGCACTGCGGCAGGGTTCCAATACGCCTGGGGAAAGAAAAGGAAAGCGGTGCTAAAATCCCTCGGGCCACTCTTACCCCATTGACAGGGTTCGGCAACTCAGATAAATTTTTTTAGGGTCCCATCGTCTAGTGGCCTAGGATACTGCCCTCTCAAGGCAGAGACACGGGTTCGAGTCCCGTTGGGACTACCAATTTTGCATTTAACTTACTGATATTTCTCCATCTTTTTTCAAACCATAGCGAAACGTTTCGCTTTTTCTCCTGCCTGCAAGACCGCCTTGCCGTCCTCACGGGTCAGATTCGGCACGAAGCTGTTATACTTTTCCAGGGTCATCACCGGGCTCTGGTGCCCCAGCATGCAGGCCACCCAGTTGATGTTCTCCCCGGCCTAATATCTTTGTGTGGATATTTCTAACAAAACCCCGCAAGACCTTCCCACCAGCGCCCCGAGATGTTAAAAAGGGTATCGGAGTCTTCGTGTTTGCCGTAATTCTTGATCTGGTAAGACAATGGCTTGATTGCCAGAGAAAAGGAAAATAGTGTTTATGATCCACGTTAGAAAAAAGACTCCTTCCCGGAGCGCCGTGTCCTCCGTCCAGCCCAGGGCCAGCCGGGAATTGCAACCTCTCAACCAGCCCGGCAGGATCTTCACCTTTTCAAAAAGATCTCAACTCCCTGTTATCCTGGCTGTTTGGGTGGTCTTGACCCTGGCCTGCCCTGCCTTTCTCTCCGCCAAAGTGGGTGGCTATCCCGAGCCCTCTCGAGTCCTCAGGTTCTCCTTTGCCGTGGCGCCGATTTACCGGTTTTCGGCCGACGTGGATGGCGGCGGCACCCTCAGGGTGTTCAGCCTCTATTTTTCTGCCGACGTCATGAAACAGATCAACCAAAAGCTGGGGGTCGGGCTCAACTTCATTTATGAATTTGATGACTACGACTTTTCCGGGCTGACCGGCTTTTTCGTACCGCGTCCCTGGAAGGAAGTGCAGCGCCTGGGGTTCAGTATCCCTATATTTTATTCTTTTGACGAAAAATGGAAGGTCATCGTCATCCCCGCAACCCAATTTTCAGGTGAGTTCGGCGCCAGGTTTGGCGACGCCCTGGTTTATGGTGGCGCCGGGGTAGTAACTTACGCCTTTGGTCCGAAAGTTGTCCTCGGTATTGGCCTAGCCGGGTATTACAACCTCAAAGAGGTCAGGGTTTTCCCTTTTCCTGCCATAAAACTGAAGCTCAGCGACCGGTTCCGGCTCACCAACCCCTTCCGCACCGGCCCGGCCGGCCCCGCGGGCCTGGAACTGTCTTACCGACTGAATCCGCAGTGGGAAGTCGGTATCGGCGGGGCCTATCGCTCATACCGGTTTCGTCTCGATTATAACGGCCCCATCCCGAATGGCATTGGGGAATACAATTCTATCCCGGTTTTTGTGCGCCTGGCGTACCAGCCCTTCCCGGCTTTGAAGATAGACCTCTACGGAGGAGCATCCTTTTTGAACAAGCTCTATGTGGATGACCGGGACGGGGATGAGCTGTATAGAACCAAACATGATGTGGCGCCCCTAGTGGGCCTGTTAGTCTCAGGAAGGTTCTGAATTCAAACGAGATAGGGTGCGGTGCCCATGTTTCACCGTGTGTCCTCTGACCTTGTGCTCGTAACGCTCAAAGAGGCTCAGCAGTCCGGGACTCCTCCACCTAGCCTGAGGATAAATCTGGGCGAAGCCTTTCCGCCCACCCACCCCACCACCCGCCTTTGTCTGGACCTGCTCAAAGAGGCTCTGGCGGCGGGCTCGGTCCACCGCCTGGTTGATGTGGGCTGCGGCGCCGGCGTCCTGGGCCTGGCCGCGGCAGCCCTGGGAGTTCCTCTGGTGGTGAGCTTGGATATAGCTCGGCGGGCGGCGGCGGTCACCCGGGAGAACGCCCGGGACAATGTGCTGGCCGGTTCGCTCAGGACTGTCCAGGGCTCCACCGAGTGTGTCAAGGTCCGTTTCGACCTGGTGGTGGCTAACCTTCCCTGGGAAGTGCAACTGGACAAGGGGCCGGAGCTTGACCGCTTAGCCGCTCCTGGGGGCTCCCTCATCCTCTCAGGCTTCCGGGACAACCAGGAGTTTCTGTTACGGGATAACTACCGGAAGCTGGGGTGGTCCCTCAATCAACGACGAGTCAACGATTTCTGGCACCCCGAACTTCCTCCTGACCTAAGCTTCACCTGGGTGGCCTGGTTATTACAACGAAGTAGGTAACCTGATACCTCCCCCCCATAAAAGCGAGGGATTTCTCACGGGGGAGGTAAGGGATCAGGACCTGAACTCGCTTTCTCGCCTCGGTGCAAGCCGAGCCCTTCAAGGAGCAAGTTCGTTTTTACCGACGGTCCCCCAATACCCTCAGTAGCATCAGGAAGAGGTTGATAAAATCCAAATATAGTCTTAAAGCGCCCAATACCGCGCTTTTCCGCTCCAGTTCTTCATTCGCAAAACCTGCCATTGCCATTTCTTTCAGTTTTTGCGTGTCATAGGCAGTCAGCCCCACAAAGATAAGAATGCCGGCATAGGTTACTACCCAGTAAACAGTTTCATTGTGTAAAAAGATATTTACCACCGACGCCAGGATGATGCCGATCAAGCCCATGAAGAGGAAGCTTCCCCAGTTGGTCAGGTCCCTCTGGGTTGTATAACCATATACACTCATAATCCCGAAGGTCCCGGCGGTAACAAAAAAGGTGCTGGCAATGGAAGCTCGGGTATAAGCCAGGAAGATTACCGACAGCGTCAGACCGGTGAGGGCTGAGTAGAGAAAGAACAGTAAGGTCGCCGTGGAAGCCTGGAGGCGGTTGATGCCGGCGCTCAGCATGATAACCACAGCCAATTGGCCGATAATCAGACCAAAGAACAACAGGGAGTTTCCAAAGATAAATGCTAAGAGGGCATGATTGGAGGCGGTGTAGAGGGCCACAAGCGCAGTAACTGCCAGACCTAACCCCATCCAATTGTAAACCCGGCGAATAAAACCTCCTTGAACCGCCGCCACCCGATCTCTTTGATAAAGTATTTGTGGTTCCGTCATGAAGAGCCCTTTCCTGAATTAAGTTGGTGCACTACAGTAAGCTTTGTATCGGCATTCACGGGAAATTTGTTTTAACAAATTTATCAAAATATCAACCTTTGAGAAAGCCATTCCCCTAAGGGTTCAGCCAAGCGTTAAAAACCTGCTCCACTTTTGCTCCGGCAATATCCCGTACCAACTTTGCAATTATTACTCAGACCAGGAAATAGATTAATTGAGCAGCGGCGCCTGAACCGCTAGGAGGGTGGTTCTCCATTTTCCGGTGATTTAATTTTAGGCTTTGAGTAGTATTAGTTCTCTAAAAAACTGCAGGGATGAGCTGAGTCGTGCTTGGAGCCCTTGCATATTGGATTGGACTTGGACAGAGTGGCCCAAAAGGGACTATCCTGATGAGGCAAAGGGCTACGCGCTTCGTAAGCCGAGACTTCTGACCAGGAGAATGGCGGCCATGGGCAGCGCCAAGCCGATGACGCTGACCGTGATGAGCAGCACCCCGAGCTCGCTGTAATCCGCCGGCACGGTAATCACGCCGGTGGCTCGATCCTGCACTTCCCGGGTAACAATGAAAATCTGATTAAGATACTTGGTGCCGAGTTGGCTCAGGGAGAGGGCCAAATTGGTGAAGGAGGCCATGACCGCGAAAAACGTGGCCTTGAGGTTGGACGGCGCCGAATTGGCAATCCAGGCCAGCATGGGGATCATGGCGACCTGTCCCAGAGGGGATTCCAGCGCGGTATCCACCAGGGCAATGAACCGGGCATCGACGATGCCATGGGTATGGGCCGCGGTCCAATGATGTAGCCCATAGTACAGGCCGACGATGGGCAGGCTCAATAAGGTGGTGGCGATGGTGAGGAAGGCGATGACATAGGCGATGGAGCGCTCTGCCATGAAACGGCGAAAGATAAACATGCCGGCCAGCGCCAGGCTGCTGCTGATCAGAGAGAGCACCGAGAGAAACTGTTGGTCAAAACCAAGCTTATCAATCATCCACCAGGTGGACCCCGGTCCTGGTGTTGGTATGGCGCGGTAAACGAAGATGATGATGGCAGTGCCCACCAGCACGCGGCGTGCCGGGGGTTCGAGGGCCTGCACCAGCTTTGACATGAGAAACAGCACGATGGCCATGGAGCCGAGGAAGATAATCTCCTGGTTGTAGGGCAACTTGCCGAGACCCAGAGTGAGGGTGAACACCACAAATCCCAAACTGCCCCCTAAAATCCACCAGTTCACCGCCGGCCGTTCCACCTGAACTTGTATCGATGCCCAGGCCTGCTTCCAGGTGAATCCTAGGCGGCGCAGGCGGTGTGACTCCCGTATCTTGAGAAGTCCCCCGAGGGTCACCCCGAGGACGGAGACCAAGGGGATGAGGAGGGCCAGTTGGTAAATTTTGATATAAATGCGGACCTTGGCGGCCTCGTTCATGAACTCCACACCGCTGAACATGAAGATATTGAGCAAGGCGACGATGATGCCCCCGCCCACAATGGCCACCCGGCCAAGAGTCTGCATGGTGGTGTGCATCAGGCGGGTGACGGCCGCTTCGAAAGGCTTGCCTTCACTATCCAGCCGGGGCACCGCCTCCACAGTCATGGCGTCGGCCACCACATCCTGGATGACATAGCCGACGGGCGCCAGCAGCACGCTCAGAACAAACCAGGCATCCACCGACATGACCTGGCGCATGGCGTCCGTATAGGCCAGCAGCCCCAGCATGATGCAGAGACTGACGGCAATCAAAGTCGCGCCCAGCCAAACTAAAGCGGACTTGTACCGCCAGATCAGGTCAACCAAATGGCCCATAGGCATCTTGAGGGCCCAGGGGATGCCGGCCCAGAAACCCAACCCGGCGAGGAACTCGGCTGACAGGCCGAGATAGTCCTTCACGAAAAAGGTGCCCACAATGGCGGTCAGGCCGGAGATCCCGGCGGCCACATAGACCATGAGGGGGGGGAGGTACGACAGTCGCATCTCTCTCCCGAGATCCAGGATATTTCGGTCAAACCACCTGTACACGCGCTTTAACATGTGAAATTAGACAGTCTCTTTTTTTAGTTGTTTATAGTGACCTGCTCTGGGTAATTGTAGCAAGGATTAAGTGCATCTTGGGGGGAGTAATCCCAGAGTTTCTGGCGAAGCTCGGTAATGCCAGGCTTTCTAAAGATTACCTCAATAGCGATGTTACACCTTGGGAAAAAGATCAATGGAATGGATTTTCTGAGAACTTGTTAAACTTCACCCTTATCAGTGCAGCGGGAAAGATTTTAGAGCTAATTTGAATATAAAAATTAACTATCTACCGCTCACCCTGCCCTGTTGACCAGATGAGGACGACGAGTTTAATTGATTCAAGCCTCTCTTTTGGACTATTTCTCATACAGATTGACATCTGGCGATCCAGGTGGCGATCCCGAAAATAAAAAGCGCTACTGCGGCCAGCCATCGAAAAGCCGAAATGAGGTGCATGCCTGAAAGATCAGCGCTGGACAACCAGGCCGCCAGGCAGAAGAAGCCGAAGAGAGCCACTTCAACAGTATAAACGTGCAACATGTAAGGGTTAAACATGGTGGAGGGGCTGAGCAAGGCAACGGGGATGGGGCGTATGGGGAAGAAATACCGCCGCCAGTTCAAAGGACTTAAGAGACCAATCCCTAATCCACCATCGGTCAAGGCATCCAGGAGGCCATGACTTCCCATGACCGCAGCCACCAACAGCCATACCAAAATGAGGGTAAGGAGCTTGCCCCGGACAATTCCGGCGAGATAGCAGGAAATGGTGATGCAAAACGCGGCAACCAGGGCAAAAAGCAGGGAATGACCGAGGCCACGGTGGCTAAGCGGATGGGAATACGGAAACCAGCGTAACATCAGGACATCAAAGTCAGGCAAGATGCTTACTGTCACCAGGAGCACCAGCCAGCCAGGGAACGACATGGCCTTGCCCAAGGGTGTTCTTTGCAAAGGGGCGCAGACGCTCAGAGCAACCAGTGAATGTCCGACGAAGGTGGGCATGTCAAAGAATATATCATTATTGACTCCTTGGTAAAGATGGCCGCTTACCCCAGAACCGAACTTACCAGTGCGCACGACTTGGGAAAAATAAGTGTACAACAAGATGACTGATACGTTGCCATAAAGATAACTTATTGAATTTGCAAAATAATTTTGATATGCTCTGTGTAACCAAACTTGCCACTTTTATGGTCGGTCAAATCCCTCTTGCTTATGAAGAGAAAAAGCATGGAGGCCACAGAGGGAACCGGGGGTTTCTCCTCTCATCCTGGCCACTGCGGATTGTAATGGATTTGCCGGCAGCTTTTTGTTACCTTTGGGGGCACTATGTCCACCTATGAGGTAGTCATCATTGGAGCCGGGCCAGCGGGGCTGTTTGCCGCCCTCAGCCTTGAGAACTTAGGTGCGGGCCAGGTCCTGTTGGTGGAACAAGGTCCAGACCTCAGGGATCGTCATCGGGACAAGCCGGGGGGTCTCTTGTGCGGCTGGGGTGGAGCTGGCGCTTACAGCGACGGCAAACTCATCCTTTCCCCCGAGGTGGGCGGTTTCTTAGGTGACCTTCTCCCTCTGGACGACTTAACTGGTCTGATCCAGGAAGTGGACAGCATTTATCAATCGCTGGGAGCACCCTCAGAAACCCATGGTGGCGACCCGGATACCCTGGAACTTCTGAAAACCAAGGCCCGGCATGCAGGGATGATCTTCATCCCCACCCGCTTGCGCCATATCGGCACGGAAAATTGCCAAAAAATCCTGAGCTGCTTGAGAGAGCGGTTGACCGGCCGCGTGGAGATCCGCACCCATTGCCGGGCCCAGCAGATCAGGGTGAAGGATGGGGCAGTCACAGGGGTGGTCTTAGATAATGAAGAGGTAGTGGGGGCCCGCTATGTGATCGCCGCGCCTGGACGGTCTGGGGCCGCCTGGATCCGGGAAGAAGCCCGTCGCCTGGCTATTCCTTCCGTTCCAAGCCCAGTAGATATCGGGGTGCGCGTGGAGGTCCCAGCCCCGGTTCTGGCGCCCCTTACCGAGGCGGCTTACGAAGCCAAATTGATTTATTACTCCCGCACCTTCGACGACAAGGTGCGCACCTTTTGCATGAACCCCTACGGTGAGGTCGTTTTAGAAGATCTGGACGGCCTGATCACCGTCAATGGCCACAGCTATACTACCCGGAAAACGGAAAACAGCAATTTCGCCATTCTGGTGAGTTCCACTTTCACCGAGCCCTTTGATGATCCTATTAGTTACGGCCAATATATCGCCCGCCTGGCCAATCTTTTGGGCCAGGGAGCCTTAGTCCAGCGGCTGGGTGACCTCCAGGTTGGTCGCCGCACTACCGCCGCCCGCCTGGAACGTTGCCTCACCCGGCCCACGCTCAAAAGCGCCACCCCTGGAGATCTGAGCTTCGTCCTTCCTTACCGTTATCTCAAAGACATCTTGGAAATGTTAGAGGCGTTAGATGCTTTGGCTCCAGGAATCAACCATCGCCACACCTTGCTCTACGGGGTCGAAGTGAAGTTCTACTCCCACCGCTTGAAACTAAGCCCGGAACTGGAAACCCCGATTCGCAATCTGTTTATCATCGGGGATGGGGCTGGCATAACCCGGGGACTGATCCAGGCCTCAGCCAGCGGCCTGATCGCCACTCGCGCTATAGTCGGTCGGCTGGAAAGATGAGTTAAGGAGGAGAGAGAAGATCTGCAGAAACTGGCCTTCTTAACGTCCTTTGTAGTTCTTGCCAGGATCGACCATTATCGCTAGAGTGGGAAAAATTTCAGAGATGATTTGGATATCAGAACTGGGTGGTGTTTTATCAAAGGAGGGGTCTACCGGACCTTTACAGTTTGGCGTCCTTGATGATGAGCTAATGTGTCGCTATGGGTAGGATAAGTAGAATTTTCAGCCGCTTGCTAAGTTTCTAGTCAGAGCCGTTACCTAGATTTTTCTGGAGGAGAGATGGTGGGTATGCTGCTCTCCCAAGTCCCGTATTGGCCAAAATAGTAAGTGGCCAGCGGTCCGCTGGTATCGCTGGCCTTAACGGAAAGAGGGCCTTCTCCTCTCGATTGCGGTCGGGTCTATTGGGGTATGGCAATCTGGCCTAAGAGGCTATCTATGATCAAGCCGGCCAGGGGCAAGAGGAAAAAAGTGAAACCGGCCACATAAAAAAGTTTGGCATTTTTGTATTCCGGCTCCTTGATAAGCTTGACCCCTAAAAATCCTACGTGGACCGTAGTTATCACGAGCAGCATGCCAAAAACCCAGGGCTTGGCCATTCTTAGCCACGCCAGCCAGGCGAAAAAAACGGCGCCGGCGAACAGGGCTAGGGCCACGGCCGCAGATGGACGCGCGCCTATGGCTTCGACGTAATCGGCCAGCCCCAAGCCTGCCTCTTCGGGTCCATGCACGTTGTGGGCCCATTCATGGGCCACCGCGGCAAGCCAGACAAAACCGGCCAGGAAAAGCTGGGATATCCTCAAATTACCGCTCACCAAACCAGCATAGCATGGGATCACCGCGAAGATTACATTTGAGAAGAAAGGCCGCATAAGGAGAGGGAGCCTCTCTTTGAAGCCTTTAAAAAAGAGAATGTAAAAGGTTATCGTGGCCACGACCAACAGGAAGGCCTGGGAGGTGCTCTGCCACAAAACCATGGCGCCAAGGCTCACAGCCACAAAAGCCTTGAGGTTCGCCGCCTTGATGCGCCCGGACGGCAGGCCGCGCTCGGGGTGCGCGACCGTATCGATCTGAAGGGAGGCCAGATCGTCGGCTATTCTCAAGCATAACAGAGCCAGAAAGGTGCTGGCCCAGCCGAAAATCGCCTCCCAAAGGCCAGGCGGACTTAAGCTGGCCGGACCCGCAAAGAGAATCAGCGTGAGGGGCAGGGTGACGGGAAGGGGAAACCGTTCTTTCACAAACAGCCCAATATCGGTTACCATCGCGGGCTTACTCTCTTCTTAGGTTGAGATTGTGGCAAAATAGTCTTTTGGGAGAGGGGGCCAGTGGTCCCCCGGCCCGCCCCTCAAGATATTTTCGCAACAGGGTCACGTTAAGCATTGGCGCGGTCAGACAGAATTTTGACCTCCCCGATGGTGCCATCCACTAGGACCCGTTGTTCATCGGACAACAGACGCGTGGCTTCTTCCACCCCCACCACCGCCGGGATGCCGAACTCCCGGGCCACGATGGCCCCATGGGAGAGGAGGCCGCCCTTTTCGAGAATCAAGCCGCCGGCCACTATAAATAAAGGCGTCCAGCCAGGGTCCGTGGATTTTGCCACCAAAATTTCCCCCGGCTCCAAGCCCTTGTCTTGGGAAGGATCATGGATAATCCTGACTTTGCCCTCCGTCCGCCCTCCGGAGACTCCAAGGCCCCGGAACACTTCCCGATCTCCGGCAGATGTTACAACATCCGCAAAATTCTGAAAATACCTCCCTCGGGGCAGAATGAAAAATTCCGGCAGCTCTCTCGCTTGGGTCGCATCCCACGTGTGCTGGCGGCGAGGCAAAGATTCAGTGAGTGCTCCGGGCTGCCAGAATTTCCCCTGGCAAAGGTGGCTTACTTCCTCCACCGTGAGGAGGAACACCTCATCGGCCGTCATCAGATAGCCATCGGTAACCAGCCGGGCCCCGAGTTCCAGAGCGACCCGACGCAGTTCCCCATAAATCAGACTTTGACAGAGGCGCACCACCTCCCGGGCTTTGATGGCCTTGTGCGCATCGTGCAATACTTTTCTGAAAACCAATCGCCGGGCTAACGGAAGGCGACTCAGACATTCGCCGGTAAAGCGGTCGCGATTTTGGGCTTCAGTCTGCTCCTTGTCCTGGGGATTCTTGTCAGGCGTCAGATAATAACTTCGTACCAACTCCCAGAAAAGATCGTGACGCTCTTCAAAGGTGGGAGAGGTTATCATGAGCTCATGATAACAACGGCCGCCGAACTGCTCCATGAAGCGCTCGACGGCAGCTCTCAGGTCAGAGTCCAAAGACTCCTCTAATGCCTCATACCGGCTGTCCAGAAGAAGCTGCCTGTGTTTGGGGTCCTGGCCGATGGTCTGGGCAATCTCGTAGATGAGCTTCAAGCCCTCGGTGCTTTTGAGGCTCATGCCCCTCAAAAGCTGCGTGGTCATTGTGCCGGAGGAGTCCGCCAGCCACTTCTTTGCCAAAAGTTCCAGCCAACCGGGAAAGATCATGGCCGAAAAATCGGCCAGCGCCGCCCGACCCCACTGATTTTTCAGAAATCCCATGATATCCTGGAGCAATTCCTCCAGTTCCTCGAGAGAACAGGCAGCCAGGGGCTTCGACCGCCACCGTTTCCGGGCGGTATAGAACTCGTCCTCGAAGAGAGCCACCTGGCGTTCGAGGCGCAGATAATTCCAGAAGAGCCGACCCCAGAACCTTAAGTTTCTGTGGATTTGGCGCCATTCCCGAAACAATCGCAGCTTGGGACGGCGGGGGATATAGGTGAACGGCACACGTTGGCCAATGTAGTGGTCGAGAAACTTTCTAAACCAACTGGTCAGGGGGAACAGCGCCAGCATCTCATACCAGTTTGTCAGGTTGTAGTAGACGCGCCCTCCATGGATGCCGATAAGATTCCTGATGACCGGGGCTGCTTCTCGGAGGGCCTCCGGCGGCAAGCCGAGATGCTGGAACAGGGCCCTGAAATAGCCGAAGCGAAAGGCTTCCACCACCGACCAGGTAAACGGACTGAGGGCCTGGGAGTAGTTTTCGCCGATGTTAACATTGGACCAGATGACCATGTTCTCGCCCATCAATCCGGTGATGGGTCGGGCCTGCAAGATGTGGAGGCCGGTGCCGTCCACGCACCACTCCACATCCAGAGGGTGGCTAAACAGCTTTTCCGCCTGAAACATAAGGGGCAAAAGCTCTTGTAAGGCCCCGGCGAGAGGTAGAGGGACTTCCTCAGGCACCACTGGATCTTTGCGGCGCAGGCTGAGGCGGGCCGGCGTCACCTGTCCGGAAACCAGGGACTCGCCCAGGCCCTCAACCCACTCCACCAGCAACTGGTCCGTGGACAGCAAGCTGGGATCCAGGGAAAAGGCCACCCCAGCATAGCTTGCCTGGATCTGCTTTTGGACAATGACCCCCATGGCCCGGGATGTGGATACCTCTTGCTTGAGTCGGTAAGCCGTCACCCTCTGGCTGAATAAGGCGCCCCAGCATTCTTGCACCTTTGGCAAGATATCCTCAGGATGCACTTTGAGGAAGGTGGAAAGTTGCCCGGCCATGGAAATGGCCAGACCGTCCTCACCGAGCGCCGAGGAACGCACCGCCACTTCATCGGCGCCAAGTTCTCGGGCCGCCGCGGTTATGGCGCAGGCAAGGTTATCGGGGAATCTGCCTTTGACGATCGCCTGGCGCACGGCTTCCGGGGAGGCTTCTGCGGTCACCGTGATGCCGTTATAGGACAGGAAGGCCTCCATGGAAGCCACGGTAATGACGAAGCCGAGTGGCACCGGAAAGCCTTGCTGGGCCATGTCTGCAAGGCGAGCGGCTTTGGAGCCCACGATGGCTTCCCGATGACTTCCAGGCGCATGTAAGGGCTGGATGTACGCGGAGTCCTGGATAGAGTTTCGGTTAGCCCGCTTAAACATGGTGCCGGCCTCGCGCCTGACTCGAAAAAGGGCCTGATGACGGAGGTGATGCAGGAGACACCGCGTTATTGACAACAGGCGGGTTTTTACCTGGCCGCGTTTCAGCCACTTCTGACATCCCGGCGGCGTTTTGGGAATACGACACCAGGCTGGCCAGCCGCGCTCTGGTAATGGGGGGACAGACAATGTCCGTGCCGTTCAGGGTCTTGCGGGTGTTCCTCTCATCAAAGGTCAGTCTATCATGGAGATAAGGGACATACGTCTTGATGATGTTCGCCAGCGCCCGTTCAGGCCCAGTCTTGGGTTCTAATTGAAAATCCTGCTTTTCAGCCAATTCCAGCTTTATTCCCAGGGCGTCGCCGACTGCGGCCACCACTTCCCCGTTGGGCATGGTCAAAGGATTGACCAGGTGAAACACCTTGCCGATGGCGTCTGCCCTCTCTGCGATGGCGCTCAGGGCATTGACCACAAAATCAATGGGCACGAGGTTGAGACCACAGTCTTTGGAGCCGGGAATTCTCATCCTGGCCCTGCCCTCCCTGCCATTGCCCTTCAAACCGTATTTCGCCGCAATGGCCGCAATGAGTTGGGCCACCCGGTAAACTCCGCTGGGACACAACGTGCCTGGCTTGGTGTCACCGATAATGATGGAGGGGCGATAGACGGTCGCCTTGACATGCCCGGCCAGCTCATATTCGCTGACGAGTTTTTCCGCCTGCCATTTCGTCTGTTCATAAGGATTTTTAAAGCCGTGAGCCTGGCAGGGGTACTGTTCTGGAATCAGGCCTTGCTGCTGCCCGGCGACATAGGCTGTACTGAGATAGTGAAACCGGTTAACCTGGGCGGTCCTGGCGAACTCAAGCACCTGGTAGGTCCCGGTGACGTTGCACGCTTCCGTCTCTGGGCGATGCCGTGCGTCGAAGCTGAGCAACGCCGCGCAGTGCCAGATTTCCCCAACCTCCTGGCGAAGCCGCTCATAGATGCGTTCCGTTAAGCCCAATCTGGGCTTGGTGATATCTCCCTCGACGATCTCAAGGCGCGTATGCTCCAATTCCTCCAGGAAGCTGTTGGGAAAGAATTGACCCAAAACTGCTTTGAGCCGCTCGCGACCTGAAGTATTTTGGCTCGCTCTGGCGAGACATATGAGCCGGTGGCCCTGCACAAGCAATTTCTGGGCCAGATTACCCCCCCCGAAACCGGTGGCCCCCAGGAAAAGGATACTTTTTGCCGTCATTTCGGAAATTTCCTCCTTAAGAAATCAACCTCAGAAAACCGTAAAATATTGGAGCGGTGAAGATCAGACCGTCAAACCTGTCCAGCACCCCGCCATGACCGGGAAAGAGATTGCTGAAGTCTTTTATGCCCAGGTCTCTTTTGAACGCCGAAGACACGAGATCCCCCGTTTGACCCGCCAGCCCGATGAGCGCTCCGGCTAAAAGACATTGATAGAGAGGAATTCCCTGGAGCAGAAAACTGAACACCAGGGAACCGCCCAGGACCGAGAGCAGACCTCCCAGCGCCCCGCCCACCGTCTTGTTGGGGCTTATCGCCGTACAGAGGGGCTTGCTTCCCACCATGCGGCCCAGCAACTCCGCAAAGCCGTCGTTAATGGCCAGCAAGGTGTAGAGGAAGGCCATGCGGAATGGGCCGTTTTCAGCACTTTGGATGAAGCTCGTATGACTGGCCAGCACGCTGATATACAACACGGCCAACAAGGTAGCCGCGGTTTTCGGTACCGCAAGTTCCGGACTGCAGGAGACAATTGGCACTGCGAGAACCAGGAGCAGCAAAAGCAAAACGACCGAGTAGAAGGCAGCAGGAGTCAAGACGAGAGAGGCGCCAAAAACTCCCATACCCAGGCATATTCCGAAAGACTCATAGGCCTCCAGGCCTTTATGGCGGAGTGCGCCGAAAAACTCTCGGAGAGCTAAAAAGATGATGGCCCCCATCAAGAGTTGAAAATACGGATACCCCCAGAAGGTCAGAAGCAAAAAGACATTGACGATGCCCAAATACCAGGCGTATTTCGTCCACAGCCTCTTCCTTGATTCTTCGGTGCCTTTCTTCAGCACGTGGAGGCGCACAATTAATAAGAAACCCAGCAGGAATAAGCCTTCGATGAGGGCAAAGAAGAGGGTTAGGGTATTCATGTTAAGAACCGTTCGGGACCATCACGGTAAGGGCCCGCGGCACCAGTTCGATGATATGCGGAGGGTTTAAGTTGAGAAGCTCGCCGTCGCCAAAAAACTCCAGGGGATTGTCACACTCAATCGTCACGGTTCTGGCTCGGTAGGTCTCAACGAATGGGAACACCGTATGCCGACCCCTGAAGGCATACAGGAGGGTCAGGAGCTGCCGAAGCTTGCTTGTCATTCGGTTAATTACACAAATATCCAGCCAGGTATCGCGGTTGTCCGCGCCAGGATGAATGAGAAATTTCTTTCCCAACCGCGGCTGATTACCTACAAAGAGACTCCACACCTTGAGGTGGCGCTTTTGTCCGTCAATTACCAGAGCACAAGCACTACAAAACTCTGGCCGAAACAGTATTTCGAAAAGAGCATAGGCGCTGTAGACGATACTCCCCGACAGTCGGTACAGCGCCTGGCCCGCCTTGGAGGCGCCCTTGAGATTATTGACCTTGAGCGCCACTTTGGCCCCAAACCCCAAACCGCCCACAGTGGCGAAATACCGATCCTGAACCTTTATGAGATCAACGACTCTTTTAGTGCCATGTAAGGCAACCTGGAGGGCCTTCTCGAAATCACCCGGGATGCCCAAGTGAGTGGCAAAGTCATTGGCGCCGCCCGCGGGAATAATCCCCAGGGACGTCTGGCACTCGGCCAGACCGTTCAAGATCTCATTCACCGTGCCATCGCCGCCCACCGCGAGCACCTTCTCAAACCCCTCAGCCACCGCTTGCTTGGCCAGCTCAAGGGCGTGACCGCTCTGAGAGGTTACGGCAATACTGAAGTTCCGGGGGTCAAATCTTTTGGTGAATGACTCAAAGTTCAGCCGTTTTCTGGCATGAGGATTAACAATGACCTTGACGGCTCCCACAGGACCTCCCCTAAAATTTTTTCCAGCGAATCGTTGAAGCCATGAGATAAGCGGAGGCGAGGTAAAGTATAGTGAACAAGAGGGGCACTAAGGCCTTCAGCCCCACATAGCCTAAGATGAGGTAAATTGTAGGGAATATCAAATTGTTATAGGTCACCGGCATGCCGGTAAAGGCTTCTTGGCTGGGAGGCAGGACGGTAAAGCGCGGCTAGGCGGAGAATTGCCGCGCCGGCAAAGAGGATCAGAATGGCTAGGTGGAACACGGAATTAAGGCCCAGGCAGTAGCCGAATATTACCGGACAGATCACAAAAGAGGCCGTATCCACGATAGTATCGAGGGCGGCCCCATATTCTGGGTGCCGCCGGCCCATGACCCTGGCAATTTTGCCGTCAAAATAGTCACACGGCACGGTAAACACCAAGAGAACGGCAGCCAACGTAAAGCGATGATTAATGGCGGCCAGTGCACCAAGGATGCCCAGCATACCCCCTAGCAGGGTCAAGTAATCAGGGAGTTCTAAAAAATTGAATATTGAGATATTTGACTTGTCCATAATTTTTTATTCCAGAAAGAGGTCAAAATTGTCACCACGAAGATCAATCCATTTAATCCCATTCTCACTATTACAGATGTCGTGAAAATATTCGGCAGGAATTATATAAAATAGGAAGGGAAGTTCTCGCTTATTCTCGATCATCAACTAAATAACCGAAATGTTATTATAAGAGTCATTATACAGTTATTAGAATATAAAGTCTTGTCAAATTGTTTCTCTTTATTATCGGCCTTCTAATGACTAAATATCCCCTCATTATTTTTTAATTCCTTATATTAAGTAATTACGAGTGCGAACTTCAAGCATTTTTTATTTATAATATTCAAAGTGATGCCTAACAAGTCCTTTGGAAATACTAAAGATTAAAGACGAGGAGTAAAAAATATAGGGATTACAACGAGGGACCCAAGCCTGCCACTCTTTAACATGATGGCTTGGAATATGCAAGCCTTTTCCTGAGATTTGCCTCGGGAAATACTGACTATCTCCTGGGGGTATTCCTGGTCCAGAAAACCGAATAAAAGAAAATTTGCTGGGTTAGCGGTCGACCTCCCTCAAAGTTTGGAGAAATTTTCTTAATATGCCCAAAGAGAAGCTGATGCTTCCTCAGTCCTGCGAAATTGACCGCTAGTCTCAGAGAAATCTTGCTTTGAGAGGGGGAAGAAATAGCGATCACATGCGAAACTTTGCAGTTATCATCTCTTCTTGAAAAATTGCAGAGATGATCGGCATATCGAAACGGGCCATCTGATAGTTGAGAAATTTTTCGTGCGGCTATAGGTACCCCTTTTTCCGTCGACGCCGCCATTGACCCTCCCCCCTCCCCCGGAGGCCTCCCCTGGGTAGGGTGACGCCACCATTGCAGGAGCTATGGACTAATTCCTTACCTGGACCCGGTGACTGGGGAAGAGTTGCATCAAATAATTGCCCACTAGGGCGACAGGTGGGAGTAAGGCACGGGGCCTACCTGGGCAGAGGCAATTATGAACCTGGTGTGGGCGATAGATAAAGATAGCAAATTTATTGAACAATAAGCAAATTGCAGTTTTTCTGAATAATTCTCCTTTCCCATAAACGCACAACCCCACCCGATTTCCCCTTATTTCAAGTCCAGGTTGGAAATGCAGTTGAAAACGAAAATAATCAAAAAGAAAAAGGCCAGGCTATTCAGCCTAACCTCCTAAAATTCCTTGGCGGGCGATGGGCGACTCGAACGCCCGACCTTTGGTTCCGGAGACCAACGCTCTATCCACCTGAGCTAATCGCCCGCACCTAAAATATTATCACATCACCCCGACCTGTCAAGAAAACCGGGGTGCCCGGTCACGGTCCCGCCTCCCACAATTTGACTTCGGCAAATTGCCCCTGGCTTACCGGCGGCGGCTGCTTGGGGGCCACCCACAGGGTGAGTTCCGCCGGGGCGAAGACCGTGCTGTTCACCGTGCCGGGATTGGCAATGCCGGGGTCTCCCAGGATGGCCTGGAGGTCCCCCGGCCCCAAAGAGCGGTTCGCCGCCAGTTCCTGAAGGCGAGTGTTGCGGTCCCGGGAGTAAGCTTCGGTAAAGTGGTAGGGGGACAGGACCGCGCGAAGGGGGGCGTCGGCGAAATTCCCCTTTGACCGGCTCCATTTCGTCACTCTGGAAGTGGTTCGTCGCCGTAATGACACCCCCGGCCGGCCGGCGGACGCCGTGGCGGTGGGCTGAAACTTCCAGAACCAGGGCCTCCCGGGGGCCGCACAGGAGCAGGTTGTTGCCGATGGTCCGCGGGGGCTCGAGGATACGGGCGGCCACGCCCTGGACCGTGGTCTCCTGCTCCAGGGCCAGCCGGTGGCGCAGCCCTGCGGGCAGACCCTTGAGAGTTGTGTCCCGACACATGGCGGTGAGCTGGGCCAGGGCCACCCCGGCTCGGTTCATGCCGGTAAGCACCCCCACATACCCGGGCCAAGCCAGGGAGACCAAGGGCACTCCCTGATCCGGGGTTATGAGAAACAGGGTCTTGAGGTCCACCAGAACGTCCACGAAAACGGGATAGTCCAGGTTGCGCCCGGCCAGGAAGAGGCCCTGGGCAGTGCGGCCCTCCCCTACGGCCAGGGCGGAACAGGAGGCCAGGTTGTTGGCCAGGTCGTCCAGGGTGTTGATCAGCAGCACCAGAGGGAGGCCCAGGTGGGCCCCGGAGGCCACCCCTTGGAGCTCTTCTTTGAGTCGGGAGGGAATATGGGGCCAAAAAGACAGGCGGGTAAAAAGTTGAAGAACGGCGAGGAGGGGCAGGGCGCCCAGATAGAGGGTAATAAGGGATAGATATTGCAAGAGGGCCCGGCGCATAAGCCGGATCTCCCCGGCTAGGAGCTCACCGTGCCGCCGGCCCCGCTCCCAGGGGCTGCCGGCCAGCTCGATGATCCGGGGGGCTTCCGCTGCCTGCATGATTACCGGTCTTGGTGATAACAACGCCTACCAGCCGCTGCCCCCGCCGCCGCCGCCCCCGCCGCCGGAGAAGCCTCCGCCGCCGCTCCCCGAGGAGGACCCGGGCGCTGTGGACGCGGAGGCGATGGCCCCGGCAAAGCTGCTGCCCAGGGTGTTGGACAAAGCGGGAGGGGCTGAAAGAATCCCAAGAGCTGCCGTGATACCAGACCGGGGAATAAGCCCGGCCCTCGGCTTGGGCCCGGGCCAGCACCTCGGCGAACTGCTCACTCCACTCGTTTTCCACATCCAGGGCCAGGGCATAGGGCAGATACTTTTCAAAAAGTTCCGGCGTCTTTTCCGGGGGATGGAACATTTCCAGGCGCTCTTTTTCAGCCACCGAAAGGTAGAGCTTGAAGCCCTCCACCTGATCCATAACCCGGCGGCCCTGGAGGGTGGGGGCCTTGAGGAGGTGGAAAAAGAGGCAGTTGAGGACGATCAGCGCCAGGAGCACGAGCGCGGCGCCCAGGGAGATGGCGCTGGTCAGGAAAAAAAGCCCAAGAACCTCGCCAGCCAGGAAAAACAGGGCAAAGAGGCTGGCCCCCAGCGCGGCCAGGATCTTTCCCCACTGCCGAAAGCCGGGGCCCCCGACAGCCTGCCATTTTTTCCAGGCGTTGACCACCAGGAAGTAGCAGCCCACGGTCCAGATGGCCAGCCACAACATACTGAAGCCTGCCTGAAAGGCTTCCCGGGCGGTAAGGACCATGGCGGCCAGGCCCAGCAGGGTGATACCCACCCCGGGGATCAGGTATTGGGAATTCCTGAAAAAATAGATTTTGTTCAATTCGCGGTCCAGGGTGCTTTTTAAGGCGTCCCGGGCCTTGCCGAGGAGGTCGTGGTTCTGGTTTTTCAGTTCCACGGCATCCCCGAGACCGGAGAACAAGCTGCCGGCGAGTTTTCGCTCCCCGGAGGAAAGGGGCTTCGTAAGGTGGTCTCGTTTCCGCAGGGTGTAGTCACCGTTATTTTCTTCGATGGTGAGGAAGCCCTTCACGGCCATGTCCACCACCGCGGCGGTAAAGGCCTTGTTGTCAAAGCCCAGGCGCATGAGAAACCGGGTCCCCGCAGGCGAAAAGCCTTTGGGGGGCTCAAACAGCGGGATAATGACACCCTCCTCCGGGTCCCGGCCCACCCGGTGCCAAACCACCAGATAGTAGCCCAAAACGATGACCAGCCAGAGCAGGCCCAGGACGGCGCTCAGGTTGTCCTTGAGGAAATACGCGGTTTTTTCTGTGCCGGAAGGTTCCCGCACGAAGCCTTTGGGCCAGGCCACCGCAATGGTCAGGCCTTCCCGGGGGTTGAGGCCCCGGGTGGTGGTGAACACGATATTGCCAGCCCGGTCGCGGCTGACCCGGAAATCCTGACCTTGGGCGCCCATGGGTCCGGTATACGCGGCAGACTGCATCACTTGCGCCCCCTCCGGGAGCACCACTACCGCTTCAGCATGGTCGATGGGAAAGGTCCAGCCGTTGCCCGTAACATTCCAGTAAAGCTCGTCAAAGTCCTGAAAATAACCGAGCTGCCGGTCCGTATGATAGGTGATGGTGTACGTGTAAACTCCAGGCCGTAAGTAAACCTCTTTTTGGCCGATATAAATCTTTTGGCCGTTCGGGGCGGCCTTTAGATGATAGGGTTCCGGTCTGCCGTTCCGCAGCACTTCCCTGACTTCGAAGCCCACCGTAATAGTGTTGCCGAACCTGTCCCGGTAGGTGGTGGGAAATTCCCGAATGATGCCCCGTTTGATTTCCCGCCGGGCGCAAGTCGCGGTAATGGTCTCGGTGACCGTCATGGTGGCGTCGGGGTGCACCACGATGTAGCTGCGGAAGTCCCGAATCCTCTCTGAGGCGCCGTAAGTGGCGGCCGCCGGGTCCGGAAGCGCCAACAGCCCAACCATCCCCAGCGCCACCAGAAAGCTGCGGATGAAAACCCTCATGGTGCTATCTCCTAAGCGAAACTCACCTGAGGCACGGCCCGGTCGCCCTGGTCTTCCAGTTCGAAGTATTCCACCGAGGTGAAGCCGAACATCCGGGCCACGATATTGCTGGGAAAGGAATCCACCAGGATGTTCAGGTTGCGGGCGGCGCCGTTATAATAACGCCGGGAAAGTTGTATCTGCTCCTCGATTTCGGCCAGGGAGTTCTGCAGCTCGATGAAATTCTGGCTAGCCTTGAGGTCGGGATAGTTTTCCGCCACCGCAAACAGGTTCCCCAGGGCCCGGGACAGCAGGCCTTCGGCCTGGCCCTTTTCAGCCAGTGAGCCGGCCTGGAGGCTCTTAGCCCTGAGCTCCGTCACCTTTTCCAGGACCTGGCGCTCATGACCCATATAGCCCTTGACCGTCTCCAAGAGGTTGGGGATGAGATCGGCCCGGCGCTTGAGTTGGACGTCAATGCCGCTCAAGCCCTCCTGGGTCATCTGCTTGCTGCGCACCAGGCGGTTATACTGGGTCACTCCCAAAAGAAACACGGTGAGAACCACGCCAAGAATAATTAAAAGCGGTATCATGGATCAAGCCTCTTGAGACAAGAGTTAAGAGAATGGGCCCCAGCACGGCCCCATGCCATTCCGCTCTCCGGAATCATAGGGGTATATCGACCACCAGGACCGGTTCCTTGAAACCGGGAAAGGCCAGGTATTTTTCACTTGGCCAAGCCGGCCAGCTTCTTGAGGTCCAATTTGCCGGCCACTTCCTTCATGACCTCGGTGTTGTCCATCCCCCTCCCTTCAATGGTGACCAGGAAACGGTTGGCCACCGGTAAGGTAATCTCCCCCTTCTTGTCCTTATATTTAAAGTTTTCCGTACCCTTGAAGCCCTGAACCTCGATAGGTTTCATGTACTCTTCGCTACTTTCCATCTCCATGCCCTGAGCCATGCCGACAAAAGGAAGCATGCCCCCGAGACCGTCGACGATTTTGATTTCAATTTTTTTCTGGTCACCGGACCGAAATTCCACTTCTGCCTCACTCATCTGCACCGGGGACTTGAGCGTGGTGCCTTTGGGTTTTTCTGACACCTTCCAGTCCTTGGGCGGATCGATGGCCAGGATGGCCATGAGTTCCTTGAAATGCACCGGTTGGGCTTGGGCGAGGAGAGGAAATCCCCCCAGCATGAGTATTGCCACGCCTACCGTCAGTAATGCTCCAGACAACTTCCCTCTCAGCATAGTCTCCTCCCAAAAAATGTCCAGCATACCTGAAGTGAATGGGCCTCGCCGGGGCAGCCACGCACTTCCTTTGGCACCTTGAATTAAGGCGATTATAGGAGAATTAATCAGGGGTGGCAAGGAAGGTTTCAGGGGAGTAGGGCAGCCAAACAGTTACAGTCCCTGCCGAGGGGAAAGGAATTGTGGCAAGATCATTCACTATGGCCCCTTCACAGAGAAATCCCGCCGGATGAAGCTCAGGTTTTCAAGAAATAACCGGGGATATTTACCAGTTCAGCTGGATCTGGACCATTTCAGCCAAAGGGCGGTCACCAGGCCCCAGACGGCATTAAAAAACAGCACCAGAAACGGCATGAGGTAGCCGAGTTCAACGCCTCCCACCCCTTTTTGGGCTTGGAGGGGGAAGACCACAAAAATCTGCACCAGGGAGGGCCCCAGGCTGAAGATGTATCCCCGGGAGGGATAGGTGAGCTTGGGGAGATGGAGAAGAAAGAGCCAGCCCCAGAGGCCGCCCCACACCAGCCGGGGATACAGCCAGGCAAGGGTGAGCTTGGGGGCTAAGGCCACCCCCAGGAGCTGGTTGAGGCCCACGGCGCCGAACAGCCAGACCGTCAGGCTGTTGGCCAGGCCGCCTAGGACGCCGGCTGCGAACGTCAGGGACAAATCTTTCATAGACAAGGTTCTTGCCATGATCTTCAGTTGTTCCCTTTTTCTGGTTGAGGAAAATTAAAACAGCTCCGTACGCACACTAGGCATACTTTAGGTCGCACCCGGGCCGCTGACAAGGGCCTCATCTAAAATCAATACATTAAGATTGTTGTGCCTATATTTTAGGAAAGGGGGCTGGGGGTGGCATACCCCGGCCTCCTTCCCCCAAGCCCTTAAAATATAATGGAAAAATCGAGGCATGGGCCTCGATTTTTCGAAGGGTTAAGGGGGGAGTTTGAGGGGAGGGCGGGGGGCTTGTGGTCCCCCGGCCCGCCCCTCAAGATTCTTTCACAACGGTCTCATTTTAGCCCAAGATGGTCTTCAGGTCCTCATCCGGAGTGGAGATGGGCTTGATGTCAAAGTTTTTTACCAGCACGTCCAAGACGTTGGGAGTGACGAAGGCCGGGAGACTCGGGCCTAAACGGATGTCTTTGATGCCCAGGTGCAAGAGGGTCAGGAGAATGGCCACCGCCTTTTGCTCGTACCAGGAACAGATGATGGACAAGGGCAGGTCGTTCACCCCCACCCCGAAGGCGTTGGCCAAGGCCACCGCAATCTGTATGGCGGAGTAGGCGTCGTTGCACTGGCCCACATCCAGGAGCCGCGGGATGCCGCCGATATCGCCCAGGTCCTTGTCGAAGAAGCGGAACTTGCCACAGGCCAGAGTGAGGACCACGGTGTCCTTGGGGGTTTTTTCCACGAACTCGGTGTAGTAGCTCCGCCCCGGCTTGGCGCCGTCACAACCGCCCACCAGGAAGAAGTGCTTGATGGCTCCACCCTTGACCGCGTCGATGACCTTGTCGGCCACCCCCATGACGGTGTTGCGGCCAAAGCCCACCATGACGCTCTTGCCGTTGGTGTCATCGGGAAACCCTGGAAGCTCCAGGGCCTTCTGGATCACCGGCGCAAAGTTGAGATCCGGGATGTGTTTGATGCCGGGCCAGCCCACCAGGCCCCGGGTGAAAATCCGGTCGGTATATTCATCCTTGGGCTTCTGGATACAGTTGGTGGTCATGACGATGGGGCCGGGGAACTCGGGGAACTCCTTGATCTGGTTCTGCCAGGCGGTGCCGAAATGCCCGTAAAAATGGGGATACTTCTTGAGCTCCGGGTAGGCGTGGGTGGGGAGCATCTCCCCGTGGGTGTACACGTAGATGCCCTTGCCTTCGCTCTGCTTGAGGATCTCCTCGATGTCCAGGAGATCATGCCCGGAGACCAGGATGGCCTTGCCTTTCTTGTGTCCCAGAGGCACCTGGGTGGGCACCGGTTGGCCGTACCGGCCGGTATTGCCGGCGTCCAGGAGTTCCATGGCCCTCAGGTTGATCTCGCCGCACTTGAGGACCAGGGGCAAGAGGTCGGGGATCCCCAGGTTGGGATCGGCGGTGGCGGCCAGGCCTTCGTGGATGAAGGCATAAACTGCCTCGTCTTCCTGTCCCAGAATCTGGGCGTGGTCGGCGTAGGCGCACACCCCTTTGACCCCGAACAGCAAGATGTGCTTCAAGGACATGGCGTCGGCATCAGGGGCGGGGTAGGATTTCAGGCCATGCTCTTCGCCCTGGGCCACCAGTTCGTCCACCGTGCCCTTGGGCTGGAAGGTGGCGGGGCCGGCAGGGAAATCGGCCTGGCCCCCCGCGGCCTTCACCTTGGCCTTGAGCTTTTCCCGGTGTGCCACGCACTGGTTGATCCACGCGACGAAGCGCTGGGGGTCAAAGTCCACGTTGGTGAGGGTGGAAAAGGCGGCTTGCAAAGTGAAGACGTTGACCTCAGGGTCACTGACGCCCACTTGCCGGCCGGCCACCGCCACCTGGGACAGACCCTGCAGCGAGTAAATTAACAGATCCTGGAGCGCGGCCACCTGGGGGTTCTTGCCGCATACTCCCAGGACGGTGCACCCTTCGCCTTTGGCCGTTTGCTCACACTGATAACAAAACATGCGTATGTCCTCCTGACTGGGTTAAGGTAGTTTCCGAACATCTTGCCGCCCCACCCGGGAGCGGGGGCGTGAAGTTACTAGGTCTTTATATAAGCATCGTAACCATGATTTTCCAGCGGCCCTTTGACTTAAACCAAAATGGCGCATTTTTTTAAAAAAATGTCTGAATTTTGGACTGCTGCGCCGCCTTGCCCTTCAAGTTTTTCTCCGGGGCTGCCGAGAACGCCCATAAAGGAAAAATGTTCACGTTGAGGAAGTTTTGGGGGGTTGCCCTGGCCCTGGGGGCCCTGCTGGTTCTGGGTCCGGGAGTAGTGCCGGTGTGGGCCGACGGAGTGAACAAGCCCAGCGCCCGGGACGGGAGTGACGTCAGGCAGTTCGGGGAGGAGTTACGGACCGGCGGCGCCCTCAAGTTCTATGAAGACACCGAAGACCTCCTGCGGGCGGGCAAGTTCGAACGGGCCTTCTGCCGCTATCTCTTCCTGAAGGCCCACATTGGGGGCCAGGCCCTCTACGTGGGGCTGAACACCATGGTGGACTGGCGCCTGCACTTCCTCAAGTCACAGTTGCGCCTAGGGGAAGTGACTGCCTATAAGAAGCCCAGAATAAGAGTAAGAAGGCAAGCCAGATGGGTCCCGCCGCCCGGTCCGCCCCCGCCAGAAAAGAAGAGCGACAAGAGCCCGACGCCGCCAGCGGCCACCCCCGTTGCGGCCAAGGCTGCGGGTCCGGAATCTCAAGCCCCAGCGCCCAGTCCTGCCGAGAAGCCGGCGGAATTGATCATCCCTCCTCCCGTCACGGCAGACCAGGTGAAAACTTCGCCCAACGAGGAGAAAAAGTCACCTGGAGAAGAAGTTCAGGAAGAGAAGCCCAAAGAAAAGAAGCCGGCGCCGCCCCCCAGCGCTTGGGACAAGATTAAGCGTAGATTAAAATTCTGGTAAAAATCTGAACTGGGTAAGGCTACCTACTCTGAATCCCACGCCCCCAGCCAACGAATTTCTTTCCCCGAAAAATGGCTAGCAAATCGTCAACCTTCAACTCACCACCCTCCCCCCAACCCCTTCCCATCAAAGGGAGGGGGCTTTTCGGAAACCCATTGCGCCAAACTGCTCAGGGGAACTAATACAGAGTTGCAATCATGAAGGAATTTTTTTGTAGTCGCAGGCTTTAGCCTGCGCCTGCTTGAGAAGAGACGCCTGTGCCACCGGCCTGAAGAAAAATTGAACCTGAAATTTTCTTAATATTACCTGCTTGAGTGCAACCTGGTATGAGCTTCAAAGTTAAGGGAAAATCAGAAAAAAATTTTTTAAAACGGCCAGACGCGAGGCACCAGGGCGATGGTCACGATTCCCACCACTATGGTCAAAGGCACACCGATTTTGACGAAATCGGTGAAAGCGATAGCTCCCCGGCTCGTAGACCATCAAATTGGTCTGGTATCCCATGGGCGAGATAAAGCTGCACGAGGCTCCCACCATAAGGGTCATCACGAAGGGCATGCCATTCACCCCCAGGGCGGCTGCCATATCGATGGCAATGGGGAACATGAACACCGCGGAAGCCACATTGGTGACCAATGTGTCCATGAGCGATGCAGCCCAGGAAAACCATGGTGATGGCCACGTAAGGGTCTCTGCCGCCAATCCGGAGCAGCAGATCGGCAATGGTCATCGCCAGTCCGCTTTCCGTCACGGCCGCTTCCAGCCCCATGGCGCTGGCGATGATAATCAGGATAGGGAATTCCACGCTGCGCCCGGCCCATCTCAAGGTCATGCACCCGGTTAAAAGCATGGCACCGGTGGCCAACAGCGCCGCATTCAACATGCTCATCCAGCCCAGGGCGGCTACCAGGACCATGGCCGCGGTGATCAGGGTGGCGGTCAGGGCGCGATCATAGCGTTTGAACCGGACCCCGGTGAGCCGCTTGGTCAGCAAAAACTCCACCTCATTCAAGTTCTCGTGGAAGAAGGTTTCATCCACTTCCAGGATGACGTCGTCGCCGGCTTCAAGCCGCACGTCGGAAAGGGGTCCCGAAACCGGCTGGCCGTTCCGGGACAGGGCGATGATCGAGACGCGGTAGGGGCTGCCAGGCCTGGGCAGATCGGCGATTTCCCTGCCAATGGCGGTGCATTGAGGGGAGATCACCACCTCCACCAGCCGGTGGGTGGACCTTTCAGTTTCCATCCTCTGAATCTGGTAGACCGGTTCCAGTCCTTGGGTGTCCCAGAGAATGGGCACAGATTCGAAGGTGGCCGAGAAACACAGAATATCCCCGGCCTGTAACCTGGTGTGGGGCTCGATGGCCGCCATCGAGCCGTCCACTCGCTGCAGGGTCACCAGTTGAAACCCCTCCGTATCGATGAACCCCAGCTTATCGAGATATTTGCCGATTAACGGGGACCTCTGGCTCACGACAAATTCTGAACTATAGAGGCGCTTAAACCTGGCGGTGATGTCGGTTTTCCGGGGGTCCGGCAAGAGAAACCGGCTGGTCAGCATGATGAAGGCGATGCCGACAAGGGTGATCGGCACTCCGATGTAGGTGAGCTCGAACATGCCGATTTGGTGCAAAGGCACGTGCTGTTGGTCCATGGCCAGATAGTCCAGGACCAGGCCGGCCACCACCAGGTTGGTGGCGGTGCCGATGAGGGTGCAGGTCCCCCCCAGTATGGAGGCGTAACTCAGAGGAAGGTAAAGCCGGGTGGCGTCCAGGCGCAGGGCCCGGGAGAGGTCCCGGATCACCGGGATGAACATGGCCACGATGGGCGTGTTGTTGAGAAAAGCGCTGCCTGCGGCCACCGGGATGAGAATTTTGGCCTGGGCCGCGAGCAAGCTTTTGGGACGGCCGATGAGCTTTTCGGTGATCAGGGTAATGGCGCCGGTGCGGTACATGCCCGCGGCGATCATATAGAGCACCCCGATGGTCATCATGCCTGAATTGGCGAAACCCTTGAGGCTTTGATCCAGAGGGGCCAGGCGAAACGTAATAGTCAGGGTCAGCGCCCCCAAAAAGATCGCCACCGGAGGAATCCTGGTCTTGATTAAGAGCACAAAGGTCAGCGCTAAAATGGCCAGGGTCAGGTAGGCATCAATGGACATAATTTCGTGGGGATGTTTTGGTAAAGTCGAGGGTGATCAGCTGGTTTTCTCTAGCAAAGTTTCAACCCCGGTCCAGTCTTCAGGAACACCCTGTACCATATAGGTGGCGCTCCGTTTGAGATAAATGCGGGCGGCTTTATCTTCGGGATTTTTTTGTATCACTTGATTGAACTGGACGCTGGCTTCGGCAAAATTTCGATCATAATACAACCGGAGCCCTTCTTCGAAACTGGCTTTAGTCTCTTTTTTCAAGTCAATCAACGACTCAGGGTTCCCATCGAATATCTCATACACCGTAACCGGGGTATCTTTTCCTTTAACCAGCACCTTATCCACAAAACGGTGATTATAATTATTCGGGTTTTCCAGATGAGCCATTATCTGTTCACTAACAGTGATGGATGAGCCATAGGCCTTGGTCAAATTTTCAATGCGGGCCGCTAGATTTACCGCATCAGCCACCACCGTCCCTTGTAAACGTTCCTGGGTGCCGATAACGCCTAGCATCAGATCCCCAATATGCAGACCCACGCCGATGCCGATCGGTTGAAAACCATCTTGTTCCCGCTCCCGATTATAGCCTGCCACCGCCTTGTGCATGGCAATAGCCGCCTGCACTGCGTCATCTGGCCTGCCGGGAAAAAGGGCCATCACCCCGTCGCCTAAGTATTGGTCAATGAAACCGTAATGCTGATTGATAACCGGGCCTACCCTCTTGAGATACGCATTGATAAAGTTGAAATTATCCTGAGGTGTCATGCTTTCCGAGAGTGTGGTCCAGCCCCGGACATCGGCAAACATGACGGTCATTTGCTGATTTATCTGGTCTCCCAGCCTGATCTCCAGGATGCTTTGTTTCCCGAGGAGACTCAAAAACTCCCGGGGCACAAACCGTTCGTAGATGGCATTCAGTGTTGCCAGTTCGGCGGTGCGCTCCTTGACTCGTTCCTCCAATATTTCGTTGGTAGCTTCCAGGGCTTTATTTTTCTCAGCCAAGCTCCTCTTTAGACTATTAATGGTCAAATGCGTGTTGACCCGGGCAATAATCTCTTCCGGCTGAAACGGCTTGGACACATAATCCACCGCCCCCAGATCAAGGCCTTTCACCTTGTCTTCGGTGTCAGTCAGGGCGGAAAGAAAAATGACCGGGATTTCCTGGGTTTCCGGATCGGCTTTTAACCGGCGGCACACTTCATAGCCGTCCATCTCCGGCATCATGATATCCAGGAGAATGAGAGAAGGTTTCGCCTTCTGGGCGATGGTCAGGGCGCCGGGTCCGTTTTTGGCCACCAGCAATTTGTAGCCCCGGCCATCCAGGGTCTGTTGCAATACCTGCAGATTGGTGACATTGTCATCCACCAGCAATAGTTGCTCAGGTGGCCTGTGATTGTTAGCTGATGGGGTTTGTTCGTTGGTCATAAAAAACTCCACTTAAGCGGTGGCAGTCTGGTCCAGTTTACCGGCAAGTTTAAGTAAACCGTCAAAGTCAAAATCTTCGGTCAGCCGCTGAATTTCCGCGCCGTACAGGGCGCCACTACCCGTCCCGGCGGTCAACTCTGCGGCAATACCGGCCAATTCCGTCACATCCCCCGTTTCGACGGCCTCCCGCAGGCGTTGAGCCACTTCTTGGGCCAGCTCCGGCGGCAGCGGGGCCGCTTCATCTTCGGCGGCCCGCGGCAGTGCTGGTTCTTCCTCCAGAACCGCCAGCGAAGCCAAAACTTTGCGAAGCTCCCGGGTAAAATCACCAAGTCCGGGTTCCGGCAGGCCTGTGCCGCTCTCCTTGAACCAGGTTTCCAAGCCGGCGGCAGCCTCCTGTAAATCCTCAGCGCCGATATTGCCGGCCGCGCCTTTTACGGTATGAGCCAGAGCACCGGCCTCGGATTCCTTCCCAGCAGCAACCAGGCCCTTGATGGTCTCTTCGGCCTCCTGAAAATCTCTCCTGAACTGCTGGAGGATCCTCCGATAGGTTTTCTTGTTGCCCAGGAGCCGCTTCAAACCGGCGTCTACGTTGATGCCAACCAAGTCGGGCAACTCCACCGGCTCGTCAACGGTCGTTCTTCTGGCGGGCTCCTGGTCCACTGGTTCTCTGGCTGTCACGGCGGTAGACCTGCCCAGCCAATGGCCCAGGGTACGGTAGAGTTTTTCGGGGTCAATGGGTTTAGTAATATGATCGTTCATACCCGCGGCCAGCGAATTTTCCCGGTCCCCGGCCATGGCATGGGCGGTCATGGCAATTATCGGCAGGTCTTGGAAGCGAGGATCGCGGCGAATGATCCGGGTGGCCTCGTGCCCATCCATAACCGGCATCTGCACGTCCATGAGCACGGCATCATAATCGTTTTCCGTTACCGCTTTTACCGCTTCCTGGCCGTTGGTGACGAGAGAGACTTCGATATTGGCTCCGGCCAGGATTTCCAGGGCCACTTGTTGATTGATTTCATTATCCTCCACCAGGAGCACCCTGGCCCCCTGGATAAAGTGCCGCGACTCGATTCCCGCAGCCACTCCCCTCTCGAAGGCAGGCGCAGTGCTGGGGACACCCTCACTTAGACATTGCATGATCGCGTCAAAGAGTAAGGAGGGGTTCACCGGCTTGATGAGGAAGCCGTCCAGCCCCGCCCTCTCGGCCTGATGCATAATTTCTTCCCGGCCATAGTTGGTGACCATAATAATGGCAGGAATTTTGCTCAGCAGAGGGTGGTTCTTGATAATCTTGGAAGCCTCAATGCCATCCATACCCGGCATTTGCCAGTCCATGATCACCAGCTCAAAGGGACGGTCTGCCGAGGCTTTTTCAAGCTCTCTTAGTCCCTCTTTTCCGGAGGCCGCCTGGGTGACTTCAAAGGTAAAAGACTCCAACATTTCCTGCAAAATTTCCCGGGAAGTGACATTGTCATCCACCACCAAGACCTTCATGCCACGCAGGGACCGGGAAGGCACCAAGCGAGTTTTAGCCTTTTCCCGCGCCCAGGCCATAATTGGCGGTAAAGAAAAACGTGCTACCCTGACCGGGCTCGCTTTCCACCCAAATCTCTCCCCCCATCAGGTCCACCAGTCGCTTGCAGATGGTCAGGCCCAAGCCGGTGCCCCCGAATTTCCTGGTAGTAGAGGTATCGGCCTGGGAAAAGGCCTGAAAGAGATGGTCTATTTGTTCCTGGGTCAGGCCGATGCCGGTGTCTTTTACCGAGAATTTCAGCGTCACGGCCTCCGGATCTTGTTTAACCAATTCAGTGGAAACCACGATCTCCCCAGATTCGGTAAACTTGACCGCGTTGTTGGTCAAATTGATGAGCACCTGCCCCAGCCGCAAGGGATCGCCTACCAGAAAGCGGGGCACGTCGGGAGAGATGGCGAATAAGACCTCCAGGTGCTCTTTTTCCTGGGCCTTGACGGTCACCAGGGTCCCCAGGTTATCCAGCACTTCTTCCAGGTTAAAGTCCACCGCCTCCATGGCAAGCTTGCCTGCTTCAATCTTGGAGAAGTCCAAAATATCATTGATGATGCCTAACAGGTTGTTGGCGGAGGATTGGATTTTGCTGAGATAGTCATGTTGCTTGGGGGATAAATCCGTTTTCAGGGCCAGGTGGCTCATGCCGATGATGGCGTTCATGGGGGTGCGGATCTCGTGGCTCATGTTGGCCAGAAAATCGCCCTTGGCCTGGGTGGCAGCCTCAGCTGCTTCCCGCGCCTGCTGTAATTCCCGCTCAGCCCGGTCCCGATCCACTGACATGGCAATACTCTTGGCAATGCCGGCGAGGGCATGCACCGTATCCGGATTGAGTTTTGTCCGGGAAAAGAACGCCATGACACCGACAACCCGATCCTCCACCACCAGGGGGTGACCGATAAAGCTCACCAGGCCGTGCTGTCTCACCCACTCTTTGTCATCTACATCAGGCTCTATAGCCACATTGTTGGAAAAGCGCGGCTGGCCTTCCTGGGCAATCAGACCGATTTTGTATTGGCCCAGGGGTATCTGGCTGCGGAGGCCATCAGTATGAGTGTACAAACCGGCGCTGGCTTGCAACTCTAAAAGGTTCTCTTGTTCATTGAGTATCCAGATCCGGGCCAGGGCGGCGTCTAACTGGTTAACCAGGGCTGCGGCACACAGTTGTAGTCTCTCCTGTATCGGCCTGAGACTGGTGAGGGCATCGCCCATCTCTGAGCCTAAAAACGCCAGTTGTTCTCTTTGTTTGGTCTCAGTTATATCCCAGCCGGTGCCGATCATCCGCAGGGCCTGATCATTTTCATCTCGCAAAACCACAGCGCGGGACGCCAGGACATGCATACTCGCATCCGGCCAGATCACCCGGAATTCAGAGTTGAAGTCCTTGGTTCCGTTGATTGCCTGTTGCATTTCCTCTTCCACCCGTGCGAGGTCATCCGGATGCGTGTGGTTCGAAAAAATTGCTGTATAATCGTCCAATTCCTCCGAGGTGCAGCCAAACAT
>CAVPVR010000001.1:0-645397 GCA_963709285.1 uncultured delta proteobacterium | reverse complement strand
CCTGGCGGGCTTTGGGACTTTTTCCAATTTCGGTGGTAAAAGCGGGCCCCTGGCGGGAGTGATTTTCTCCAGCGATGCAGGTAATACCTGGACCCCCGTGGGCGGCGCCATTACTACCAATACCGATGTCTCGTCGGTATTGGTAACGGCACAGACCATGTTCGTCGCCTCCCGGGGAACCGACATCAACTTGGGTCTTTTCCGCAGCACCGACGGTGGGGCCAGCTTCATCAAGATTTCCGGCAGCGGCGGGCTCCCCTCCGGCGGCATCACCAGCCTGGCCTCTGACCCCAGCAACCCCAACCGCCTCTATGCAGCCGTAACCCAATCCGGGATTTTTCGCAGCGACAACCTGGGCAAAACCTGGACCAATATCACCCCGGCGGGCAGCGGCATCGGCACCAGCACGGCAAATATCCAGCTGAGCGTGGGCGCCGGCGGGGAATCTCTCTTTATTTGCCTGGCTGCCCCTATGGGCACGACGCCCACCGGGAAGGGAGCAGTCAGAGTCCAATCAGTATGGCGCTCCCTAGACCGGGGCGCCACCTGGCAGAATATGGGGGGCCAGGGCGCCGGGCTTGGCCAGGGACTCCCCGGCACCATTCTGAACGGCCAATTTTATGGAATTAATAACGACGGGCAAGGAAAAAATAATTTGGCGATCCTGGCTGATCCCAATCCCCAAAAACCGAATATTGTCTATATCAGCGGTGATGAATAGCCGGATCCCTTTCCCAACCAAATCGGGGCCAATATTCACTCGGCCTCGGTCTTTCGGGGGGATGCCAGCCTGCCCCTCAGCAGTCCTCCCTTGGCTAACCCCTGGACCCCGACTACTCCTTATAATGGACAATGGCTGCCCATTACTGATAACTTTGCCAACGGCACCTCCCCCCATGCTGATAGTCGCGCCATGGCCTTCGACGCCAACGGCAATCTCCTGGAAACCGATGACGGCGGCGTCTACCGCCGCAGCAACCCCCAATCCAGCACCGGCCAATGGACCTCCCTCCTCGGCAATCTCCAGGTGACCGAGATATATGGCCTCTCTTACGACAGCAACACCCACACCCTCATTTCCGCTAATCAAGATGTGGGCGCCAGCGCCCAAAACCAGAAGAGCAACGGCACCCCCAGTCCCATTTGGACCACGCAGCTGGGAGCGGACGGGGGCTCCACCGCGGTCAACGACCAAAACGCCACCTTTTCGGTGCGCTATCTGACCAGCCAGGCGCTATCAAGTTTCACCCGCATCAAGGTGGATCCCAATAATAACATCCTAGAAACGGTGCCTACCACGCTCAAGGTCGGCAATGAGACGCTCAAGACAGGACCAACCACTGACATCCCCAGGCAAGCCCCGATCCGGGTGAACCAGGATGACCAGAGCATGCTGGCCATCGGCACCAAAATTGTCTATCTCACCACCGATGACGTCAGCTTGGGCAAGCCCTTGTCCACAGAACTGCACCTCACGCCCATTAACGAAGCAAACCCGTTCCAATTGGAGCAGGGGGTGATCCCTGCCCTTGCTTATGGCCGGCCGGGAAACCCCAATCTCCTGCTGGTGGGCGCGGGCGCCAATCTGTATCTGGCCACAATACTGCCCACTACACCCAATAATAACACTCTGCAAAAACTCACTAACTACCCCGCCACCAGCGGCGCCATAACCAGCGTTTCTATCAATCCCAATTTCGACGACGTGTTCTATGTGGCGGATGGCAGTGTCGTGCGCAGCACTGGGGATCAGGGCAAGACTTGGGTCACCGGTCTCTCCTTGTCCCAACTCAGATCCCTGCAATTCGTCTCCAAAGGCCTCAATAACCTCCTGGTCGCCGGCGGCTACGGGACTTTGTATGCGGCCCGGGCCACTGATCTGGACAACTGGTATTCTCTGAAAGGCAATCTTCCCAATACCTTCATCTGGGAGATGGATTACAGCAGCCGGGACAATAAACTGGCCGTGGGCACCGTGGGCCGGGGGGCCTTTACGGTGGCCAACGCCAGCACTCTGATGCCGTTTTCCACGCCGTCCTCGGTGGACACTGACTGGATCCGGCTGCTCAGGGACGTATCGGGAGACCAGACCCTCAACGGCGGCACCCTGCAGACGCCCGAGTCCATAACGTGGGGAAATAATCTCACCCTGACCTCTCTGGGCGGAACCTTCGATACCACGGGGCCCAACTCCGAGGCTGGTACCAACTCCACCCTCACCGGGTTGATTTCCGATCAGGACATTAATCATCCGGGGAGTTTTACCATAACCGGCCCCGGCAAACTCTTCCTCCGGCATGTCAACACCTATGGCGGCGGCACCAACTTGAATGGCGGTACGGTTAATGTGGAGAGGGATGCAAACCTGGGCTTGGCTGGCGGCTCTCTCACTTTTAACGGGGGCACCCTCCAGACCCCCGCCCCCGATTTTACCTCCGCCCGGGGCATTACTTTGCTGCCTTACGGCGGCACCTTTGACACCAGTACCTCCACCTCCGCCCAAACCCTGTTGGGGATTATTTCCGGTCCTGGCACCCTGACTAAGATGGGCGATGGCACTCTTACCCTCACCGGCATAAATACTTACAGCGGCGGCACCCTCTTGAACGGCGGCACCCTCAGGGTAGCCCGGGACGACACCCTGGGCGCGGCCGGCGGCCCGCTCACCTTCAACGGCGGCACCCTCCAGGCCGCCGGCCCTTTGATGAGCTCCCGGACCCTGGTGGTCCTGGGCAGCCCACTGGTGCCGCTGGTCACCTTCGACACCGGCACCTTTGCTTCGGTGTTCAACGGTGAGCTGTTCGGCTATGGCACCTTTACGCAGACGGGCACCGGGAGTCTGACTTTAACGGGGGACGGTTCGCCTTCTCGGGAACTTATGCCCTGAACAGCGGGGCCCTACGCGCTGAATAATGCCCTGGGGAGCACCTTAGCGCCCTGCAGTCTGGTGATTAACCCGGGCACCACCTTCAGCGGCGGCGGCAACCTGGTGGGTAGCTTGAGTCTACAAGGGGACGGCTCGGGCTTTGTAGGCAGCGTCCTGGTGCCCTCCACCAGCACCTTTAACTTAGACAACAAGCTGGGAGGGCCGTGCACCGTCGTGGTTGACCCCGGCGGCCTCATGACCGGCAGCGGCACCCTGGTGGGCACGCTGACCAACCAGGGCACTATCAGCCCCGGCAACTCCCCCGGCACCTTGAACGTGGTGGGCAGTTTCACCCAGACGGCCAGCGGCACCTATACGGCCGAGATCGCCTCTGCCAGCAGTTATGATAAGATCGCGGTCACCGGCACCCCCGGCACCGCTACTCTCGCGGGCACCCTATCCCCGGTGCTCTTAGGGGGCTACCGGCCCCCGGGCAATACGGTGTTCCCTGGGGTGGTCACGGCCACCGGCGGCATCACCGGCAGCTTCAACCCCCTGAGTAACCCGTTTTTTGCCCCCACCCTGTTCTGGCAGCCGCGCTATAGTGCGAACAGTTTCGATCTGGTGGTCCAGCGCGACTACACCAATCCGGGATTAAGCCTGAACTCGAACCAGCAGGCGGTGGGGACCATGCTCAATAATCTAGCCGGCGCCACCTCCGGCGACCTGAATAATGTGTTAAACGCTGTGGACAGTCTCCCCACGGCCAGCACGGTCCAGGACGCCTTTAAACAGATTTCTCCTGAAAAGGCCGGGGCCCTGGCCAATCTGGGTTTTGTGGCCGCCAACTTCCAGGTGCGCAATCTGGCCACCCGCACCACCAACCTGCGCTTTGTCCAAGGGGGGAGTGGCGGGGCCAGTAGTCTCGCTCCCCGTGGCCTGAGCTGCAATTACTCCAAAATGAACGGCCTGATGCTGGCTTACAACGGCGGCTTCCTCCCCGACCTGTTCAGCGCCCGCAAAGAATTTAAGGGACCGGAAAGCCGCTGGGGCCTCTTTGCGGACGGCGGCGCGGCCTTTGGCAGCCAAAGATCCTCGAGCCGCCAGACGGGGTATAATTTCACCCTGGGCGGTTTCACCTTGGGGGCCGACTACCGTTTGAGTGACAAGCTCCTGGTGGGCCTGGCCACAGGTTACAGCAACACCGCCTCTGGCTTCTACGGCACCGGCGGCAGCGTTACCGTGAATACCATACCCTTCAACGCCTATGCCGCCTACTTCTCCGGCTCCTTTTACGCCTACGGCTCCCTGGGCTATGCCCTCAACCTCTACAACCTGAAGCGGGAGATCAATTTTGACGGGATTGGCCGCACCGCCACCAGTTCCACCACCGGGAACCAGTTCAACCTCTATGGGGAGGCGGGGTATGACCTCAAACTCAGGCGGTTGATCCTGACCCCGGCCGCCACCCTGGCCCACTCCGCCTTATGGGTCGGGGGCTTTACGGAGCAGAGCGCCGGGGCCCTTAATCTGAAGGTCGCCCCCCAAAACGCCAGTTCCGTGCAAACCGGGGTGGGCTGCCGCGTAACCGTCCCCCTCAAGATGGGCTCGGCCCTCGTGGTCCCCCAGGCTTATGCCTTTTATCAACACGAGTTCGCCAATGGCAGCCGGGGCCTCAATGCCAGCCTCAGCCAGGGGAGCAACACCTTCACTTGGCAAACCGACGCGGCGGGACGGAACTTCGCTTTGGTGGGGGCCAGCGTCACTGCGGGGTTGAAGAAAAACCTGTACGCTCAGGTCAATTTCAACGCCGAAGTGGGCCGGGGCAAATCCACCGCCCAATAAGTCAACGCCGGCCTTCGGTATGAATTTTAGTTTTACACTTCCCTAGGAAGAGAGTATTTCAACACTAAAGATACCTGCTTCTATCTGAGTTCCCTTTGTCAAGCACTATTTGTTCTTAGGTTAGTTCAAGATTACATTCCTGAGTCTAAGGTCAGAAGGCCTTCCCTTCCCCTCCCGGCCTGCTCCCCCTATGTGTGAAATTTTGCCTATGTTTAAATCGGGCAACATGTCGATCACTGCTCTCTATCAACACTGCTTCCCAAGATAATTCTGTTCTGATAACTATCCGCTAGTTGCACTCGTTTCTTCCTGTCCAGCCGGGTCAGAAGGGACCACCCCCCGGACAGCCAGGTACCCTTCCTGGACCCTAGCGGGCCGATTATCCCCCGACCCTACCCTGACCCCCTCCTTCCCCCGATCGCGTCTCTGAGCCCCGACAACGCCCCTGTTATGTCGGGAAAGCAAGTAAAATCTTCCAGGCCTGACTCCACCATAAATAAAACGCCGGGAGGGCCCCTGAGGACCCTTCCCGGACGCACTTAGCATGACCTCAGTGTCTCGATCCCGGGAGCAGGCGGCAGGTGGTGAGGAAGCCGGGGATGAGGTGGTCTTCCTGGACGGCCAGCCCCTGGGCCCTGAGGTCCGCCTGGAACCTCCTCAAGACCTCCGGGGGGGCCAGAAAGGTCAACAAGACCTCATCCCCCGGCCGCCGGTGCTCCACCTCCACCCCCACCTGGCGGTAGGTCTGCAGGACCATCGAGGGCCCGGCCGCCTCGGCCAGCCCGGCCAGCACCGCCCGCCAGCGGGTCAAGAGGGTGCGGATGTCAGAGAGCCCCGCCACCCCGAACTGGACCATCTGTAAGCGTGTCTTCATGTGTCGTTCTCCTTCAAGCTAAAAGAGCTGGATGGGACTCCGGCACAACCGGCCCCATCACCGCCTCCCCAAAACCCTGACCAGGGCGGCTCGGCAGGGAGAGGACGGGGCCGCCGCAGCCGGCTGGCCCCCGGGGGTGTTTTTGGCGGTCTGGGACGGCAGGGGGCTGCGTCGAGGGAGAGCTCTCGGCCCGCAGGGCTGAGACTCGCTGGCGCTTGGCGCCAGGACTGACGTCTGCGACGTCAGAACCTTCCAGCAAAGCTGAAAGAGGAGCTTCCGGCTCTGAAAGAGCCGGTAAGGGGCCACTCACCGTAGGTGAGGGAGACCTTTGGGGCTTTGGGGGGTTGGGGGAGGTATGTTTTTGTGGGGGTACCTGGTCGAATCCGGTGGTGAACACAGAGTCAGAAGGCTAGGTTCGGCAGCGGGAAACTTCGGCTGAAGGGGAGCGAAATAATCGAGTTCCCTTTGTAACTGTCAAAAACCGATGCTCCTCGGGAGCATTAACATAACAAACACGCAGGAAATACGGGTATTAGAACAAAAAAATAATGGGAATAAATACGAACTGCTTTAGGCCAGGACAAAGCCTGAAAGGCCATTTCGGAGAAGGTCTCCGGCATCCGGATCAGGCTTTTCAAACCCCGTCTCCTGGGAAAAAATATGGGTGACCTGTTCCACCTCTAAAGGCCCCGCCATGTCGTTGTAGGCGTCGTAGAGGAAGACTACGTCGTAGGGCTTGAGAGCCGGCTCCCCGGTGATGACCAGCTCCCCGGAGTAGAGGTCTTTCAGGTGTTTGAAGAGGTAGCCCAGGGCGTAGCGGTTGGCCCAGGCCGGCCCTTCACAGTTTCTTTCTCGAGAGTGGAAGTATCTGCAGTAGTCTTCCCGGATGGCGTCGTTGGCCTTCATCTTGAGGGAACTTACGGTGAAGAAGGAGGAGGGGTGGGGTTGCCCGCTTCTGGAGTTGTCGAAGGCGTCTCTGGCGTTGTTGACGTAAGCGATCTCGCAGGCGTTGAAGGTGTCTCGGGCTGAGGTGAGGATGCCGTTGTCGATGAGGTGGTGTTCGGAGTCGATATAGAAGTACTGGCGGAAGGGTTTCAGGGAGTGCCCCCGCCTTGAGGGGGAGGGAGGGGCGGTCGGCTTCAGTCCTCGAACCTGACCGCCTGGTTGATGCGCAGGGCCTCCTCGGCGGTGAGGGTGGAGAGGTACCGCATGGTCATCAAGGGGCTGGCGTGCCCCAGGTGCAGCTGCAGGGCCCGGGGGTTCATGGTCTGGCGCAGGCGTTCGATGGCGTCCGAGTGGCGCAAGAGATGGGGGTAAACCGGCGTCGTCAGGCCGGCCGTGGGCGGCCGCCTGTTTGACGATCTGCCAGGCTCTTTTCCTGCCCACCGGGAAGATCCGATGGGTTAAGCCCAGGCCCCGGTCAAAGGCGAAGGCCTTGAGGCGGTGCGCCAGGGGGGCGGGGCAGGCCACCAGTCTCTTCTTGTTGCCCTTGCCCATGATCTCCAGGGTCCCCGGCTGCCGGTTCAACTGAGCCACGGTCAGGGACAAAGCCTCGGAGATCCTGAGGCCCGTCTGGAAGAGCACCAGGATGAGCAGGGCGTCCCGCTCCCGGTGCCGTCCTTGGCAGCCGGCGCACAGACGTTTAATCTCCTCCGGGGTGAGGTAAGGCACCAACCGCAGGGCCCGGCCCGGCAGGCCGGTTTTCATCGGCAGCATTCTAGACCTCCGTTACTTTTGTCCAGCTTGAGCCCCCCAAACCCGGCCGAAACGGCCCCAAAACCCTGCCGCCAGCGATCTTCCCACTTGCTAAACTGGACAAAAGGGCGCTCTTTGTCTAGCGGGAGGGGGGTGCGTTCAGGGCGGTCATGAGTCCCCAAAATTACTGGGGCCCCTGAGGGGCCCAGTATGGTGATCCGTCTTGAACTTCATGAATAAAACATAAGTTAAAAAAAATGTCAGTCACTTGGTGTGACTGTAAGTCTGCGGTGCTCATTTCATAGACAAACCATAGACGTACTTTGGGGATTTCACTTGAGGATAACCAGTTGGTATTATTATAAAAGTACTGGGGTGAGCGACGGGATTTGAACCCGCGGCCTCCGGGGCCACAACCCGGTGCTCTAACCTAGCTGAGCTACGCCCACCATCCGGTTTAGGTGTATCATAAACGCAATCTGCGGGCAAGGAAAGCATCATCTTCTGAAATTTCCAACCCCCGCGGGGCGAGCCGCCGCCTTTTCCGCCTTTACAACGGCTTAGGGAGGCTATACTTTAAAATTAAGAACCACAAGGACGGGAATAAATATGCAGGAAGCCAGATTTTACGAAAAGGTGGAAGAGGGCAAGGTGCAATGCCACCTGTGCGCTCATGAATGCAAGATCGATCCGGGAAAACGGGGTCTTTGCCACGTGCGGGAAAACCAGGAAGGGACCCTAAACACCCTGGTGTACGGCATGGTGGTGGCGGAAAATATCGACCCTATTGAGAAAAAGCCTTTGTTCCATTTCCTGCCGGGTTCCCGCTCTTACTCCATCGCCACGGCAGGATGCAACTTCATGTGCCTGCACTGCCAGAACTACGACATTTCCCAGTATCCCAAGAGACATCGGGGCAAGATCCCCGGCATGGTGCGCACCCCCGAAGACATCGTCCGGGAGGCCAAAGCCAATCGGTCCGCCACCATCTCCTATACCTATACCGAACCCACCATCTTTCTAGAGTTTGCCCTGGACACGGCCCGCCTGGCCAAAGAACAGGGCATCAAGAACGTCTTTGTCTCCAATGGCTTCATGACCGAGGCGTCGGCCACGGCCATGGCTGAGCTGATCGACGGTGATAATATTGACCTGAAAAGTTTTCGGGATGATTTTTACCGGAAAGTTTGCAAGGCCCGGTTGCAGCCGATCCTGGACACCATCCAGCGGCTGAAGCAGTTGGGCGTCTGGCTCGAGGTGACCACGTTGGTGATCCCGGGGCTCAACGACTCGGAGGAGGAGCTCACCGAAATCGCTCATTTCCTCAAGGGAGTGGGACCGGAGATCCCCTGGCATGTCAGCGCTTTTTACCCCACGCACGAGATGCTGGACCGGCCCCGTACTTCGCCGGAAACTCTCCTCAAGGCCCGGGACATCGGCCTGGAGGCCGGGTTGCGCTATGTTTACACGGGGAACATTCCGGGGCAGGGCGGGGAAAACACCTATTGTTATAGCTGCGGGGAACTCTTGATTGAAAGGTTGGGCTACAGCATCCGGGGTTTTATCCTGCAGGACGGCAAGTGCCCCAAGTGCCAGGCGGCCATCGACGGGGTGTGGAGCTGACGCGACTCAGGGGCCGCAAGAAAATTAACAGTCCCCGTGAAGTTGTCAGGTTAGTAAGTCTATTTCTTAGGCTTGTTGCGCTTGTCGCGGATGTAGATTGTCTTGGAATGACCGTCACGGCTGACTCTTTCATCCACCTCGAAGAGGTTGGTGGCTGCGGCGAGTTCCCGAAGCTTGCTGAAGCCATAGTTCCGAGGGTCGAACTCTGGGGCCTGTTTGGCGATATTGCTGCCCACAGCACCTAAATGAGCCCACCCACTATCGTCAGAAGCCGCCTCCAGAGCACTTCTGAGAAGATTTACCAGTTTGGTATCTCCTTTCAGTTTATTTGCTGTTTTGGGTTTAACGGCTGCTCCAGCATCCTCTGGGAACCTCAGAACTTCAGTGAAGATGAATTTGGTGCAGGCAGATACAAAAGCTTTGGGAGTCTTCTTCTCTCCAAATCCGTATACGAGCAGACCTTCCTCTCTAATCCGGGAGGCGAGGCGAGTGAAGTCGCTGTCACTGGATACCAGACAGAATCCGTCGAAACGTTTCGTATAGAGCAGGTCCATGGCATCTATTATCATGGCACTGTCTGTCGCATTCTTTCCCACAGAATAACGGAACTGCTGAACCGGCTGGATGGAGTGCTCCAGCAGAACGGACTTCCAGCCGCTTAGGCTCGGGGTAGTCCAGTCTCCATAAATACGCTTCACGCTGGCAACACCGTATGTTGCGACTTCTGATAGAAGCCCTTCCGTGATCGAGGGCTGTGCGTTATCTGCGTCAATAAGCACAGCAAGTCTTTTTTGCAACGGTTCCTTCAGATTCATAATGTGTTCCTTTCGTACTTCTCACTGAAAGCTGAGCAGCTTCCCCTAAGGGCTGCAGGCATGATAGCTAGGCCGAGGAAGTTTTTTGCAAAAGGCGGTCAGGTAACGATCTGGGGCAGATACTCCTTCCCCATTTTCTTGCCCGCCTGCCAGACCGCGGCGAAGATATCATCCGTGCTGACAAAGCGCTTATGGAACTCCACCTGGAAGAGCCGGGTCTCCTGGTCAAACTCCACCCGGGTAATGCCCGGTATGGTCTTGATTTCGGCGCACACGGCGTCGGGACAACCCACTCAGAGAAAGCCGCCCCGCTCTTCCATGCCTGCCACCTGAAAGGTTACTTCAGCCAAAAACTGCTCTTTCATATTTGTTGCTGCCTATTACCCACCAGACCTGAATGTTGAGGGATTGCCTTTTAAGAGCCTCGACTTACCACTCAATCCCCCGCCTGGCTCTGACCCCGGCTTCGAAGTAGTGCTTGACCGGGCGCATTTCGGTAACCAGGTCGGCTTGGGCCACGAGTTCCGGCGGGGCCGCCCGGCCGGTGAGGACCACTTCCACATGGGGCGGCCGTTGGCGTAACACCTCCAGCATCTCCTCGAGAGGCGCCAGGCCGTAAGTCAGGGACAGGTTGACTTCATCCAGGATTACTAGGTCGTGGTCACCGGCGAGGATCACCTGACGGGCCAGGGCGAAGGCCTGCCGGGCCGCCTCCACGGTTTTGGGGTCAGGATCGGTGAGCCTGGGGAAACCAGGGGTCCCGAAGCTCTGGATGGTGAAGTCCGGAGCGAGGCGTCGGGCCGCCGCCACTTCGCCGGTATCGTCGGTTTTCAGGAATTGCACCATGAAAACCTTGAAACCTTGGCCCACGGCCCTGAGGGCCAAGCCCAGGGCGCAGGTGGTCTTGCCCTTGCCGTCACCGGTGTATACCTGGATGAGGCCTTGCTTCAAACGCTTTCGGGTCATGGACGGGATTCCAGTTTTGTATCGGTTTTTCTGAGGGAGGGGGCTAGGGGACGAGGACCCCTAGCCCCTCCCCTCAACCTATCCTTTTTAAAATCCCGGGTGATAATGAGGTGGATGATCCATCCTGGGCCGCTCTCCGGGCATTTTCCTGGACTGTCTGTGGCGTCGGTGTTAAAGTAAAGTTCAACTTCTAACCCTTTTAAAATCTTAGGTTATCATTTCAAATTTGTCTGAGGTGGTCAACTGCAAACCTCCTTTGAAGTGGAGAGAACGGGTAAGGCGAGTCTCTTCAGAGTCATAGCGGCCGCTTTCCTCCTGGCTGGTTTCTGGCTCAACCCAACCGCTGGTCTGGCTTCGTCCCGGATGCGGGTGGTGAGCGACATTGACCTTTCAGCTAAACTGGCAGGAAAAAAAGAGGTCCGGATTGACGCAGGCCAGGGTGTCATTTGGCACCTGACTGGACCGGTGCAGGGCATCTTCGGTGAAAAACTTCTCCTTACCAGGGGTGACCGGCGGGTGACTGAGATTGAAGGTGGAAAATTCGAAGAGTGCCTGGAAGTAACCATAGACTCATCCACGTTCTGGATCGTGTCGGAATATACCGGGGGGGCTCATTGCTGTGGCGTCTATCATTTTTGGGGGCAACCGGAGCCCCATCAGCCGATAAGATACCTGGGGAAGACCGAGGGGCACAACGGCGGCCCCCTGGCCATCCGGACGGCTCTGGTCGAGCGTGAGGGCGCCCTCTCTTTTGCTGATCTGGACAATCGCTTCGATTACTTCCATGAAAGTCACGCCGGCTCTATGCTGGTGAATCTGCCTGAACGTTATTATCAGCTCAGTCCAACTGGGATCAAGGTGAACAATGTCCCTTTTCAAGCGGTGTATCTGGAACATGCCCAGGAGACGCAGAGGGAAATCCAGCAATCCTTGCAGAAGCGACAGACTCGGCCTGCCGCCATCCTGAAGTCCGGTTTCGGCTCCGGCTTCGCTTCCCTGAACTTCAGCGACGAATTGGGCCAGCTCCTGGTGAAGCGGACTCTCTACCTGTTGTATGCCCGGGATGATCAGAAAGCCTGGCAGACCTTCACCCGGGATGTGGCGCGATATTATCAAACCAGCCGGTGGGCGCCGGAACTTCAGGCGGAAATCAAGAAAAAGCTTCAGGGGTCGCCGTATTGAGTCCTTTGGACCATTTCCGCCTGGCCCTTATTTTGGGAGGGGCGAGAAGCGGCAAGAGCCGTTATGCTCTGGAGCTGGCAGGGAGCTTCCCTCCGCCCCGCCTGTACCTGGCCACGGCCGAGGCGGGTGACGAGGAAATGGCGGCCCGCATCGCCCGGCACCGCCAGGACCGGGGTGAGGGCTGGGATACGGTGGAAGCGCCGTTAGACCTGGCGGGAGCCCTGGCCCAGGCCCAGGGGCGATACAAGGTTATCCTGGCGGACTGCCTCACCCTGTGGCTGTCCAACTGGCTCATCCGGGGAGGGGAGACCGCTGAACTCAAAACCGTCTGTGTGGAACTGGTGGCCGCCGCAGAGCAAGCCACCACCCCCATCATTCTGGTGAGCAATGAAGTGGGCTGGGGCATTGTGCCCGAGAACCCCCTGGCCCGGGAGTTTCGCGACTGGGCTGGCTGGCTGCACCAGCTCATAGCCGCGGCCGCGGACCTGGTAGTGCTCCTGGTGGCGGGGCTCCCCTTCACCATAAAATCAGCCCACGGCAAGGGAGAACGACATGGAATATGAACTGGCCCAACTCACCTCCCAGATCAAGCCCCTGGATCCCGAGTGGACGGCCCGAGCCCAGGAGCGCCTGGACTCCCTCACCAAGCCCCCGGGCAGCTTGGGCAGGCTGGAAGAGTTGGCGGCCCGCTATGTGGCCATCCGGGAAGAGATGTTCCCCCGCCTGGAAGTCAAACAGGTGGTGGTCTTTGCCGGGGACCACGGCGTGGTGGCCGAAGGGGTGAGCGCTTTTCCCCAGGAGGTTACCTTCCAGATGGTCCACAATTTCGTTCAGGGGGGTGCAGGCATCAATGTGCTGGCCCGGTATGCCGGGGCCCGGGTGGAGGTGGTGGACATCGGGGTCAACCACGACTTTGAGCCGGGCCTGAATCTAGTCTCCCGCAAGGTGGCCTACGGCACCCGGAATATGGCCCAGGAACCCGCCATGACCCGGGAGGAGGCCCTCAGAGCCGTGTGGGTGGGGGTGGAGCGGGCCCAGGAAGCGCTGGAGGATGGCGTCGACGTTCTGGCCGCCGGTGATATGGGTATCGGCAACACCACCGCCGGCCGCGGCTCTGGCTGCGGTATTCACGGGACGGCCGGCGGGGGCAGTCACGGGCCGGGGCACCGGCATTGATAGCTATACGTTGTCCCATAAGGTGGCGTTAATCAACCGGGCCCTGGCCTTGAACAAACCCACGGCCGACGACCCCCTGGGAGCCGTGGCCGCCGTAGGAGGTCTGGAAATTGCCGGCATCGCCGGGCTCATTTTGGGGGCCGCCGCGGCCCGGCGGCCCCTGGTGCTGGACGGCTTTATCGCCACTGCGGGGGCCCTGGTGGCGGCGCGCCTGGAGCCGGCTGTGGTGGATTACCTCATTGCGGCGCACCGGTCGGTGGAGCCCGGCCACCAGATCATGCTGGATCATCTGGGTCTGAAGCCTCTTTTCAACCTACAAATGCGCCTGGGGGAGGGCACCGGTGCGGTCCTGGGGATGGGCTTGCTCGAGGCCGGCTGGCGCATCTACCGGGAAATGGCCACCTTCGCCGAGGCCGGGGTGGCGGACAAGGGCTAAGAGTTGGGGGAAGGGGCCAAGGGTCGCGGCCCCCTGTCATTTTTCCCATAACAACCTACTCGCAACCATGAAATGCACCTTCCCCCTGGCCCTCACCTTTCTCACCGTCTTCCCCTGGTTTCGACTGGGTGAGGTGACCCCCGGTGACCTGGCCCGGTCGCTGTTCTGGTTTCCCTGGGTGGGGGCACTACTCGGGGCTGATTTACTGGGGGACCGGGGTCGGTCTCAGCAGCTTGTTTCCAGCGCCGGCGGCCGCCGCGCTTCTCCTGGCCCTCACGGTCCTGCTCACCCGGGGCCTGCACCTGGACGGTCTGGCCGATACCGTGGACGGTTTAGGGGGCGGGCGCACGCCGGAGGCCCGCCTCGCCATCATGAAAGATTCCCACCTGGGCGCCTTCGGGGTCGTGAGCCTGGTTCTGGTGCTCCTCCTCAAGTTTGCTTTCCTCCTGGCCCTCTTTGACCGGGGTATGGAGCGAAATCTGGTCTTATTTCCGCTCATAAGTCGCTGGGGCCTGGTGCTCCTGGCGGCCCTCGCCCCTTACGCCCGGCCTGGCGGTGGCCTGGGCCAGGCGATGACTGAGGGAGCCACCCTGCAGCTGACCGCAAAGGCCACGGCAGCTGCCCTCCTGCTGAGCTTCCTGGCGGGAGGTTATGCAGGACTGGTAATCCTTGGTCTGGCGGGCCTGGTGGTGTGGGGTTTGAGCCACTATTTTCGGCAACAACTTGGTGGTATCACCGGGGACGTCTATGGGGCGGTCAACGAGATCCTGGAGGTCCTGGTTCTGGGAAGCACCTTGCTCATCTGACCGCGGCTCGGAGGTGTTCCTTTTCATGGTTATTCCTGGTAAAATTCAGGTGATGTCCTTCATAACTCTTCTCAGAATGCACCGGTGGTCCGGCCTTTGACGTCTGGGTGACTTTTGTTGCCAGGGCGCGTTCTTGTCCTGTGGTAGCGCAGTTATCTTTTCCCGATCTCGAAATCAGCTCAAGTTAAAAGCCCTGCTAACCAATAGTTATGTTAGCCAGGATAGCTGGACAATGATACCGGTCCAAATCCCGAAACGTCCACCTCCAGGCGGACCGACAAGCAAGGAGGAACCATGCTGGATTTTTATGCAGAATACAAGGCCCGTTTGAAAGAATACCAGGAGCGCCTCACCGCCCTTCGAGGCTTTCTTTGAGTTGGAAACAAAACAGGCCCGGCTCGCAGAAATTGATCAGATAATGGGGGCTGCCAGTTTCTGGGAAGACGTCCAGGCCGCCGCCGAGGTCCAGAAGGAGAGAAGTTCCTTGGTCAATTCCCTGGAGGGCTATGAAAACCAGGCCCGTCAGGTGGAGGACCTGGAGGTGCTCCTCGAGTTGGCCCAGGAGGAAGAAGACGTCCAGGCCATGAAGGAAGTGGCCACAGGGCTGGCCCGACTCGACCGGGAGTTCAAAGAATGGCAGCTGCAGCTCCTCATGGGGGCCGACGAAGACCAGAAAAACGCCATCGTCACCATCCACGCCGGCGCCGGTGGGACCGAAGCCCAGGATTGGTGTGAGATGCTCACGCGCATGTATCTCCGCTACGCCGAGAACAGAAACTTCAAGACCGAGACTATAGATTTGCAGGAGGGGGACGAAGCCGGGGTGAAGTCCGTCACCTTCACGGCCAGCGGCCCCCACGCCTACGGCTACTTCAAAAGCGAACACGGCATTCACCGCCTGGTGCGCATCTCTCCCTTTGACGCCAGCGGCCGCCGCCACACCTCTTTTGCGGCAGTGCAGGTGCTCCCCGAGGTGGACGACCGTATTAGCATCGACATCCAGGATAAGGACCTGAGGGTCGACACCTTCCGGGCCAGCGGCCCTGGGGGTCAGCACGTCAACAAGACGAGTTCCGCCGTCCGTCTCACCCACCTGCCCACCAACATTGTGGTGGTCAGCCAGAGTGAGCGCTCCCAGCATCGCAACCGGGAACTGGCCATGAAGGTGCTCAGGGCCCGCCTCTACGATCTCGAACGCCGGAAGCGGGAGGAAAAGAAGCAGGAACTTCAGGAGTCCCAGAAGGACATCGCCTGGGGCAGCCAGATCCGCTCCTACGTGCTCCAACCCTACCGCCTCATCAAGGACCACCGCACCAAACACGAGGAAGGGGACGTGGACCGGGTCCTGAATGGGGATATTAGCGGCTTCGTGGAAGCCTACCTGTTAAACCCGGAGGCGGAAAGTTAACTGATCGTCGCCTGCCACTGACTGGGTCAACCTTGCCGGTTTAGGCGGCGATTCCCTCAGGCGTGAACCGTGGCGGTAATCAAAAAAGCTCTGTTGCCTATCCTGGCCGTGGCCCTGACCCTGGGGCTGGTCTGGCACCTTAACCGGCCCCAGCCTCCGCCCCGGGAGGCTTCCTGGGAGGACGTCCAGGCAGAGGCCCGCCAGGGCGGCTACCGCCTGATAACTACGGCGGAACTGGCGGCGCGCTATCGGCAGGATCCCCGGGGCATGTTACTGGTAGACACTCGCCAGGACTGGGAGTACCGGAGCGGCCATATCAAGGGGGCGGTGAATTTTCCCCTGGAGCCCACCTGGTGGGGCAGATGGCGGGCCCGGGGACCTCTAAAGAGGCTCTTGGGACCGGATAAAAGTAAGTCCATCGTATTTTACTGAACCGGGCTGGCCTGAGTCCGGAGCGACTCCGCGGCCCGGGTGGCCGTGCAGCTGGGTTACCGAAACGTCTATCGCGACCCCTTGGGCTTTCCGGATTGGGAAAAGCTGGGGATGCCGGTGGAGCGGAGGCCTTACGGATTGTGTGACGTTTCCTCTTCTCCACAGTCTGCGTGCCTCCCGGAGAGCGGCAGCCTGCTGTGGATTATCCTTGGCACCTTTGTCGGGGGGTTGGCCCTAAACCTCACCCCCTGTGTTTATCCCCTCATTCCCATCACCGTCTCGTACTTTGGCGGCCACAGCGGCGGCGGCCGGGGACGGCTCACGGCCCACGGCCTCTTGTATGTCACGGGACTCGCGCTCACCAATGCCACCCTGGGCGTTACTGCCGCCCTCACCGGAGGAATTCTCGGGACTTCTCTGCAAAATCCGGTGGTCCTGGTTCTGTTGGCCCTGGTTCTGTTGGCCTTTGCCCTGAGCCTCTTCGGACTTTGGGAGCTGAGGTTGCCAGGGGCGCTGTCCCGGGCGGCGGGCCGATCCTACGCCGGCTATAGCGGCAGCCTGTTTATGGGACTGACCATGGGCCTGGTGGCTGCGCCTTGCATCGGGCCGTTTGTCCTGGGGCTTCTCACCTGGGTGGCAGCCCAGGGCTCAGCCTGGCTGGGCTTCCTGGTGTTTTTCACCCTCAGCCTGGGGTTAGGTCTGCCCCTGTTTTTTCTGGCATTCTTCTCAGGCAGCTTGGAGCGGCTCCCCCGCTCCGGCGAATGGATGGTCTGGGTCAGAAAGCTCATGGGCTGGATCCTGGTGGGCATGGCGGTCTATTTCCTTCGGCCGGTCCTCCCGGAAACCTACGCAATGCCCCTCCTGGCTCTGGTGGCCCTGGCCGCCGGCCTGCACCTGGGCCTTATCGACCGGACCACCGCTCACTTTCGCTTCTTTTCCTGGATGAAAACCGCGCCCTCCTGGCCGGTCTGGTCATTTGTACGTTTCTGGTGGGCTCCTGGCTCATGAAGGGGTCCGGAGTGGCTTGGCAGCCCTATTCAGACCGGCTGCTCCAGGAGGCCCAGCAGGAGGACAAGCCGGTAATCATCGACTTTTACGCCACCTGGTGCACCCCTTGCCGGGAACTGGAAGACATCACCTTTCATGATCCCGAGGTGGTGAAACGGGCGGGGGCTGATTTTGTCATGATCAAGATTGATCTGACCCGGAAGGGCGATCCTGGGGAAGAGCGCCTCCTTAGCCGCTATGGAGTGAGAGGGGTGCCCACCGTGGTCTTTTTGGATCGCCGGGGGCAGGAACGATCCGACCTGCGACTGCTGGATTACCTGCCGCCGGAGCAGTTCCTCTTCCGCATGTCGGAAGTATGGAGGAAAAACCCCTAAAAAGGAGAAGTGAATTGCTCAAAGTCAGGTTTTTTCTGAACGAGCCCAATGGCAAGCCTTGAAAGCATTTCCAAGCAGATGATGCCCAGGTTGGGCCAAAGGTATGACATTGAGATCGAGACCATTTCCAAACCCATGGCCGAGTACCAAACGGACGAGTACTTCGAATTGGACCTGCCCGTGGCGCCGGCGGTCATGGTGGGCGAAGAGATCGTCGTGGAAGGCTCCGATATGCCGAAGACAAGCTGGAGGCGGTAATCTGCCGTCACCTGGGACTCCCTGAGCCGGAACCGGCCAAGAAAGGATGGTGGGATCGCCTCGTGGGCAGGTAACCGCCGGACGGGATAACCATGCCGAAGAGGAAAATCCAGCGCCGGGCGGCGGTCAAGGCTGCCTTCTTGGTGATGTTTGCAGTTCTGGCCACGATAGTTTTCCGCTTCACCCCGGCAAAGGAATGTTTAAGTCCTGAGAGGCTCTGCAACTTCCTGGCAACTGCGGGAAGTTGGGGGCCTTTTGTTTTTATCCTACTCTACGGGGTGGGGATATGTCTGTTTATCCCGGGTGGGTTCCTGACCACCCTGGGGGCCGCGCTGTTCGGTGCTTATTGGGGTTTTTTGTACAACTGGCTGGGAGCCATGCTGGGCGCCAGTGCGGCCTTTTTCATCGCCCGGTACCTGGGCAGGGAATTTGCCGCCTCACTCATCGGCGACCGACTCAAAAAATATGACGACGCCATTGCCAAGCATGGCTTTGCCACGGTGCTCTATCTGCGCTTGATCTTCTTTCCTTTCACCCTGCTGGACTTCGGGATGGGATTGACCAAGGTGCGGTTTGGGGATTACTTTTGGGGCACCGGCCTGGGCATAATCGTGGGAACTTTCATCATCAGCTTCCTGGTGGGCAGGTTGATGGAGGCCTGGGTCAGCGGGCATTGGGGCAGCTTGTTCAGCTGGGAAATTTTTTTTGTTGTTGGTCTCCTGATCTTCTCCCTGTTTATTCCCAAAATCCTGAAAAAGTTTCAAGTTGAACGGATGCTCAAGAATTCCTGATGTCATATCTCCCTAAAGGGTTGGGAGGGGACTTGGGGAGAGGGTAGGGGCTTGCAGTCCCTGGCCCTCCCCCCAAAAAACTATAAAGTCCGCCCGGACCGGACGGGCTCAGCGTCAGCGGGGTCAGGAGCCGCCGGGCTTGGGCTGGGGGACCGGCTGGGGGGTCACCAGCGGGGGTTCCTGAGTAGGCCTGGCCGCTTCCGAGGACAGGCCAAGGCCAGGTTTTTCCCCTGAAACCAAGGCTCCCTCGGTGTAGGGGGAGCTTTTCATGCCGGTGTAGCCCACCAAATTTAGCTGTTGGAAACCGGTTTTTTGCAGAAGAGCCAGGAGAGCCTCTCCCGGCAGGGCACCCCCGATTCATTGGTACCAGTTGTCGATGAGGCTCTGCCGCTCCGCAGGCAAGGGAGCCACCAGCACCATGTCAGTCAACAGGAGGCGGCCGCCGGGCTTGAGGACCCGGAAGATTTCCCCGGCAGCCTGATCTTTTTCGATTATCAGGTTGAAAACGCCATTGGAGATGACAACATCAAAAAAGTGGGGGGGAAAGGGCAGTTTTTCGGCTGAAGCCACCTGGAAGCTGAGGTTGCGGAAAGGCAGCAGCGCGGCAAATTCCCAAGCGCGGGTCACCATCTCAGGGGTGACGTCAACCCCCACCACTCTACCCTCCGGCCCCACCAGGCGCGCCGCCACACAGGCGTCGAAGCCGGCGCCGCAGCCGAGGTCCAATACCTGCCTCCCCTGGATGCACCGGCCCCAGGCTGAAGGGATTCCCCACCCCGCAGAAAGACTCCAGGAGGGCAACGGGAAAGTCACGCCAGAGCTCCTCGGGATAGCCCAACTGACGAATGCCCGCCACCCCCGTGGGATACCCGAAGCAGCCGGCGGGGGAACTCGCCGCCTGAGTGTACTTCTCCTGGATTTTCTCCCTGATCAGACTCTTTTCCTGGTCGGTCAAGTCGGTGGTCATGGTCAGCTCCTGGTAGTTCCTGGGTCCGGCCTTGGGCCCGAACCTCATGAAGCTAAGGCAATTTATAACAAAGGCACGAGCAAGATGCACAAAAAAAGCCTGGTGAACCGAAGTCCACCAGGCTGTTGTAATCCAAAGCGCGGGTAGCTGGTTACATTTCTTCTTCTTCCAATTCGACGCCATCCCGCTCGAACTGGGCGTCCCGCTCGGCGTGGGCTTTCTCGATTTCCTCTTCGCTCCAGGGCTCAATGACCAGGGTGTTGGCCACCAGCTCCCAAAGGTAGAGGGTTTCGTGATAGTTGCCCATGTCAAAGCCTTCCGTGCCCTTCTTAAACTCGGCGCCCAAACCCTTCATGATCTGGTCCCGGCAGTTGTGACAGGGCGCCATGACAATTTCCGCGCCGGTGTCCTTGATCTGTTCGGCCTTGGTTTTACCGTAGGCCAGGCGATCCTCGTCGTAGGGCATGGCCCAGGCCCCGCCGCCGGCGCCGCAACAGTGGTTGTTCAGAGGATCGTCGACACATCTCCCGATAGAGGGAGGGGTCGACGCACTGCTGGGTGAGCCAGCGGTTGAGGTCGCCCATGTGGTCGCCAAAGGTCATCTGGGACTTGCGCACGTAGTTGCAGGGATCATGGACGGTGATGGTGTGCGTGATTGACGGAGGGATCCAGTTTGATCCTGCCCCCGTCAATATATTCCTTTAACAGTTCCTGGACACTGACTACCTTGAATTCATCGAACGCTTCAGGAAACCAATTTTTGAACCCGGCCCGGGTTGCAAAGTATGCGTGCCCTCATTCCGGGAGCAAGATGGTTTTACATTTAAGTCGTCGGGCGTTTTCGAGGACCCGGTGCGTTTGCTCCTTCCAGGCCGGATCATCTCCGGAGAAAAGTCCCCAGTTGACCCCTTCCCAGTTCACCGAGGATACCGTCCAGTCCTCTTTAGCAGCGTAAAAGATTTTCCACCAGAACTTCATATCGTCGGGCTCGCCGAAGGGCTCCTTGGAGTTAATGGTGATGATGACGTTGGCCCCTTCCTTATCCACCGGCACATAGAAGCCGGGGAAGCCCTCCTCCTCCATTTCCTTGCCCATGTCGGCCAGGAGAAAAAGGAAGTCGTCCCGGGGGATGCCCAGGTTGTTGCCCCGCTCCAGGTTCATCACGGTGCCCTTGTGGATGGGGCCGGGCACCTTGTCCCGCGCCCGGTTCGTCCGGGCAGGCTCGGAAGGTCCGCATCAGTTTGATGCCCATGGGACACTGATACTCGCAGCGCCGCACAAAAGTGCAGACCCAGGGGAATTTGGAGTCGATCACCTCCTGCTCCATGCCGAAAACAATGGCCCGGATAGCCTTTCGGGCATCCCAGGTGCCTTCGGCGCCCTCGATGGGAACGAGCCCCGTAATCGGACAACCGCCAGAGCAGGTGCCGCAGGTGTAACAGCGGTCCGCCAATTCGGGGGCGATGCCGCCGATTTTGCGGTCCTTTCTATTAACCTTGATTTCTTTTAAAGCCTCTTCTGACATTGTTCCTCCACCAGATCGGATTTGGCCTTTAGTCCGAAAAAAAGCAAAAGTTTATAGTTGCTCGGCCACTAGGTGGCCAACTTGTTTTTACCTTTACCCCTATCTATAGCTATAAGAAATTCCTGCCAGAAAAACAAGGAATTTTCCAACCCAATACGATTATATAACCACCAGCCTCCATGTCAAACAGAAAATACTATTTTTCACAATGATGCTGGCAAGACTTTCAACCACCTTTAGGATGGATTCTTCGGCGCGCCAACCCCGAATTCTGGTATCATGTCATCACCTCAGGGGGAACCATGTCTGGCAGTATCACACCACCGGAACTTGCCAGGAGGATCGAGTCACTGCATCGTCTGGGTGACCGGCTGGCGGCTCAGCGTCGTGAGCTCATCGAGGCGGCCGGGGAAGACACCGGCGCGCCCTGCACCGTCGCCGGGCTAGAGGTGGACCTGGCAGTGGGGCACCTTATTTCTATGGAGAAAGAGGCGCCTCAGGTAAAAGGCAAGGTGCCTTACGGCACCGTGGCTGCCATCTTCCCCTATGACGCCGCGCCGGTGATGCTGGCCCGGGTGGGGGGGGCGGCCATTCTGGGGGGGAACCGTTTCCGTTTCAGTTGCTCCTCCCTGACGCCCCGCACCGCCGCGGTAATCAAGGAGGTTGTCGGCCCCTTGGCGGATATAGACCTGGTGACCGGGATGAGCAATAAGGACTTCGGCCGCCAGGCCGTCCTTGACCCCCAGGTCAGGGTCTTTTTTATCTCCGGCGGCGGCGAAGTGGGGGCACTTTACGAGGCGGAGGCGGCCCACTTTGACAAGGTGTTCTTTGCAGGGCCCAGCGGCCTCCCCCCGGCCCTTATCTTTCAGGACGCACCCCTGAAATCAGCCGTTAATTTCATAGTGCGTCGGGCCTTTTTAAACGGCGGCCAGTACTGCACCACCCTGAAGCGGGTTTACATCCATCGGGACATCTATCGGGAAGTCAAGGAGTTGGTCCTGGAGACGATGCCCGAGATCAAGGTGGGGGACCCCCGGGACCCGGGCACCTGGATCGGCCCCATTAAAATTGAGCGCACCCGCCTCCTCCTGGATCGGGCTTTGGCGGCCCTCCAAAACCCTCGTTTCCTGTGGCCGCACCGCCGGGAGGGGGAGTGGCAAGGGCCCTTTTTGCTGGAGGTGGCCGACCCCCCCGACCTGGAGCTTTTTGGCCCGTTTTTGGCCCTGGTGCCGGTCCAAAGCGATGCTGAGGCCGTAAACCAGGTGCTCCAGAGCCGCTACCCTTTCTTAGTGGCCTGGTTCGGCACCCCACCTCCCGGGGCCCGAGAGGCCCTCGTCGCCACCTTCGGCATGGTCTATGACAACCCGGATTTTCTGTTTACCCCCCTGCGCCAGCCTTTTGGGGGCAGGGGGGAGAGCGGCTGGATCATGGAAAATCATCATGGGGCCTTTACCAAACGGGACGGGGCCTTTATCTATAGCGCCGAGTTGGTGCGGGGTTGAGGCAGCAGAGATGAATTTTTTGGGGGAAGAAGGATTTGACCTAATCCAGAGGAGAGGGTTATGGACATGTTAGCCGTACAAGGCCTGCTGGAAGCCTTGGGTGCCACCGAAGAGCCCCTGGGCATTTACTACACGGACACCGAGCCTACAGAAGGGTATTCCCCGAAGCCGAGGAGACTCCCCTCGTCCGAGGAGGAGGCCAGAAATGAAGTGGATTTCGGAGAGCTATTCGCCAACTTCTCCTGCGTTATGGGCTTTGTCTGGCGGGCTCGCCGGAAGAAGACCGCTGCTTACTTCGATTGGGAGCGCCAAGGTTGTCTGGGGGGCGCTTTTTATTTGGGATACCTGAAACCTCAGCTCAACTTTATCGCCGCATATGTCTCCACCGGCATTCCAGGGGTTATGGAGGGGGAGCGCTTCCTGGCCTCTCCCGAGGACGTGCGCCATTTCTGGCAGATCGTGGACCCCCGCCCGGCGCCGGCCCGCTTCTGTGTGTTTAAACCGTTGAGCCAGTTTGCTCCCGGTGAAACCCCGGAGGTGGTGGCCTTCTTCGCCCGCCCAGAAATGATCTCCGGTCTTCACTGTCTGGCCGCTTTTGTCACGGGGGACCCGGAAGTGGTGGCGGCGCCTTTCGGGGCCGATTGCTCCTTCGTCCTCACCTGGCCCCTGCACTACCTTTCCCGAGGGAAACTGCGGGCCGTCCTGGGGGGCTGGGACCCCAGCGCCCGGAAGTATCATCGGCCCGACGAACTGAGCTTTGCGGTGCCCTGGGAGCTTTTCCAAACAATGGTGCGCCGGTGGTCCGAGTCTTTTCTCACCACCCACACCTGGGCCACCGTCAAGAAGAAAATCGCCCACAGCCACAAGGCCTGGGGGGAGGAGTAGGGGGGGTGGTGGGGGAGAAGGGTTCCCACGGGCTGGAAGCCCGTGCTACCAAGGGCGCCACCCCTTACCCCCTCCCACCAAGATTCGCTATTAGCATGCTTCCTTATCCCCAAAACTATCAGGAGGCGGTGGCCTGGCAGGAAGCCATGCAGGGAAGGGTGCGGATGGAGCCTTTGCCCCGCCCACCCCGGCTGGTAGGTGGGGCTGATGCCTCATATGATCGGGCTGAGGGGCTCGTCTTCGGGGCCATTGCGGTTTTAACTTTTCCGGATCTCACCCTGATGGAAGAGGTGGCTGGGGACGGCCCCTGTCCCTTCCCCTATATTCCAGGACTTTTGAGCTTCCGGGAAGCCCCCATTATCGTGGAGATCTGGAAAAAACTGACCCGACGCCCGGAAGTGCTGCTGGTGGACGGGCAGGGCATCGCTCACCCCCGGGGTCTGGGGATCGCCGCCCATCTGGGGATCCTGCTCAATGTTCCCACCATTGGGGTGGCCAAAAGCAAATTAGTGGGAGAAGGAGAAGAACCTGGGAAAGAGGCCGGGGCCGCCAGCCCCCTTTTCTGGCAGGGGCAGGTGGCGGGATGGATTCTTCGCACCCGCACCGGGGTCCAACCCGTCTATGTCTCACCAGGACACCGGGTGAGCCTTACAGATAGCCGGCAGATAGTCCTGGACTGCGTCAGGAAATACCGGTTGCCTGAGCCGCTGCGCCAGGCCGACCGCTTGAGCCGGCAATGGCGGGCAGGATTTCAGGCTCAGAAAGAGAAACGGGAGGGCGAAGAATAGGGTGTGAGCCAGAAAAGCGGCGCCCGGGGGAGGGAACAGACGGGGCTGCTGAAGTTGCTACAGCGCTGGTTCAGAGAGTCCCACTCACGCCACAGGCAGTTTTGACATTCTTTTCTGATCTCGTGGTTGAGGGAAATTACCCCGACTTCTTCAAAATTCATGTGAGATCTAGCAATCCTGAGGTTTTATTACCGGTTAGATAACTCGGTATGCCCCAGTATTAACTCGAAGTTATCTTCTTGTCCAACGTGTTTAAAACAAATGGTACTTCTTGTCAATATTTTTTCTAGAAGAAATCTTCTTTAGAAAACACCAGGGGGTGAAACTCGGGGTGGAGAATTTTGGCCTCCAACACTTTTCCCACGAAAAGGGTGTGGTCTTCGGCGGGGAAGGTCTCCACCAACTGCAAATCGAAAAAAGCGAAGACCTGGGGCAGGATGGGTGAACCGGTGGCCGCCGTGGTATAATCCAGGCCGGCGAACTTGTCCACGCGGCGGCCGCTCTGGTAGCCGAAGCGCTTTCCCAGGTCTATCTGCTCGTGGGTGAGGACGTTGATGGCAAAGACGCCGCTCTCTTTGATGAGATCATGGGAGTAGCGGGCCGGGGCGATGGAAACCATGAGGAGGAGGGGTTTGAGGGAAACTTGGGACACCCAGGATGCAGTCATACCGTTCACCCGATCTCCCCATCGGGTGGTGACCACATACACGCCATGCACCAAGGCCGTAAAGGCAATATCCTGCATGCACTCAGACCTTGCCAGTCGCATTGGCCTCTAGAGGCCAGGCCTGGCAACCCCCCGCCCCCTGGGTGAGTTGGGTATGGGGGTAGATGAGTACTGGGATTTCAGGGCTTTAAACCGATTGTCCTCAACCCACTATGGCCCCGGCCCGGGCGACCTCCGGGGCGTCAGGGAGGGATTCTTCGGCTTTGGCTGCTGCGGCGCTCCAGTCCTCACACATCCAGAACTTGCCCACCCCCTGCTCGAGACGGTGGCAGAAGCCCTTGTACTGGTAGGACCAGAAACCGCAGGTGCAGCATACCTTTAACTGACTTTTTTCACTGTTTGCGGGCATGGGCTGGAATCTTGGCGAAGGGTTAAAAATAGATTTCCGGCATGTTAATCCGAACTTTTCCCGGGGTCAAGAAGGAAATGATCATATCCGCGCCCCGAGATAATTTTTTCTTTTTCCTTAGTAATTAAAAGCACTTCCTTCCCCGGGACAATTTCACCGACCCGGTTGGGAATCTCGAGTCCCGTCTGGGTAAAAACTGCGGGAAGATGGGAGGCCTGGTCCGGGGGAGAGGTGAACAGCAACTGGTAGTCTTCCCCCCCTTGCAAAGCCAGTTCCAGGGGGTCTTTGCCCACCATCCGGGCCACGGTCTTGACCTCAGGGGGTATGGGAATGTCGGTGGCAGTTAGGCGGGCTCCCACACCGCTCAACTGGCAGATATGCATGAGATCAGTGGCTACGCCGTCAGAGAGGTCGATGCAGGCTGTGGCCAGGTTCTCCCGGGCCAGGAGGCGTCCGGCGGCCAGTTGGGGCTGGGGGTCCAGGTGGGCCCTGACCAGGACCTCCCGCAGGGTTGGGTCTATTTTAAGCTCTCCACTCAAGATTTCCAGCCCCGCGGCTGACTGGCCCAGAGGCCCGGTCACATAGACCAAATCCCCTATCCGGGCCCCAGAGCGCCGGAGGATTTCACTTTTGGGCACCCTTCCCAGGACCGTCAGGGCCACCGTCAGCCCCGGAGGGGAGGACACGGTGTCCCCACCAATGACCGCGACCCCGAAATCCCGGGCACAGGCAGCCAGCCCCTCCCCGAATTTTAGGGCCCCGGCCAAATCCCGGCCTGGTGGCCAGCCTAGCGAGAGCAGGGCGTAGAGAGCCTTCCCGCCCATGGCGGCCAGGTCACTTAAATTCACAGCTAAAGACTTTCGTCCCAACTGGCTCAGGGACACATAGGTCAGGTCGAAATGGACCCCCTCAACCAGGGTGTCCACGGTCCAGAGCAGATAATCCGTCCCCCCCAGGTCCAGGGCGGCGCAGTCGTCCGAGATGCCCAGGACCACCTCTGGAGGTGCAGCCCCGAAAATCTTGGCCAGTTGAGCGATGAGCTCGAGTTCACCGGAAGGGTGACGGGTCATGAACCTAGCTGATTAGTTGAGGAAGCCAGCAGCCATATGCTCTTATAACCTTCCTCAACCCCTTAGATGATTTACAGGGCGTCGAAGAAAAAGGCGATTTCGGTTCTGGCGGTATCGGGGCTATCTGAACCATGGACGATGTTGGCCTCGATGTCGTTGGCGAAGTCGGCCCGGATAGTGCCCGGCGCGGCCTGGCGATAATCCGTGGCCCCCATGAGGTCGCGGTTCACCTGGATGGCGTTTTCACCCTCCAAAATCATGGCCACGATGGGACCGGAACTCATAAAATTGGTGAGGCTGTCGTAGAAAGGCCGCTCCTGGTGCACCGCGTAGAATCTCCGGGCCTGGTCCAGGGTGAGGTGCAGCATTTTCAGGGCCCGGATTTTCAGTCCCGCTTTTTCAAAGCGTCCGATGACCTCCCCGATGAGCCCCCGGGATACCCCGTCGGGCTTGATCAACGACAACGTCCGCTCCAACGCCAAGATGGTCTCCTTTCCATCACTGTCGGGAGCACAGGCTTCCAGCCTGTGCACCACAGGCAAGATGCCTGTGCTCCCTGTCAAACGAGGTTGGGGGGGTGGGGTCAGCATGTAGGGGCGGGTTTAAAACCCGCCCTTACGTCCCCGGTCCTCCTCCCACAAATTACCTCTCCACCCTCCCATAATGGTCGAACTGCAAGGTGAAGGTGCCCCGGCCCTGGGTGAGGGAGCGGAGAGTGGTGGCGTAACCGAACATATCGGCCAGAGGGGCGTGGGCGGCAATATGGCTTACCGGTCCTTTGGCTAAAAGCTGTTCGGTCTTCCCTTTGCGGGCGTGCAAGTCCCCCAACACTTCACCGGTGAATTCCTCTGGGGTGATGATTTCCACCTTCATGATGGGCTCCAGCAGTAACGGCTGGGCCGCTTGTAGGGCCGCCTTGACTGCGGCCATGGTGGCAATGCGAAAGGCCATTTCCGAGGCCTGACCCTCTTTCAGCACCGCCTCGTCCAGGGTGACGGCGATATCCTCGGCGGGATGGCCATAAATGGGCCCGCCCTCCAGGGCTTCCACCACCGCCTGCTTGATTACCGGCACGTAGCCCTGGGCCGGGTGCTCTTCGGGGAGGCCGGCCAGGAACAGGTTGCCCCGGCCTCGGGAGCGCGGCCTGACGCTGAGCTTCACCTGGGCGAAATGCTGTTTGCCCCCTAACTCACGATCGAAGCTCCCGGTTTCCGTGGCGGTCCCGGCGATGGTTTCTCGATAAACCACCTGGGGCCGGCCGGCCCGCAGACGGGTGTGAAAATCCCGCTCCAGGCGGTTCAGGACCACCTCCAGGTGCAGTTCCCCCATGCCGGAGAGCAAGGTTTGGCCGGTGTCTTCGTCAGTGGTGATCCCGAGGCTCGGGTCTTCTTCCGCCACCCGGGCCAGGGCCGGAACCAGGCGCTGCTGGTCATCCCGGGTCTCGGGCTCAATAGCCAGGGAGATCACCGGGACATAGGATGAAATGCGTTCCAGAACGATGGGATGGGCTTCGTCGCACAAAGTGTCCCCCGTGGTCGAGGCCTTGAGACCCATAAGGGCCACAATACTGCCGGCCTGGGTTTCCTCCAGGCGCTCCCGCTTGTTGGCATGCATGCGCAGGATGCGGGACACCTTTTCGGTGATTCCCTTCAGAGGGTTGAAAATCTCTTGGCCCAACCTGAGCCGCCCGGAATAAAGGCGCACGTAAGTAAGACGCTGGCTTTGGTCCACCATGATTTTGAAGGCCAAGGCGGCCAGAGGACCGTCTGCCTTTGGTTCCCGCACTTCTTCCCGGGCTGTCTGGGGGTTTTCGCCGCGCATGGGCGGGACTTCCATGGGGTTGGGCAAAAAGTCCTTGATGCCGTCCAACAGGGGCTGGATGCCCTTATTGCGCAAAGCCGCGCCACAATAAACCGGCACCCCTTTCAGACCCACAGTGGCTCGATGGATGGTGGCCTTGAGGTCTTCCAGGGTAAGGGGTTGCTCGGCCAGATAGGTCTCCAAAAGTTGATCGTCCACCTCGGCCAGGGCCTCAATGAGAGCTTCCCGGCGCTGAGTGGCCTCCTCCAGGAATGTCATCGGGAATTTCCAGCTCGTCAAAGGCCGCGCCCAGGGTCTCTTCCTGCCAGCGGATGGCCTTCATGGAAAGGAGGTCAATAACCCCTTGGAATCGGTCCTCCTCGCCCCAGGGAATGGTAATAATGAGAGGGTGGACTCCCAACTTCTCCCTGAGACTTTCCACGGAGGTCCAGAAGTTGGCCCCCGGCCGGTCCATTTTATTGATGAAGGCCAGCTTGGGGACCCGGTAGCGGTCGGCCTGGTGCCAGACCGTCTCGGATTGGGGTTCCACCCCGGCCACCCCGTCAAAAACCCCGATGGCCCCATCCAGGACTCGCAGCGAGCGTTCCACCTCAATGGTGAAGTCCACGTGTCCCGGGGTGTCGATGATGTTGATCACCGCGTTTTTCCACTGGCAGGTGGTCACCGCCGCAGTGATGGTGATGCCCCGCTCCTGCTCCTCGGGCATCCAGTCCATGGTGGCGGCGCCGTTGTGCACCTCTCCCATCTTGTGGGTGCGGCCGGTATAGTAGAGAATGCGCTCGGTAATAGTGGTCTTGCCCGCGTCGATATGGGCAATGATGCCAATGTTGCGGATGTTCTGAAGCTTGACGCCTGGCGCCACGCCATTATCCCCCAAAAATCAAAGAAACCTCGCTTTTTGTAAATGAATTTGCCCTTCCTTGCAACCTCTATTATGATTAAGTGCATCAGCGGGAAGGGTCAGGGTTTTCAAGTTCCTGCCTGCTAGCATGATCATTTACACCTATGTCCTGCACTCCCTCGCACTATCGGTTCTGTCCCTGCTGTAGCGGACCGTTGACCCCAGAGGTCAGAAACGGCCACCCACGCCTGGTCTGCCAAGATTGCCGGCAAATCCTCTACGTGAACCCCGCGGTGGGGGTGGCGGTAGTGGTGCGCCAGGGGCAGGAGATCCTCTGGGGCCGGCGAAATGCCGGACGCTACGCCGGGCACTGGTGCATACCCTGCGGCTACGTGGAGTGGGGCGAAGAAGTGCGGGCCGCGGCAAGGCGGGAGTTTCAGGAGGAAACGGGCCTCATCGTGGAGCTCGGCCCGATCTTGTCGGTGCACTCCAACTTTCACGACCAGGAGCGACTGACCGTGGGTCTGTGGTTTGCCGGCCAGGTGGTGGGCGGAACTCTCAAACCTGGCGACGACCTGGACCAGGTAAGCTTCTATCCGTTATCGTCGCCCCCGGCGCCTCTGGCCTTTCCCACCGATGAGGTGGTGCTGGCTGAGCTCAGGGCCGGGAAAATTAAGCTGATCCCTGAGTCCGTGGTGTATTAGGAGTGGAATAATGCTGATCTTGAAGGGGGAAAAAGGTCAACCGAGCTGTCTCATTTTCCCCCATTACACTTCATTGAGTTCTCCTGAAATTTGAAATTTGCGCATAAAGCTGCGGTCAATGTAATCCTTCAGGAGAAAAGCCAGACGCCCGTCAAAAACGAAATTTTTCTTCCAAAAGATTCCCCGTCCGTCCCCCAGATTGAAGATGAGCAGATATGCGCTTTGGGGTTTAAAGGGCTTGAGACTCCGGCCTTCCAGGGCGGCCATGAGGTTTTCCAGCAAAATCGGGTTTTGCCTCACCGCATAGACTCCCACCTTATCCAAAGGTTGGGGTTGAAAATAAATACAGTCACCACCGCCAAATATCTCTGGGTACGCCTCTGACTGCAAAAATTCATTGACCAACAGACCCCCATCCGGTCCGGTGGGGAGACCTGAATCCTGGAAAAGGCGGGGCGGTTTGACCCCCAGGGCAAGAAAGAGAAAATCAAAAGGTAATTCTTGGCCATCAGTTAACTTTGCTTTCCCGGCCTGAATTTCCGTGAGATGCGTCCCCTCGATGACCTGGATGCCTCGGCCTTGAAAAGAAGTTAGCGCCCGGTTCCGGACCTTATCTGGAAAGTCGGACATCAACCGCGTTCCGGCCACCAGGGTGAGGTTTATCCTGCCCTTATTTTGCGTGGCCAGGCGCCAGAGGTTACCGGAGATCTCCACCCCTGCCGGCCCGCCTCCCACCACCAGCAGCTCCAGAGTTTTTTGTCCGAGCTGCTGCAGTATCGACTTCTGCGCCTGCAGGAGTTGTTCAATGGGCTTGACGGTGAAGACATTGGTATCATCCTGAATGGTTACCCGCTCCTTGGGGATGCCGCTGCCGATGTTAAAGGAAACGACATCATAGGAGACCTCTTCACCTGAGGCCAGCATCACCTTTCGCTCTTTAGGCTGCAGCTGTGACACCAGGCCTTTTACAAAACGGGCCCCACCAGCTTCGGCCAGCCGTTGACTGTTAAACCGGATTTCCTGGGGCCTGTAGGTCTGTCCCAACATCCCTGGACCCATGCCGGAGTAATAATGGTGGATGGCAGGGCCAATCACCGTTACCTGATGACCCCGGCCGGTAAAATCCCGCAAATTTTTCAGGCAGGTAAGGTGTGCATGTCCAGCGCCGATTAAGACTAAATGTTTTCCCATAATATTTTAAATTAATCCTTCTGAGAAAAGCGGCAAGCCTTTTTTCATGAGTTTGATGGTTTTTCCCCAAATTCGGAGAAGGCTTAGTCGGCCAAAAGTTCCAGAGACTCCAGGGGCGCCAGGTCTCGCAAAGAAACCATGGCCAGCCGGTAGGTTTCCAGGTCCAGGATGGCGAAACTGAAGGTGGGATAGCGACCTTCCTCCATGGTAAAAGCCCCCGGCACGATGAGGTAGATGGAGTCGGGCTCCAGAGGCACGCAAGCCTGGCGCGGGCGAAACTCCTGGGGGCGCAGGGCGTCATTAATGTACAGAAGGCGGCTGGCCGGGGGCCGGAAGTAGGTCAGGCTGGGGACGTGGGTGTGCCCGTGGCACAGCAACATGGGAGGGCGGCCGGTCTCGGGGTCATCCAGGTAGGCATGAATCTGATTTTTGAAGTGGGTCCAGAGGAGAGCCCGGGTATGGGCCAAAAAAATTTGCCTATCCAGCTCCAGGGCCATGGCGCACCGGGTGGCTTCGGGCATCTCCGGCCCGTAAAAGTCAAAGACCCAATAGAGTTGGTGCTGGGGATTATGCTGCAGCCAGGGGCGGAAAGGCTCCGGCGGGCAGTCGCCCAGGCAGGCGAGGCGCGTCACGCCGTGTCGTTCAAAAAAAGCAAAAAGCGAGGGAAGGCCGTCCTGGTAGGTGTGGGTGTCGGCGACCAGGGCTAGCCTTCCCATGTCTCTTCCGGAAATTAGCAGGTGGTAGGGGGTCTTATTTAAAACCCTTAAAGCCGCAGGCGTGCCCCGGGTGACTCTTGAAGCGCTCCGCCAGTTGAGTGAGAAATTTAAAGGCTTCTTCTTTGTCTCTGTCAATGGCTATGCCTTCGATGTATTGCTGGTCCTGGTCTTCGAAGATAATCTGCTTGTCCGCCATGATCCCTCTCCTTTGCCAAGATATCAGAAAGGCGTCAGTTCAATGGGCCCGTTTATGCCAGAGGCAACGGGTTAAAATCCTGGTTACACCGCCTTGGGACCACAAGCGTGGCCCGGGTGCCCCTTGATCTTGTCCAGGAGCTCGACCACATAACGCAGGGCCTCGTCCTGGTCCTTGTCAATAATAATCCCCTCGATTCGCTGCTGGTCAATGTCGCTGAAGGTAATGGTCACCTTAGCCATGGGAACTCTCCTTTCGGCAGAACTAACACCAATGTAATAACCGTAAGATAAGGTGTCAATAGGAAGGGGGGAATTGCCTCCCCAGAAAAAAACCGCGATAATCACCAAAAGTTGGCCGATTGGGTCAACGTCCAGGGAAGGAAGGAAGATGCCCATGACACTCAGGGCTTCTTTTCTTCTGCTAAAAAAGGAGGGCACTTTTTTGCTGAATACATCCCGTGACCGCCGCCTGCCGCCCATTTGTCCCTTCTGCCGCCAACGCATCGAGCGACCGGAGGAGTTGGATGGTTTGTGGTTTGAGTTCGACGGTGGCAGCTGCTCTTGCGGCGCCCATTTCGCCCTGGACCCCACCGCCAGAAACGGTGGCGCCGTCCTCCTCCAGGCCCTGGTGCAGGCCTGCGGCGGCGACTGGGACCAGGCTTTAACCTTGAGCCCTGGGGTCGACTTTGACGAGGACTTTGTTTGCCGCTACAATGCCCTGAACCATCGGGTTGGAGGCCACGCCTTCGGGACCCTCTACTTCATACGCCTGAAAGCCCCGGCAGAACAGCCAGAAAGCCCCGGCCCGCATTAAGAAGTTCTTGACCACGCAGGAAAACGCTTGACATTCCGATAGCCTCTGTTTTAATGAGCATGATGGAGTTATGTCAGGCCCTCCGTGGCCACCCAGGCTCCCTGGGTGGCCTTTTTCTTTGGGAGACAGCATGCGCCTGGTGATGATCGACAACTACGATTCCTTTACCTATAACCTGGTGCAGTTGTTTTACGAGTTCGACTTGGAAGTCCTGGTCTTTCGCCACGACGCGGTGAGCCTCTCCGGGATTGAAGCCTTGAAACCCCGGTGGTTATGTATCTCCCCGGGACCCAAGGCCCCGGCCCATGCCGGCATCAGTAAAGCGGTGATAGCCCGTTTCCACCGGGATATTCCCATCCTCGGGGTATGCCTGGGACAACAGGCTTTGAATGAGGTCTTCGGTGGCGTAACCGAGAGAGCGCCCCTGCCGGTCCACGGCAAGCGCTACCCCGTCTACCATAAAGGGAGAGGGCTCTTTAGCGGCCTCCCCTCCCCCTTCTGGGGGGCCCGCTACCACTCTCTCATAGCCATCCCCGCTTCTCAGGATTTGGAGGTCACCGCCTGGACCGATGACGGGGTAGTTATGGGCCTGAGTCATCGGTACTACCCTCTCCATGGGGTGCAGTTCCATCCGGAATCCTTTCTTACCACCTACGGCTATGAGCTGGTGGCGAATTTTTTGGAGTTGGGGAAGTGAGTTGGTTGGGGGAGGGCAGGGACCTCAGGTCCCTGGCCCTCCCCCCAAACATCATCGTGAAAACCATGTTTGGGCGGATTGTGGATGTTGTGGTGCGGCCTTTTCAGCCTCCCGGCGAAGGGGCTGATTTGGCTGAGGTCTTTGCCCCTTATCGGCGGCGACCTTATGCTATGCTTCTGTTGAGCGGCGGCGACCTGGACTGCGCCTCTTATTCCGTCATGGGCTCGGACCCCTTTCTGGTCATCAGGTCGAAAGGTGACAGGGTGACAATCACCGGGGAGATGGGACACACCGAATTGACGGCGAATCCCTTCCAGGTCCTGGATGACCTATTGGCTGCTCTGAACATTCCCGGCTCGTTGCCCGTGGCGCCTTTTGCCGCCGGTGGACTGGGTTTTCTGGCCTATGACCTGAAAAACCACATGGAGCGCCTTCCCGTCACTGCCAAGGATGACCTCCATCTCCCCGAAATGGTTTTCGCCTTTCCCCGGCGCGTGGTGGTGCATGACCGGAACGTCGGAAAGTTTTGGGAGGTGGAGGTGCTCTGGGAGGACCCCCAAGGCCGTCTGCTCAATAGCCGGGACGAGCCGGCTCCATTGGAGGATCAGGCTCCCGGGGAATTCCAGATTGGCAGCCTGAGGAGCAACTTCAGCCGGTATGGGTATCTTCAGGCGGTGAGTTGCATCCGGGAGTACATCAAAAGCGGCGATGTCTATCAGGTCAACCTCTCCCAACGTTTCTCTTTCCCTCTGGAAGGAGACCCATATATCCTCTTTCGTCGCCTTTTCGCCCTCAACCCGGCGCCGTTTTATGCATATCTTAATTGTCGTGACTTCGTTATCTTCTCCACCTCCATGGAGCGCTTCCTCTTCCGGCAGGGGGATTACCTGGAAACCCGTCCCATCAAAGGAACCCGTCCCCGGGGCAGCACTCCCGAGGAGGACGAGGCCTACCGTCGGGAATTGGTAGAAAGTCTCAAAGACGACGCTGAACTCTCCATGATCGTGGATTTATTGCGCAATGATTTGGGTAAGGTCTGCCGGGCCCGTAGCGTCAAAGTAAAAGAGCACAAGCGCCTGGAGGCCTACCAGAATGTTTATCATCTGGTGTCCATCGTCACCGGCGAACTCACGCAGGGGACCAGCCACGTGGACATCCTGCGGGCTACCTTCCCGGGGGGCTCCATCACGGGGTGCCCCAAGATCCGGGCTATGGAGATCATCGACGAACTGGAGCCCACCGTACGGCATGTTTACACCGGGGCTATAGGTTATTTAGGTCTGCACCGCAATATGGACCTGAACGTGGCCATCCGCACCGCCATTGTGGCCCACGGCTGGGGACATTTCTCTGTAGGCGGCGGCGTGGTCTACGACTCGGATGAGGCGGAGGAATACGAGGAAACCCTCCACAAGGGACGTACCTTGTTTCGGCTGATCGAGGGGGAAAGACGTTTTGTGGGGGGAGGGGCAGGGACCTGAGGTCCCTGCCCCTCCCCCCACACCCCCCTCCCAACCCGCAGAGGGGCTGGAAAGGCGGGGCCTTTGGCCCCGACTTTCCAGCACTTTTTATTAAGTTTACCAGGTTGTGAGATGGGGCAGGGGTTTGCAACCCCTGGCCTCCTCCTCCAAAAGTCTAAAAGCCCATGGAAGAACAGGTTTTTGTCTGGCTGAATGACGGGTTGGTGCCCCTGGTACAGGCTCGGGTGTCCTTGGAGGATCGGGGTTTCCTTTATGGGGACGGGTTTTTCGAAACCCTGAGAGCCGAGGACGGCCACCCCCTTTGGCTGGATGAGCATGTGGAGCGGTTGCGCGCTTCGGCCCAGGCTTTCCGCATCTCTTTGCCTGTAGGATTGCCCTGGCCAGAACGGCTTCACCGACTTTTAGCGGCGAATGGACTGCAGCAGGGGGTGGCCGCGGTAAAAATCCTTCTCACCCGGGGAGAGGCAGCCGGTTTAGGACTGCCAGTCTCTTTGTCCCCCACGCTGGTCATCTGGGCCCGGCGTTACACACCGCCAAGTCCTGAGGAGTACGCCGCCGGCTGGCCGGTGGTGGTGTTCCCGGAAAGGCGCACCACCTTCATCGGGGGCCACAAGAGCCTGAACTATCTCTTTTACCTGGCGGCCCGGCAGTACGCCCTGGACCAGGGAGCTCGGGAGGCCCTGATCCTGGAGGCGGACGGTCTGGTCTCCGAAGGGGCCGCCACCAGTTTGATCCTCGCCCGGGGAGACCGCTTTGTTATTCCAGCGGCGCCCAGCGCTCTCCCAGGGGTGACGGTGGCAGTCCTCGCCCGGGCCCTCAAGCGCCAGGGGAAAAACCTGGAATGGTCACCCCTCCGTCTTTCCCACTTGGAGAAGGCCGACGGCCTCTGGTTGGCAAATTCCCTCATGGGGCTAATGTCCGTGTCGTCGCTGAAGGGGCGCGCCCTGCCGCTATCTCAAGAAACCAGCCGCTTTCTTGTGGACTGCCTGGCCGCTGAAGCGGTAAAGACGGGGTAACCACGCCTCTCCGCAACATCTCAAGAACATATCGCAATTTTTTGAGTAAATTCGATAAGTTTCTGTCATGGCAAGGTATCCGTTGTAATAACCTCTCCACCCTTTGCTATCTGTAATTAGTCTTTTGCAATAAGAGCTTGTGGTAATTCGAGGAAGGTGATTGAGGCGGGAATCTTCGCAAAGAGCCTAGTCCTAAGCAGACAAGGGACATCACTGTTGCTCCCCGACCATCAAAACTCCCCAACCGAGGCTCGGGAACGAGTTTAAAAAAACATTAAAGAATAACCGACAAACCCCTGTCCCGAAGGTATTCTTTCACCTGTCGGATGCTGAAAATGCGATAGTGAAAGACCGAAGCCGCCAATAAGATGCTGGCGCCACCTTTGGTTACTCCCTCATAAAAATGCTTCAGCGTACCCGCTCCTCCAGAGGCAATGACTGGCACCGTCACAGTATCTGAAATAGCCTTGGTAAATTCCAGGTCATACCCAGCCTGCGTCCCATCGCCATCCATACTGGTGGGCAATAAAGAGCCAGCTCCCCGCTCCTGACATTCTTTAGCCCACGCCACCGCATCCTTGCCCACGGGCTTCGTGCCCCCGGCAATTACCAGTTCAAAACTTGAAGGCATGGCCCTATTTCTTTTGCCGTCAATGGCGATAGTCACTCTTTCGGCACCATACGCTTTGGCTGCCTGGCTAACGAGATCAGGGGTTTTTACTGCGGCACTGTTCATGGAAATCTTGTCGGCGCCGGCTTGGAGCACCAACTCAATATCCTCCAGAGTCGCAATACCGCCGCCCATGGTCAAAGGGATATTGATTACCGAGGATACGTTCTTGACCCACTCCAGGCGGGTCTTGCGGTTTTCGACTGTGGCAGCTATGTCTAACATTGCCAGTTCGTCAGCCCCTTCCTGTTCATAAAATCGGGCATTTTCCACAGGATCGCCCGCATCTCGCAAGTTAATGAAATTAATCCCTTTAACTACTCGGCCATCTTTCATGTCCAAGCAGGGCATGATTTTAATCTGTTCCATAAGCTCACCCCCGAATAACTCTGCTAATGTTGACAAAGGCAAATTTTTTGAGACCAATATCTGTTTGAAATTATTTCCCAAAACTTTGGACAGAGGCAAGGAAAATATTCCCGTGTTAATCAGTTATGAGATTCCCTATGAAACCAAATTTGGCAATGAATGGAAAACTTGATGCACGAAATCTAGAATTATTCAATAGTTCACTGAGGGGTTAGCATGGGAAATGTAGTAAAGAAACCTGTCAAGTTCCTGAAAAATCTACCTATCCAGAACATACCAACACTTTTGGGTTGGAGGGGTTCCAACCCTAAAACCTGATCCCTTCATTTACTCTTCAGCCTGCCAGTCTAAAATTTCGCCCTCAATAGACAGCTCGTTTCGTTGTGCAGATCCTATCTGCAATTTTCCAGAGAAAGATGATAATTGTCCATTCTGGCAAGTTATTTTTTACCGCCGGGTATCAGGCGCGCCTTATGGCGTCGGCTGCATGCCGTGGTTAGGCTCATTGAACAGTACATTAAGATAGAGAACATCCTGGCAAAAGGCATTTATCATTACAGCCACCAATATCCCTGAATATGAAGGTTTGTCAGCCCCATATCTTTTGCCCTTTTAACAACCTTTTGATACTCTTCGCCGGTTATTCTCCTAGAGATTTCCGGATAATCATACGCTTTATGAGCCGGGGTGTATTGGGCCATGATATTGACATATGTATCTTTGGGCAGATTTTTTGCTATCCACTCCATGATTTTTTCCGAACCGCCTGTGTTATTTGGCATAACCAGATGCCGAATCATCAGTCCTCTTTGTATAATGCCCTGTTTGGTAGATTTCGCCACGCCAACCTGACGGTTCATCTCACGGATTGCCTCTCTGGTAATCTCAGGATAACTCTCTGCCCCGGCCGAAAACTTGGCCGCCATGGCACTATCCCAGTATTTAAAATCGGGGAGGTAAATATCAACCACTCCATCAAGAAACCTGAGTATCTCAAGGCGCTCCCATCCACAGGTGTTGTAAACCACGGGGAGCCGCAGCCCTTGGCCGGCAGCCACATCAAGAGCCTTTAAGATGTGGGGGGAATAATGCGTCGGGGTAACAAGGTTAATATTGTGACAACCGTTTTCTTGAAGCTGCAGCATCATTCCGGCAAGCTCACTAATATTTGTTTCAGAGCCTCTGCCCAGATGGCTGACTGTCCAGTTTTGACAAAAGACACACCGGAGACTGCAATGGGAAAAAAAGATGGTCCCTGAACCGCCTGTTCCCACCAGCGGTCTCTCTTCGCCAAAGTGCGGATGATACGCCGAAATAATAAGCCTGGCGCCAGGAGCGCGACAGGTTCCGCGCATTCTCTCCAGACGATTTTCCCCGCATCTTCTCGGACAAAGCTTACAACTTTCCATCACGGCCCAGAGTTCTGCCGACCGCTTTTTCAGTTCACCCGTTTGGTGAAGTTTCAGATACGACGGTTCAAAATCAGAGCCGGTTTTACCAGGTTTTTCAACTTCAGTTTTTGGCTCATTACTCAAGGATTCCGTCTCAGTGCAATTAAGGAAGATTGAAGGCATCCCCACCAGGAAACAGAGTTTGGCAGTGTTTCCCAGGAAATCTCTTCGCGTGAATTTTCTAAGTAAAAAATCGTCCATTTTGTTTACCTTTTCACATTACTTATTGGAATTGTGTGTTTATGACAACGAAGCTTGCCAGTTGAGGCGGCCCCATCATTACACAGGTCTTCTGGGTCTATATCGCTGGGTATGATCCTAAGAGTCGTGTCCATTGCCTTTCCTCCATTATGGGTTTCTTGACAATGCGGTACACGAACAAAGGACTTACTGGTAGATACCAGGTGGAAGGTCAAGCAACGGAACTTTAATCGCTGGAAGCCTTAATGAAGTTAAGAAACGACGCGTGGAAAGGGCCCTAAAATCATATTTGCTATAGTCTATGGGAGTCTGTCAAGATTTTTGGACTATCCTCCCAAACTCTAATAAAATGTTTAACTCTGACGACTTTAATCCCTGACTGACGCTGCTGTTCACTCATTTGGACTTGTACAAGCTATTTCTGACCAAATACCTTCGGAGTGAGAATGTCTGCTCTTTATCCGCACCCTTGATCACTTTAAAAAAGGTTTGATATTTTTTATATATCAAACTTTGGTCAGGCCCCCTCCACGACCTGGCGCAACTGCTGCCCCACTCGCTCCATGTCCCCCGGAAGGTAGCTACCCTGGGGAAAAAGTTGGAGGCCGTCGCTCAGGAAGCGGGGAATCACGTGCAGGTGGGCGTGGAAGACCACCTGGCCGGCGGCGTCGAAATTGTTCATGCCCAGGTTAATGCCCCGGGCGAAGAAGGCTTGGCGCAAGGCCTGAGCCACTCGCCGGGAGACCTGACCCATCTCCAGCCACAACTCATCCGGAAGGTCCAGAAAGGTTTCGTAGTGCTTTTTAGGAATCACCAGAGTGTGGCCATAATGTATCGGGGCGATGTCCAAGAAGGCCAGGATCCGGGGGGTCTCTATTATCTTGACGACAGGGGCTTGGCCGGCGGCGATACGGCAAAAAATACAATCAGACATGATTTTTAATCCCCACTAATAACTTATTAAAACAATTATGCCACGTGCTCTGCCAAGAGTAAAATCCGAAGTTCGCATTTATTGGGCAGTTCTCATAATACCTTGAACCATTGCCGTTCCCTCCCCGAAGCAGCTTTGTCTTCGAGCTACATTCCCGCAATAAAAAACTGCCAGGTGCCCAGAATCTTCTGAAATCCCTCAGGAACTGGCCTAATTAACTCCGACTTGGTATATTATTTTGAGGAAAAAGAACCTTGGGGATACGAGGTTTAGAGCGGAAAGTTGGGCCGAGAGGTAAAGGGAGGCAGGCATGCTGGTGGGAGTGGTGAGTGACACGCACGGCAACCGGGAGGGCATGCTCCTGTTGGTGGAACGACTCAGGTTTTTAGGGGTCCAAACTCTGCTGCATCTGGGGGATGACTACCGGGACCTTGCCACCCTGGCCCAGGCGGGCTTAGAGGTTTTCGGCGTGCCCGGAGTTTATTGCCCGGAGTATCGCAACCACCACATCCCCAATCGACAAGTGGTGGCACTGGGGGGGGTGAAATTCCTCCTCACCCACACGGAGACCCGCCACCGCCATGACGCTCCCGAGGATCCCGACCCGGAAATGGCTTGCTATGAAGTTGATGCCGTCCTTTTCGGGCACACCCATGCCCCGGAACTCGAAGAGCGACAGGGCGTGGCCTGGATCAACCCCGGCCACCTCCGTAACCGGACCGACCGGGGTCACCCTCCCACCTTCGCTCTGCTCCATATTTCCCCACCGGAACTGAAGGTGCAGGTCCACCGGCTGGTGGATGGGCTACCCATTCAGGAGAAGATCTTCCGGGTTACGGCTCAGAGGTAATCCCCCCGTGTGAACTTGCAGCTTTCCGTCCAGGTCAGGGCGGCAGCTTCCTCTACCACCTGGCGCAGCGGCGAATCTGCGGGTAGGGCTCGAGCCAGGGACTCAAGATGTTGGCTGTCCTTCTCCATGGCTTGCACCAAGGGCGAGAGACTTTTCAGGGTCAGTCCCGGGCGGGCCAGGGCCTCCTGGAATATTTCCAGGCGGGACAGAACCGCGTCCACCATTTCATGGGCGGCCCCCGCCGGGCCTGTCTGGGCCACTCCGGCAAGGGGGGCCGGACCGCCCAGAGCCTGAGGGCCCTCCTCCTGTTGCCTGAGAACAACCGCCTCCTTGAGGCACTCGGCAAATTTCTCCTTCCCTCCCCCTGTACCAGGAGAAGGCGCCGGGTTCATCGGCAATAAAACCAGATCTTCAATTTTCATAGGGTTAGTCTGCCTTTAATTCAGATTCCCAAGCCTGCCTGCGAAACTTTCAGACAGAGCCAATGAAAAAATCTTCCCCGGTTATGGTTCAGAGCACAGCCAGCTTAGACCACTTCACTTTCCTGGAGGCCGCTCCACCAGAAACAGATAAACAGTAAATAGATAATGAAAAGTTCCATGGCTCCTCCAATCTTGCGGGGATCTTGTGGCATTACCCGACATCGTTTTGAGAGACCCGGTACAGCAGGTCGCGCAACCGGTCGAATTGATACAGCTCCCTGGCCTCCTGTTTTCCCAAAAGATGCAGTTGGTCCTGCACCTGGCGCAGGATTTCTGCGGCCCTGGCCAGATCAACCGGCTCCTGGGGCGGCGAGGCCAGATTCTGGGCCCGCACCAACTCGAGGCGATCTTCGGTTTCAACCTTCCCCGGGACGGTGGCCTCGGGACTGCTGGAAGCTTGCTGGCCTCCGGAGGCTTGGTCTTCCGGTTCTGGCGCCAACTTGGCGGTGTAATATAGATAAGGGCTGGAAATCTCCACCGTGAGCCTCCTTACAGGATTTGACCTGACAAGAAGCAAAATCAATGCCAGTCCCGGAAGTCGCAGAAAGTCAGGAAATTTGCCCTGAAAAAAGATGGCTGCGGCAATTTTTGCCTAGTGGTAAAAGCAGAAAAATTGGCTGGTAAGGCAATGCTTGCGGGATGTGAAGCTGGGTGCGGCGAAAAGATTTGGACAGTGGCCTATACTTCAGAAGGAAAAAGAGAATAACACCCAGACTTTCTTAAAAGTCTTTACTTTTCCATAGTAACGGCAAATTTGCGCCAGTACTCCGAGGGACAGTCCTGCCTGAGATATGGCCCCCTGGTTTAAAGCCTGTAAGTTTAGCGTTGTCTTGTTATCAGCGTGGAAAACTAGTATTTTGGAACACTACACTAGGTCATGTCAACGACCTCAAAGGACAACCTCCCATGTGCATGATGGAAAGCCGCCGTTGTTCCTGCGGCCAACGGGCCGCGCACCTCAATTTCCGGGATAATCTTTTGCCCCCGGAGATTTTGGTTACCCTATACTGTCCGGAGTGCGGCCCCCAGGCGAACTTCGACCCGCAGACCATGGTGGCCGATTGCGGCTGGGTCATGGAGTATGACATGGAGGGGGCCCAGGCCTTTTTCAGCAAGCGGGGCCTGAGCCTGGCCCTCACCCCGGAGATTATTTTCGACGAGGGCTACCTCACCTGGCAGGGGTTTTCCCCGGGGGACCATGAAGTACGGGCGGAACTGCACCAACGTCTAGCGCCTTTGATTCAGCAGGATATGAATCAGTACTTGCAGTCTCTGAAGACCGAATGGCTGGCCCATGTGGACCGCCTCAAGGCCGCTGGCTGGCGCAGAGCACAGCAGGCCTGAAAAAATCAGGGGCCGGGCCAAAACCCATCCGGCCAGGGGCGCCTATGACCCTCAAAGACATCGAAGCTGCCCGAGAGCGGTTGCAGGGGGTGATCCTCCATACCCCTTTGATTTACTCCCAAACCCTGAGCCGCTGGGGGGGCCGGGAGGTTTTTCTCAAGTTGGAGAACCTCCAGACCACCGGTTCTTTCAAGCTTCGGGGGGCGGTGAACCGCCTTACCTTGATGCGGGCCCGGGGTGAGGGGGACCGAGTAGTGGCAGCCTCCGCCGGCAACCACGGCCAGGGAGTGGCCTGGGCCGCCACCCACCTGGGACTGAAAGCCACCATCGTCATGCCCCTGGGGGCCTCCATCACCAAACAGTTGGCCTGCCGGGGCTATGGCGCCGACCTGGTGCTGTGGGGTCAGAATCTTATGGAATCCCTGGAAAAAGCCCAGGAACTGGTGACCCAGGGCTACGTCTTCATCCACCCCTTTGATGATCTGGAGGTGGTGGCCGGCCAAGGCACCCTGGGGCTGGAGATCCTGGAGGACCTCCCGGAGGTGGACACCGTGGTCCTGCCGGTGGGAGGCGGGGGATTGGCCGCGGGCACGGCCCTGGCCTTGAAAGAACGCTCTCCTGGAGTACGGGTTATCGGGGTACAAACCGCCCAGGTGCCGTCCCTGGCTGCAGCCCGGGAACGGGGCGAACCGGTCATGGTGCCGATGCGGCCCACCCTGGGGGACGGCATCAAGGTAGGCCGCACCGGCCGTCTGACGTACCCCTATTTGGAGAAATATCTGGATGACCTGGTGCTGGTGGGGGAAAGAGACATTTCCCAGGCCATCCTGGTGCTCTTGGAAAACAAAAAAATCCTGGCCGAGGGGGCTGGGGCCGCGCCGGCAGCAGCTTTCCTGGGTCCTTTAGCCGATGGCCAACTGGGCCCGCGGGTGGTTCTGGTGATAAGCGGTGGCAATATCGACATCCCGCTGCTGGAGCGGGTGCTGGTGCGGGCCCTTTTGGAGCGGGGCCGGGTTCTCAACCTCCGGGTGGAACTTCCAGACCGGCCCGGCTCCCTGGGACGCCTGGCCATGCTGTTAGGCGAACAGCAGGCCAACATCCTGCACCTGTTCCACGACCGCCTGGCCCGGGATCTGCCCCTGGACTCCACCCGGGTGGAGATGATCCTCGAAACCCGGAACCAGGAGCACGGGGAGCAGGTAATCCAGGCCCTGGAGAAGGCGGGCTACCGGGTGGAGGAAAAGCCGTAGATTGCTCCAGTTAGCTACCCCAGTCTTCAAATTTTTATAGCTAAGGGCATAATCAAAATGAGAGAAATGAATCGGGAAGAAATGAAGCGTGGTTTATTCATATCGCATTTGTCATCTTACTTAACGCACCACTTTCAAGAACTGAGGGATCATTTTGATTCAATGCAAATTTTAATTAAGCAAGAAAAAAGAAGGATTTCAGAACTTATAGAAAGCGAATCATCTAAACTTCCTCCGGAAAAAAGAGATTTATATGATTGGTATAGTGAAGATTATTGGAAATTCAAAGATACGTACCCAATTCTTCAAAGAAATGCCATTTTGATCATTGCTTACGCCGAACTTGAAGATGTACTTAAATTTATATGTAGTGTGCTTGCTAATAAGAAGGGAGTTGACGTAAGAGTATATGAATGGAGAGGTAGTATTTTAGAGAGAGTTAAGTCGTGTTTTGAAAGATACATCGGCATCAATTTTCCTCATAATGATAACTTATGGATTGAAATAATAAAAGCAAGAGGAATTAGAAACAATATAGTACATAACGATAGTTAATTAGATAAAGATAATCAAAGAGATAAAGAGATTATAGAATATATTAATAATTATAAGAAAGATAAAATTGAGTTATTAAAATGGGAACATAAAGAGAATGGCCAAAATAGATTTTATAAAATTCAATTAACAGATACTTTTATACACGAATTATTTGAAACCATGGACGGATTTCTTTTGAAACTCCTTGGACCAATATCTCAATGGGTGCAGGGCACACCAGTTTTCTAAACAATCAATCAGTTAAAAATTTCAATGCGAAATGCTTTATATTCCGAGGTGCACGACAATCTCCCTGCTCAGGCGTAGGGAAACTTGCGCTACGGTTGGTGGTACTTCAGGAGGACTGTATGAGCGTTTCCCAGAAGATCAAGGAGGCTATGGCACGGGCCTCCTGGATCCGGCGGATGTTCGAGGAAGGGGCGGAACTGAAGGCCCGTTTGGGGGCGGACCAGGTTTTTGACTTCACCCTGGGAAACCCTGACCTGGAACCCCCGTCTCGGTTCAAAGAGGCCCTGGTGGAGGCGGCCCGGGACCCAAGCCCCGGCCTCCACGCCTACATGCTCAACGCCGGTCTCTTGCAGACCCGCCAGGCCCTGGCCGGGCATCTGAGCAGCATGTACCAGCGGGATTTTGGTCCCCAGGACCTGGTGCTCACCTGCGGCGCGGCCGGGGCCCTGAACGTTATACTCAAGGCCCTCCTGGACCCTGGGGATGAAGTTATCATTTTCGCCCCGTATTTTCCGGAATACCATTTCTACGCCGACAATCATGGGGGCGCGGCCCAGGTGGTGGAAACGGACGCATCTTTTCAACTGGACCTACCGGCCCTGGACGCGGCCCTGAGCCCCCGGACCAAGGCGGTGCTCATCAACTCCCCCAATAACCCCACGGGCCAGGTCTATCCGGCGCCAGCCCTCATGGAAATGGGCCATCTTCTCAAGCAGCAGGGCCACCGGGTGGGCCGGGAGATCTACCTGGTGGCGGATGAGCCCTACAGCCGCATCCTTTATGACGGCCTCGAACTCCCCAATATCTTTGCGGTTTATCCCAACACCATCCTGGCCACCTCCTTTTCCAAGGATCTGTCCATTCCCGGGGAGCGCCTGGGGTTGGTGGCCGTGAGCCCCCAGGCCGCCCACCGGGAAGAACTCCTAGCCGGGCTCATCCTCACTAACCGCATTTTGGGATTCGTCAATGCCCCTGCCCTCATGCAGCGGGTGGTAGCCAAGGTGCCGGGGCTGTGCGTGGACGTCACCCCGTATAGCCGCCGCCGGGACCTCCTGGGTCAGATCCTGAGTGAAGCTGGCTACCGCTTCCTCAAGCCGCAGGGGGCTTTTTATTTTTTTCCTGAGGCACCGGGGGGTGATGATCTGGCTTTCGTGAGTCGCCTGAAACAGGAAAACATTCTGGCCGTGCCAGGCCGGGGCTTTGGCCGGGCCGGCTACTTCCGGCTGGCCTTCTGCGTGCCGGAAACCGTCATCGAACGAGCCGCCCCCGGCTTTGTCCGGGCTGCGAAGGGGTGAGAAGATAATTTTGGGGGGAGGACCGGGGGACCGGTAGGTCCCCCGGTCCTCCCCCCAACCCCCCCTCCCAACCCCCTTTGACCGGGAGCACAGGCATCTTGCCTGTGGGAACCTCCCTCACCCAAGAAAGCAAACGAATTCAATGGCTAAGCGGAAAAGATTGGAGCGGCCGGTACCGGTGGGGCAGGTGCTCAAGGGTATTATCCGGCCCGGGGACTGGCATGCCCTGGAATTGCGCCAGAGGGTCAGGGCCGCCTGGGAGAAGGCGCTACCCAGAAGGTTTTGGGAACAGACCAACTTGATTGACCTGAAGCGGCATGAGCTCTGGGTGGAAGCGGGCTCCAGCGCCCTGGTCCAGGAATTGCAATTCCTCAAGCCCAAGATTATAGAAGCCCTGGAGAAGGCTCTGGGGCCTGGGGTCATCCGGGAAGTGCGCTTCAAGGTGGGTGGGGGATGAACCTGTGGACCACGAAATTATGGTGAAGCAGGGGCCATGACAAAAAACCCGGAGACCTTGACGATCCGTATTCTGTTGGTGGACGACGACCCCCATATTCAGACCCTGGGGCGGGAGCTTCTGGAAAATTTGGGATACGGAGTGGAGACCGCCGGAGATGGGGAGGAGGTCCTTAAGAAATTTCAACAGGGCCAACCCCCGGACCTGGTTATTCTCGATTATAACCTACCGGGGATGAGTGGTTTGGAAGTTTTCCGGCGGCTGAGAAATTCCTATCCCGGAGCAAAGGTGCTGATGGCCTCCGGGTTTTTTTCCTCTCAGGAAATGGAGCAGCTCAGGGCAGGGGGGGCGGCGGGTCTTCTGGGCAAGCCTTTCCGGCTGGGGGAGTTGCAGTCCCGGATCGAGGAGGTCCTGGGAAAATCTTCCGGGACCTAGCCCCGACCTGGTCTTGGGGCACAAAGAGAAAAAGTACGGCGTTCTGGCGGGTGAAGGTGGCCTCTTGCCGCCAATCCGGCCCCAGAAGCCGGGAGGTAAACTGTTGGAGAGAGGCCAAATCCCCGAAGTGGGCGGCCACCAGCCACAGGCGCCGGGGAGACTCGGGGCCGGTAACTGGCAGGGTCAGGTTCTTTTCCACGCAGGACTTCCCCCAGAGCACTTCTGCCAGATTTCCCCGGTAATAGTATTTGAAGGGATAAATGGCGTGGTAATAGACGTAAATCTCGTCGCCAGGCAGGAGGTGTGACTGGAGGTAAGCCGCAAGGGGCTTGAGCTCCTGGCGGTTAGCCTGGGGGCGCAGGTTTTCCCGCACCAGGGCCACGGGTTGTGAGGTTATCAGGATAAGGGCGGCCAGGACCGGGGCCAGCCAGCGCCAGGGCCGATGCCAGAGCCAGGTGAACACGGCTGCCATTCCTGCTGCGGCAATGAGATACAACCAGGGGGCGCTGAAGAGCAGGAGGCGGCTGCCGCTGTAATGGCCCATGAAAGGAAAGCGGTGCAACGGCGGCGGCGCCGAAAGTCAAGAGGAGAGGACCGCCCCAGTAAAGCAGGAGGCGCCGGGGGCCTTTCCGGACCAGCACACCCAGGCCCGCAATTATGAAAAACACCCCCCAGAGCCAACCCCAGGTGGTGAAAAAAAAGTAATTGAAAAAATAATGAAAGTAGCGGCCCAAGGCGCCAACGAACCACGTCAAAAAAGGGAGTAGGCCGGAGAAATCAGGAAAATCCTGGGCCCAGTAGGCCACCAACTCCGGGTCTACCTGGCCGCGGTAAACAAACAAATAGAAAACGGCCACCGCCAGACCCCAGAAGGCTCCCAGCCACACCAACCGGAATCGCCCGGCGCGGGGCGCTTGCAGCCACAGCACTACCAGGACGACGGGCAGGACAAAGACAGCACCATGGGAGAAACCCAGGGCCAGGGGGCCTACCAGGGCCAGCGCCAGCCAGCCGGCGTTACTGGGGCGCTCCGTAAGGCGCTCCGCCAGCCAGACCACTAGGACGGCAAAGAAGGCGTCGCCGCTGTATTGCTTGAGTTCCTTGGAAAAATAGACCAGAACGGGAGAGACGGCCACCAGGGCCAGACCCAGGAGGGAGGCGGCGGGGGTGGTCAAGCACCGGGCCAGGACCCAGAAGAGGACAACGGTGCCCACCCCGAAGGCGAAGGAGAGAGACCGCAGCATCGCCTCGCTCCCGCCCAACATCTGGACCAGGCTCCACAGGGTCAAGATGTAAAACGGGGGGGTGGAGCGCCCCAGGGTCAGGGCTTCGCCAGGGGTGGGGGCCAGAGCCGCCAGGGCCACCCAGGCCTCGTCGGTCCAGAGGTTGCGGGCTCCAAGATCCGACAAGCGGAAAAGGACTGCTACCCCCAGAATACCCAGGAGGCACAAGGTCTGGAGAGAAGGGCGGATTGCGGCAGCACCCTTGTTATTTCTGGTTGATTCCTCCAAAGTATTCTACCCTGCCAATCTTTTCCCTTAGAGTAAAGGAAGCGGTGGTTGGTTATCAAGGGAGAAGGTGGTAAGATGATGAAAAACCACCAGAAAGTAGTATCTCCAGATAAATGCTATGATCATCCATGATAAAAAAAGGAAACAGATAGATCCCCCCAAGCAGCCTGTCCTCTGGCCGCCGCCGCTAAAACCCGGGGACGCGGTGGCGGTGGCCGCGCCGGCCAGCCCCATCTCCCGGGAAGCCTGGGAAGCAGGGGTGCAGGTCCTGGAAAACTGGGGTTTCCGGGTAATTTCACGCCCTGAAGTCTTGGCGGAGCGGTCCTGGGGACAGGCCACCGACCGGGAGGCAGCCCGGCGGTTCCAGGAAATCTGGGATGACCCGGAGGTCAAGGCTGTCATCGGGGTACGGGGAGGCTACGGGTCCCTCAAAATTTTGCCATACCTGGACCTGGACCGCCTTGCCCGGCAGCCCAAGCGCCTGGTGGGCTTCAGCGACCTCACCAATTTGCTTCTCACGCTGCACCAGCGGCTGGGTTGGGTGACCTTTCACGGGCCCACCCTGGCCCACCTGGCGGAGGTCACGCCTGGCGCCCGGGAGAACTGGCGTCACTGGCTGACCGCTCCGGGTCCGGAAAAGTTCGCCCTGTCCGGGCTTACGGCGCTGCACCCGGGCACTGCGGAGGGGCCTCTCCTGGGGGGCAACCTCACCACCCTGTGCCATCTCATTGGGACACCCTATACCCCCCGCCTCAGGGGTGCGATCGTTTTTCTGGAAGACCACAATGAGGCCCTCTACCGCCTGGACCGCCTGGCCCACCACCTGTTGTTTTCAGGGGTGCTGGACGGGGTGCAGGGGATCCTGCTGGGGTCCTTCACCGGCGGGGCAGCTCAGGCCCACGCGGAGGAGGTGTTGGCCTTGGCTTTCGAGCCGTTGAGGGTGCCGGTGGCGGCGGGGCTGCCGGTGGGACACCAGCCGGAAAACCACACCCTACCCCTGGGAGCCCTGGCCTGTCTGGATACCACGACGGCTAGCCTTGCCTTCCTCTCTTAAAGTAATCCTGGGAATCTCATGGTTAGAATGTAGTTTGCCAAGTTGACAACTCTTTTACTGTAATTATTTTATATGGAAATAATTATGTACACATAGTGTGTATAATGTGTGCATGAGGAGGGGCTATGGAAAAGAAAGCCTATGTTTGTTCCACCTGTGGGGCCCTGGCGGAGGAGCCCGGGCACCTGTGCAACCCCCAAGGCGAGTCCATGACCTGCGGTTATTGCGGCGACCCCCATGAGGCTCACGAAAAGCACTACTGCAAGGGCAAGCTCGAGGACATCAAGTATGTCTGCGAGGGCTGCGGCCGACTGGCCACCAGCCAAGATTTTCTGTGCGATCCCAAGGAAGTGCCCAACGTTTGATCACTGCAACCGGGGCCAGGCCCTTTCCGGGATTTGGCCCCGTTTTCCATTCAGACCTGCTTGCGGGCCACTCCTCTCAGCACTAAGTTCTTATCCTGATTACTTTCTAAACGTCAGCCAGGTTGCTCGGTTCCTTAATTAAGGTAGGAATGGAGCCCTGGCAACAGAAAGCTTACTCCGAGGTAGGTAAACAGCACCGCGCCAAAGCCCACGACGGCCAGCCAGGCGATGGGCCGGCCTTGCCATCCCTGAACCAGGCGGGCATGCAGGAGAGCAGCGTAGATGAACCACGTGATGAGGGAGGCAGTTTCCTTGGGGTCCCAACTCCAGTAGCGGCCCCAAGCGGTCTCGGCCCACACCGCGCCGGTGAGAATGCCCAGAGTCAAGAAGATAAAGCCAATAACTGTAGCTCGATAGATCAACCGGTCCAACAGGGTGGGAGCCGGAGTCTGCGGCCGGGCCGTGAGGGCCTGGACCAGGTAGAGGCTGGCGGCCCCGAAAGCCAGACCGAAGGCGGCATAGCCGAGAAAGCACGTGATCACGTGAATGAGAAGCCAGTTGCTTTTTAAGGCGGGCATAAGGGGCTTGATGCGGCTGTCCACGCCCAACGAGGCGTAGGCCAGGACCAAGGCGGCCAAGAGGCCCCCCACCACTCCCAGAAAACCTTCCACGTATCGACGGAGAAAAATCAGGGCCAGGCAAGCCAGGCACCAGGAGAAGAAGACCAGGGATTCGTAAAAGTTGGACAGAGGCACCTGGTAGATGACCAACTGGACCTTGGCCCAGAAATCAGCCGGGGGAGTGACGAACGCAGCCTGCACGTAAGAGTCAGCCCAGCGGGCGAAGAAAGCCAGGGTGTGAGCGGCCAAAGCCCCTCCCAGGAGGCCCAGAGCGAAGCTCTTGAGACGGGGGGAAGACCACAGAACTGCCGCAAGAAAAAGCAGCCCGGCGACCAGGTAAGCCAGCATCACACCACCCAAGATCTGGCTGATCATGCCGTGCCTCCTTCCTTCAAGAGCTCCCGAAGCCGCCCCAGGCGATCCTGGAAAGTCTCCCGGGCTCGGGGCGCGGCCCCCAACAGGCGCGCCTCCCAGGTCCCCTTTTGATTTCGGCGCAGAATCAGGGCCCAGCGTTCCGCCGGCCGCAAGAAAGCCAGGAAAAAACCCGGCAAAAGCAGGAGAAAGCCGGTGTAGACCCACCACACTCCCGGGTCCCGCTTCACCTGGAGAACAGAAAAAGGTTTCGAGCCCTTCAGATAAAAGCGGTGGGATCCTGGCTGCTTGTCTGCTAGTTCGGGGTGGTTTTGCAAAGCTACGATAATCTGGGGATGGCCGCCGCCTTCCCTGTAGACCAGACGTACCGCCGGTCCCAGACGCTTGTCCTGGCCTCCCCCAGGCATCACCAGGTCAGGGCGAAATTCTAAAACCCGAAAGCGGGCCTGGCCGCCAGGGAGGTTCATCATCTGACCCACCCTGGCCTCCACCATCCGGGAGTTCTCTCCGTCCTTGACTTCCAGGCTTACGGTATTGCCATAACTGGACTGGTAAAAGGTGAAACCTCCGAAGGTCACGGGGTCGTTTACCCGGCAAACCGCGTGTTCCGGGTCCTCTCCTGCATTCGTGAAGGTGAGGTCGGAACGGAACTCTCGGGGCGTGCCGTTCGGGTAGTAGAATACTTGGAAGCGGTCCAGGTACGCCTGGAAGTTGAGGGGTCTCTCTTCTCCTTCAGAAATAAAGCTGTGGGCGCTCTCCCCCTCCATCAGGGTCAATTCGCCCCGAAGGGCCCAAAACCTGCCCACCAGAGCTCCGGTCAGGATAAACAGCAGAGCCAGGTGCACTACATACGGGCCCAGGGGGCGGCAGCGGCCCCGCTCCCAGAAGTAGACGGTCTGATCTTCTTCTACGGATGTGGACACCGGCCCCAGTTCCCGGCGCAGGGCTCCTTCCACCTGAGGGTGAGGGTCGCGGTTTTGAGGCCAGGTGAAACGGGCCCGTTCCGGCAGTTCCAGGGCCGCCGCCGGTGTGAGGCCCTGGCGGGAGCGGCGCACCGCTTGGGGCAGACCCCGGATCAGGCACGCAGTCAGATTGAGAACAAAAAGGCCCAGGGGGGCCAGGAACCAAACCGTATCAAAAACCTGGACTCGCACGGTCCCCACCAGGCTTACCACTGCCAGGATGATGAGAAGCACCAGGGTCAGTCGGAGGGAGGTGAGTGTTTTCCAAATCCGTCCCAGGGGGGAGGTAGAGGAGGAAGCCTGGGGCATGGCGTTACTATATCATGAGGCCAGGTCCCCCGCCAATTAGGGTGCTGTGCCCAAAAGACCACCTAAGAGGCTGAGTGGACGAGGGCTGTGGGGGCAAGAAAATATGGTCAGTCTTCTTCTTCTGACTCTTCCTCTTCGGCCAGGAAATCTTTGTATTCCTCCTCGGTGAGGAGATCATCGAACTCCTCGATGGCGGACATCTCCACCTTGAGCAGCCAGCCTTCTGACAGCGGGTCCTCGTTGACGATTTCCGGAACCTCGATGGTCTCATAGTTCAGGTCAAGGATTTCGCCTGAAATGGGGGCAATTAACTCCCGCTGTCCATTCTTGGCTTCCAGGGTGCTGAAAGGCTCGTCCTTGTTGATCTCTTCCCCCTCTTCGGGAAGAGGCAGGGAATAGATCTCCCCGAGCTTTTCCTGGAGGAAGTCAGTGAGCCCCAGGGTGGCCCGAGTGTCATCGTCCATGCGGACCCAAATATGGTCGCGACTGAAACGGATCTCGCCGATGGAAATACCCTCCCTTACTTGTGAGATGCTCAATGACAAACCTTTGCGCGGGGGAAATATAATAAGCCCAAGAGCATTTGGCAAGAATTTTTTTTGCGAACATTTTCCCGGAAAGGCCAGGAGGGGAACCTCCCGGCCGCTGTAAGTGAAAGGCTTTTTAACTTGACATTGACCGGGGCGGTTGGTAGAAGTTTATGACAAATTTCACAATATTGAATGTTTGGGCTGAAGGGAGGCCAGTTGCATGAAAAAAATTGAAAAAGTCTTGTTCCCTATTGATTTTGCTGAAAATTTCGAAACCCTGCTCCCCTGGGTTTCTTCCTTTGTGAATAGCTTTGACGCTACTCTTTATATCCTGTTTGTTACTCAGGACTTGGGGGACTTTTCCTCTTTCCACGTGCCCCACGGGAATCTGCAGCAGTTTCAGGAAGAGGCTCTGAAGGCGGCCCAGCAGAAGATGAGTGTCACGGCCAAAGAAAACTTCAAGACGTTCAAAAAGGTCGAAGCCCGGGTGGCCCAGGGTTCGCCGGCTGATAAAATCATCGAAACTGCCAAAAAAGAGGGTATACACTTAATCATCATGGGCACCCATGGCCGCAAGGGTCTTGAGCGGGCTATTTTCGGAAGTGTGTGCGACAAGGTGGTAAGATCCGCCCCCTGTCCGGTCCTGACTATCAATCCGACCTTGACCTAATAGCCACTAAGGCCAGCGCCACCCCTCCCGCCCAGGCGGGAGTTTTTTTTCGGGTTGCTATTGCCAAGTGTCTTGAGGGGAGTGTGCCAAGGGGCGCTCCCCCGACCCTCGCTTCAATTACTCACCAAACTGTAAAAGACTGAAACCGCTGGGGGGTTCAGGGCGGCGGCGGCCTTGAGTCCCCAGGATCTCCAGGATGATCACCTCTCCCACCAACCAGACATCAACCCCGGCCCGGCTGCAGCCCACGGTGGCTTCACCCTCCCGGCCGGTGGCGGCATGCAGGTGCAGGACGGGTTCACCCTGCTCATTGGGAAAGAGGGTCCCCACCGCCAGGACCTCCTGGATGCCTGTCAGGGTGTGAACCAAAGGCACGATGGCGTCAGTTTTGGCGGCATCCGGGCCCACCACCAGGCGGCTTCCCCCTTTGGCGCCACCCACGTAAATGACCATGGCGGCTTCCAGGCCCTGCTCCCGGGCGAAGGTCTCAAGGGTGTCAGGCAGGCGTTCCCCTTCCTCCAGCCTCAGGGCAAAGACCCGGCCGATGGTTCCTTCCTGGTACTGCATGGGTTCTCCTGTCCTCTCAATTACTTCCTAATCTTATTATCTCTTTAAGGTTTTTCTTGCAACCATGCCTGTATCGGCTGGTCAATTTGGTCCCGCACCTGCCGGAATTTTTCCAGCTTCTCTTCCTTGATACCGGTAGCCGCCGCGGGGTCCTCAAAAGGCCAGAACAACCTGAAAAGAACTTCCGTAAAGGTTCTGAGGCACGGGTATCTCTCCCAAGCGTCAGGTGATCATCGTTTTAATCTCCTCCACGCTGGGGACTTTCCCCACCACCTTCACTTCGCCATCCACTACCAGGGCTGGGGTCATGAAGACTCCTAGGGACATCATCTGGTTGAGGTCTTTCACCTTTTCCAACTCATAGTCCGCGCCCAGAGCCTTGGCGGCCTCCTCGGTGCGCTTGGCTAACTCTTCACATTTGGGACACCCCGGCCCCAACACTTGCAACTTTTTCATGTGATTCCTCCTGTGGTGTTTTGGGGGGAGGGCGGGGGAGTCAGACTCCCCCGGTCCTCCCCTCAAGAATCACCCCACCAGCCAGCCATACCCCAGGCCGGCGACGGTGGAGATGACGACAATAACGGTGACAAACACTGCGGTCTTTTTCCAGCCCATGACTCGGCCGATAACGATCATGTTTGGTAACGACAAAGCCGGGCCGGCCAGGAGCAGGGCCAAAGCGGGGCCCTGACCCATGCCCATGCGCAACAGAGCCTGGAGAATGGGAATCTCCGTCAGGGTGGCAAAGTACCAGAAGGCCCCGATGATCGCCGCAGTGAAGTTGGCCGCCAGGCTGTTGTCCCCCACCAGGGAGGCCACGTACTGGGGCGGGATGAGGGCCGACACAAAACCCACCGCCAGCACTCCGCCATAGAGCAGAGGCGCCAGGAGCTTGGTAAAGTCCCAGGTGTGGTGCAGCCACTCGTCGATTTCCTCCCGGGTGAACCAGCGCCACAGCATCAGGAGAATCAACAGCAGGATGGCCCCGGCAATATAAAACTTGACCTGGGACACCGTCAATGTGAGGCTCGGCTCCCTCTCCAGGCGCTCCAGGCGCTCCTTGGGGATGATGACCTGGTCATCTTTCTGCTTGTCGCCCCAGTCCTGGGAGAGCTGGAAAATCAGGTCGTGGGAGCGCTCCTCCAGGACCACCGCCTGGACCTGCTGGCCATCCTTCAGGTGAATGGTGACTTCCCGGGGGGTCACCCAGGCGGCAAAGATGAGAAAAAACACCAGGCTGAAAAAAAAGACGGCGGTTTGCCATAAGGGCCGGGTGGGCGCAGGGGTTGGGGGCAGCTGCATGGCCGCGGCCACCTTGTCCTTTTCTTCCTTCCGGAAAATGAAGGCCATGGCCAGGCCCACCAGGAAGGCGAACCCCACGGCGCCGATGACCCGGGCCACTCCCAGTTCAAAGCCCAGGACCCGGGCGGTGAGGAAAATGGCCAGGATGTTGATGCCCGGGCCGCTATAGAGAAAAGCCGAAGCCGGCCCCAGCCCTGCTCCCATCGTGTAGATACCGGCGAACATGGGGAGCACCGAGCAGGAGCACACCGCCAGGATGGTGCCGGAGACCGAGGCCACTCCGTAGGCCAGCACTTTGTTGGCGGTGGGCCCCAGATAGCGCATCACCGCAGCCTGAGATAGAAAAGTGATGATGGCCCCGGCGATGAACAGGGCCGGCACTATACAGGTGAGGGTGTGGTTGCGGGCGTAGGCCTGGAGCATCATAAAGGCCTCCAGGATGGCCTCCTGCACCTTGGGGCTCCCCAGAGGCAGATAGTAGGCAAACAGGAAAATGCCCACAAAGATGAGAAAGATCTTGCCTTCCCGGCCGGTGAGCCAACCCTTGCAAGACTTGCAGGTGGCGAGCCAATAGGATTCCTTCAGAGGGGGCTCTCCCACCATGACTTTTTCGGGATTGTTATCCATATAATCCAGACTCCTTGTCCATTTCCCGATAAGGCCCCGGGGCTTCAGGCCCCGAACTCCTTGAGCTTGGCCAGCACCAGGTCATAATCCATTTCACCGTCGGCCCGCCAGATCAGATTGCCTTGGGCATCCAGAAACAGAAGTGACGGCGGTATGGTAAGCCGATATTTCCGGATGTATTCTCGGGCGGTTTCTTTGTCTGTAGAATAGTCAATGCGCTTTAGCAAACTCTGTCTTTCTCCAACAAACACCTTGTCCACCACCAAATCCCCGGCCTGGCATTTTTCCTTCATGCAGCCGCAGGCCTTGCTCAGGGTGATGTACACCACCCGGTCCAGCTTGGTTGGCGCCGCGGCAAGCTCCTGCCCTCCCCAGGCCAGGAGCCAGATTCCCAGAGCGAGCCACCCAATCAAGGATTTTCTTTTTCTCACTCTTTTTTCCTCCCTTTCAGGTTTTCAGGATTGCAACTCAGAGAACCACTGTTTCAGAGCATCCAGGGTGGGCACTTTGCCCATGACTTTCACTTCGTCATTAATGATGAGAGCTGGTGTGCCAAAAACTCCGCGGGCGGCGATGGCGTTGACGTCTTTGATGAGTTCCACCTGAACGGGAAGGCCCATCTCCGAGAGGAGTTCCAGCACCAGCTGCTCCAGGCGATGACAGTTGGGGCAGCCGGGGCCCAGAATTTTGATGACCGGAGCGTGCTGCTCTTCTGTCACCGGTTCTCCCAGGGCCTTCTTAAATTCTCTCAAAAAGGCCCGCCGGTAGTCTTCGGCCGCCGCGGCCGGTATGTAATTCTTGGGCTTGAGGCGGTCAAACAAAGCCTGGGCGATCTCCTGATCGGGCCGGTCCCTTAAGGATCGGACTTCCTCGATGGCCTTCTTCAGGCTGGTAATGCCCACTTTGAATTGCCCCAGGGAAATCTGGGTGACTTCCAACGCCGCGTCACAGGGTGAAGCTGGTTTCTTCACCAGTTTCTCACTCCCTGAAAGAAAATATAAGCCCCGGCGAAGAAGAGGAGGCCCCCGGCCACCTGCTGCAGGATGGCGCCGGCCTTGGCCCCCCGGGATTGCAGGAAATTGTTGATCACCCCGGTGAAGGTGCCCGCCAAGATAATGAGGCTGCCTTGTCCCAGGGCATAAGCAAAGAGTAAGGTGCTGCCATAAACCACCTTCCCTTGGACTGCCGCCAGGGTGAGGATCACCGCCAGGACCGGGCTGGCGCAGGGGGAAAGCACCAGGCCGAACAGTGCCCCCAATATCAAGGCCCCAATCAAGCCGGTGCGCTGGGGCAGATACTTTTGGGTATCCCCGCCCATTTTAAGTTTAATAATTCCGGCGAGCTGCAGCCCCATGACCATGAGAATAACCGCCACCACGAAGTACCAGTATGTACCAACATCCCCGAACATGGTGCCCATGAGTGCAGCCACGGCCCCCAGGATGGACATCACCACGGCCAGGCCCACTACAAAGGTAAGGGAATAGATGAGGGCCTGCTTTTTACTGTCTCCAGCGTATCCTCCCACATAGCCGATGACCAGGGGGATGCTGGCCAGGATGCAAGGGCTGGCCGTGGCGATCACGCCCCCTAAATACGAGGCCCCGTAGGCCAGGATGGGCCGGGTTTGCATAACCTGCCCCAGGGTTTCACTCAATCCCATGAAGAAGTTCCTCCCCCTTACTTGATGAATTTTAAATCTTTCAGTTTCTGTAATACTTGTTCTTTGGTGAGGGCCCCCATATGCCGGAAGACCTCTTTCCCTTCGGCGTTCAGAAAGACCTGGGTGGGAATCAGCATGATCTTATACTGCTTGAACAAGTCATCTTCCTTGCCCGCATAGATCATGCGCACCTGTATCTGGTCACCGTGGCTGGCCTGCAACTCCGCCATAACTTTTTCCATCTCCTTACAGGAGGCACAGTAACCGGCCCCAAATTCATAGAGCGCCGGCTGGGCCTTGGCAATCGGGGTGCTGCTCTGGGCCCACCCCGGCGCGGCCAGGATGAACAGGACCACCAGGGCAAGACCCACGTGCATCAGTTTCAAGAAATCACGAGCCACATTCTCCTCCTTGTTCTTCCAGCCAGAATTCAGGTCAGTGACCGGAGCAATTGGTTTCTTTTAGTTCGTCAATTATTGGATGGGTATGCTCGCGGGAGAAAAATATTTCTGTTTGAACCACAGAGCCACGGTGACCAGGCTGATGAGCACCGGCACTTCCACCAGGGGGCCGATGACCGCGGCGAAGGCCTCACCTGACTGGAGGCCGAAGACGGCCACGGCCACGGCAATAGCCAGTTCGAAGTTATTGCTGGCCGCGGTGAACGACAGGGTGGTGGAGATGCGGTACCCCGCCCCCACCTTGGCGGACATGTAAAAAGTGATGAAAAACATCAGCAGGAAGTAAATCACCAGCGGGATAGCGATGCGCACCACGTCCAGGGGCAGGGAGACGATGTATTCCCCCTTCAGGGAAAACATGACCACGATGGTGAACAAGAGGGCAATGAGCGTTATGGGGCTGATCTTGGGTATGAATTTTTCTTCATACCATTGCACCCCCTTGCGCCTGACCAGGAAAAACCGGGTGAACATGCCGCCGAAAAAGGGGATGCCCAAGTAGATCAACACACTTTCAGCCACCTGCCAAATAGTCACCTGGACTTCAAGACCGGCAGCAATGCCCAGCCAGGTAGGCAGGATGGTGACGAAAATATAGGCGTAGATGGAAAAGAAGAGCATCTGGAAGATGGAGTTGAAGGCCACCAGACCGGCGCAATATTCCGTATCTCCCTGGGCCAGATCGTTCCAGACGATGACCATGGCGATGCAGCGGGCCAGGCCGATGATAATCAGCCCCACCATGTACTCCGGGTAGCCCCGGAGAAAGGCGATGGCCAACAGAAACATAAGAATGGGGCCGATCACCCAGTTTTGGATCAACGATAAGGTGAGGACCTTGAAATTTTTAAAGACCTGGGGCAGTTCCTCATACCGCACCTTGGCCAGGGGCGGGTACATCATCAGGATAAGGCCAAGGGCTATGGGAATGTTGGTGGTGCCCACCTGGAAGTAGGTCAAAAACTTGGTGAAGCTCGGGATGAAGTAGCCTAAGGCCACACCCCCGGCCATGGTGAGAAAAATCCACAGGGTAAGGTACCGTTCAGTCGTAGAGAGTTTTTTAGCCGAAGATCTGCTCATGCTGAAGTTATCTCTTGAGGGAATTCAGGCGGCGGTTCCCGCCGGGGGGCAGGCGCTTTTGGCCCTGAGCCTCTCCGCCAGGCGGGTGGCCAGGGTGGAGGCCTCCGGAGAGCTTTCCAACATGGACCTGATGGCGGTGAAGAGTTCTTCTTCCGGGTTGCCAGGCTCCACCGCCAGGCGGTAGTACATCCACACACCGACCCGCCGGTCGCTCACCACCCCCTGATTCAGCAGATAACGGAGATGCCGGGAGGCCTTGGACTGGGTAATGCCCAGGAGGTGCATGACATCGCAGACGCAAAGCTCGTCTGACAGGCACAGGAGCCAGAGGATCTTGAGGCGGGTGTCCTCGGCCAAGGCGCGAAACAAGGCCGCGAGTTGTTTCATAATAATTAAATAACCGTTTAAACGGATATATGCAAGTCTAAACAAAAAAAATTTTGGGTTAATTTTGGTTAGCCGGAGGCAAGGCGATAAATAAGACGATTCAGTGAGGCCGCACCAGCAGCCAGGCCACCCAGGTGTAGCTCAGTTCCGGAGGGGGCTCCGGGGCCCAGGAGTCCCGGCTGCGGTGCTCCAGAACGGACCAGCCCCGGTCCTGATAGCTGGTGAGCAAAGGCTCCGTTTGGGTGTCCTTGAAACCCGCAATGATCAGCGCTCCATCCGGCCCGGCCAGACGACAGAGGTCCTCCACTTTTTCCAATTGCACTCCCCAGGGAAGGTTGGCCAGGATGAGGCCGAAGGGCCCCCGTAGGCACTCGGTGGAGCCTTTGACCACCCCCAGGCGCGGCAGCAAGCCGTTTCTGGCGGCATTTTTTCTGGTTTGACGTACGGCCCGGCCGGAAAGGTCCACGGCCACCGCCCGGGGGGCGCCTAAAGCCAGAGCCGCCAGGGCCAAAATACCCGAACCGCAGCCCACATCCAGGATATCAGCTCTCGGCCGGGAGGCCAGGGCGTTTTTCATGAGGTCCAGACAAAGGTGGGTAGTGGGGTGGCTAGGCGGAAAGACGGAGCGGCCCTCCAGGACCAGGGAACGTTCGCCGTGCCGGGCCCGGAAGGGCCGCCAGGGGGAGCGGATGACCAGTTCAGAGGTTAAGCGGTGAAACATAGGTGTCGGCTCCGGGTAGCGCTAACGCCCCGGCGGGGGTCGGCCGGGCAAAATCCGCTGGGAAGACCTGCCCATATTGACCGGCAGCGGGAATTTCGGTAAAAAGAAGGATAAGGCTGGAAGCAAGCATACCTTGTTAGGGTAAAGCAAAGCTTCCTGCAATCGCAAGGTCATGACGAAAATTCTTCTCACCCGGGCCGGTTATGAAGAAATCCTGAAGGAACTCAAGCTCCTTTCCAGGGAGGAACGGCCTAGCCTGGTGCATGAGATTTTAGAAGCCACCCCGGAGTGGGGAGGAATAGACGACCCTGACTTCCAGGGCATCCTGGCCCGGCGGCATCGGCTGGAGCGGCGCATCCAGTACCTCCAGGAGATCCTGGCCAACGCCGAGGTGCTGGTGGGCAGCAACCTTCCCCCCGATCGAGTCCGTTTCAACTGCCGGGTGACCATTTGCCATCTGTCCAGTGGCAAAGTGCAGCAGTTCAGGTTGGTGGGGCCGGTGGAGGCCGATGCCCAAAACGGCCGCCTCTCCACGGCTTCTCCCTTGGGCCGGTCTCTGATGGGACGGGCTGCCGGGGAGCGGGTGGATCTGCAGACTCCCGCAGGACGGAGATCATACCAGATTCTGGACATCAGTGTAGACGAGGCATGAGCGGCCCCCAACCTCATCCGCCTCACGCCCACCGATTTTCCCGCAGCCGCCGCCGCCTCCTCTGGGCCTTCATCTCCCAGCTCGTTTTTTTTGTGGTGGAGCTGGTGGCGGGCCTGCTCACCAACAGTCTGGCCCTCATCGCCGACGCCGGTCACATGCTGAGCGACGTGGCTGCTTTAGGCTTAAGCCTTCTGGCCCTGATCTATGCCCAGAAACCTCACACCCCCGAAAAAACCTATGGCTACCACCGCCTGGAAATCCTGGCGGCCCTGGTCAACGGTCTGGTCCTGTGGGCCATGGCGGCCTACATCCTGTTTGACGCCTACGGCCGGTTTGCTCACCCCCCCGCCATCGCCAGTATCCCCCTGATAATCGTGGCCGGGCTCGGGCTCTTAGTCAACCTCTTCGGGGTCGCCATCCTCCATCCCACCAAGGACCAGAATATCAACCTGAGGAGTGCTTTTTTACATCTTCTGGCCGATTCCCTGGGGTCGGTGGCCGCCATTGCCGCTGGCCTGGCCATCTATTTCAAGGGCTGGTACTGGTTCGACCCTCTGGCTGGGGCGGTCATCGCCATACTCATCATTTTCGGCAGTTGGCAGTTGGTCTGGGAGGCCGCTGACATTCTCATGGAAGCCACCCCCAAACATATTGACCTGGGGGAGGTGGCCCGAGCCCTGGAGAAGCATCCCGGCGTAGAGGAAATTCACGATCTCCATGTCTGGAGCATCTCTTCGGGGCTTTTTGCCATGAGTGTCCACGTGGTTCTCTCGGATTCTCGGGACCGGGACTGCCTCACCGGGGAACTGGAGGAACTGCTGGCCCAGCGCTTCGGCCTGGAGCACATCACCATTCAACTGGAGGGCCCGGGTTACCACAACCCCCGGGTCTGTTCTTTGAGCACCCATCCCCCAGAGACGGGCGGCCAGTGAAATTATGCTGAGCAGAGGAGCGGAACCTTTTTCTTTCCTTGCCAAAAGACCCTGCCGTGTGATTTGCTTTCCTTGAGTTTATTTGGTTCTTGATATACAAACAGGGGAAATTGCCTTGACACTATGTCTGAGGAGAGCCAATGTCTGGGAACCTGTGGGAGCTAAAACCGGAAAATCTGCGGGCTGAATGCGATCTCAACACCCTGGGATTTGAAACCACGGCAGATTTAGCGCCCTTGAAGTACAAGGTGGTGGCCCAGGACCGGGCCCAGCGGGCCCTGGAGTTTGGGCTCGGGATCAAGGACCACGAATACAATATTTTCGTGGCCGGGCCGCGCCACGCCCGGAAAACCGAGACCATCGAGGACTATGTCAGCGAACTGGCGGCCAAGGAGCCCAGCCCTCCGGATTACCTCTATGTTCACAACTTCAAGGAACCGGAACGGCCCCGGATGCTGGTTCTTCCCACCGGACGGGGGCGCACCCTGAAGACGGACATGGAGGAACTCATCGCCAACCTCAAGATACATGTGCCTGAGGTTTTTGAAAGTGAAGAGTATTCCAACCGCCGGGAAGGCTTAGTGCGCCAGTTCACCCAGGCCCGTAATGCCACCCTCCAAGAGTTGGACGCCAAGGCGGGCGAAGAGGGGTTCGTCCTGAACATCTCCCAGACCGGCCTGATGCTCTTCCCGGGAAAAGAGGGCAAGCCCTTGAGCGAGGAGGAACTCAAGGCTTTAAGTGACGAGGAGCGGGAGTCCTTCCGCGAGCGCTCCAACGCGCTCCACGCGGAAATGAACGAAGCCATTGTCAAGATCCGCCGCATGGAGAAGGAGTTTCAGGAAGCGGAACGGAAACTGGAACAGGACATGGGTCACGACGCCGTGGGGCCGTATGTCGAAGAACTTATTGAAAAATACCAAGATCAACCCCAGGTGACGGAGCACCTCCGGGAAGTAGAGTCGGACATCCTCAAAAGTATTGAAGATTTTAAGAAAAAGCCGGGCACCCCGAGCCCCTTGCCCTTTCCGATGCCTGAGCCCAGCTTTACCCAGTATCAGGTAAATGTCTTCGTGGACAACTCCGAAACCAAAGGGGCGCCGGTGATTCTGGAGCACAACCCCAACTATGCCAATCTCATCGGCGGGGTGGAGCGTCGGGCACAGTTCGGCGCGTTAGTCACCGATTTCACCCTCATCCGCCCGGGCTCCATCCACCGGGCCAACGGCGGCTACCTCATCCTGAACGTGTTGGACCTCCTGCGCTGGTTTTTTTCTTATGAGGCCTTAAAACGCTGCCTTAAGGAGCGGGAGATCAAGATTGAGGATCTGGCTGAGCAGATGGGTTTCATCGCCGCCCGCACCCTCCAGCCCCAGCCCATCCCCCTGGATATCAAAGTCATCCTCATCGGCGACCCGTATCTTTATCAGCTGCTCTATATCTATGATGATGACTTTGGCAAACTCTTCAAAATTAAAGCCCAATTCGACTGGGAGATGAAGAAGACCCCGGACCACCTTCAGGAGTTCTGCGCCCTGGTGGCCACTTATTGTCAGGATGAAAAGCTCCTGCCGGTGCACCAAACCGGCATGGCCCGCCTCATCGAGCATGCCCAGGAACTTTCTGGACACCAGGAAAAACTGACCCTCCAGCTCAAAGAAGTCCTGGACGTGGTGAAAGAGGCCAATTTCTGGGCCAAATCTGACGAACACGAGGTGATTTACGGCACTGACGTGGAGAGGGCCATAGAGGAGAAGACCTACCGCTCCGACCTGCCGGAGGAGAAACTTCAGGAGTTGATCGAGGAAGGCATGCTCTTCATCGAGACCGCCGGCGGCGTGGTGGGTCAGGTCAACGGCTTGTCCGTCTATACCCTGGGGGACCACGCCTTCGGACGGCCCAGCCGCATCACCGCCGCCTATTCCCTGGGGAAAGAAGGGGTGGTGGCCATCGACCGGGAAGCCCAGATGGCCGGGAACATCCACAACAAAGGAGTGCTGATTCTTGCCGGCTTCCTGAAGAGCCGCTTTGCTCAGGACAAGCCCCTGACCCTGTCAGCCACCCTTACTTTTGAACAGAGCTACGGCCTGGTGGAGGGCGACAGCGCCTCGGCGGCGGAACTCTTGGCCCTGCTTTCCGTGCTGGCGGACGCGCCCCTGAAACAGAATATCGCCATCACCGGTTCCGTGAGCCAGCGGGGTGAGGTCCAGCCCATCGGTGGCGTGAACTGGAAAATCGAAGGCTTTTATAAAGTTTGCCAAGCCAGGGGGTTGGACGGCGACCAGGGGGTCATCATTCCCAAGGCCAATGTCAAGGACCTGATGCTGAAAAAAGAAGTGGTGGACGCGGTCAAGGAAGGCAAGTTTCACGTCTGGGCCGTGGGTGCCGTGGACGAGGCCCTGGAGCTCTTGACGGGCCTGACTGCAGGGAAACGCCTCCCGGACGGCGCCTTCGAGGAGGACACCGTCAACGCCAGGGTGGACCAAACCCTCCACCGCCTCATGGAAATGGCCCGGAAGTTGATGAAAGAGGAGAAGGAGGAAGAGAAGGGGGAATGATGGTTTGCCAAGAAGGGCCAGAAACCGGATATCTGACACCATCTACCCCTCAGTGAGGTCTGGTGTTATGTTCCATAAATTATCGGGCAAATTATCAGGGTCACTCCATGGTGGAGCTTTGCAAGTCCCCCTTTCCTAAAGGGGGATTTAGGGGGATTATCAAAGCCTTACATAATTCCCCCTGACCCCCCTTTAAAAAAGGGGGGAAATTTCCCATTCTTTTCCGTAGATTTGTTCTCTGAGAAAAACCATATTATTTATGGAGTGCGACACTAGCCAGGGTTGGCGATGCACAGAACATGGCTGAAAAACAGGGCAATTATTCTCTGGATAGCAGTAATGTGCTACAGCGCCTCAGCCGGGCTGGCATGGGCCGGGCCCCTGGTTCTCACCAAGAAGGACTCCGGCAGGACTGTAACGGTCGAGGTGGGCCAGAGGCTGGTGGTGGACCTCCGTCTGGAGGCGGGCCATCATGTGGTGGCCCCGGAATTCAACCCCCTGATCCTGGCGTTGATAGGACAAAGTCTGCAATCGATTACTGGCTCCCAAGGGGCGTCCTCCCGGATCACCTATTCCTTTATGGTCCAGCAGGGAGGACAGACTGATCTGGTGATAACGCGAAAGGGCAGCGGCAAGAAAACTGGCCAGTCGAAAGCTCTTTTCAGGGTAAAGATTGTGGCCTCAGGCGGGGGACAAAGCATTTAATGCCCTGTAATCATTGAAGGTGTTTTTTGTAGCCGTAGGCTTGAGCCCGCGTCTGGGCACGGCAAGCCGTGCCCCTACTGAAAAATTACTTGTTTGAGGGCAACTTAGTGTAAAAAGACCCGGATATCGCTAGAGTGGGGGCCGGCGGGAGGGCCTACATCCTCACTCCGGGGGTTACTTGTAGGGAATTAGGGTCTGGATTCAATACAGGCGTAAGCGGAATGGTTGTGAATGGACTCGAAGTTTTCGGACTCCACCGCGAAATAGAGAAAGTTCTGGTCTTGTCTTAACCGGTGGGCGATTTCCCGCACCACGTCTTCCACGAACATGGGGTTGGAGTAGGCCTTCTCGGTGACGAATTTCTCGTCCTGGCGTTTTAGCAGGGCGTACACTTCACAGGAGGCGGACTCCTCCACCAGCCTGATTAAGTCCTCGATCCAAAAGAACTTCTTGAAGCGCACCTGCACCCGCACCTCCCCCCGCTGGTTGTGGGCTCCCACCTGGCTGATTTCCTTGCTGCAGGGGCACAGGGTGGTGATGGGCACGGTGATGCCCACGACCAGGTCGATGTGGCCGTCCCCGTCCAGTGAGCCCTTGAAGGTGCAGATATATTCCATGAGTCCCCGGGCTTGGCTTACCGGCGCGGGCTTGTCGATGAAATAAGGGAAGGTCATTTCGATATGGGCGCTCTGGGCATGGAGGCGCTTCCGGGTTTCCTCCAGGATGCTTTCGATGTTCTTGATGCTGATGTCCCGGCGGCAATCAGAGAGGATCTCGATGAAGCGGCTCATGTGGGTGCCCTTGTGCCGGTGAGGGAGATTGACGTACATGTTGATGCGGGCCACGGTGTGCTGGGTGCCGTTGAATTTGTCCAGGACCACGATGGGGTAGGAAATGTTTTTTACCCCCACCTTGTCGATGTCGATGGTGCGGGGGCTGGGCTGCTGCTGCACGTCGGCGATTATTTCCGCCGGGCCGATGCTGGAGAGAGTGGATTTGCGGGGTGGCATGAGTTGCCTAGTAGGTGCGAAATATAAGGAATAATCTGTTTGCCAGATACTATTATATCATAAGTTTTATTCCAAATGATTTTAACCACTCCGTTGAGGTTTTCCTGAACGTCTTACCCTGATCTCAGGCATACCGAAAGCGCTCGGCCACGGCCCGGGCGTGCAAGGGCAGATCCTCGGTTTCGGCCAGGAGCACGACAACGTCTTTCAAAGCCGCCAGGCCCTCCCGGGAGAGATGCTGGAAGGTGGGCTTCTTGATGAAGTCGTCCACGCTCAAACCCGAGAACATGCGGGCACAGCCCCCGGTGGGCAGCACATGGTTGGTGCCGCTGGCGTAATCCCCCACCGGCACCGGGGCGAAGGCGCCTAAAAAGATGGAGCCGGCGTGCTGAATCTGGGGGAGCACTGCAAATGGGTCCCGGGTCATGATCTGCAAGTGCTCCGGGGCATAGCGGTTGGCAAAATCCAGGGCCTCTTCCAAATCCCGGGTCACCAGGACCGCAGAGTTGTTGGTAATAGCCGCTTCCAGAATCTCCCGGCGGGGAGCGCGGGCAGTTCGGCCAGGATGATCTCCACCACTTTTTGGGCTAATTGCTCTGTGGGGGTCACCAGCACTGCCGCAGCATCGGGGTCGTGCTCCACCTGGGAGAGGAAATCTGCGGCCACAAAGCGAGCTTCGGCGGTGTCATCGGCCACGATCAGGGCCTCGCTGGGACCCGCCGGGGAGTCGATGTCCACCTCGCCGAAGACCAGGAGCTTGGCCGCGGTGACATACTTGTTCCCCGGCCCCACGATCTTGTCCACTTTGGGCACCGTGTCGGTGCCGAAGGCCAGGGAGCCGATGGCCCAGGGGCCGCCCAGCTTGAAAAGACGGTGAGCCCCGGCCAGGTGGGCGGCGGCCACGGTGGCCGGGTTGAGGGCCATCCCTTCGCCAGGCGGGGTGCAGGCGATAATTTCTTCGACCCCGGCGACTTTAGCCGGGATGATGTTCATCAGGGCGCTGCTGGGATAGCTGGCCAGGCCGCCGGGAATATAGCAGCCCACCCGGGGGATGGACCGCACCAGCCGTCCCGCCAGGATGCCGGGCCGCACTTCCATGGCCCACATTTCCCGTTCCCGCTGGGCCTGGTGGAAGGCCTCGATGTTGGCGGCTGCGACCTTCAGGGCCTCCAAGACCAGGGGGTCGAGGCTTTGGTATGCGGCTTCGATTTCGGCGGGGCTGACCTCCAGCTCCAGGGCGGTCAGGTCGGCCTGGTACTGGCGGTGCCAGCGCAGGTTCTCGGCGTCTCCGTCCCGGCGCAGTGCCGTGAGGATGGCGCGCACGTCCTCCAGGACCTGGTTGACGTCCTCCTTGGACCGGTTGAGCAGGCGGTCCAGTCGGGCCGGCGCCAGGCTCTCCAGATATTCCACCTGCAAGACCGCCATCACCAGCCTCCGCATTTCCGAAAAATATATTGCATTGAGGCGATTATATATGATTGTTCTATATAGTATAAGTTTATTGTGAATGACGATTCTGAGGGAAGTTGAAATTATTGAGGGAGGGGGCTATGGGTCGGGGACCCCTGCCCCCTTTTCCCAACCATATCAATGCCTGGTAATTCGGGAGCACAGGCTTCCAGCCTGTGCAACACAGGCAAGATGCCTGTGCTCCCGGTTAAATATGGTTCAGAGGGGGCTTGGGGGGGAGGGCCGGGACTTCAGGTCCATGGCTCTTCCCTAAGAAATAAGGAGTTAAAATGTCCCGAAAAAAGCGCAAGCGGCCACCAGGGGAAAAGAAGCTCCTGGCAGTGCTCGGCCAGGCGGGGCGGCCCCTATTGCTCCGAGAGGTCCGGGAGCTGCTAGATCTCCCTCCCGAGCAAACCGCCTGGGTGGAAGAGGGTCTCACCCGCCTCATGGCTGGGGGGGACCTGGTGCTCATCAAGGGGAAGCGCTATGGCCTGACGGATAAGATGAACCTGGTGGCGGGGGGTCTCACCGTCCACCCGGACGGCTTTGGCTTTCTCACCCCGGAGGGTGGCGGCAAAGACATTTACATCAAAACCGCCGACCTGAAAGACGCCTGGCACGGCGACCGGGTGGTGGCCCGCCTGGAGAGCCGCCGGGGCAAGCGCCGGGAAGGACGGGTCATTCGCATCCTCGAACGGGCCGTGCTGGAGGTTATCGGCCTCCTGGGCCAGGCCGCGGAGACCTATTACGTGGAACCGGAGGACGAGCATCTCCTCTTCAACCTGGTCATCCAGCCAGGAAAGCTCGGGGGTGCCGAGCCGGGAGAGGTGGTGCGGGCCCGGGTGACTCACTATCCCACGGCTCACCTCAATCCTCAGGGGGAGGTGGTGGAGGTCCTCGGATCGATGGAGGATGCCGAGGTCCAGACCTATATTGTCGTGGGAAAATACGGCCTGCCGGACCAGTTCCCCCCGGAAGTCCTGGCCGAAGCGGCTAAAATTACCCCGGAGATTCCCGCCACTGAACTGGCCAAACGGGAAGATCTGCGCCAACTCCCCTGGGTGACCATCGACGGCGAAAGCGCCCGGGACTTTGACGACGGGGTGTGCGTGGTGAAAAAACCCGGGGGCCAATACACCCTGTACGTGGCCATCGCCGACGTCAGTCACTATGTCAAGCCGGGGAGCGCCCTGGACCAGGAGGCCTACCACCGGGGCACCAGCGTCTATTTCCCCCAGCGGGCCGTGCACATGCTGCCGCCCGGACTTTCCACCGGCATCTGCAGCCTGAACCCGGGTGCAGACCGTCTGGCGGTGGTCGTCATTCTGGACTATGACCGTCAAGGCCGTCTCAAGGACTACCGCTTCACCCGGGCCGTGGTGCACAACCACGCCCGCCTCACCTACACCCTGGTGCAAAGGCTCCTGACGGACCAAGACCGGAAGCTGCGCCAGCAATATCGCCAGTTCCTCAAGATGCTCACCTGGATGGGGGAGCTCTGCCAGCGTCTCCGGGACCAACGTCACGCCCGGGGAAGCCTGCTGATGAGCATCCCCGCGGCCGAGGTGGTCCTGGACGAACGGGGCTGGCCCGTAGACATCAGGCGCATCGACCACCTGTTGGCCCACCAGGTTATCGAAGAATTCATGATTGCGGCCAACGAGGCGGTGGCCGAGGACTTGGGGGAGCCGTCGCTCTTCCGGGTGCACGATGTTCCCGACGCCGTAAAAATGGAAGGGTTCCGGACCTTTTGTAAGAGCCTGGGGTTTCAACTCCCCAAGCAGGCCAACCGGGACCCCCGGGTGCTGCGGGACTTTCTGGAAGAGGTGAACCAGACCAATCTCGCCCCCATGGTGCAGCTGATGCTCTTGCGTTCCCTCAAGCAGGCCCGCTATGCCGGGGTGAACCGGGGCCATTATGGCTTGGCGGTGGAATGGTACACGCACTTCACCTCTCCCATCCGCCGCTACCCCGACCTCATGGTGCACCGCTTACTCACGGCCCGCTTAGGAAAACGGCGGGTGCCGGCGCCCCCGAACCTCGGGGAGTTGGACGAGGCGGCCCACTACCTCTCGGAGCGGGAGCGCCGGGCCATCGAGGCCGAGCGGGAGATGCTGGCCCGCATGCAGGTGCGCTGCCTGGCGCACCGGGTGGAAGAGGAGTTCCACGGCCTCATCACCGGGGTGACGCCCTTCGGTTTCTTCGTTTCCCTGGAAGAAATCTTTGCTGATGGCCTGGTGCGCCTGGTGGACCTGCCGGATGATTATTATAAATACGACGAGGCCCGCCAGCGCCTCCTGGGCCGCCGCCACCGCAAGAGTTTCCAGTTGGGGGACACCGTCCGGGTGAGGGTGGCCCACGTGGACATCAAACGCCGGCACGTTAACCTGGTCCTGGTGGAAGAGCAGATTTCACCTGCTGAGCAATCAACCGAACAGAAAGAAAAGCGTCGCCAGCGCAGGAAACGGCGAAACGGCAGTCCTTCCGAACCCTGAACTCTAATTTTCTCTTATCCTTTCTATAAAAGTTACTGAAGAAATTGCAATATGAGTGAAACCAGGAAACCGGAGCCCATGAGGAGCACCGATGGCGGCAGGGGCACGGCGGCTAGAGTGTAAGTCTATAAACCCGCCTCCAGAGAGAGCTCGTCGCCAACCGCTGTGAGGAATATCCAGTCATTGCCGGTTGGTTCATCTGCAATGCGGGCGGTATAAGGCGAAACATCCGACTGCGAAGGGACATTAAGGATGTCAACGGGGACATACTCCATTCGACCGATAAGCCAGTATTTTCCCTTGAAACTGCCGGGCACAATCTCGACAAGCTCCACCGGGGAGGATGGGTTCATCACCCTCGGGGGTCCCCCGGGGGGGATTTCCCCCAGGTGCTGTTGACCCTCTGCCTGTCCCAGGCAAAGGCTTAGGAGGGTTTTGGCTTCTTATTTCAATCTTGATCTCTAATATCAGGGTTTATCATCCGCATCACGGACCCATCCACTGGCAATGGCTCAGGAGTCTCTTTTTCGAGGGCAGGGGGGGCGGGAGGAGGTTTAATGGCCTTGCGCTTTGTACGCTTTGTTTTTTTCGGTAGTATAACCGGGCTATCTTCAGTAACCAGGTTGATTTCTTCAATTTTAATATCTGGATCTGTCTCTTTCACGTTTTGTGTCTGTTTATGAAAAGCGGTAGTTGCATTTTTCACCTCATGAGAAGCCTGACGCCATATTATAGGTAAAAGTTCATCAATATGAGTTTCTTGTTTGGTTATAATAAAACTATTAGAATATCTTGTAGATATTCTTTGTAATATATCAATATCCTTGATTTTATCAAGGTAATAAATACTCTTTCCCATCGTTCTTAGTCTTGTTTCTTCCCGCAATTTATTAAGACTTTCTTTTCTTGCTTTTCTCTTTTTAAATGGACCCTTTTTAATAGAAAGCTTCATCTGAAATAATTCTAATTCCATCTCTTTCCTTTTTTTGGCTCTCTCCCAAACGAGCTTAGCGAAATCATAATGCTCCATCGCTTTTTTCATCGACTCTGTTAATTCAGATTTATTGTTAGCCTCAGGGCTTTCCATGAATAAGTTGACCTCAGCTTTAGTATTTGCCAGCCCTTCTAAGTAATCATCGAATGAGTAATCATCGTAAGAGGCGCCAATTTTGGTCTTGGCTTCTAAAATTTTGAGAGACTTAATGGTATCCATCTCAGGTTGTCCAAAGGCATTTGCCGAATTTCCCAAGGAAAGAAAAAAACAAAAAATTACTACAAAAAATTGAATCATGTCTTCTCCTTTCTCCTTCGTGAATACCTTACTAAATGAAGGATTAGTGTCCAACATTTTCTGTGAAGGAACTTTCCAGAAGTCTGCACAATATACCCATTCAAGCTATAGACCTCTTTGTTAACTGAGATTTTCCCATAACCTCTGGCAGCACGGTCAGAAAAATGGTTTTGTACCCTCCATCCCGGCTTCAATCCCGAGAAGGTTTCTCTTTTTGGGGCCGGATGGTCTTGTGGGGCCAGGATAGCACAAAATCCACTCAAAATGTATCCCTCGCGCAGATTATGGACATGCCATCCCTTATATCAGGAGGCTTGTTCGAGGAACCTTACATAGCATCTCTCTATCTGCATCTGAGAGAGATCATTAACTTTCCAGCGAAAGTTAATGAACATGAAATGGGGTGGGCCAGGCCCACCCTATTTGTTTCAAGGATTGGGTTCGGCGATTGTTGGGGAAGTAATAATCTTTGGTCATGAGTCCCCACCCCTGTTAACTTATCTTACTTGATCAATTGGCATCTCGGCCTGAAAAGGTGTAACATGGCGGTAAGGACCCACACCGAGGCAGACCGCAGATCTTAATGATTAATACAGCACCCTGGGGGTCGACAAAGCGGATAAATGGGAAGAGATTAAGAAAGTCTTCTGCTAGTGTCGCGTCCCAGAAATATCTGGCAAAATATTGGTAGGGGCGCACCCGTGTGTGCGCATTCCAAATGGGCCGACACCTGGGTCGGCCCCTGCATATGAGATAGAAGCTTTCTGAGAGAAATACCTGGACCAGGACACTGGAGGGAATTACCCATGTTGCCGCTGAAAAGGATTCTCTGTCCCACCGATTTCAGTGAGCCGGCCGGAAAGGCCTTGGAAACGGCTGTTGAATTGGCGCAGCATTTCTCAGCGCAGCTTCTCCTGGTGCATGTAGTGCCGCCGGTCCCGATGCCCTACCAGCCCCTGGACAGCACGGCGACGGCTTTTGACGTCACGTCGTATCTCCAGGAACTGACCGATATCTCCCAAAAAACCCTCCAGAACTATGCTGATTCACATGTTCCCCAAGAAGTGCCGACCACCCTTACGGTTGCGGCCGGGGACCCGGCTTATGAGATACTCAGACTGGCCCAAGAGCTGGAAGCAGACCTGATGGTCATCGCCACTCACGGGTATGGCGGCTGGCGGCGTTTCCTGTTCGGCTCGGTGGCGGAAAAGGTGGTGCGTCAGTCGGAATGCCCGGTCTTCGTGGTCCATGCCCCGCGGGAGTAAACTGCGCTGTGCTAGGTGGGGGAAGGGTTTAATGAAAATATTCGGGGTGGAGAGTTGGTCGAAAAGCCAGGGGATTTCCGTCCAGCCTGGAAATCTCCCTCAAGGGCTTACGGCCTATCTTCGCACCCGCGCACACCTGGCCTCTGCCGAGTCGGACTTTCACTGTGATCCTGCCTGCACCAGGCCGGGGTGCAAGAATCACGATTTGCAGGTCCCGGTGAGCCTCGTTGATCTGTTAGGGGCTGCCTGGCACCGGCAGGAGTCAGTCTCCGAAAATTACCCGCGCCACTATTCTTTAGGGCTGTTCGCCAATGAGCGGGAAGATTGGCTGAGAATGGTTTCCTTGAAGCTGAACAAGCCCTGCCCCTTTCTTGAGAATGACTTCTGCAGTATTTACCCGGTCCGGCCGCTGCCGTGCATACTTTTTCCCGAGTATCTCGTGTATGAAAACACCTTCGAGGCGAATGCCAAGAAAGACTGCTTCAGGGATTATCTTTGCTTACAGCGCCCTCTGCCCCTCTCCCCTGATCGAGCCAAGGTGCTGGCGAAACTCAGAAGAATGTGGGAGCGGGAAATTCTGGTTACGAGTTTTTTTCTGTTCAATCACGGCCCCTGCCACCTTGACTTCAGCAATCTCACCCAGGAACTGCTAAAGGCCGCCGGAAGCCCCCAAGAGGCGGCATCAGAAGAGGGACCGGCAACGCCGCGAGCCATCACAAATCAGGTGTTAGATCAGTTCTTTGAGGAGCGGATTGCCGGGTGCCAACCTTTTGCCGGGGTAGGTGAAAAGATCAATCGCCTCGATAATCGAGAGGCACAGGTGCAGTTTCTCCAGTTTTTGCAAGACGATCTGTTCATGAAAAAACTCATCCAAGGGGAAGACCTGGTCTTCCGCTTTATCAAAGGCAAACTGAAGGCTCAGCGACGAAGTCTCATCCCCACCGAATACAAATTCTACCAGTAAGCGTCGGCGACACCTGAGCGGATTGGAATGATAAACCACCAGAGGCCAGGCCATGGATTATAAGGACTACTACAGCAGCCTGGGGGTCAGCAAGACGGCCACCCAGGAGGAGATCAAGAAGGCCTTCCGCAAGCTGGCCCGGAAACATCACCCTGACGTCAACCCGGGGGACCAGACCGCGTCAGAGAAATTCAAGGAAATCAGCGAGGCCTACGAGGTCCTGTCGGACCCGGAGAAGCGCCAAAAATATGATCAGTTCGGGGCCCAATGGCAGCAGTACTCCCAGGCCGGGGGGCGCCCGGAAGACTTCAACTGGTCCCAGTGGCAGGCCGGGCCCGGCGCCACCTATACCTCCCGGACCGTCACCCCCGAGGAGTTCGCCGAGATGTTCGGCGGCGAGGGGCATTTTTCCAGCTTTTTCGAGACCCTCTTTGGCGGGGCCGGCCGACCTTTTACCGCCGAAGCTCGCGGCGGGCCGGAGTTTCAGTATCGTCCCCGGCCTCGCCATGGCCGCACCATCGAGTACGACTTGAAGGTCACCCTGGAGGAGGCCTTTCATGGGGGCAGCCGCATCCTGGAGTGGGAGACGGGCAAGAAGATCGAGGCCAAAATCCCCCCGGGGGTGAAGTCCGGCTCTCGGCTGAAACTCAAGGGCCAGGGGGAGCCGGGCCGGGATGGCGGGGCATCCGGAGACCTCCTGCTCCATATCGAGGTCCTGCCCCATGACGGTTTTCACCGGGACGGGGATAACCTCAGCCTATCGATGCCGGTGGACCTCTTCACCCTGCTGCTGGGGGGGAAGGTCACCGTGCCTGGGATAGACCGCAGCGTCAAGCTGGACATTCCGCCACAGACAGCCAACGGCCGGGTCTTCCGCCTCAAGGGCCTGGGCATGCCGCACCTCAAGAAACCGGAGCAGCGGGGTGACCTTTTCGTCAAGGTGGAAGCAGTCCTGCCGGAGCATTTGAGCGAGCCGGAAAAGGAACTGGTGGAACAATGGCGGACCCTCAGGTAAGGACGCCAGCCTGGTTTCTCTTGTAGGAGATCTGCGCCATGACTGAATCGAACCACGATTCCCCATCCAAAACGTCCCTCATCTTCACCCGCACCGTGGCGGCCCAATTGGCCCGGGTGTCGCTGGAATTCCTGGACCGCCTGGAAGCCGAGGAACTCATGCAGCCCCGGGAACTGGAGGGCGGCGGCTTAGGGTACACCCCGGAAGACATCCAGCGGCTTTCCCGGATTAGACGGCTGCATGACACTCTGGGCCTGGATCTGGCGGCGGTGGAGGTGGTCCTCCGCTTGCGGGAGCAGGTGGTGGAGATGCTGACCCGGATGGAGGACATGGAAAAGCGCTTTAATCGGCGGGAGCAGGACCTGGTGAAGGAACTCAATGAACTCCGCCGTCGTTTCCTGGTCACGCGAGAGTGGGGTTAAGGGCAATACGGTTCACTTAAGCGGTTCATTTCTAAGGATTTGGTGGGCAGTGCCCACCCCACATTTTTTCTCTTTTTCTTTGTTCCCAGCCTTCTTCTTCAAGCAAGTAGAGGAGAAATCCCATGCAACTCCTGCCCCTCGACAAGTTAGGACCCCGTGAGCTTGAAACTCACCCCGGCGTTGTCCGTTTCGGGCTCTTCCTGCCCTGGGTTTCAGCAGCCCACGGCAACCATTTATTTCTGAAAATCATCCACGAACAGGACCAGTTCCTCCAACAGATCCAGCCCCTGGAATTTGAGCTCTCTCACAGCCTCGACCCGGTCTACGGCGACTACTGGTCGGTGGAAGTGGACATCGCCAATCACCCCCCGCCCCTCCCCGAATCAGCCTGGGGCTCACCCGGTCGCTATGTCTACCGCTATAGTTTGTCGAACCCCAATACCTCCGGCCCCATCGATTGGATCATTGACCCTTTTGCCCGGGAGTTCGGCGTCGGCAAGCTCTCAGCCTTTACCTTGGGCTACCAACAATATGACTGGGACCCACATGAGCTGACCTGGAAGACCCCGGCCCTGGACGATCTGGTTATCTATGAATTGATGATCACCGAATTCGGCGGCGATATCGACCGGACCCTTGTCCTCCTCGACTATCTGGCCGACCTGGGGATAAATTGCCTGGAGCTCATGCCCGTTTCCAATGTGTCCAACACCGTGGACTGGGGCTTCCTGCCCCTCGGGTACTTCGGCGTGGACGAGCGCTTCGGCAAGCGCCGCGACCTGCAGCGCCTGATCGACGCGGCCCACCAGCGGGGCCTGGCGGTCATCGTCGATTCGGTCTACGGGCACGCCAGTGAGCATTTCCCCTACCAGTATGTCTACGACCGTCTGGCCTATCACGAAAACCCCTTCATGGGACCCTTCGCCAAAGATTATTTTGGGAAAAGCACTGACTTTCGCCGGGCCTTCACCCGGGACTTTTTCTTCACGGTCAATCACCATTGGCTGGATTGCTATCACGTGGACGGCTTCCGGTATGACTGCGTGCCTAATTACTATGACGGGCCGGAAGGCGACGGCTACGCCGCCCTGATTTACCATACCTATCACCTGGTCAAGGCCAAGTCCGGCGAAGTCTCCCACTGGCAAAGGTTCTTTCATGACAGCGGGGTCCACCTCATCCAGTGCGCCGAGCAGCTTGAGGGGCCCCGGGACATCCTGGAGAAGACCTACAGTAACTGCACCTGGCAGAACGAGACCTTGGGCGCCTCCCAAGGCGTCGCCGCGGCCGGCCCTGACCGTCTCACCGATCTCGGCTTCCGCCTGGGGCTCATGGGTTATCCCGGTGAAAAAACGGTCAACCAGGACACTCTACCCAAGAGCGTGCTGCAGTATATCGAAAACCATGACCATTCCCGGTTCGTCTGTAATTTTGAGCGCCTTTTCCGGGATAATGACCTGCTTAGCGAAGGCAACCGCGGCCTCTGGTACAAAACCCAGCCTTACCTGATTGGGCTATTGACCGCCAAGGGCATCCCACTTCTCTGGCAGGGGCAGGAATTCGGCGAAAATTACTATGTGCCGGAGTCGGGGTGGGGCAGGGTGATGCTCTTCAGGCCGGTGCGCTGGGACTATTTTTATGATCCCGTCGGCAAGACCGTCATCCGGCTGGTGAGGCGGTTGCTGCAGATTCGCCAACAGGCCCAGTTCCGCCAGGGCGAACACTATTTCTATAATGACTATGGCCGCTATCAGTCCAAGGGGGTGCTGCTTTTCTCCCGCCGGACCGGCCAGTCCTTCAGCCTGGTGGCCCTCAACTTCACCGACCAGGACCAGTCGGTGCTCTTTGGATTTCCCTTATCCGGCGATTACCTGGAGGAGCTGCACGGCGAGCGTAACCTGACGGGTCTTACGGCAGCAGAAGAGCAGTGGGTCACCATCCCCAGCAACTACGGCTGCATCTGGACGCACCATGCCGCCTGACAAAGGCCAAAAGGAGCCTTTCTTTTCTGAAATTTAAGAATACCTTGATTGAGAACGCCTAAAGTCCGCGATTAGTGGTGCGTATAACCATCCGCTGGATCGCTTTTTTATGTATCACCATTCTCTATATGGGATACCGGAGTTGATTGTTTTATTGCACACTTTTTTATTGCTCAAATAACTTGAAAGAGTAGACATGGATAAGTTTACATGGGGCGTAGGACCAAAGTAAACTTCTTCGAATAGAGTCTCCCCATCTTTTATATCACCCAGGTCAACTTCAATATAAGAAACCAGCATTGAAGCCCCTTCCCTAAATTTTATTTCTTTAACCGTATACTTGGGGAAATAGGGGGAAACGAGTCGCCATTCTTTTTCTTCGCTGAATTTCGGATGCTTAATTATCGAGAATACTTGCAAGATATCCCCTTGAAACTTTTCCATAATACCGAAGTATTTTTGGCTTGGATGGAATCGAGATGAATTATAAGATTGTTTTTCGTTGTGAAAGGTAATTAGCATCCTGTCTAGGAGATCAGACATTAAAGCTTTTTGTTCAGAAGCCAAATATAAACACTTGCCAATTTTGAAATTTTGGGACTTTATCTTTCTTATAAGGGCCTTGGGTTCAAAGCCAATGCTGACCCCTTTTCCATGAGGAGTGTAACTCCTCCATTGGCTAAGTAGATTACCTTCTTCGGTCAATGCAACAACAAACAAATGATAAGGTGTGGTACTGAATCTTTTTAACCATTCAATAAATTGTTCTAAAAAAGTCTTCTCCTCGTCACTGCTCGATTCTAAACGCTTCAAAGTTTCCTTACTGATGATATCTCGGGCATGTGTAATCTCAGCAGCATCGTTTAAATAATAGATATGGGTTGCCCATATTTTCTTTGATTCAGCAATGCCAACGAGTCCTTTAATACCAGTGTAATGATACAGGGTTATTTGTGGTTCATTGGAGAAGACTTCATCGATAGTACGCATAACTATTCCCTTCCATTTAACATTAAACATTAAGTCTGTAAACCTGCCACATGATCGCATTATATGGTAATCCTGTGCGAAATTCAAAAATAATAGATACTTAAATTTTTGGAGTGTAGGTCAGTTGCGGAGAGAGGAATCAAGGCCTTGAAAAAAAGCTGATTTGCGTTCCAGGCCACAATGGGATTGAAAAAATGTAGCCGCAGGCTTCAGCCTGCGCCAGCACAGGTGAGGACACCTGTGCCACCATCTCATGGGCCAGGTAGTAAAAAGATTTTTCTTGTTCTCAATACCATGGTGGGCCAAGGCCCAACCGACATTTTTAGGGGAGGATCGAGGGTGGGGGGTTAGGGGAAGGGGCAAGGGGACGCGCCCCTAAGCCCCCGCCTTAATAATTACTCTCCCGCGACCAGTAGACTCGGACGAACTTGTTCATTTCGGACCAGCGGAAGTCCAGTTCCCCCTTGTAGGCCCGGTAAACGGCCCGGCCCAGGTGCTGGGCCAGCTTTTCGGTGGTGGTCTCCACCACCAGGCGGTCTTTGCTCTCCTCGGTCATGGTGACAATCCGGTCGGCGACGCTGCGGCCGGCCACCCGCCCGGCTTCATTTTGCAAGAGGGTCAGAATTTCGTCCTTGCGCTCTTTGAGAAACTCCCCGCTTAACGTCAGAATGCCTTCCGGGTAATGGTCCTTGATCTTGCGGCAGGTGGGGCAGGTGACCTCTTTCACCTTGTCGCTGCCGGCGAGTTTTTTGGCCAGCTTCTCGTCAAAAAACCAGCGCTTGTTCTGGTAAATAGCCTGGCATTCGGTGCAGAGTGACCCTTCCTGGCCTTCCGCCGGCTGGTAGGGATCTTCCGTGCGGCCTACATGTCCGAACTTCTTACCTTTTTGTCCGCTCCACTTGCGGTCCTGGTATCTGCCCATAGAATTACCTCCCGCTAAAGGGTTGGTTAACAGCAGCAGTTGACCAGCAGCCCTGGGCTCATTCGTAGAAAGTCTTTGGTCATGACCCTGGTGTTTCTCTCAAAATGTTCCCTTTTAGCTGTAGGAGCCGACCCAAGTGTCGGCCCGTCAGGAGGGCGCACACCCGGGTGCGCCCCTACAAGTATTTGCCAGATATTGCTGAGACGCGTCACTAAGTCCATTAATTACAATGTAATGCCACTCCTCACAAAAATCCAATAAAAAGGCGCCTCCCCTGCCCAGGGCACGGGGTTTGCCAAGTCCTCTTGCTTTGGTGAACAAAATATAAAAAAGTGAAAAATTTCACGCAAAACAGTGAAGAAAGGTGGCCTCTTTTTTTGGTTTATGCTAAAGTTTGTTTAGCTTTCCTCAAATTGACTCGGCTTGGATCCATCACCGGCATGGACTGAGACCGGAAGGAGGGAAACATGGGCTACCTTCCGAGTGCACGCCGGGAGGTTTTTTTTTCTGAACCCTCCCGGGAAAACCAACTTACGAAGGCATTGGACCAGATGCTGGGGGAGTTGGGCGGGGTTTTCTCCCGCCTGGCCCCGGAACTGGCCGGGACCTTCCTCCAGGAAGTGGAAACCGCCCCCCGAATTTTCGGCTGCGCGGTGGGACGCTCCGGGTTCATCCTCCGGGGCTTCCTCATGCGCCTCATGCACCTGGGCTCCACCGTCTACGTGGTGGGGGAGACCAGTCACCCCCCGCCTTAAACCCCAGGACCTGCTCATCGTCATCTCCGGCTCTGGAGAGACCGCCCAACCCCGGGAAGTGCTGCGCCGGGCCAACGCCGTGGGCGCCCGCACCCTGGCCATCACCGCCGGCCGGGACTCCACCATCGCCCGGGAAGCCCACGTGGTCATCCACATCCCCGGCACCACCAAACTGACCCTGGCCCAGGAGCCCGACTCGGTGCAGTGTCCCGGCAGCCTCTTCGAACAGGCCTGCTTCCTCTTCCTGGAAGGGCGTGGTCCTTATCCTCTATCAGGAACGCCTGGGCCATAACCGTCAGGCCATGCTCGACCGCCACGCCGACGTGGAGTGAGAGATTTTTTTGTAGGGGAGGGGGCTAAGGGCCTGCGGGCCCTTCCCCCTCCCCCACACCCCCTCCCCCAATCCCTTACGGAGGGCTCTTGCCGTGCAAGGTCGGGGCCCGAAGCCCCGCCTTGCACGGACCCCAAGCGGGTTGGGAGGGGGGCTTGGGGGAGGGCAGGGACCTCAGGTCCCTGGTCCTCCCCCCAATAATCCTCAAGGACATCTTCCATGACTGTCAAGTTGCAGTTGGCGTTGGATTTTGTGGATTTACACCGGGCGGTGGCGGTGGCGGAGAAGGCGGTTCCGGCCGGGGTGGATTGGCTCGAGGTGGGCACCCCCCTCATCAAGAGTGAGGGGTTGGATGCGGTGCGGGAGTTGAAGCGCCTTTTTCCCGGCCTGACCATTGTGGCGGACATGAAGATCATGGACGCCGGTCGCATCGAGGTGGAGTCTGCGGCCAAGGCGGGGGCCAGTATCATTGATGTGTTAGGCACGGCCGCGGATGCCACCATAGAGGAATGTGTCCAGGCGGGTAAAAACTACGGGGCCCAGATCGTGGTGGACTTGATTGCGGTCCCCGATCCGGTGGCGCGGGCCAAGCGGGCCGAAGAGTTGGGTGCGGACTACATTACGGTGCATGTGGCCATTGATGAGCAGATGCGGGGGCAGGACCCTTTCGCGATCCTCCAGGCGGTGAGCCAGGCGGTGCGGGTGCCGGTGGGGGTGGCGGGGGGTATCAACTCCGAGACCGCGGCCCAGGCCGTGGCTCACGGGGCCAGCTATGTCATTGTGGGGGGCGCCATCACCAAGGCCAAGGACCCCCAGGGCGCCACCCGGGAAATCCGCCGAGCCCTGGATGAAGGGGCGGTCATCCCCACTACCCTTTTCAAGCGGGTCGGGGAAGCAGACATTCGCCGGGTACTGGAGATGGTCTCCTCCGCCAATCTCTCGGACGCCCTGCACCGGGGCGGGCGTGCTGGAGGGTTTGCGGCCCCTGTTCCCGGGCATCCGCATGGTGGGTCCGGCCCTGACGGTGCGCACCTATCCGGGGGACTGGGCCAAGCCGGTGGAGGCCATCGATCTGGCCCAACCGGGGGACGTCCTGGTCATCGACGCCGGCGGGGTGGGCCCGGCCCTCTGGGGGGAGTTGGCCACCAACTCCGCCATCCACAAGGGCTTGGCTGGGGTGGTCATTCACGGGGCGCTCAGGGATTCCGGGGACATCGTCAACCTCAAATTTCCGGCCTTCACCCGCCTCGTCATGCCCAACGCCGGGGAGCCCCGAGGGTTTTGGGGAAATCGGCGTCCCCATCCGCATCGGCCCCACCCGGGTGGAAACGGGGGACTGGCTTTTGGGGGACGATGACGGGGTGACGGTTCTGCCCCAGCGCCAGGCGGTGGAATACACTAACCGGGCCATGGACGTCCTGGAGAAAGAAAACCGCATCCGGGAGGAAATCCTGGAAGGGCGCACCCTGGCCCAGGTGATGGATTTGCTCCGGTGGGAAAAGAAAGTCTAACCCGCTTTATTCATGAATCTTTAAAAACATAAGACAACTAAACGAAATATTTGAAACATCTGGTCAACCCGAAAAAACAGACTGTTTTTTTCACAGGCTGGAAAGCCTGTGCCACCGAGTTCTTGGCAACCAAGTGAATTATCTGGGCTAAAGGGGAGATGAAGGAAAAAAAGGGGGGAAAATATTAATTATTGCTCAAGACCTTGCCAATCAAGACCTTGCCAAACTGGCGGATAAGAATTCCTGGGGCCAATTCGGCCAAGGATTATTGGAGAGATTTTTTAACCACCTGATAATAGAAGCATTTATGTATGAAAAACATATCGCCCTATTTTTTATGCCATTAAGAGTTTAGATATAGGGCAGCTAGCTTCTCCACCTGGTCTTTTTCATTTTTCCCTGCCAAAGCTTTGAAAAGCTCCTTGAGAAAATCTGGTGAAACTTATAAACCCAAACCTTCAGGGGCTTTCCCAGGGTCTGAAGATTATCTCCGTTCCACAGAATGAGAGTCTCATCGTCAATTGCCGAGGCCAGGAGTTTGCCGCCGGGGCTGAAGAGCACGCCATTTGGTCTTGCGGTTTCTGGCATTTCTGCAATAATAGCACCCGAACTTACCCCAAATTCGTCCAGAGTCCTTTCCAGCACAGACTCATGCGGTTAACATGGCAAGCCGGAAGAACGGGCAGCTAGGTTTTTAGCGAAATGTCGAGAAGATAACTATAGCAAATGCTAAAAAATAGCGGTTCTGCGTCATACACTAGCTGCCGGACTATTTCGATCCTAGTGGCCTTGCTAGTGCTCTGGTGCTGCTTGGCCAGCGCTTCGGTCGGTTGTCGCCGTAATGAGGCTAATAAGGCTATTACCATCGCCGGTTCCACCTCAGTCCAGCCTTTCGCCGAAAAATTAGCCGAAGAGTACATGCGCCACCACCCCCAGGTGCGCATCGACATCCAGGGGGGTGGGTCCAGTGCCGGGGTCTATGCCGCTCTGCAAGGTGCCGCAGACCTGGGGGCCTCGTCCCGGGAACTGGTTCCAAAGGAAAAGACTCTGGTGGAAATTCCCATCGCTTATGATGGCATCGCCGTTATCGTGAATAAACAAAACCGCTTGGATAACCTCAGCTTGGAACAAATCCGGCAGATCTTCCAGGGTAAAATCACCGATTGGGGCGCCTTTAATCTCACGCCCCACCCCATCCATGTCATTACCCGGGAAGAAGGCTCTGGCACCAGAAACGCCTTCGAAGAACTGGTGATGGGGAAACACGCCGAAATCACCCCGATCGCCCTGGTACAGGATTCCAATGGCTCGGTCCGGGAAATCGTGGCCAATGATCCCTATGCCCTGGGCTATATCTCCATGGGTCTGGTGGACCCCCGGGTCAAAGCTCTGTCCGTGGACGGCGTGTCTCCCACCCGTCAGCATGTCAAGAACCGGGACTACAAGCTGGTGCGACGGTTCCTCCTGGTAGCCCGGGATCTCAAGCCCGGTCCCGGTCAGTCTTTTGTAAATTTTATCCTCAGTGCCCAGGGACAGAGTTTGCTGGAGGCCGAAGGACTGGTGGGGGTGGAAGATTGAAGAAGGAACTCTTTATTGAGCGGGTCCTTTTATTCTTAGCCCTCTCTTCCATCGGTTCTCTGTTGCTCATCACCGTGTTCATTTTTTGGGAAGGTGTGCCCCTGATCGCTCATACCGGCCTAAAAAATTTTCTCCTGTCCAGCCACTGGGCCCCCACTCGAGGGCATTTCGGCATTTTGGCCATGATTATTTCTTCCATTTTGGTCACTCTGGGGGCCTTGATCTTAGGAGTGCCTTTGGGGCTCTCCTGCGCTATTGTCCTTGCAGAATTTTCGCCCGAGCGGGTAAGAACCCTGCTCAAGCCCACGCTGGAACTCCTGGCGGGTATTCCTTCCGTGGTATACGGCTTTTTAGGGGTGGTCTGGCTGGTACCGTTGATTCGTGATCATCTGGGGGGCCCTGGTTTGTCCCTTTTAGCCGGCTCAGTTATTCTGGGCATTATGATTCTCCCCACGGTGATCAGCATCTCCATCGACGCTCTGAGCGCCGTGCCGGACCTCTACCGAGACGGCTCCATCGCTCTCGGGGCCACCAACTGGCAAACGGTGCACCGGGTGGTGCTCCCCGCCGCTTCAAGCGGCATCATCACTGCCATCATCTTGGGTATGGGCCGGGCCATTGGGGAGACCATGGCGGTCATCATGGTGGCAGGCAATGCCCTGAAAATCCCCACTTCCATCCTGGATCCGGTGCGGACGCTCACCAGTAATATTGCCTTGGAGTTAGGCTACGCCACGGGCCGCCACCGGGAGGCCCTGTTCGCCACCGGCATTGTGCTGTTTATTATCATCATGATTCTTAATCTCACCGCCACCGTACTCACTCGCCGGAGATAGGCTCATGCGCATTGATCCCAGGGTATCTCAATTTTTCATGAAGGCCCTCCTCTGGACTCTCACCGGCTTCACCCTGTTCATCCTGGTCTTCATCATTATTAATATTTCCATCAAAGGTCTCCCTCAGGTGACTCCATCGTTTCTTCTCCAAGAACCCATGGACATGGGGCGGGCTGGAGGTATCTTCTCCACCATAGTGGCTACGGCGTATGTCACTTTTCTGGCTATTTTGCTGGCCTCCCCTTTGGGAGTGGGGAGTGCCATTTACTTGACGGAATACACCCAGGAGGGTTGGGTAACCCGAATTATCCGCTTCGGCGCCGAGTGCCTGGCAGGGGTTCCCTCCATTATTTTGGGTCTCTTCGGCTTTGTGCTGTTTGTCATGAAATTGGGCCTTGGATGGTCTGTACTATCAGGCGGTCTGACCCTGGCCATTATGGTACTCCCCATCATCATCAGGACCAGCGAGGAAGCCATCAAGGCCGTCCCCCAGGAGTACCGCCTGGTGTGTTACTCTTTAGGTCTGAGCAAATGGCAGACGATTACCCGTATTGTGCTCCCTAGCGCCCTTCCTGGTATCAGCACCGGGATCATGCTCTCCGTAGGCCGCTCGCTGGGGGAAACCGCAGTGCTTCTTTTTACCGCAGGGGCTGCCTTGCGCACCCCTCTGTCGCTTTTTGACTCTGGCCGCACTATGGCGGTTCATTTTTATATTCTGGCCCGGGAAGGCATCTCCATGCCCAATGCTTATGGGACTGCGGCCATTCTCATGATTTCTATTCTGCTCATAAACATCGTGGCCTATAGCTTGATGCAGCACCTGATGAAGAGGTATTCTTAAAGGAGAATTCCTGAAATTTCTAGAAAAAAGAGATTAGTTAAACAGATAAATGCGTTTCGTGTGACCTGGTTAATGTATCCGTGTTTAACAGCCATTCCGGCTAAAAAGCCGATTAATCCAGAACACTTATATTGATAACTTGCAGAAGACATGCACCAAGGTAATTACGCCAAAATTCGCCTCGATCATCTTTCCTTTTTTTACGGTGACTTCCAGGCTCTGGAGGATATTTCTTGTGATGTCCTGGCCAATGAGATTTTTGGTCTCATGGGACCGTCCAAGAGTGGCAAGAGCACTTTGCTCAAGGTCTTGAACCGGATGTCGGATTTGATTCCCAACGTCAGGGTCTTAGGCAAGGTCACCCTGGATGACGAAGATATTTTGGCCCCCGATTATGATCTGGTGGCCTTGCGACGTCGGGTGGGGCTGGTTTTAAGCAAGCCGGTGCCGCTGCCTCGCTCCATTTTCGAAAACTTGACTCTGGCCCCTCGCCTGTCCAAGGGAGGAGGCCAGGCATCCATGGAAGAACTGGCGGAAACCAGTCTAAAAGCAGCACGTTTGTGGGATGAAGTGAAGGATCGGCTGTACGACTCGGCCTTGAATCTTTCCGGTGGTCAGCAGCAACGCCTCTGTCTGGCCCGAACTCTGGCCATGCAGCCCGAAGTTATTCTCTTGGATGAACCTACCAGTGGCTTGGACCCTATCTCCACTGCCAAAATAGAAGAGACTCTGTTCCAACTCAAAGACAATTACACGATAATTCTGGTGAGCAACAATACCAAGCAGATTGCCCGGGTTACCGATCGGGTAGGCTTTCTCTTGATGAGCAAGCTAATTGAAATAGGGGATACCTCCAAGGTCTTCACCGAGCCTAAGGATACGCGCACCGATGACTACATCTCCGGACGTTTCGGCTAGAGACCTTACCGCTCCCCCCCCGGAAATCAGCATCCGGAATCTCAATCTGTATTACCAGGATTTCCATGCCCTTATCGATATTAACGCTGACTTCCAAGGAAAAAATATCACCGCGCTCATAGGGCCCTCAGGCTGCGGTAAATCTACTCTATTGCGGGTTCTCAACCGCATGAACGACCTGATCCCCGGGGTGCGCCTGACTGGCCAGGTGCTCGTCGCCGGAGAGGATATCTACCAGCCCGGCATTAATCTAACCACGCTTCGTAAACGCGTGGGCATGGTTTTCCAACGCCCCAACCCTTTTCCGTTGTCTATTTATGAAAACGTGGTCTATGGTCCCAAGATCCACGGCCGACCCAAGTGGGAGGATCTCCAGGAAATTCGTGAACGCTCCCTGGAGGCGGTGCATTTGTGGGACGAGGTGAAAGATCGTCTGCACATTTCGGCTTTAGAGTTAACCGAAGAGCAGCAGCAGCGCCTCTGCATTGCCCGGCTCCTCGCAGTGGAACCAGAAATTTTACTGATGGACGAGCCCTGCTCGGCTCTCGATCCCTTGGCCACCTTGCACATAGAAGAGCTCATGAAGGAACTGAAAAAAGACTATTCTATTATTATTGTCACTCACAATATGCAACAGGCCGCCAGGGTTTCTGATGACACCGGGTTCATGCTCTTGGGAGAGCTTATTGAGTTCGGGCCCACCCAAAGTATTTTTACCCGACCAGATGATAGGCGCACGGAAGACTATATATCCGGGAAATATGGTTAAATTTGCTCAGTTTAATGCTCATCGCCACTTTCAGAACCAACTTCAGCCCATCCTTTATTTTCCCACATCAGAGTATCCTGCTGTTGGTTCAAGATCTTGTTAAAGGCCGCGAGTATAACCGATAAAACGGAAGAGGTCGCTGGTCATCGCTTCGTATTCCCCTTTGAGCTTCTGAAACATACGAGCATTCTCCATGGCCAGGGCAGCCTGTTCGGCCAGGATGGTGGCAAAGCTGATTTCATCTTCGGTAAATTCCCGGGGCGTACCGGTGTAATAGCGCAAGACGCCGATAACTTTGCCCTTGAGGCTGATGGGGACCGAAAGGATGGAGGCTATGCCCTCCTTGGCGGCGGCCTCAGGATATTGAGCCCGGGGGTCTTTGCAGACGTCAAAGATACAAACCGGGGTTCCGGCAAACGCCTCGGCAATGGATCTATCCGCCTCCACGGGGCCCTTGTTCAGATAAGCGTCGCTCAACCCAAAACTGGCCACCAATTCCATCTTCCGGGTCTTGTCACCCAGCAGGCGCACCGCAGCCCCTTTGATCTTTAACGCCGTGGTGGCCGTCATCACGAGCAAATCCAAAACTTTTTGCAGCTCCAAAGTGGAATTAATCGCTCTGGAAACCTGCTGCAGAGCCTGCAGAAACTCGAGTTCTTTGACCTTGGTATCATAAAGCCGGGCGTTGATAATAGCCTGGCCCCCGATTTCCCCCACAGCACAGGCAAAGTCCACTTCATCCATGAGGAAATCCCGGGGCTCGGAAGTGAGCAGACGCATAACCCCGATAACCTCGCCCTTGACCACCATGGGTATGGCCACCAAGGTGGCAATACCTTCTTTTTCGGCCTCCACAGGGTACTGCATGCGAGAGTCGGTGGTGGCGTCGTGAATGATCACCGGCCGCCCGCTTAACGCCTCAGTCACGCTTTTGGACATATCCACCCGCCCTTTTTGTAAATATTTTTCGCTCAGTCCAGCGGTGGCCACCAAATCCAGGGTATGGGTGCGGGGATTGACCAGGCGAATGGTGCACCCCTTGAGGTTTAAAATTTCGACCATCTTTTTGACGATAAATTCCAGAATATCATTGAGGGTCAGGGTGGAACTGACAGCCCGGCTGATTTCCTGGAAACTGGCCAAAAACCTCTGTGCTTTGGTACTCATTTCAGGTACCTCCCCGAAATCGGGTCAATAGGTTTTACCCGGGAAATACTGACACCATCTTTGTTGGTCTCTCTCAAGCCCTGGAGCGAAAGCTCTCCAACAGCCGCTGATGGGCTTCATCCATCTGCTGCTTGAGTCCCTCAAGGTATTGCTGGAAGGTGGTGGTGAGTTTCATCTCCAGATCCACTTCTTCACTGAGTTTCAGGATGTGATCGTATTCCCGATCCACGTTCTCCTGGATGAGGTCGATTTCCTTGGGGGTAAGATGCGCGAAGCGTTTCTGCAGGGAGAGATACTCTGTCACCGGCTTGGGCTTGGTAATCTTGCGGTTTAAGAAGTACTTGCCGTCAATTACTTCATAGAGGGGGAACACCCGGGTCTGGACCGCCAAGCGGGCGATTTTTACGGCATAGCGGCCTTCATGGCGCCAGCCCGTGGGGCAGGGAGAGAAGGCATGGAGATAGGCAGGTCCCTTGATCAGAGCCGCTTTTTTCACCTTGTTCATCAAATCAAGGTAATAGGCCGGGTTGACCGTGGCCACATAGGGAATTTTATGGGCTACCGCAATGGCTGGCATGTCCTTTTTGAAGCGATCCTCTCCAAAAGACTGCTTGCCCGGCGGGGAAGTAGTGGTGAAGGCTCCGTATGGGGTGCAGCTGGAGCGCTGGATGCCGGTGTTCATATAGGCTTCGTTGTCCAGACAGAGGTACACAAAGTTGTGCCCCCGCTCCAGGGCTCCGGAAAGCGCCTGGAGGCCGATGTCGGCAGTGCCACCGTCGCCGGCCACCACCAGGATAGGGATATCGTCCCGGGCGATCTTGCCTTTTTCTTTCATGATGCGCAAGGCGACTTCAACGCCGCTGGCCACGGCCGCCGAGTTCTCGAAGGCGACGTGCATCCAGGGCACCCGCCAGGCGGTCTGGGGATAGGCCGAGGAAATAATCTCCATACAGCCCGTGGCGCTGACCACGATCATTTCCCGGCCCAGGGCTTTGGCCGCCAATCTTAAAGCCAGAACTTCCCCGCACCCCTGGCAGGCGCGATGCCCGGGCGCCAAGGGCTCGAAATCGGGCAAGTTGGCCGGGTCGAACTTTTCAAATTCTTCCATGATAGTTTCCATGACGAACTCCCCGTGAAATTGTCAGAGTCGTGCTCTTACACTTCTCGTAAGCCGATGTGGGAATATCCATCTTCAGGGCCGACCGCGGCTTGCCGCTCAGCCCGGCTCACCACCTCGAAAAAGTCAGCCACGGTGACGTCCCGGCCCCCTAAACCCATGACAAAGCCGAACACCTGGGGACGGTTCGGCAGGTTGTACAGGGCGGAGCGCACCTCCAGGCAAACTGGGCCGCTGTGGGCTCCCAGGGAAATATGTCGATCCACCACCGCGATAATCTTGGCATCTTTGACGGTCTCTTGAAATTCCCGCAAGGGAAAAGGCCGCCAGAGACGAAAGCGCACCAGGCCCACTTTCTTGTCCGCCTCCCTGAGGCGGTCCACCGCGCCCATGGCGGTGCGGCTGATAACGCCCATGGTTATAAGAATCAGCTCCGCGCCTTCCACCCGGTAGGTTTCCACCGGGGCATAATAACGGCCGTAGCGGTCGCCAAATTCCTGCCAGGCCGCCAATACTGTCGACTTGGCGTTCAGCAACGCCTCTTCCACCTGCTTTTTGGCTTCAGTGTAAACCTCGGGAATGCCCACCGGGCCCATGGTGACGGGATGGTCGATATCGAGCTTCAACGGCTGGCGGTGTTCCGGCAAATAATCCCGAATTTCTCCTTGGTCAAACAGATAAATCGGTTCGATGACATGGGTTAAGTTGAAGCCGTCGATATTGACGATCATGGGTAAAAGCACGGTGGGATCGCGCACCACTCGGAAAGCGTGAAACACGGAGTCATAAGCCTCCTGGCCTGTTTCACAAAAAACCTGAATCCAGCCGATGTCCCGTTCGGCCATGATGTCGCTGTGATCATTCCAAATGCTGATGGGGCCGGACAAGGCCCGGTTGGCTACCACCATGACAATGGGCAGCCGGAGACTGGCGGCGATGAAGAGAATTTCGTGCATCAGAGCCAGCCCCTGGGAGGAGGTGGCCGTAAAAGTACTGGCTCCGGCCGCCGCCGCCCCGATAACCATGCTGATGGCCGAATGCTCCGATTCCACGTTGACAAAGGCGGCGTGCAAATCCCCATCGGCCACCAATTCCGAGAGGTGTTCAACGATGTGGGTCTGGGGCGTGATGGGATAGGCCGCAATGACATCCACATCAGCCTGCTGCACTGCTTTGGACACGGCAATGGAGACTTCGATGGGAGTTCTGGTGGGCATGGTGCTATTCCTCTTCATCGCTCATGGTGATGGCGTCTTTCGGGCACTCCTCGGCGCAGATACTGCACCCCTTACAGTAATTTAAATCAGGTTCATAGGCGCCTTCCGGGGTTTTCACGATGGCCATGTCAGGACAGTAAACGTAGCACAGGCCACATTGATTACAGCGGTTTTGGTCGATAACGGGGCGTTGCAGCCGCCAACTGCCGGTCAACAGTTGCGTGGAATTGCCCGGCTCCAGAATGGCGCAGCCAATTGCTAAATTGCGCCAGCCGATGATGGCCCGTTTTTCCACTTTTTCCGCCATTAGCCTTCCTCCTAGCCCATCACAGTTTGCCAATAGGTTTCCATCAAGGCTTCACTATTTCTTCTGGCCAAAAGAGTGCCGAAGCGCCGTATCATAGGCTTTTCCAGGGACTTGAGGTCAACGATGGCGGTGGCCCGGATGAGAGCCCCCAGGATAGAGGCGCTGACAATGGGAGCATGAATGATTCTTTTGGCAATGGTGGTGGCATCCACCAAAGCAAGCTTTAGATCGGACCGTAATTTGGGTCTAATCTCTTCCAGAGATTTTTTGGTGTTCAAGACCAGCCACCCACCTTCTTTGAGGCCGCCGGTGACGTCAACAATGCGCAACAAGGTGGGGTCGAGCACCACGACAAAGTCAGGGGTGTAGATCTGTTCCCGCAATTTCAGGGCTTCCTCGCCGCTGCGCACGAAGGCCAGCACCGGCGCCCCCCGGCGTTCCGGTCCAAAACTGGCGAAACCCTGAGCATACCGACCCTCCTCGATAATGGCCATACTGAGGATCTCACAAGAAGTTACCGCTCCTTGTCCACCCCTGCCATGAAAGCGAACTTCGAACATCTCAGAAGCTCCTTTTTCAAAAAACCATAAGAACTGAAGATGAACTTTGATGAATCACGCTTCGATCTAAAACGGCCAATCGCATTCCTGAAGTTTCTGAGTAGGGAGGCACCGAAACATGAGGGTGAGGGTAGCTAGGAAGGGGAAAAGGCGCTGGTCGCGGGCGAATTTGGGAGTGAAAACGAACACAACCTCACCGGTCTTTAGGGTGGTTTCCCTCCCCTGGAGAGTTATTCAACTTCGCTTCTTGAAATAGTGCTTAAGGTCACCTCCCCAGGCAGATTCACTAGGTGGTTCACAAAGAAGTCACAGGCAGGTCAACTGAAGGAAATCTCTGATATTTACCTTAAAGGGGGACTCGAAGATTGTCAATAAGAATCACGGCTCGATTCACCCCTGAAAATATTGAGAGTCAGCGCGTAGCGCGTAGGGCGGGAAAGCGAAGCGCATCCCGCCTTCAGCAACTTATTCAAGCTTCCACAAGTACGTTCGACGCGGTATTTATAACCTTGAGTGGGCGGCAGATGATGAGGTTCGGCGTCTGGAGATGGAATGAGGCGCAAGGCGGGATGCGCTGCGCTTTCCCGCCCTACGGTATTGTTCACTCACCGTGGCCCATCAACTGGACTTCAGCACCTGCTTGATGGCTTCGGCGAGAGTTTCCACTCCCAGGAGCTCAAGACCCGGTAAGTCGGTCAAGCGTTCGGTTTGTCGTTGGGCCAGAAGGGCCCGCTTGAAGCCCAGCTTGTGGCCTTCCTTGAGGCGCACCTCGGGCTGGCTCACGGCCCGCACCTCTCCCGTCAGGCCCACCTCTCCGATGACCAGGGTGTCCAGGGGCACCGGCTTTTCCAGATAAGAGGAGGCCAGGGCCAGGGCCACCCCCAGGTCGGCGGCGGGCTCCGATGAGGCGCACCCCGCCGGCCACGTTGACGAAGACGTCCTGGCCGGAAAGCCCGATCCCCACCCGCTTTTCCATGACCGCCACCAAGAGCGACACCCGGCCCGGGTCCACCCCGCTGGTCTGGCGCCGGGGCAGGGCCAGGGAGGAGGGCGAGACCAGGGCCTGGACCTCCACCAGGATGGGGCGGGAACCCTCCAGGCTGGGCACCACCACGGAGCCCGGGACGTCGTGGGCCCGCTCCGCCATGAACAGGGCCGAAGGGTTGGGGACTTCCGCCAAGCCCGGTTTCCTGCATCTCGAAGACCCCCAACTCCTGGGTGGGGCCGAAGCGGTTTTTTACGGTGCGCAAGCAGGCGAAAGGCGTGGGAGCGGTCCCCTTCGAGATAGAGCACCGTGTCCACCAGATGCTCCAGGGTCATGGGACCGGCCAGGCGTCCCTCCTTGGTGACGTGGCCGATGAGGAAGGTGGCCATGCCGGTGAGCTTGGCCTGCTGCGCCAGGCGGAAGGCGGTCTCCCGCACCTGGGGGAGAGAGCCCGGGCGCCGCCGGCAGGGTGGCGGTGTACAGGGTCTGGATGGAATCCAGGGCCAGAAAGGCGGGGCGCACCTCTTCCACCAGCTTGAGGATGTTTTCCAGGCAGGTCTCGGTGGCCACCAAGAGGGCAGGGGAGGTGAGTCCCAGGCGGTCAGCCCGCAGCTTGAGCTGGGCCTCAGACTCTTCCCCGGACAGGTAAAGTCCTGTCTGACTTTCCTGGCAGAGGCGGTCCAGGACCTGGAGCATGAGGGTGGACTTGCCGATGCCCGGGTCGCCTCCCAGGAGGACCACGGAGCCGGCCACCAGGCTGCCTCCCAGGACCCGGTCAAATTCCGCCAGCCCCGAGGCTTGCCGGATTTCCGGGAGGCTGGTGAGGCGGGTCAGGGGCTGGGGGGTGCTCCGCCGGGGGGGCAAATGCACGTCCCCCGGGCCGGGACGCGGCCCCACCACTTCTTCGGCCAGCGTGTTCCAGGCGCCGCACTGGGGGCAGCGCCCCAGCCACTTGCCCGTCTGGTGGCCACAGCTCTGGCAAATAAAAACAGTTTTTGCCCCCGGCCCTCGCATGTTTAACCCCTGGGAAAATGTCTGGGGCATTGTCGCGCAATACTCCCGCCTTGCCAACCGGGGAGGGGCTTGGTAGGCTTATTTATGAAGATTTGCGGAAAGAAGGTGAGTTATCCGAGCCTATTAGGCATGGTTAAGCATCTCTGCAATCCCGTTATTAGGCGGAACAATTCGTGTCCCCAGTGACAGTCACCCCTAACTTGGCCCAACTACAACAGGCCGCAACCCCCCTGGCGCAGTCTCCGGCCCTCCTGGTGCTGCTGAAACTGGCCCAGGCCCGGCAGGCCCAGGTGTTTCTGGTGGGGGGGACCGTTCGGGAACTGGCCCGGGGGGGTCGCACCCCCGACCTGGACCTGGCCGTCTCCCGTCAGACTCTGGCCCTGGCCCAGGAGTTGGCCCAGGCTGTGAAGGGCACCTATGTCCTTCTAGACGAGCAGGAACGCACCGCCCGGGTGGTGGCTGGGGAGGAAATCCTGGATCTGGCGGAGTTTCGGGGGCCGACCCTGGTGGAGGACCTCCAGGGCCGGGACTTCACCATCAACGCCATGGCTCTGGACCTGGCGGTCCTGGTGGGCGGGCAGCCGGTGAAGCTGATTGATCCCCTGGGGGGTCTGAAGGACCTGGCGGCCGGGCGGGTCAGGATGGTGGCCGCCGACAACCTGGCTGACGACCCCCTGCGCTTGCTCCGGGCCTACCGTTTCGCCGCCACCCACGGGTTTCAGGTGACCCCGGAGACCGAAGCGGCCATCGAGGCCCTGGCCCCGGCCCTGGCCCGGGTGGCAGGGGAGCGCTTGCACTATGAGCTGTTTCAGCTCCTGGCCTCGCCCCGGGCGGCTGAGGTGCTGCGAGCCATGGACCGGGTGGGCCTCCTCACTCAGGTCTTTCCCGAGCTCCTGGATATGAAGGACGTGGCCCAGAACGGCTACCATCATCTGGACGTTTTCGAGCATTCGTTGGAGACCGTGGCGCAGTTGGAGGAGGTCTTAGCAACGCCGGCGCGCTTTTTCGAGGCCTTGGCTGGGGCCATCCAGCAGGAGGCCGCCGCCCCCGGCCAGGCGGCGGTCCTCAAGGTAGCGGCCCTGTTCCATGACATCGGCAAACCCCAGGTGCAGGAGTGGCGGGTCAGCCCCGAGCGCTACACCTTTTATCACCACGAGCGGGTGGGGCGGGAAATCTTCCAGCGGGCGGCCCGGCGGCTGCGCTTCAGTCAAGCCCAAACCCGGGCCGTGAACCACTTCATCACCTGGCACATGCGGCCTTTTCTGCTGTTGCCCCTCTTCGTCCGGGGGGAGTTGACGGTAAGGGCTCTGGGGCGGCTGGTCAAGGCGGCCCGGGGAAAGTTGGCCGGATGCTGGGCCCTGGCCATGGCCGACAGCCTGGCGGGCCAGGGACCCCTGAAGCCGCCGGAGGCCGACCGCCACCTGGGGGAACTGGCGGAGGCCGCCTGGCACTTCTCCCAGGAACAGCTGCTCCGGCAGGCGCGTCAGCCCCGGTTGCTCACCGGCGACGACCTGTGCGCCCTGGGTCTGACCCCGGGTCCGGAGTTCCGGCGCTTGTTGACGGCGGTGGAGGAGGCCCAGTGGGAAGGGCAGGTAGCCACCCGGGATGAAGCGTTGGCCCTGGTGCGACGGTTGCTATAAATTTATTTAAAAAAATTTTTCGATTATCAAACATAAAATAATTAATTTTTTACTAGAAACGTGCTATGAGCAATAAATCAACCAGCTCGGAACCCCAGGCCGTAGCCCTGCCTCGGGGGCTCCTCTGGTCCCCAGGAGCGTCATGGCCCAGGATCGCTTTACCGCCCTCCACCCGAGTCCGGCCGCCCCGACCGGCGCCCTCATTCGTCTCCGGGGCCTTTACCCTTCTCTGAAAGCGGCGCTGCGCAAAGTAGCCGACGTCACCTTAGCCCGCCCCGAACTGGCCATTTACGCGTCGGTGAACGAGGTGGCCGCCGCGGCCGGGGTCAGTGAAGCCACGGTCATGCGTCTCTGCCGCCTTTTGGGTTTCCGGGGCTTTCAGGACTTCAAGATCGCGCTGGCCCGGGAACTGGTGACCCCCCTGCAACGCCTTCACGAGGAGGTCTCCGAGGGGGATGACGCCGCCACCATCGTGCACAAGGTTTTCCAGGCCAACCTCGCCGCGCTCCAGGATACCCTGGCGGTTCTCGACATGAGCGCCATGGAGGAGGCGGCCCAATGGCTCCTGGGCGCCCGGTTGCTGTTACTCATTGGGGTGGGCACCTCCGGCCCCATTGTGGAGGATGCTGGCAACAAATTTTTCCGTCTGGGGCTCTTGGTGCGGGCCGTGACCGACGCCCACCTCATGATGATGGCTGCGGCACTCCTCACCCCTGCGGATGTCCTGCTGGCCGTGTCCCACTCCGGCAGCACCCGGGACACGGCAGAAACTGCCAAGACGGCCAGAAACACCGGGGCCCGGGTCATCTGCATCACCAACAACTCCCTGTCGCCCCTAACCAAAACCGCCGACCTGGTCCTGGTGACCGCCTCCCGGGAGACCCGCTTTCGCCAGGAGGCCATGGCCTCGCGACTGTGCCAGACCAGCATTATTGACAGTCTTTACACCCTGATCGCCTTGGCCCGGCCAGAGGAAGCCCTGCAGAATCTGGCCAAAATTGAAAACGTTATCGTCACCAAACAATATTAAGGGGGGTGCCGCGGTAAATCTTTTCAGCTGGCTGCGAGCCGTCGGCCCGGCTGCCCAGAGCCACCTCCTGCCGGGGTCGCGCCACCCTCTTTTTTCGCCCCAGGTCACAGGATCACCCATGCAGAGCGAACAGACTTTGAAACAAGAGATCGTGATGATCTGCCGGATGATGCATCAGAAGAACCTGATCGCCGGCTTGGACGGCAACGTCAGCGTCAAATGCGGGGACCACCTCCTTACCACCCCCAGCGGCGTCAACAAGGGCTTCCTGCGGATGGACCAGATCATCATGGTGGACTGGGAAGGCCGGGTGGTGCAGGGCGAGGGCCAACCGACTTCGGAGATGGCCATGCACCTGGCGGTTTATCGCCTGCGCTCTGAGATAGATGCAGTTATCCACGCCCACCCGCCCTTGGTCACGGCCTTTTCCATCGCCGGAGTCTCCCTGGAGGAGTTCATTTTGCCAGAGGTGGTGATGTCTCTGGGGTTGGTCCCCACTGCGGCTTACGCGACGCCCACCACCTCAGAGGTGCCGGAGTCCATCCAGGGGCTCATCGAACGCTACGATGCCCTCATTTTGGAGCGCCACGGTGCGCTGACCGTGGGTCAAGACCTCTTGGACGCCTACAACAAGATGGAGAAACTGGAACACTCGGCCCTGGTCATCCTCACGGCCCTGCAGCTGGGCCGGGTACGTTTGCTGCCCCCCCAGGAGGTGGAAAAGCTCATCCAATTGAAGCAGCTGAAGACGCTGAACTCGTGCTGAGGCAGGAGCGGGCGCCAAAGAGTCTCATAACGGCGATCGTCGCCAAGGCCTCGCCTTCGGCCATCTGTAACAGTCAAAGTTCTTTTGCTGATTCCAGATTTTATACCCGGTCTGCCCTCAACCCAGGCCTATAGCAGGTCTTTCGGGGCCGAGCTTCTTTCCTGCCACGGTAACTTATGAGCCTGCATTATGCTGCAAATCGTGCTGGAATTATCTACAAGATGGAGAGTAAAAGGCCGGACTGCCATTAAGTAGTCAGGTTACAAGCAGGATATCCCATGCCTACCAAGGACAAGCACCCGCCGGTGGAATGGAGGCAAGACACCAACGGAGTTAAAGATTTTTTCGATCACTGGAGCATATATCAAAAGGCCATGGATCATAACTATCTTTGTCACCGGGAGGTCTACGGGATTTTACAGGATTTCCTGGAGAAAAGTTTTGACCGGGGCTTCTCCCTGCTGGACCTGGGCTGCGGGGACGCAAGCTTCATGAGCCTGGCTTTAAAGACCACTCGAATAAAAACATACTGTGGAGTTGACCTGTCCCCCGTAGCTCTATCGTTAGCCCAGGACAATATGGCGAGCCTGGACTGCAAACAAACCTTTATCCAGGGGGACTTTTTCTCAGTAGCGCAAGACCCAGGAATCTCCGTGGATGTAATCTGGGTGGGCCTCTCCCTGCATCATCTGCCCTTGCCGCAAAAAGAACGGTTCCTGGAATTCAGTTTTAAATTGCTGAACGACGATGGTTGCCTGTTGATCTATGAGCCAACAAGGGGAGATAATGAAGACCGGGAAAGCTATCTGCAGCGCTGGTGCCAGGAGTGCCAGACAAAATGGTTGGCGCTTTCCCCACCAGAAATCGAGGAGTCTCAGAGGCATGTGCAAGAGGCCGATTTTCCGGAATCCGTATCAACCTTTGCGGAGCTCGGCACGGGTAGCGGTTTCGCCCGGGTTACCTGTCTCTTCACTGATCCTGATGACCTCTATGGTTTCCTCTGTTTTGATAAAAAGGTGGACGGGTCTTCTGAAATCTTCAAGAGCAAGAGATGGAAGAAATAGGCCTAGTCACCTAGTTTTTTGATGGTGGAGTCTCTGATTGCCGCAGTACCCGAAACGTGTCGTCATCGTGGTGAATATCCCCCGGCCGCCGGTGGGCCAGGGCCTGGCCATGGCCTTCGGGGCGCTGGGGAGCGATTCTCGGGTCTTCATGTCCCACCTGGTGAATACCCGCTTCGACCGCTACCTCATCCATAACCTCAATCACTTAGCTCACAACCTGAGGATCTTGCCCAAGGGCGTCAACTTTTTCGAAGACCACCCCCAGTCCCACAAGGAATACCGCAACCGGAAATTTCTGGAACTCTGCCGAGAGTTTCAGCCAGACCTGGTCTTCCTCACCCGGGGGCTGCGCTTCAAGCTGGAAACTCTGGCGGCCCTCCGGGAGTTCACCACGGTTTTTTGCTGGTACACCGAGTCTGAAACCCGCTTCCCGGAGATCGAGCCCGAACTGCCCTACTATCATCACACCTACTTCTTCTCCTCCTTGAGCCTGGAGCGGGCCCGGGCTCTGGGCTTCGCCAACACCAGCCTCCTGTTACACGCGCTGGACACCAGTCTCTTTCACCCGTTGGGCCTTCCCAAAGTCTATGACTGGTGTTTTGTAGGCCAATGGCACCCACGGCGGCAGCGCTATTGCGAGGGCCTGGCCCAGGTGTCCCAAAACTTCGCCATCTACGGGCCCCGCTGGCGCCGAAAGGTGTACCGCCATCCTCATATGTGGTGGCGCATCAAGGGCTGGGAAATCTGGGGGGAGGCCCTCAACCGCCTGTACAATCAAACCCGGGTGGCGGTCAACATCTCAGTGTGGGGGGATAAACCGGGAGAAAGCCACGGCGCCAACATGCGCTTGTTAGAAATCCCCGCCACCGGCACCTGCCTCCTTACCGACCACGTGAGTGATGCCGAGCGGCTCCTGACCCCCGGGGAAGAGTTTGTGGCGGCGGCCAGCCTCGCGGACATGCAAGAGCAACTGGCAGCCCTTCTGGCCGACCAGGACCGCCGGGAAGCCATCGCCCGCCAGGGCTGTCGCACAGCCTCCCAGGTCCGCACCTACAACGACATGGCCACCGAAATCGCCGCCGATTGGCGGCGGTTGAAAGAAAGTGAGGGTGGGGGAGGGGGCTAAGGAGCTATGAGCGATGAGCCGTGAGCTTTGGGCGCTTATAGCTCAGAGCTCATAGCTCACAGCTTAAAAATCGTGGTTCCCACCAGGTTTGGAGGGTGGTGATGACTTCTTCGGTGGAAATAGCCTGGAGGCAGCGGTTGTCGGGGCATTGGCGGGTCAGGCAGTCGGGTTCCGGGCAGGCGCCCTCCTTGCCGTAGAGATACGTACCCCAGTCCACCCGGTAGGGGCCGATGCGGGCCGGGTGGTCGGCTCCCAGCAAAGCAATGGTGGGGACTTCCAGGGCCAGGGCCATGTGCAGGGGGCCGCTGTCATTGGCCACCAGGAGGCGGCAATGGCTGAGAAGTCCGGCCACGCTCAGGAGAGGATACCGTCCACCGGTGACTAACGTGGGGCCGGGGAGCCGGGCCGCCAGGGCCTCAGCCGCGGGTCGGTCCTGGGCGCCGCTGATGATGAGCAGGGGAGCCTGGTAGCGCTCATAGATAAACCTGCCTAATTCAGCATACCGTTCCGTGGGCCACCATTTGTAGGGAGCGGAGCCGGTGGGATGAAAGGCGATCAGGAGATCGGGGAGACCGCCGAAGTGGTGTCGCCAGGATGTCCCGGGCCCGCTCCACCTCCGAGGCCGGTATAGACAAGTCCATGCGCCGGTCTTGGGTGTCCGCCCCCAGAAGGCGGGCGTACGTCAGACGCCGTTCAATGGCGTGCTCCAAAAGGTCGGGATGGGAAACCGTGGCTGAATAGGCAAAGGCCAGGGGACTGTGGGCGGAACCGATGACGAAAGGGGTGCCGGCGGCCCGGGCGATGAGGGTGGCCTCCGGATCATTGCCGTGCAGGATGACTACCAGATCGTAGTGCTGTTGGCGCACCTGGTGCATGAGGGTCAGGAGGCGCACCCCGCGGCCAGGGTAAAGCCACAGGCGGGAAAGGTGGGGGTTGGGGGCCGCCAGGTCCCGGAAGCGGGGATGGACCAGCACGTCCAACTGCCAGTGGGGATAGGTTTCTTGCAAGGCCCGGAAGGTGGGGGTGGAAAACAGCAAATCCCCCAGCGCGGTGGCGTTCAGGAGGAGCACCCGGCGAACGCCGGAGAGATCAAGCTCGCCCAGGGGCCGGGGTGGCCGCCGGCGCACCTGGTTACGAAGATATTGTTTGCTTACCCACAAAAGAAACTTATGCCACATGAAGTGTCCTTGAGGGGAGGGCCGGGGGAGCGCAACTCCCCCGCCCTCCCCTCAAACTCCTTCCCCATCGTCGTAGGGGCTTGATTTATCAAGCCCTGAGGGCGCAATGAATTGCGCCCCTAAGGGGTTGGAGCAGGGGGGTTGGGGGAGGAGGCAAGAGCCCTCGGCCCCTGGCCCCCTCTCCCCAAAGTTCTTTCCAGAATCTCGTCATACACCCCTTCCTGGGCCTGGGCGATGTGTTCCCAGGAGAAGTGCTCGCAGACCAGCTCCCGGCCCTGGCGACCCAGCCGCTGGCGCAGGGCGGTATCTTCGAGCAGAGCCAGGATTTTCCCGGCCAGTTCTTCGGGGTCATGGGGGCTGTTCAGCAATACGCCATTGATCCCTTCCCGGACCACTTCCGGGATGCCCCCCAGGCGGGTGGCGATCAGGGGCAGGCCGCAGGCGGAGGCCTCTAACAGCACCATCGGCATGCCCTCGGCCTGTTGGGAGGGACCCACGAAGACATCCCCCAGGAGATAAGCCCGGGGCATGCTGTCGTGAGGGACGAAGCCAGTAAGGATGACCCGGCCGGGGGCCTGGGCGACCATCTCCTTGAACCGTTTGAAAAAGGGGGTTTCCCGCTGGGTGCGTCCCCGGCCGAACTCGGTGCCCCCCACCAGCACCAAAGTGGCCTGGGGAAGCTTCTCCCAGACCCGGTGCATAGCTGTCAGGAGCACCCCCGCCCCTTTGCTCTCCCGGATTTTCCCGGCAAAGAGCACCACCGGTTCCTCACCCAGGCCATAGTACTCCCGAAAGGCCCCGGCCTCATCCAGCCTTTCCCACCGGGGGAGAAAGGCCTTAAGGTCGACGCCATTAGAGATGACGCCATGAAACTTCGCCCCGGTCCCCAGCCGGTCTCGCTCCTGTTCCAGGACAAAATTGCTGCAGGCCAGGAAAGCTTCCACCGGGATGGGCGTATAAGGGGCCGGGCGCTCCCGTTTCCCCAGGATAGAGTAAAGATTGTGCATGTGGAGGAGGACCGGCAACCGGGGGAATTGTTTTTTCAGGTACAGCGCCAGCAGGGGGCGGTTGTGCACGTGCAGGAGGTCGGGGGCCAGCCGGCGAATAAGCACGGCCACCCGGCGGTCGTAAAAGGGCAGCAGGTGCCGGTATCGGCGGTACAGCCATTGTGGGAGGGAGCCCAGGGACACGCGCCAGTACTCCGTTTGACCCCGCACCTCTCGGGCCGGAAGCTCCGGATCGGCGGGTCCGATGATCACCGGGCGGTACCGGCTCAAGTGGGAGGCCAGCCGGTCAATGAACAATTCCGTGGCTCCGCCCCGAATAGGCGGAATGGGAAAAAGCTCAGGTCCGATCAAGGCGACAGTGGGCATGGGTATGGGTACTTAGGGGAGATGACCGCCCGGGTTAGTGGCGGTTAACTTTCTCATTACTCTCATTATACTCGAAATATTTCTTGACAGTGGCCTGAGACTTTGTAATATGCTTCACATAGTCTTGGAGTAGTTTGCACTGCCCGGCTGATTAAACAAATCCTTGAAGGAGGTTGTAGATTTATGGGAAAGATTCCTGCTGATTATTTGCCCCCCAAAGAACTGTGGGCTGAGTACACCGAACCGGCCGAGTTCCCGGTGCCTGACAAGCTTAACCTGGCCGAGTTTTTATTGGACCGGCACGTCAAAGAAGGTCGGGGTGACAACGTCGCCATTCTCTTCGGCGATACCAAGCTCACCTATAAAGAAGTCCTGGCCATGGCCAACAAGTTCGCCAATGTCTTGAAGGGCTTAGGGGTCGAGGAGCAAGACCGGGTGGGCCTCCGCATGACCAACGCCCCCGAGGCCGTGGCCATCAACTTTGCCATCATGAAGCTGGGCGCCATCCCGGTGCCGGTGTCTCCCCTGTGGGCCAAGGAAGAAGTGGCCTTCGTCTTGAACAACGCCGAATTCAAGGTCTTTGTGGTGAGCTTCCCCCTGATGCAGGCCGGTGGAAGACGCCAAGCATGAATTCCAGTTCCCCACCAAGATCGTGGTGGTGGGCGGCAAGCCCGAAGACGTGGAGGCCAAGGGCCACATCTCCTTCGCCAAGGCCATGGCTGCGGCCAGCGACCAGTTCGCCAACGTCATGTTGGACCCCTGGGACATCGGGGTCATCCTGTTCACCTCCGGCACCACCGGCCAGCCCAAGGGCTGCGTCCACTTTGTCCGGGAAGTGTTCATCGAGTCCCAATCTGGTCAACAAGTACGTCTGGAAGCTGGGTCCCGGCGAAGTCCTGGGCGGCTCCGCCCCCGTGACCTTTGCGGCGGGCTACGGCACCTTCTGCCTGATCCCCTTTGCCGGCGGCGGCGCCATTTCGCTGTTGCCCAGGTTCACCCCGGACGACATGATGTCCACCATTCAGAAACACAAGATCACGGTGGTCACGGGCCTCCCCACCGCCTACCGGAAGCTGCTGGAGATGCCCAACTTCAACGACTACGACATCAGCAGCGTCCGCATGTACACCACCGGCGGCGACGCCCTCACCGGCAAGACCCTGTCCCAGTGGCAGGCCAAGACCGGCAAGCCCATCTGGGAAGGTCTCGGCGGCACCGAAATGATGCACCTGGTGACCAGTAACACCATGGGCGACATCCCCATGGCCGACTCCATCGGCCAGGCCCTCCCCGGCTTCGAGATCAAGGTGGTTCGGGAAGACGGCGCCACCGCCGGTCCCGGGGAAGTGGGCAGCATGCTCATCAAAGGCCCCACCGCCACCCTGTACTGGAAGCCCTATATCCAGGACAACAAGCTCCTCAAAACCATGAAGAAGGGCATCAAGGACGGCTGGAACATGATGGGCGACGCCGTCATGATGGACAAGGACGGCTACATCTTCTTCCAGGCCCGGGAAGACGACATGATCAAGTCTTCCGGCTTCCGTCTGGCCCCCACTGAAATCGAGGACGCCATCATCCGGCATCCGGCGGTGCGGGACGATGCCGTAGTGGGCATCCCCGACGAAGTCATGGGCCAGAAGGTGGTGGCCATGGTGGAGCTCGAGGGCGGCAACGCTCCTTCCCAGGAGTTGGCCAACGAGATCATCAAATCCACCATGGATGTCCTGTCCACTTACAAACTGCCCCGGGAGGTGGTCTTCATGGATGCCATCCCCCGGACCCCCACCGGCAAGATCATCAAAAAGGATCTCCGGAAGAACTATCCGACCTATGCCAATAAGTTCGTGCCCAAAGTGAAATAAGTTCACACCTTTCCTGGGGGCGGTTCGCCGCCCCCGGGTCCTGCCTCTGGCGGTCCGCTGTCGCGCCCTTTTTCTTTTGACATTACCCCCCCGTCTGATTAAATAATAGATGGCTCAAAAAGAGGAGACCGTAATTGCCGAATGTCGTAGTCGTGGGCACCCAGTGGGGTGACGAGGGTAAGGGGAAGATCGTCGACCTCTTGACCGAGCAAGCTCAAGTGGTGGTGCGTTACCAGGGCGGCAACAACGCCGGACACACCCTGGTGGTAGGAGGAGAAAAATTCATCTTCCACCTCATTCCTTCCGGCATCCTGCATCCCGGGACTTTGTGCTGCATCGGCAACGGGGTGGTGCTGGACCCTGAGGTCTTTTTAGGGGAGATTGACCGCCTCCTGGCCCGGGGGCTCCGGGTGGGACCGGAGAACCTGCGGGTGAGCGAGCGCACCCAGGTCATCATGCCCTACCACCAGCGGCTGGACCTGGCCCGGGAGCGGGCCAAGGGCGCGGGCAAAATCGGCACCACGGGTCGGGGTATTGGCCCCTGCTACGAAGACAAGGTGGCCCGCCGGGGTATTCGGGTGGCGGACCTGGTGGAGCCCCAGCTCCTCCGAGCCAAGCTCACGGAAGTTTTGCCGGAAAAGAATTTCCTTCTGGAAAAATTCCTCGGGGATCAACCCTTTACCTTAGAGGAAATCCTTGAGCCCTACATAGAAATGGGGCAGCGCCTCAAACCGCTGGTGGCCAATGTCTCGGTCCTCCTCCAACAAGCGGCGCAAGACGGCAGAAATATTTTATTTGAGGGGGCCCAGGGGACGCATCTGGACATCGATCACGGCACCTACCCGTTTGTCACCTCCAGTAACCCGGTGGCCGGGGGTGCAGCTATCGGGGCTGGCATCGGGCCGGGGGCCTTACACCGGGTGCTGGGCATTGTCAAAGCCTACACCACCCGGGTGGGGAGCGGCCCCTTCCCCACGGAGTGCCTGGACGCGGTGGGCACCCATTTGCAGGAATGCGGGGTGGAGTTCGGTTCCACCACCGGGCGGCCCCGGCGCTGCGGCTGGCTGGATATGGTGGTGCTCAAGGAAGCGGTCCGCCTGAACGGCTTGACGGGCCTGACCATCACCAAGCTGGATGTGCTCTCCACGCTGAATCCCGTGCGCCTGTGTGTGGCCTATGAGCTGGACGGTGAGCGCCGGGATACCATGCCGCCGACGCTTCCGGAACTGGAGCGCTGCCAGCCGGTGTTGGAAGACTTGCCGGGCTGGCCGGAAGACATCCGGGAAGTGCGGCAATGGCAGGACCTTCCCGCGGCTACCCAGACGTATTTGCAGCGCATCGAGGAGCTGGCCGGGGTGCCTATCCAACTGGTCTCTGTGGGGCCTGACCGGGAAGAGACTATTTTATTGCACAACCCGTTTGCTTGAACACAATTTCGTATATATATTGTAATAGGGATAACAAGTACCTGTGCCAAAGAAAATTTTTCCGGTTAGGAAGATGGGGTAGATAAATTTCAGGGGGAACAGCAGATTCGGGCTTTTTTCCGGCCAGTCGACCGCTTCTAATTGCCCTGCGCCCCTGGCAGGCAGTTCGGCAAGCCCTTTCTGGATTGAGCTCACAGAAAAAGCAGCAGCCCAAAAGGAGAACATACTACCTATGAGATACAGAACAGTTCTACGCCCCGGGATAGTGGTGGCCATGATCCTGATTTTATGCTTGACGGTTGGGAGCGCCCTGGCCGCCGGCCGGGTGATGGAGGGCAACCGGGGCCAAGAGGGGGAGAGCCTTGACCTCAGTAAAGTAGTCTCTCGGGGAAAATTCACCCTAGTGGATTTCTGGAGCCCCTACTGCGGCCCCTGTTTGAAAATGGCTCCCTATATGGAGAGGCTGGCAGCCCAGCGCTCGGACCTCACGGTAGTGAAGCTCAACATTAACCGAGCCGGCGTCCAGGGTATCGACTGGAAATCCCCCCTGGCGTTGCAGTACAACATCAAGTCCGTGCCGTTTCTGGTCATATTCGACAAGAAGGGCAGGAAAATTGCTGAGGGCCAGAAAGCTCTCCAATATGTTCATCGACTGGGCCAAGCAGGCCGGGGTGTTGTCATAAAAAGGAAGACAGCCGGGAGCGGTGGGAAAAATTTTGTTTTTAACAAGACACTAAAATTACCATTAGGTTGCGATTATCATCAAAAAGGGTCTTGATATGCTCGAAATCCGCTTTCATGGGCGTGGGGGGCAGGGGGCCGTCACCTCGGTGGAGCTTCTGGCCCTGGCCGCCATAAACGAAGGCAAGTTCGCCCAGGGCTTCCCCAGCTTCGGGCCGGAGCGCCGGGGCGCGCCGGTGATGGCCTTCCTGCGCATCGATGACAAGCACATCGGCTTGCGCTGCAAGATCGTCAGCCCCGACGTGGTCCTGATCCTGGACCCGAGCCTCATCCGCATCCAGAAGCCCACCGCGGACCTGAAGCCCGACGGCGTCATCGTCTTGAACAGCCACAAGTCCCCCGCCGAGGTGCGCCAGGAGTTCGGCTTCAAGCACAAGCTGGCCCTGGTGGACGCCAACACCATCGCCCGGGAGGTCCTGGGGGTGCCCATCACCAACACCACCATGCTGGGGGCCCTCATCAAGGCCACCGGGGTGGTGGAGGTGGATTCCTTGGAAGAACCGCTCAGAGAGCGCTTCGGGCCCCTGGCGGTGAAAAACTTCAACGCCTTAAAAGTCGCATTCGATAAAACGGTGGTGGAGGAGGCCTAACCGTGAAGCCTTTAGAGCAAACCACCTGGCAAGAGATAGAATTGGGCGGCTTACTCAGAGAGCCGGGCAGCGCCCGGAACTATCGCACCGGTGACTGGCGCTCCCAGCACCCGGTGTGGACCAAAAGCCGCTGTATCCGTTGCGGGGTGTGCTGGACCGTGTGCCCCGAGCCGGCCATCATCGAAGAGCCCGGGGGCTACTTCGACATGGACCCCGATTACTGCAAGGGCTGCGGCACCTGCGCCCGGGAGTGCGTCACCGGCTGCATCACCATGGTGCCGGAGGAGGAGTAATCCATGAGCGCGAAGCCCGCAAAAGCCAAACGGGTGGGCATGGAGGTCTCCATCGCGCGTGAGCCACGCGGTGCAGTTGGCCCGGGCCGAGGCCATCGCCGCCTACCCCATCACGCCCCAGACCCACATCGTGGAGCACCTGTCCAGCCTGGTGGCCAACGGTGAGCTGGAGGCGGAGTTTGTCAACGTGGAGTCCGAGCACTCGGCCATCAGCGCCTGCATCGGCATGTCGGCCAGCGGGGCCCGCACCTACACGGCCACCAGTTCCCAGGGTCTGGCCCTCATGAATGAGATTCTCTTCATCGCCAGCGCCATGCGCTTTCCCATCGTCATGACGGTGGCCAACCGGGCCCTGTCGGGGCCGCTTGAGCATCTGGAACGACCACTCGGACATCATGGCGGCCCGGGACATCGGCTGGATTCAGGTCTTTGTGGAGAACGGCCAGGAGGCCTTCGACCACTCCATCATGGCCTTCAAGATTGCCGGAGAACGCCAAGGTGCTGCTCCCCACCATCGTCAACCTGGACGGCTTCATCCTCTCCCACGTGGTGGAAGCCATGGAAATGGTGGACCAGAAAACGGTGGACAAGTTTCTGCCCCCTTACAGCCCCCGGCACCAACTGGACCCCAAGCACCCGGTGACCATGGGGGCCTTCGCCATGCCGGAAATCTACGCTGAAGTGAAGATGAATCATCAGGTGACCCTGACGGATTCCTACCACCATATTCTTGAGGTGTGGGAAGAATGGGCCAAGCTTACCGGCCGCAGCTATCAGCCAGTGGAGCGGTACCGGACCGAGGGAGCCAAGGTGTTGCTCCTCACCATGGGGTGTCTGAGTGAAGTGGCCATGATCGCGGTGGAGGAGATGCGGGCAGGCAGGACTGCCGGTGGGTTTGCTGAAGCTGCGCCTGTGGCGGCCCTTCCCCTTCCAGGATTTGCGGGAGGCCGTGGGCGATGCGGAACTCCTCATTGTCTGCGACCGGGCCCTTTCTCTCGGCGGACCCGGCGGGCCGGTGCTGAGCGAGGTCAGGAGCGCCTTTTATCCCCTGGCCCAGCGCCCCAATATCTTGGGCTACATCATCGGCCTGGGCGGCCGGGACGTGCCGCCTGAGACCTTCAAGGACATCGTGGCCAAGGCCCAGGCGGAAATGGCCCAGGGCCCCCAAGAGGAATTTCACCTCTATGGAGTTAGAGGCTAATGGAAAAGTTTGGATTTGCAGAAAGCCAGAAATATGATGTGTACGCCTCCCGGCTCATGCCCCGGGAGGAGTTCTTCACGTCGGGGCACCGCTCCTGCCAGGGATGCGGCGAGGCCCTGGCGGTCAGATGGGTGACCAAGGCCATCGGCAAGGACGCGGTCATTGCCCACGCCACCGGCTGCATGGAGATCGTGTCTTCGGGGCTGCCCCAGACCGCCTGGATGCACCCCTGGATTCACGTGGCCTTTGAAAACACCGCGGCGGTGGCCTCCGGGGTGGAAGCAGGCTTCAAGATCCTGGCCCGCAAGGGTAAGCTCCCCGGGCCGCCTCCCAAGGTAGTGGCCATGGGCGGTGACGGCGGCACCACCGACATCGGGCTCCAGGCTCTGTCCGGCGCCCTGGAGCGGGGTCACTGACTTCACCTACATCTGCTGGGACAACGAAGCCTACATGAACACCGGCATCCAGCGGTCCAGCTCCACCCCCTTTGGGGCCATGACCACCACTTCGCCGCCGGGGAAACTAAGCTTCGGCCAATCCACCTGGAAAAAAGACATGGTGGCCATTGCCGCGGCCCACAACATTCCCTACGTGGCCACCGCCGTCTCCCAGTTACGTCTTCGACCTTTATTTCAAGGTGAAGAAGGCCATTGAGACCCCCGGCCCGGCGTATGTTCACATCCTCTGTGTCTGTCCCACGGGCTGGCGCTCGCCTACGGACCTCTCCGTCCGCCTGGGCCGCCTGGCGGTGGAAACCGGGGTGTTTCCGCTTTACGAAATAGTGGACGGGAAATACCACCTCACGATGCAGCCGCCCAAGATTCGGCCCATCCGGGACTATCTCAAGCCCCAGGGTCGCTTCCGGCACCTGAGGGACCCTGAGGTGGACTATATTCAGAGGCGCGTCATCGGACGCTACCGGGACCTGTTGGCCAAATGTGGCGTTCCTGAACCCGAGTTTCCCTTCTTGCTTGAAGCAGAGGCGCTGGCTGAGGAAGACAGATAATGGACGAGCAACGCCTGGAAAACATCCTGTCCAAATATGAGGGGGAGGGCGCCTGACCTGATCCCGGTGCTCCAGGACATTCAGGACACTTACAACTACCTCCCCAAGGATGAGCTGACGGTGGTGGCCACCCGCCTGAACGTGCCCCTGACGCAAATCTACAGCGTGGCCACCTTCTACAAGATGTTCAGCCTGGTGCCCAAGGGCGACCATCAACTCAAAGTATGCCTGGGGACCACCTGCCATCTGCGGGGGGGCCCTCGTCTGGTGGACTCCCTATCCAGCCGTGTGGGCTGTGAGGTGGGCTACACCACCAAGGACGGGGCCTTTTCCCTGGAAACGGTGGGCTGCCTGGGCTCCTGCGCCCAGGCCCCGGTGATGATGATTGACGACACCTACTACGCCCGGGTGACCGTGGATAAGGTGCCCAAGATTTTAAAGATGTACCAGAAATAGTTGGCAACTGACAGCAGTCAGTTTTCTTAAAGCCAATGGGGACTGCTCAAAAGAGAACGACTATGCCGAAAATTGAATCCGTCGACCATCTGAACGAATATCGCCGGAAGCTCAAGGCCACCCGGGACCCCCAGCAACCCATCGTCCTGGTGTGCGGCGGGCCGGGCTGCCTGCCCCTGGGAAGCGAGGAGGTGGCCCAGGCCTTCCAGGAGGCCATGGCAGAAAAAGGTTTTGACGGCAAGGTTATCCTCAAAACCAGCGGCTGCCAGGGCCTCTGCGCCAAGGGGGTGAAGGTTCTCATCCGGCCCGAAGAAATCGCCTACCAGCGGGTCACCCCCCAGGATGTGCCGGAAATCGTGGAGACCACCCTGGTCTCGGGGGTGGTGGTGGACCGCCTGGTTTACCAGGACCCGGTGAGCGGCGAGTCCTGTGTTCACAAGAATGAGGTGCCCTTTTACCAGGGCCAGGACCCCATTGTCCTCCGGAAACTCGATCTCATTGACCCGGAAAGCCTGGACGACTACCTGGCCTTGGGAGGCTACCGCTCACTGCGCAAGGTGCTCTTCAGCATGACCCCGGAGGAGGTCGTTGATCAGGTGGAACGCTCGGGACTCCGGGGACGGGGCGGCGGCGGCTTCCTCACCGGCCGCAAGTGGCGCCTCTGCCGAGAGGCCGAGGGCGCGGTGAAATTCATCATCTGCAACGGCGACGAAGGCGACCCCGGGGCCTTCATGGACCGGGCCGTGATGGAGGGCGACCCTCACGCCGTCATCGAGGGTATGCTCATCGGGGCCTATGCCATCGGCGCCCGTCAAGGCTACATCTACGTGCGCCACGAGTATCCCCTGGCGGTGAAGCGCCTCAAGATCGCCATCGACCAGGCCCGGGAATTCGGCTTTCTGGGAGACGAACATCCTCCGCTCCAGTTCAGCTTCGACATCAAGATCAACCAGGGCGCCGGGGCCTTTGTGTGCGGCGAAGAGACGGCGCTGATGTCGTCCATCGAGGGCTTCATCGGCGAACCCATCCCCCGACCGCCCTACCCGGCGCAAGCCGGCCTCTTTGGGCTCGCCCACCATCATCAACAACGTGGAGACCTGGGCCAACGTGCCGGAAATCATCAACATGGGGCCGGAGTGGTTCGCGGCCCAGGGCACGGAAAACAGCAAGGGCACCAAGGTCTTCTCCCTGGTGGGGGCGGTGAACAACACCGGCCTGGTGGAAGTGCCCATGGGCATGACGCTCCGCGCAGATCATCTTTGATCTGGGGGGTGGCATCCTCGAGAACCGGCCCTTCAAGGCGGTGCAGACCGGCGGCCCCTCGGGCGGCTGCATCCCCGAGCAGTTCCTGGACCTGCCCGTGGACTACGACAGCCTCCAGGAAGTGGGCTCCATCATGGGCTCGGGCGGCATGATCGTCATGGACGACACCAGCTGCATGGTGGACGTGGCCCGCTACTTCATCGCCTTTCCTCCATGACGAGTCCTGCGGCAAGTGCACCCCCTGCCGGGAAGGCCTGAAGCAGCTGCAAGTATCTCCTACGAGGAAATCACCGACGGCCGGGGCGAGATGGAGCATCTCGCCCTGATGGAAGAGCTGTGCGAGGCCATGGCCTCTGCTTCCATCTGCGGCCTGGGTCAAAGCGCCGTCAATCCGGTGCTGCTCCACCCTCAAGTACTTCCGCCACGAATACGAGGCCCATATCCGGGACAAAAAGTGCCCGGCCCTGGTCTGCCGGCCGCTGCTTAAGTACACCATCGACCCGGAAACCTGCACCGGCTGCCTGGCCTGTGTGCGGGAATGCCCGGTGGGGGCCATCAGCGGCATCAAAAAGGAGGCCCAGGAGCTCGACCAGGAGCTCTGCGTCAAGTGCGGTCTGTGCTATGAGTCCTGCCAGTTTGACGCGGTGATCAGGGAGTAAACCTCATGCCCTATGTAAAACTTGCGGATCAGGTAAAAGCACCCACCATCGAAGAAGTGGGTTTATATATCAATGGGATCTTCATCAGGGCCGATTCTTCCTGGACGGTGCTCCAGGCCGCCCGGACCAATGGCTTTGAAATTCCCACCCTGTGCTACCATCCGGACTTGCCCTCCGAGGGCCAATGCCGCTTGTGCGTGGTGGAGGTGGGCGAGGACCCCCGGACGCGCCTGGTGAATTCCTGCACCTATCCGGTGGAGAAGGATCTCAAGGTCCAGACCGACTCGGACAAGGTGATACAGGCCCGGCGCATCGTACTGGAACTGCTCCTGGCCCGGGCCCCCCAGGCCAAGATTATCCAGGACCTGGCCCGTGACCACGGCGTTTACGACACTCGCTTCCATATAGAAGACCCTGGAGAGCTTTGCATTCTCTGCGGCCTGTGTGTGCGCACCTGCAAGGAAATCGTGGGAGTAAGCGCCATTTCCATGGCCCACCGCACCCCTGAGAAACAGGTGGCCACGCCGTTCAAAGAAGCTGCCGAGGCCTGCATCGGCTGCGGCTCCTGTGCCTTCATCTGCCCCACCGGCGTTATCCCTTACACGGAAAAAGACGGGGTACGCACCATCTGGGGCCGGAACTTCGAGCTGCAACCCTGCAGCAAATGTGGCAACTACATCGCGCCCAAGGCCCAACTGGAGCATTGGGCCCAAATTACCGAAGACCCTGTAGAATCTTTTCTGATCTGCCGAGATTGTAGATAGGGGTTTTGGCAGAGAAACCAGGTGACCGGATGGCTGGTAAGGGTATGGCGCCCTTGCCTGGCGGGCCGTGGGCCCGGGATATCCTCTCTGATTTCCCTCCCGATTTCCCGGGATTTTTACTAATCCAAAGTTGCGAGCAAAACCATGTGGAAGATGACCTCAATCATCATTTTAGGACTGGTCCTGTTGTTCCTGGGCAGCCGCTTTATCGGCACCAAAGTGTTTTCGTCCTACGAACGCAGTCTGGACGAGACCATCGCCCAAAGCAAGACGGACCAGGTTTCACCGGAAGCCGCCAAAGAAATCCAGAAAAGAGCCCGGTTCCGCAAAGTCCGGCTGGCCGTGAGTTCCTTCGACCTCATGGCAGGGTTTACCAACCAGGAGCTGGAGGCCATCCCTTCCATCAGCCTTGCGTTCCCGTTCTTCTATCTGCTCGCCTGTTTCTGGTTGATTTTAGGTCTCAGGAAACCGAAACGGGACTAATATTCTAGCCCGCTGCCATTATTTTCCGGTTTTTCTGGAAGGGCTTTTGGCAAAAAACTAGGCTGGGGATTCAGGCTCCTCTCGCGGCTTTTCTCCGGGCTAGGTCTGCGGCCATGAGAATGGCGGCCTTGAGGCTCCCCGGATGGGCCTGTCCGCTGCCGGCCAGGTCATAAGCAGTGCCGTGGTCCACACTGGTGCGGATGATGGGCAGGCCCAGGGTGATGTTCACTGCGTCCATGAAATGGAGCAGTTTCAGGGGAATGAGGCCCTGATCATGGTACATGGCGCAGATGGCGTCGAACTCCCCCTGGGCGTGGCGCCAGAACAGGGTGTCGGCGGGGAAGGGGCCGCTCACCGATAAGCCCTGGCCCCGGGCCTCCAGGACTGCGGGAATGATGATTTCCTTTTCCTCATCACCGAAGAGCCCGCCTTCACTGGCGTGAGGGTTGAGGGCTGCCACCCCCAGGCGGGGTTCGGGGATGCCGAAGTCCTGATTAAGAGCGCGACAGGTGAGGCTGAAGAGACGAAAGAGGCCGTCGAGAGTAAGGCGCTCGGGCACCTCCGACAACCCGCAGTGGATGGTAGCCAGGACTACCCGGAAACTTCCCCCCGCCAGCATCATGGCCACGTCGGTGGCGCCGGTGCGTTTTGCCAGAAGCTCCGTGTGCCCGGGATAGCGGTAGCCCGCCAGGTGCAGGGCGGTCTTGCTGATGGGACCGGTGACCATTCCCGCCACCTCTTTATTCAGGGCCATCTCTATGGCGGTGAGAATATAGGAGACCATGGCCTGGCCTCCCGCGGAAGTAGGGTGGCTGTGGTTCAGGTCAGTGGGAGACAAGCGGGAGAGGGGTAACAGGTCAATGGTCCCGGCCTGGTAGCGCCCCTGGGAGGGGGCCGCGACCGTCTGCAGGGTCAGCTCGGGGGCCAGCTCCCGGCAGGCCCGTTCCAGAGCGGGGAGGTCCCCCAGCACCAGGGGACGGCAGGCCTGGTGCACCGCCGGGTCGGCCAGGGCCAGGACCATAATCTCCGGGCCCACCCCCACCGGGTCCCCCATGGTGAGGGCTAAAAGAGGTCTCGGATCGGGGTTCCTGTTCATTCTTCTGCCAACCAGGACCTGGAGTGATAAAAAGAATTGGAAAAAATATCGGTTTGTTTAGTTCACCCCGGGGAACTACTTGAGCCTCGAGGCGGAAATGTGCCAAAATAGGGCCAAATCAACTATCACCCGTTTGGGAGTGGATGTCAATGGCTCAAGGACAGGAAGAGCGGCTCAAGGTGGCCAGGCTGGGCTTCATCGGCGCCGGCAGCATGGGCGGGGCCTTGTTGCGGGGTCTCCTGGCAGTGGAGTGGGTAAAACCGGCAGAACTGGTGTTCTTCGACCCCGACCCGAGGCGGCAACAGGAGATGGAGGAACTGGGGATTGAGGCCGCCCTGGACAATCCCGAGGTGATGCACTCCCCGGTGGTGGTGCTGGCCGTCAAGCCCCAGCATCTCAGTGGGGTGTTGGAGGAAATCCGAGACTTTGCCCGGCCCTGGAACCTGGTGATTTCTCTCGTGGCCGGGGTGCCCTTGTCTCTCCTGGAAGAGGCCCTGCCCAGCAGCCGGGTGATTCGGGCCATGCCCAACACACCCCTTCTGGTCCAGGCCGGTATGACTGCCCTCTCCCCGGGGACCCGGGCCACTCCTGAAGACCTGGACCAGGCCCTGGACCTTTTTCGGGGGGTGGGACGGGCCGAAGTGGTGGACGAAACACACCTGGATGTGGTCACCGCCTTGAGCGGCAGCGGCCCGGCCTTTGTGGCCGTGTTCCTGGAAGCCCTGGCCGACGGTGCCGTCAAAATGGGCCTGCCCCGGCCCCTGGCCCTGGAATTCGCCGCCCAGACGCTTCTCGGCACGGCCCGCCTGCTCCTGGAGAAAAACCTCCACCCCGCCCGGCTCAGAGACCTGGTGGCCTCCCCCGGCGGCACCACTATCCACGGCCTCCACGCCCTGGAACAGGGAGCCTTCCGGGCCGCGGTCATCAACGCCATCGAATCAGCCACCTGGCGTGCCCAGGATCTCAGGGCGGCTGTGAAGTGAATTTGTGAGGGAGGGGGCCAACCGTCGCAGACCCCTGCCTGCCCACACCCCCCTCCCAACCCTTTGAGGGATTGCCGAAGCCGAAACTGATAGTTTCGGCTTCGGCAATTTTTATTACACCCCCAAGGGATTGGGGGTGGGGGTTTGGGGGAGGGGGTAAGGGCCTGTGGTCCTTAGCCCCCTCCCCCAACTAACCGCAGGTGAATATCCACTGCGGGGGCGCTATGGGTGAGGGCGCCCATGGAGATGAGGTTGACGCCGGTGGCGGCCACTTGGGGGAGCCGTTCCAGGGTCATGGAGCCCGAGGCTTCGAGGAGGACCCGGCCGGCGGTGAATTTAACGGCTTGGGCCATGGTGGCTTCGTCCATATTGTCCAGCATAATGATGTCGGCCCCGGCGGCCAGGGCCTCTTCCAGTTCAACCAGAGAGGTGACTTCCACCTCGATTTTCAGGAGATGATGAGTTTTTTCCCGGGCCAGGCGCACGGCGTCGGTGATGGAGCCCACTGCGGCCAGGTGGTTGTTTTTGATGAGCACCCCGTCGAAGAGACCGAAGCGATGATTGGCGCCGCCCCCCACCCGAACGGCGTATTTTTCCAGGGCCCGCCACCCCGGGGTGGTCTTGCGGGTGTCGACGATGGCGGTGGGGAAGTCTGACACGGCGCTCACCATTTTCCGGGTGTAGGTGGCGATGCCGGAGAGGCGCATGAGAAAGTTGAGGGCGGTGCGTTCCCCGGTGAGAATAGCGGCCAGGGGGCCTCGCACCTGGGCCAGCACGTCCCCTGGGGAGACCTCCTGCCCTTCCAGGGCCGCCGGAAAGAATTGCACCTGGGTGTCGAGCTTGCGAAAAACCCGGTGAGCCACGGGAAGCCCGGCTACCACCAAATTCTCCTTGGCCCGGATTTGGGCGGCTCCTTTCCGGTCTACCGGGATAAGGGCCTGGGTGGTGACGTCCCCAGGACCCAGGTCCTCCTCCAGGGCCAGTTCTATCAGCCGGTCCACCAGACAGGAAAAATCAGGAAAGTTTCCCTGGATGCTTTGTTCTATCCAACACATAAGGTTACCAGGTGCACCGGCGGGACGCCGGTGCCACCGGTCTCATTAATCATTATCCTCGGTCCAGTGGATGGTGCAGGGCCAATCTCCTGGGGGAGAGGAGGTTTCTTCCAGGGGAGAATAGTCACCCAGGCAGAGTCCTGAACACTCCTGCTTCTCCTCGTCCCAGAAATTGCAGCGTTCATAGATACAGTAGCCCAGATGGGGGATGGGACACACAGTGTGGTAGTAGTCGCTCATCGAGTCACCGGTGTTGTTTGGTTTGTAGTGGTAAGAACAAAATGGGCTGTGCCCACCTCAGAAAAAGCAACTTCCCCTGGTCTCTGGGGGTTAATCTTATTGGGGCCTGCCTGCACCTAAAGCCTGGCACCCACTGGAGAGAAGTTCCAGGACCTGGTGGTCCAAGCCGACCCGATAGGTGGCGCCCTGGAAATGCAGCCAGACCTCCCCGGAAGAGCCGGCCGCCGGGTATACCAAAGCCCGGAAGGGCTCAAGAGAGCTATCATCCCGAATCACCAGTTCAGCCCAGGTGGAGCGCGGCTGACTCCGAAACATTGCCTCGGCCTGCTCAGCGGTTGGCGTCTGGCAAAGTTTCAACGAGGTCAACTGCCGGAGGACCGGTTGGAAGCCCTCGCCGGCCAGGCAGCTTTCCGGGAGAGGTGTTCCTTTCTTCAAAAAAATGAGGGTGAATCGGTCCCCCCCCTCCCAGCGGTGCGCCACGAACCAGATGGTGGCGGTGCGATATATTATTTGTACAACGTTTTCTGGAGCCACGGCGAAAACTTCGGTCCCGGGTTTAAGAGGCTGTCCCGCCGCTGCGGGGTTAACCGCCACCGCCCAGAGCCCCAGCATGCAGAGGAGGCCGGCAAGCCCTTTTCTGAACAGTAAGGTCAAGCCAGGAGAAATTGCCATATTCTCTCCTGCCTTCAACTTACCTTCACCTTGGTTCCCATGGGCGCCCATTCATAGAGGGTGCGGGCCTCATCTTCTTCGAGGCGGACACATCCATGGGAGCCGAACCACTCGGTCACTTCTGTTTTCAGGAAGCGCACGAGACTGAGGGGCACCGGACTATGATACTGGTGGAGGGCCTTCCCATCCTTGGTGAAGAACATGGCATAATCCATCGGGACATCGTAGGTCTTACTCTGATAAGGATGCTGCTTGCGAAAGATTTTAAAGGTCCCTGTATCCGTGGGATGGTCATCATCTCCTGTGACGCAGATAAATTCGTACACCAGGTTGTCATCTTCGTAGGCCCGGACCATTTGTTCCTCCAAACTGACCTCTATCCGTTTCATCATAGCCCCCCGAGATAAAGTTTCCTGGGTTTTGGGTAGTGTGGGGTAGGAGGCCAAAAGCCCGGCCTTCCCCCTGGTTTAGGCCAACAATTCTCTGAGCCGCTTTTGGTGGCTCTTGAGTTTACCCAGTTTCTCGTTCAAGGCCTGGAGGCGCTCTTTTTCCCGTTCCACTACGTCAGGACGGGCCTTGGTCAGGAAATCCTCGTTGGCCAGTTTTTTCTGGGCCTGGGCCAACTCCCGGGAGAGCTTGTCCATCTCCCGGTTGAGGCGCCGCGCCTCCTCTTTGAAGTCGATAAGGCCGGTCAGGGGCATGACCAGGTCCACACTCCCCCCTTTGGCATACATGACCACGGATTTGGCTGCTGCGGCCGGGGGGTTCTCCTCCGGCTGGAATTGGAGGTCCTGCACCCGGGCCAAAAGCCTGAGGGATGGCCGGTGGGCCTCCAGCATCTGCAGCAGGGAGGGCTCCTGGCTGAAGACCATGATGTTCACCGGCGAAGCGGGAGAGACGTTCATTTCGGAGCGCATGTTGCGGATGGCCACGATGCTTTCCATTACCAGGCCTATTTCCGCTTCTGCCGCGGGGTTGTTTAGGGCCGGGTCGGGCTCGGGATAGGGGGCCACCATGATGCTGCCTTGGACCCCGGGGAGTTTATGCCAGACCTCCTCGGTGACGAAGGGCACGAAGGGGTGGAGGAGCCGCAAGATGTTGCTCAAAACCTCCACCAGCACCCGCTGGGTGTGGTGCCGCACCTCGGGAGAAGCACTGTTGCCGAGCTCAGGCTTAATGAACTCCAGGTACCAGTCGCAGAATTCGTGCCAGGTGAACTGATAGAGCACGTGGGCCGCCTGGTCGAAGGCGTAGGCCTCCAGGTGCCGGGCGGTCTCGGTCTTGACCTGTTGGAGACGGCTTAACAACCAGCTTTCCACCATGCTGAGGGGCGCCGCGTCTTTCCGGGCCGGGTCGTAGTCCCCCAAATTCATCAGGGTGAAGCGGCTAGGCGTTCCATACCTTATTGACGAAGTTGCGGTAGCCCAGAATGCGTTCTTCTGAGAGGCGGATATCCCGGCCCATAGCGGCGAAGGCGGCCAGGGAAAAACGGAAGGCGTCGGTGCCGTACTGGTCCATAAGCTCCAGGGGGTCGATGATGTTCCCCTTGGACTTGCTCATTTTCTGGCCTTCCGGGTCCCGCACCAGGGCGTGGATGTAAACCTCCCGGAAGGGCACGTCCCCCATCATGTGGAGTCCCATCATCATCATGCGGGCCACCCAGAAGAACAGGATGTCAAAGGCGGTGACCAGCACGCTGGTGGGGTAAAAGAGGCGGAGTTCCGGGGTGTCCTCCGGCCAGCCCAGGGTGGAAAAGGGCCACAGGGCCGAGGAGAACCAGGTGTCCAGGACGTCGGTCTCCTGTTTGAGGTCGGCCACCCCGCAGATGGGACAGGCGCTGGGGTCTTCCCGGGAGACGATCACCTGGCCGCATTCCTGGCAGGTCCAGGCGGGGATGCGGTGCCCCCACCAGATCTGGCGGGAGATGCACCAGTCCCGGATGTTGGTCATCCAGTCAAAAAAGCTATTTTCCCAGGTCTCCGGGATGAGCTTGATGCGGCCCTCCTGTACTGCGGCCATGGCGGGTTCGGCCAGCGACTTCACGGCCACGAACCACTGTTTGGAGATCAGGGGCTCCACCACGGTACGGCAGCGGTAGCAATGGCCCACCGCATGGCTGTAGTGCTCCATTTTCTCCAGGAGTCCGTCGCGCTTTAAATCTTGAGGATTTTTTCCCGGCAGGCGAAGCGGTCCAACCCCTGGTACTTGCCGGCGGCTTCGGTCATGATGCCCTCTTCGTCCAGGGCCTTCACCGCCGGGAGGTGCTGCCGCTGGGCGATCTCGAAGTCGTGGAAGTCATGGGCCGGGGTAACTTTGAGGGCGCCAGTGCCAAACTCCAGGGCGACGTGGGGGTCGGTAATGAGGGGGATCTTCCTTCCTAAGACCGGGAGGCGTAAGGTGGCTCCGTGGTAGGCCAGGTAGCGGGGGTCGTCGGGGTTCACCGCCACCGCGGTGTCGCCGAGCAGGGTTTCCGGACGGGTAGTGGCTACGGTGACGGACCCTTCCCCGTCAGCCAGGGGGTATTTAATGTAATAGAGGTAGCCGTCCGTGGGTTCGTGTTCCACCTCCAGGTCGGCCAGGGCCGTCTGGCAGCGGGGGCACCAGTTGATGATGTAATCCCCCTGGTAAATGAGCCCCTCTTCGTAGAGGCGCACGAAAACTTCCCGCACGGCCCGGGAGAGGCCCTCGTCCATAGTGAAGCGCTCCCGGCTCCAGTCGCAGGAACAGCCCAGCCGCTTGAGCTGCTTGATGATGGCGCCGCCGGACTCTTCCTTCCACTGCCACACCCGGGTGATGAAGGCCTCCCGGCCTACCTGGTGGCGATCCCGGCCTTCCTGGGCCAGCATGCGCTCCACCACGTTCTGAGTGGCGATGCCGGCGTGGTCGGTGCCCGGCATCCACAAGGCGTCAGCTCCTCTCATACGCTGGAAGCGGATGAGGATGTCCTGGAGCGTGTTGTTCAAGGCGTGGCCCATGTGCAGCGACCCGGTGATATTGGGGGGTGGAATGACGATACAGTAGGCCGGCCTGTGGTCGTCCGTTTGAGCGGTGAAGAGGCCTTGTGCTTCCCAATAATCGTACCACTTGGTTTCGATGCGCTGAGGATCGTAGACTTTGTCGAGAATTTCGGCCATGTTGAACCTTATCGCGCTGGCGGGGGCAGGGATTGAGGTCCATTGCCACCCGGGGTGATGTTCCGCTACATGAAAAAAGCACCCAAAGTGCCGATTATGCCAGTAGTCATTGTAGCAAAATCACCGAAAAAGTGTTCCTTAATCGAGCTGGCCTGGGCTGGCAGCCCCTTTACGATTCTGAGAGATCAAGACGGGGAACCCTTGTGGTGCCGGGAAAGTGCTTCGGGGTCATCATGGCATGACCATGTCCTGATGACCCCGATTATTGGCATATTATGGTTGACAACTTGAAAAGGCTTGTCTTTATTTTTCCAGCTGAACCGAAACCGGCGTCGGCGTGGAAACGGTCTTGAACACGGGAGAGTATTTTTGGGCCATGTTGAGAAGTTCTTCTTTTTGGGCCTCAGAAATATCCGCCTCGATTTTGAAGTAGACGCGAATGGTCTGAAAGCCCACGGGCACCTCTTCCGAAACCCCCAGAAATCCACGGAGATCGATATCGCCTTCGTATCTTGATTCCACCCCTTTGATGTTGATGCCCTTGGCTGTGGCATGCGCGATCAGGCTGGTGGTCAGGCAACCCGAGAGGGCTACGAGAAGATATTCCACGGGGTTGGCTCCCAGATTCTGCCCGCACAGAACCGGTGGCTCATCTATTTCAAAAACCAGGACATCCCGGGAGTCATCTTCCTGGAACGCGCCATAAAAACTCTTGACCGTGGCCCGATTGTGAGTGCCGTCCACCCAGGTGTTGTGGGCCCGAAATTTGAACAGGGCCAGTTCCGGTTGTTCTTTAACGAGGTCTATGGTCTGAAATATCTGGTCGGCGTTAATACCATTAACCATTCTGATCTGAGTCATCTCGTTGGTCTCCTCTCGTATCGGCCTCGAAGCCTTCGAGGTTTTCGAGTTCCTTTCTGATGAGCGGGTTTTCAGTCGGATTCGGTGAGGCGCTTTTTCCAGAGGTGCAGCTCCCGTTCGATGGCCTCGGCGGCCATCTCCGGGAAGACTTCCCGGGCCAGCCGTTCCACCGTCTCCTGGACCACCTGCCGCACCAATTCTTTGAGTTCCTCGTCGCTCAGGCGCTCAGATAGCTCTTGGCGCGGGTCCTGGGCTGCCTGCATCTGCAGGGGGGGCGTCTCCGGGGGGATGTCCAGGTCTTCGGGGAGGTCGGGGAGGGACGCCAGGAAGTCATCCAGGGACTCCTCGCGAGGGACCGCCGGGGGGGCTTCCTGTGCTTCCTCCTGGGGCTTGACCAGGGATTTCAGGGATTCCAAGTCGTCGCCACCGGAGCGGAAATCCAGCACCACCTCGGCGGTGGCATCCTCCACGATCTCGGCGGGAGCATCCTCTACCACCTCGGTGAGCTCGATGATGTCATCTTCGCCGCCGGGTGGGGGTGGGTGAGGGGGGGTGGCCTGATCAGTGGGACTCATGGTTGATGGGCAGCCTTGCCGTTCTAAATCCCGGGCACCAGCAGGGCCGGCCCGGCTTTTCCCGGCGGGCGCTGCGGTTGGGGGAGTTGTAAGACTAACTACCTAATTTCAAATGCAAACTAACATGGCACTGCCAGGTTGTCAAGGGAATTGGGGAGCGCGGCGCTCTTCTTTCCTGAATAGATGATTTTACAAATTGGCATTTTGAGGGACAGGCCAGAGACTGAAGTCCCTGTCCTCCCCCAAACCCCCCTCCCACCTCCCTTTAACCGGGAGAACAGGCATCCTGCCTGTTCCTCTGCACGGGCTGGCAGCCTGTGCTCCTGCGTGCTGACAAAATCAGGGCTCTAGGAGAGGGAAGCCTCGGGCTCCAGGGGGATTATCCTCCTTGTTTCGGTGGAGGGAAGATGATATGGTTTCCCGGACGTAAGAAACATTCACGCATTTAGACGCAATACGGTTCACTTAAGTTAGGAATTGGTGGGCTGTGCCCACCCTATATTTTCATCGTTTTTTTGTCATGCTGAGCGCAGCGAAGCATCTCGTATTTAGAGATTCTTCGGTCGCTTCGGCTCCCTCAGAATGACAAGAGAAATGACGTAGTTCCATCTCATGGTGCTTAAGTGAACAGCATTACATTTAGACGATGTTCCTGCAGCAGCTCATCAACGGCCTGACCACCGGCAGCGCTTACGCCCTCATTGCCCTGGGCTACACCATGATCTACGGCATCCTGGGGCTCATTAATTTCGCCCAGGGGGAGATCTACATGTGCGGGGCCTATGTGGCGGTGTTGCTGTTGGCCACCGGCCAGGTGCCGTTTGTGGTGGCCGTGGCCGCCGGCATGCTGGCCGCCGCCGTCCTGGGACTGATCCTGGAGCGGGTGGCCTTTCGGCCCCTCCGGGGGGCGCACCCCCTGGTGCCGCTCATCAGCGCCATCGGGGCCTCCATTTTCCTGCAAAGTCTCGCCCTGTTGCTTTTTGGCCCCAATAACCGCCCTTTTCCGGTGGCCTTTGACTTCACCCCCATGAGCCTGGGGGGCCTGCCGCTGAACACCCTGGAGGCTGCCATCCTGCTGGCCGCCCTGGGCTTCATGGGGCTTTTGGTCCTGTTTGTGCGCTATACCCGCTACGGCAAAGCCATCGTGGCCTGCGCCCTGGACCGGGATACGGCCCGTCTCATGGGGATCAACGTGGACCGCATGGTGGCCCTTACCTTCATCATTGGCTCAGCCCTGAGCGGCGCCGCCGGCATCATGATGGCCATTTACTACAATGCCACCTATCCCCGCATGGGCCTGCTCCCCGGCCTCAAGGCTTTCAGCGCCGCCATCTTGGGGGGGGTGGGGAACATCCCCGGAGCCATCCTGGGGGGGCTCCTCCTGGGGGTGGCGGAGAGCCTGGGTGCGGCCTATATTTCCTCGGCCTACAAAGACGCCATCGCCTTTATCATCCTCATCCTGGTGCTGCTGGTGCGACCCCAGGGTATCTTAAGGGGCCGGGGACACTGACATGACCGCCTTCATTCTGCATTTGGCCATTCTGGCCGGCATCTACATCATCCTGGCCTTGAGCCTGAACCTCATCATCGGCTATGCCGGCCAGGTCTCCCTGGGCCACGCGGCCTTTTACGGCATCGGCGCCTATGCCTCGACACTGACCGTCGCTGAATTGGCATTTTCCCTTCCCCCTGGCGGTGCTGGCGGCCATGCTCTTCACCGGCGCTTGCGGCTTGGCCCTGGGGCTTCCCACCCTGCGCCTCAAGGAAGACTACCTGGCCATTGTCACCCTGGGCTTTGGCGTCGTCTTAGATATAGTTATGCGCAATCTGGAGATCACCGGCGGGCCCGACGGCATCGTGGGCATCCCTTCTCCGGTGATCCTGGGTTTGAGCTTCCGACCTCCCCCTCTGTATCTGCTCCTGGTGGGCCTGGGGGTGGCTTTTGCCCTATTGTTTACGTACCTTCTGGTGAGCTCCTACCACGGGCGGGCCCTGAGGGCCATCCGGGACCACGAGACCACGGCCCAGGTAATGGGCATTAACTCCCCCGCCTACAAGGTGGCCATCTTCGCCCTGGGTGCCGCCCTGGCCGGATTGGCCGGGTCCCTTTTCGCCCACTACATCAAGCACATCAACTACGAGTCTTTTGGCCTGCACGCCTCTATCCTGATTCTGTGCATGGTGGTGCTGGGGGGTATGGGCTCGATCCTGGGGTCCGTGGTGGGCGCCATCATTTTAACGGCACTGCCGGAGACCCTGCGGCAGTTTCAATCGTACCAGGATCTAATCTATGGGGGGCTCCTGGTGGCCCTGCTCGTCTGGCGACCCCAGGGGCTTTTAGGCAAGGGCAAGTTGAGTTTGAAGTTTCTTGAAAGGAAGGAATAGTCCACAATAATAGTTCAAAGTTCAAGGTTCAAAGTTCAAAGTTAAAAAAATAATCCTGTTAACTCCATACCTTGAACTTTGAACTTTAAACCTTGAACCAAATTATGCTGACCTTAAAAAGCGTTCAGGCCGGGTATGGGCGGCTCATGGTGCTCAAGGGCATCTCCCTGCACGTGCGCTCCGGGGAAGTGGTCACCCTCATCGGCGGCAACGGGGCCGGCAAGAGCACCACTCTGAGTGCCATCTCCGGGCTGTTACCCGTCTGGCGGGGCCAGGTGGAGTTTGACGGCCACAACCTGAACCGGGTGCCTCCCGAGCAGATCGTGGCCCTGGGGCTGGCCCTGGTGCCGGAGGGACGGCGGGTGTTTGCTTCTCTGTCGGTGAAGGCCAACCTGGAGTTGGGGGCTTTCCACCGGCAGGATACCCGCCAGGTGCGCCGGGATCTGGATGACCTGCAGGAACGTTTTCCCATCCTGAAGGAAAGGGCCCACCAGCCCGCCGGCACCCTGAGCGGCGGCGAGCAGCAGATCCTGGCCATCAGCCGGGCCCTGATGGCCCGGCCCCAGCTCCTCATGCTGGATGAGCCCTCCATGGGCTTGTCCCCCCGCAATTTACTATTGGTTTACGAGATCCTCCGGGAATTGAAAGACCAGGGCACCACCCTCTTATTAGTTGAGCAAAACGCCCGGGCGGCCCTCAAGCTGGCGGACCGGGGCTATGTCATCGAGACCGGCTCCATCATCCTGGACGGCACCGCAGCCGAGCTTCAGGAATCCCCAGAGGTGCAGCGGGCCTACCTGGGGAAAGGATATCAGGAAGTGTGGGAATGACTCTGTTGGCGGTGGAGTCCCTCAGCAAGAACTTCGGCGGGGTGCAGGCCCTGGACCAGGTAATCTTTGGTGTCCAGACGGGGGAGATTTTAGCCCTCATCGGCCCTAACGGGGCTGGCAAAACTACTTGTTTTAATGTGATCAATGGTCTTTTATCCCCCACCGCCGGATCAATATTTTTTGCAGGAAAAGACCTGGCCGGCCTGCCCCCCTATCACCGGGCCCGCCTGGGTTTAGCCCGCACCTTTCAAAATATCCAGCTTTTCGGAGGCATGACCGTTCTGGAAAATGTGCTTACGGGGAGGCACCTGGACCATCAGGTGGGGGTCTTGACGGCACTCTTGCCCCTCCCCGGGGTGCGGCGGGCAGAATCTCGCAACCGGGAGCGGGCCCGGGAATTACTTAATTTGGTGGATCTGGCAGACAAGGAAGACTTTCCGGCGGAGGCCCTGGCCTACGGGGAGCAGCGCCGCCTGGAAATCGCCCGGGCCCTGGCTCAGGAACCCAAGCTCCTGCTCCTGGACGAACCCGCGGCTGGCCTCAACCCCCGGGAAACCGAAGACCTGATGGCTCTTCTGGAGAGACTCAGGGATTTGGGGATCACCCTGCTGGTCATCGAACACGACATGACCCTGGTCATGGGCCTGTGCCACCGCATCGTGGTCCTGGACCAAGGCCAGGTCATCGCCGAAGGCCTCCCCCAGGATATCCGGCGCAACCCCCGGGTCATCGAAGCATATCTGGGGAAGGAGGAGGACGATGTGGGTGGGGGAGGGGGCTAAGGAGCGCAGCCCCTGGCCCTCCCTCCGCAAACAACCGCAACCCAGGAGGACACCATGGCGATTTATGATAGGGAAGCGGAGCAGATGGATCGGGCTGAGTTGGCCCAGTTGCAGTTGGAGCGTCTCCAGGCCACCCTCCATCGGGTTTACAAGAACGTCAAGTTTTACAAAAAGAAGTTTGACGCCATGGGCTTTTTGCCGGAGGACTGCCTGTCCCTGGAGGACATCAACCGCCTGCCCTTCACCACTCGCCACGACCTGGCCCAGGCCTATCCCTACGAGATGTTCGCCATACCCTTGCGGGAGGTGGTGCGCATCCACTCCTCCACCGGGAGCCCCGGGGCCCCCATCGTCATGGGCTATACCGCCCGGGATTTGAAGCACTGGGCCAAACTCGCGGCCCGGGTTCTCACCGCGGCCGGGGTGGATCGGGACGACGTCGTCCAGGTGACCTTGAGCTATGGCCTTCTCACCAGCGCCTTTGGCTTGCACTATGGGGTGGAGCTCCTGGGGGCCTCGGTCATCCCCACCGGCCCCGGGAGTACGGCCCGGCAGGTGCAGATCATGCGGGATTACCGCACCACCGCACTCATCAGCACCCCGGGCTATGCCCTGGTCATCGCCGAGCAGCTGGAAAAAATGGGGATGGATGCCAAGAATCTCTTCCTGAAGGTGGGCCTTTTCGCCGGGGAGCCCTGGACCGAAGAGCAGCGGGCCGAGATCGAATCCCGCTTGTTTCTCACAGCCTTGGACAACTATGCCCTCTCCGAGGCCATGGGGCCGGGGGTGGCCGGGGAGTGCGAACACCGGGTGGGCATGCACCTGAACGAAGATCACTTTCTGGCGGAGATTGTGGACCCGGTAAGTGACGAGGTGCTCCCCGCCGGAGAACTGGGGGAACTGGTCCTCACTACCATTAGCCGGGAAGCCACTCCTCTGGTGCGCTTCCGTACCGGGGACTTGACCAGCCTTAATTTCAATCCCTGTGAATGTGGACGCACTTTGGCTCGCCTTAGCCGTATTCAAGGCCGGGTCGACAATGTGGTGGTGGTGAAGGGCATTAACATCTTTCCGGAGCGGGTAGGCCAGATTCTGGCGGGGTTTGCCGGGGAGGTGCCCGCCTACCAGTTGGTCCTCGGGCGGGAGGGGCCCCTGGACTTTCTGGAAATCAGGATCGAGGTGCGGGAGGGTCTATTTTTCGACAAGATGACCCTGCAGCGGGAGCTGGTCTACAAACTGTCCCACAAGTTGGCCCAGGGCATCGGCGTCTCCCCTCGGGTAAAACTGGTGGAACCCAACTCCATCAAGCGGGAGCTGGAGACCTCCCCTTTGGTGATTGATATGCGTTAGGATTGTACCTAGGGTGAGTTTCAGAAATACCTTGAAAAAGTAGTTGCTGACGATAAGGGATATCTTCCCTCCCCCTGGATGGGGGAGGGCTGGGTGGGGGTGAATAAAATCACAGGAAATTATGCCAACTTATTCCCCCTCCCCCCAACCCCTCCCACCGGGGGAGGGGGAGTAATCGACTTGAACAATTATTACGGGTAGTTCTGTAACAAAACGCTTAGAATATTGTTAGTTATTCTGGAAGGAAATTCAAAAGGGACAAGAGGATTATTTTATTATGCGCTGCCTGGTGTGTGGCGCGGAGCTGGAACCCCAACAGAGCTGGGATCATATTCGCACTGTCCACCTGGCCTCCCTTGATTTGACCCCAGAAAAAATCCTGGAACAGGCCCGGAGAATCGCCCACCCCGTAGAGATCAAAACCGCTAACCTCACCTGTGTCAAGCTGCCGGAAAAAGTCATTTACTTTAGCCTAGACAACGCCGAGCTGCTCATTGCCTATGCCGCGGAACATGGCCAAATCAACTGGATGGATGTCGTAACCTGGCAGATTCTGCACGAAAAGGGGCATCTGGCACTGCTCGGCAACTATGAGCCGCCCCAGGGAGTAAGGCCGGCGGTGGTGCTCAACGCCGAAGACTACTATATCAACCGCTATCTGATCCCGGAGCAGTATTGGCCTGTCTGCCTGGCCAACGCCCGCTGCGCCGTCACCATCAGAAACTTCGCGCCCATGCCCCTCAGGTTGCGGGATGCCTATTTTTATCTAACCTTGGCGGTCTTTTTAGCCTGCCAGGCGGTGACCGTGGCCAATCTTCCTTTTCTGAACCGCCGGGAAGCTGATTTTGTGACCACCATCTTTCCCCTCATGAAAAAAATTCGAGACAGCCAGGATATTCCCCGGGTCTGCCTGGAAGTGGAGGCGGCGGGGGCGCCTTTTTTTCGCAGGAGACAGACACACTGGTGAGATGCTGGAGATTTTGGGGAGATTTGTGCGGCAGCGATGTCCCACACCATATGCATTGATTTGGGCCGGTTGCTTTGCTATTATGGGGTTATTCGTCGTTTATATAATTTGATACTGTCTTTACATAGTACTTCGATGTATATGTTTAAATACTTTTATAATAAGTGGCGCAACCCTCTGGCTTTTGGAAAAAAGCAGAAATTTTAAAGCAAGTTTTTTTGAGAAATGAATGCCTCCTGATAAGAAAATAAATAAAAATAGTGGCACAGGCTTCCAGCCTGTGACGTCTTTTCAGTCCCACCGGCGCAACCTACCACATTGGCAATTACCGGGAAGTATCTACTTTATAACCTGGAGAATTAAAGGAGATCAAACCCTTTCCCCTGAGGAAAGAACCATAACGCTTGAATCCCTCCTGCATTGGGATGCAGTCAAGTGGACGGTTCATGCCGCGGTGGTCATGCCCAACCATATTCATGTTTTGGCTCAACCCCTCACTTTGCCAGAAGGCACTACAATTAACCTCTCCCATATCATCCACAGTGTAAAGACCTTTACTGCCAGGGAAATCAATGCGTTCAGAGGGCAAAAGGGCACCTTTTGGCAAGATGAACGCTATGATAGAATCATCAGAGATGAAGCGGAGTTATTGGGGAAATGGCAGTATATAAGAAACAACCCTGTAGAAAGAGGTCTGGCGACGGCCCCAGAGGAATATACTTGGCTCTATGAGAAAAGCTGAAAGAACACAGGCCAGAGGCCTGTGCCACTTGTTATTAATATTCCTGATAGCCTTTACTTGAAAGTTATATGTTAAAACCGGGCGATGTAATTTCCTACTTAGATATGTGTCGGGCAGAGGGGGTGAATCTGCAAAGGGGAATGAATTTTCGATTAAGAGGAGGAATGAGCGTAATTTTAATGAGCTTGAGAATAGGGGCGCCATACGCTGATCGAATTGAAGAAGATGGAAAAATATTGATCTATGAGGGCCATGATATTCCAGCCTATAGGGGTGGTCCAAATCCCAAGACAGTTGATCAACCTTATAGAAATCCGGGAGGTGGTCTAACGCAAAATGGCCTTTTTTATGAGGCAACCTTAAAATATAAACAAGGTTATGCAGAACCAGAGTTGGTAAAAGTATATGAAAAAATAAAATCTGGGATTTGGGTTTACAATGGTTTGTTTAAGTTATTAGATGCTTGGAAAGAAGATATTAATGCACGTGAAGTTTTTAAATTTAAACTCGAATTGATAGGTGAAATCTTTAGCTCAGAAGGTAAAAGACTTGTAGAATTAGATCACTCAAGAATTATTCCTTCTTCAGTTAAATTAGCTGTATGGAAAAGAGATAGAGGGAGATGTGTAATCTGTGGTAATCAAGATAATCTTCATTTTGATCATGTAATTCCATATGCTAAGGGTGGATCCTCCCTTGTATCAGAAAATATCCAAATTCTTTGTGCAAAACACAATTTGCAAAAAAGAGATAAAATACAATAGTATTTCCTAAGAAAAGGCATGGGTTGTAGGCTATAAATTTATGCGCCCCTCCTGGGATGAATACTTCATGCTCATCGCCAAGCTGGTGAGCACCCGGAGCACCTGCAACAGCCGGCCTACGGGCGCGGTGTTGGTGAAGGACAAGCAGATCCTGGCCACGGGCTACAATGGCAGCATGCCCGGCGCGCCCCATTGTGCGGGGCAGTTCATGCCGGACGGCAGCCCCTACTGCCACCGCCGGGCCCTGGACATCGCCGACGTGGACAAGTACAATTTCTGCCGGGCCTCCCACGCCGAGGCCAACGCCATCGCCCAGGCGGCCCGGCACGGGGTGCCCATCAAAGGGGCGAGCCTGTATGTGACCCTCGAGCCCTGCTATGTCTGTGTCAAGCTCCTGGCCACGGCCCAGATCGAACGGGTCTTCTTCGAGCTTCCCTATGAATCCCGGGATGACCTGCGGGACACGCACTGGAAAGGGGCGGTGGCTGAGGCAGGCTTCCAGGAGTACCGGCAGCTCACCGTGTCGCCCGAGGCTTTGCAGTACATCCTGCCGAGCCTGACGGGGGTCACCTCCACCCGGCGCCTGCCGGCCACCAGGGGAACCGGCGAGCGCCCCTTCATCGGCACAGTGGAGTCGGATTGAGAATGGCTTACATCACAGGCCAGAGGCCTGTGCCACTGGATTTTTGGGATAAGGGAGGGAACAGGGGTTTCTATAGGTTAGGATGACTCAGCGACTGGCCCTTCCCTCGAAATAAACAAACTCGGGTCTCATGTAATCATTGCAGCCATGGCGAAAAAAAGTTCTACGAATAAGAAAAAGAAAAGCCAGGCCGCCAAGAGGGCGCCGGCGGCAGCCCCGCCTCCGGTAACCTGGCAGCGGCGTCTGGGCCAGGAAGTGGTGGCCCTCTTGCTTCTGGGCCTGGCGGTGTTTGTGCTGCTGGCCCTGGCGAGCTACTCCTTGAGTGACCCACAAGGGTTCCTGAAGGTCTGGTCGGCACCGACCGTCAGCAATTGGGGGGGCAAGACCGGGGCCTTTCTGGCCTCTAGCTGCATGGGGCTCCTGGGACTGGGGGCATTCCTTCTGCCCCTGATTCTCCTGGGCCTGGCCTGGCAGTCCCACCGCCAGGGCCTGGATCACCTCACCTGGTCGCAGGTTGTCTCTACCCTGGCTGTATTGGTGGCCAGCGCTGGTCTTCTGGGGCTGGTGTGGCCTTATATTTCCTGGGGAGGAGGCCTCATCCACACCGGCGGCCGCCTGGGAGATTTAGCGGCTGGCGGACTGACGGGCCTTCTCAACCGTCCCGGCGCTGCCCTTGTCCTGGCCCTTCTGCTCCTGGTGGGGGTTATGGGGGCCACCCGCCTGTCCCTGGTGGGCTTGATGTCCCTCCTGGGACGGTTGGCCCGGAGCGCCTGGGAGGTCCTGAGAAGGCGGCGGGCGCCGGCAGCTCCAGAGGTGGGCTCTCCGCCGGAAGCAACCGAGGCTCGCCAGCCGATCATCGCCAGGTCTGAGGTGAAGATAGAGAAACCCCTCCCGCCTCCAGCCGCACCGGAACCCGTCAGCGCTCCCGCCCCGGCTGCCAAGTCTCGACGGGCTCCCGTAACCCAGGGAAAGTATACCTTACCGCCATTAGACCTGCTCGATCCCCCCAAGCCCTGGGACCACGAGGTGCAGGAAGGGCAGATGGTGGCCCAGGCCGAGAAGCTGGAAAGCACCCTGCGCCATTTCGGGGTGGAAGGCAAAGTCACGGGCATCATCCCCGGGCCGGTGGTAAGCCGCTTTGAGCTGGAGCCCGCCCCCGGGGTGAAGATCAGTAAGGTGACGGGCTTGACAGATGACCTGGCCCTGGCCCTCAAAGCCATGTCCATTCGCATCGTGGCCCCGGTGCCGGGGAAGGCCGTCATCGGCATCGAAATCCCTAACCCCAAGCGCCAGGTGGTGGCTTTGCGGGAAATACTGGCTGATAAGGCTTGTCAGAAGTCCTCCTCCCGCCTCACCATAGCCCTGGGAAAAGACATTATGGGCACCCCGGTGGTTACGGACCTGGGGAAGATGCCCCACCTCCTCATCGCCGGGGCCACGGGAAGCGGCAAAAGCGTGGGTTTGAATGCCATGATCCTCTCCATCCTCTTCAAAGCCACCCCGGAAGAGGTGCGGTTTCTGCTCATCGACCCCAAGCGCATCGAACTCTCCACTTACCAGGGCATCCCGCATCTCCTCCACCCGGTGGTGGTGAACCCCAAAGAAGCCACCACCGCCTTGCACTGGACCCTGGCCGAGATGGAGAAGCGCTATGCCCTCCTCTCGGATCTGGGGGTGCGCAACATCGAGGGCTACAACCAGAAAGCCAAAACTTTGAAATTCGAACCAGGGGAAGAAGACGAACCGCCGCCGCCCCGGTTTCTCCCTTACATCGTGGTGGTCATTGATGAGTTGGCGGACCTGATGCTGGTCTCCTCCCGGGACACCGAGGAATACCTGATCCGTTTGGCCCAAAAGGCCCGGGCTTCGGGCATCCACTTGCTGGTGGCCACCCAGCGGCCCTCGGTGGATGTCATTACCGGGCTGATCAAGGCCAATTTCCCCACCCGTATATCCTACCAGGTGTCCTCCAAGGCCGACTCCCGGGTCATCCTGGACAGTGTCGGGGCCGAGCGCCTCCTGGGCAAGGGCGATCTGCTTTTCATACCCCCCGGCACCTCCCGGCTCACGCGCATTCACGGGGCCTATGTTTCAGAGGACGAAGTTGTCCGGGTGGTGGAGTTCCTGAAGGCCCAGGCAACGCCGGAGTTCGAGCCGGCCATCCTGGAAATGCAGGTGCGGGAGCAGGAAGAGGAGGAATTGGGGGAGCGGGACGAGAAATGGGACGAGGCCGTGGCCCTGGTCTCCGAGACCCGAAATGCTTCTATTTCCATGTTGCAGCGGCGCCTGCGCGTCGGTTACAATCGGGCCGCCCGCATCATCGAGACCATGGAACGCGAAGGCCTGGTGGGGCCCTCGGACGGCCTCAAAGCTCGAGAAGTCTATATTCCCCGCCGGTGATGGCGACTCACCTTACGCCAGTACTCTGAATAACAATTCAGAAACTTCAAATCCTTCCCATGGCATTATTTGTAAACCAATGTCTTGAGTTTGGTTGACAAAAAGATAATCCTGAGAGATGTTTATCAATCAGGTATGCAGTATTCAGATTGGGAAGATCTCTTCGGGTTGGCCTGGCAAAATTTCTGGCCTGTTTTGACTGAAGCTACGCGGGTCCGGGAAGACCACTTCGGACGGCAGGTAAGCCTGTGCGTTATCATTAACGCCAAGTCGGGCCTGTGCTCGGAGGACTGCGCCTTTTGTTCACAATCGGTAAGGTCCCAGGCGAAAATTCAACCATACCCCTTGCTTGACCAGGAGTCGATGGTGGAAGCGGCCCGGGGGGCGGCCGAAGCGGGCGCGGCCCGGTTTTCCCTGGTCACCTCGGGGCGGGGGATCGTCTCGACCCGGGAAAAGGAAGCCATTTTAACTACCGTGACCGCCATCCGGGATGCGGTGGATATCAAGGTGTGCGCCTCCCTGGGCATCACGGACCGGTTGTTTCTTGCCGAACTCAAGGCCGCTGGAGTGCATCGCTTTCATCATAACCTGGAGACGGCCGGGTCTTTTTTCTCCGAGATTTGCACCACCCACACCTACGGGGAACGGGTGGCCACCGTGGAGGCGGCCAAGGAGGCAGGGCTCTCGGTCTGCGTGGGGGGCATCCTGGGGATGGGGGAGAGTGTGGCCCAACGCTGGGAACTGGCTCAAGCCATCAAAGAACTTGATCCTGATGCCATACCCCTCAATTTCCTTCACCCCCTGACGGGCACCAGGCTGGCGGACCGGCAACTGCTGGCGCCCCTGGAGGCCCTCAAGATTATTGCCGCCTTCCGCCTGACCTTTCCCAACAAGACCATCATCATCTGTGGCGGTCGGCAGCCTACTCTGCGCTCCCTGACACCCCTGATGTTCGCGGCCGGGGCCAATGCGCTGATGACCGGAGACTACCTTACCACCAAAGGCCGCCTGCCCGAAGACGACCGCCTGATGCTGGAGGATTTGGGGCTGAAATTAGGAGTTGGGGGAGGGGGCTAAGGACCATAGGCCCTTACCCCCTCCCCCAAACCCCCACCCCCAATCCCTTAAGGGTGAGAAGAATAGCCGTTAAAGGGTTGGGAGGTGGCTTGGGGGGAGGGCAGGGAGTTAAGCTCCCTGGCCCTCCCCCCAAACAAAGGATTCGCCATGCACCTCTCGAGTTTTGCCAGGGTGAAGGGTATTTTCGTAACCGGCACGGACACCGGGGTAGGGAAGACCTGGGTTGCGGCCGGGCTTACCGCGGTGTTGCGTCGCTGGGGCCTGTCAGCCTGTTATTTCAAGCCGGTGCAGAGCGGCTGCCCGGAAGAGGATGGCAAGCTCATCCCCACGGATGCCCGTTTCGCCCGGGATTTGGCAGGCTTGGAGGAACCCCTGGATCTCCTCAGCCCCATCACCTTGCGCCTGCCCTTGGCCCCCGGCGTGGCTGCGGCCCGGGAAGGGATCAAAGTGGACCTGGATCGCATCACCCGAGCCCGGGAGGAGTTGGCCAGCCGCTATGACATCCTGGTGACGGAAGGGGCTGGCGGCCTTTACGTGCCTCTCACCGACACCCGTTTCTTGGTCCTGGATATGGTCCATTGGCTCCGGCTTCCCCTTATCGTGGTGGCCCGGGCCGGCCTGGGAACCATTAATCATACTGTCCTCACGGTCAAAGCGGCTCAGCAAGCCAGGGTGCCGGTGGCCGGGGTGGTCATCAACCGCTATCCCGAACATCCGTCCCTGGCGGAGGAGACCAACCCGGAGGTCATTGAAGATCTCACTGATACCCCCATTCTAGGAAAAGTTCCGGAAATTTCAAATATATCTTCTCAGGAAGGAAAAGACTCATTTCTGGCCGCCATGGACCAGGTGTGCCATGCCTTGGCCCAGGCTTGCGCGGCCAGGGCTTTTCTCAAGTCTATGGTCCTGGATTAAGTATGTTAGAAAATCTGGCCCAGGAACTTGAAATTCTTGCATCCCAGGACTTGCGGCGGGGACTCACCGAGGTAGAGGAAATCCTTCCGGGGGGCAGGGTGCAGATAGCAGGTCGGATTCTGCTGAACCTCTCATCCAATGACTATCTGGGCCTGTCTCAGGACCCCCGTATCATTGCTGCAGCCCGGGAAGCCGCGGCCCGTTGGGGCGTGGGAGCTGGAGCCTCCCGTCTGGTGGTGGGTCACCTGGCCCTGCACGAAGAGGTGGAGGCCAGGCTGGCCGCGTTTAAGGGGACCGAGGCCGCAGTCATCTTCAGCACCGGCTACATGGCCAACCTGGGGGCCATCAGCGCCCTGGTGGGACCGGGTGGCACAGTTTTTTGTGACAAGCTGAACCATGCCAGCATCTACGACGGCATCAGGCTTTCCGGGGCCAACCTGGTTCGCTTCCCTCACCGGGACATGAACCGTCTGGAAGCCCTATTACCAAAGGCCGGGCCAGGGAAAAGGCTCATCGTCACCGACTCGGTCTTCTCCGTGGACGGCGACCTGGCCCCTTTACAGGAAATGGTGGAACTAAAAGACCGCTACGGCGCCATGTTGATGGTCGACGAGGCCCATGCCACCGGGGTGCTGGGGCCGGAGGGCGAGGGCTTGGCCGCAGCACTGGGCCTCACCCATCGGGTGGAAGTGCACATGGGGACCTTTTCCAAGGCCTTGGGGTCTCTTGGGGGATACGTGGCCGGAGACCGGTGTCTCATCGACTATCTGCACAACCGGGCTCGGTCTTTCATCTACTCCACGGCCATGCCGCCGCCGGTCCTGGGGGCCATCGCGGGAGCTTTGGATATTGTCCTCATGAAGCCGGAGCGCCGGGCTTATCTTTTGGAACAGGCAGAGGAATTCCGGCGGGTGCTGGCCCAAGGGGGCTTCGACACCCTGGGAAGTGAGACCCAGATCGTGCCGGTGCTGGTGGGGGAGAACGCCCGCACCCTGGAGATGTCGGCGCGCCTCCGGGAGCGGGGCCTCATGGCCGTGGCCTTACGCCCTCCCACCGTGCCACCGGGCCGGGCCCGGGTGCGTTTTTCCCTGTCCGCGGCCCACTCCCGGGAGGACCTGGCTGCGGCTCGTGAAATCATTCTGGACGTGGGCCGGGAGATGGCCCTCATACCATGAAAAATTTGGTCCTGCTCCACGGGTGGGGGGCCACCGGCAGCATCTGGCGCCGCCAGGAGGAGGCTTTCTCCGGGCAAGGATTCACGGTGTTAACCCCAACCTTTCCCGTGTGGGAGGTTCCCTGGCTGGTTGGCTATCTCCAAGAGTTGCCCTTGGCCGAGACCGTCTTGGTGGGCTGGTCATTGGGGGGTATGCTTTTGTTGGAAGCCCTGAGCCGGGAGCCTCTTACCACCGCCGGACTAGTCCTGGTGGCGACCCCGGCCAGTTTCTGCCAACGGCCGGACCATCCCTGGGGACAGCCTCGGGCTGTGGTGCGGGCCCTGCGCCAGACCGTGCGAGAGGATAGCCGCCGGGCATTGATCGACTTCGCCACCCGGTGCCTGGCCCCGGGGGAAGCGAATTTTCAGGAGGAATTACTCCAGGAGTTTCAACCCCGACAAAATGGGGCGGATCTGGCCGCCGGACTGGATTACTTGCTGAATAACGATCTGCGTCCACAATTGTCCCGGGTTTTGGCGGGGGCCCTCGTCCTCCAGGGAGACCAGGACGCCATCGTCCCGCCGGCCCAGGCAGGAGTCCTGCGGCAATACCTCAAAAATTCACAGGTGGTGGAATTTTTCGGTGCTGGCCACGCACCCTTCATCACCCAGGCAGATGCGTTTAACGAGGTCTTGAAAGGATTTTTGAGGGAGGGGGCCAGGGAGCGTGGCCCCCTGCCCCCTCCCTCAAACTCCCTCCCCCAACCCTTTACATAGAGCGGGAGCACAGGCTTCCAGCCTGTGCAAGAACAGGCAAGATGCCTGTTCTCCCGATTAAAGGGAAGGGAGAGGAGGACTTGAGGGGAGGGCAGGGGCCTCAGGCCCCTGGCTCTCCCCCCACGAGCCATGGGTCCCATGAACCAGAAACAAGCCATACGGCGGAATTTTGCCAGGTGCGGGGTCACTTACGACTGTCACGCCGGGGTACAGCAAAGGATGGCGGCAGAGCTGCTGCTGCTGTGCCGGGAGGCTGTGCTCAAGGCCCGGCGGATCTTAGAGGTGGGTTGTGGCACCGGTTATCTCACCGTCCTTTTACGGCAGGTCAATGCTACCGCTACGGTGGTGGCCCTGGATCTGGATCCGTCCCTGTTGCAGCGCGCTCGGGCGCGCTTGGGGGGCGCCCCCGGAGTTCACTTTGTAGCCGCGGACGGTGAGTCTTTCTCTGGGGGTGGCTTCGACCTCATCGTGGCCAACTCGGTCTTCCAGTGGTTTTCCCGGCCGGAGGAAACCCTGCGAGAGTATTATCGGATTTTGCGCCCCGGCGGCTGCCTGGCCTTTGCCACCCTGGGGCCGGCTACCTTCCGGGAACTGGCCGCCGCGCTCCAGGAGGCAGCCGGAACCCTAACCCTGGCCAAGTCCCTGGAAATTGTGGCCCTCTCATTTTCTGGTGAAGAAAAATGGCAGAGGTTTCTCGGCAACGCCGGCTTTCAAAGGGTGCTGGTGCAGCGGGAGATGCTTACAGAGAGCCATCCCACGGTACAAGACTTCCTGCGTGCCCTGCAGGCCACCGGGGCCACCAACCCGGTGCCCCGACCCCTCCCCCCTGGCCTGTTTCGACGTATGGCCGCAATTTACCTGGATACCTTTGGGGTGAATGGCTCCATTCCGGTGACTTATGAAGTCATCCGGGTTCTGGCTCAGAAGCGAGATTTCTCTTCAGACTAGGTTTTGAGCAAATTCCATCCAGGAGTTCCCCTCACTCCCTAAATCTCGGAAAAGCGCCGGTATCCAAAGTATTATCACGAGTGATTATCCTGGCGGCTTTCATTGCCAAGGCGAGAAAACCGTTTGGAATTTAATAGTAAAATGATTATATTAAATGGTTGAATTTAATTTAATACACTCGGGAAGTAACCCGGTGTCAATGGTTTGAGGCTGCATGTCAGAATTGCTATCCGGCCAGGCAGGAGAGCGGCGTTTATTCCTGGGCAACGAAGCCATTGTACGGGGGGCCCTGGAGGCCGGGGTGTCCCTGGCGACGACTTATCCGGGGACGCCCGCCTCCGAGATCGGCGACCGCTTCTATGAAATTTCCCGGCAGACTGACCTTGTTTTCGAATATTCAGTGAACGAGAAGGTGGCCCTGGAGGTAGCTGCCGGGGCCGCGGCGGCGGGCTGGCGGGCCATAGCCTCCATGAAGCACGTGGGGCTGAACGTAGCCGCTGATGCTCTCATAACTCTGGGGTACGTGGGCGTCAAGGGCGGCCTGGTTATTGTCAGCGCCGACGATCCGTCTCTGTTCTCGAGCCAGAACGAGCAAGACAACCGCTATTACGCCAAGATGGCCGGGCTCCCCATGCTCGAGCCCACGAGCCCCCAGGAGGCCAAGGACATGACCCGGGCGGCCTTTGCTCTCTCGGAGGAGCTGGGCCTGCCGGTGCTCCTGCGCACCACGACCCGGGTGAACCATACCCGGGGGGCGGTGACCCTGGGTGACCTGGCGTCCCGTCCGGGGCTGGGCCACTTCCTGAAGGACCCTTTTTCCCAGGTGATGGTGCCCGCAGTGGCCCGGGAGGCCCACGCCAGGCTCTTGGCCAAGCAGGAGAAAGTCCGGGCCCGATCCGAGGCCTCTCCCTTCAATGTTGTCAAGGGGCAAGGACCCTGGGGCCTAGTCACCAGCGGAGTGGCCGCCGCTTATGTGGAAGACGCCATCCAGGAGCTGGGCCTCGGGGACCGGGTCACGGTTCTCAAACTGGGCTTCACCCACCCCCTGCCGGAAAAGCTCATTGCCGACTTCCTGCGCCGGGTGGAGCGGGTCCTGGTGGTCGAAGAGCTGGAACCCTTTCTGGAAGAAGGCCTGAAAGCCATCGCCCAGACCCAGGGGCTGACGCTTCCCATCCAGGGGAAGGGCGACGGTCTTTTCTCCCGCCTTTATGAGTATCAGCCGGCCCTGGTCCGCCAGGTAATGGCTCGATATTTTGGGGTTGCCTGGGAGGCGCCGGAACCTCCAGCCCCCACCGAGCTCTGGGGCGGGCCGCTGCCGGAGCGTCCCCCCAACCTGTGTCCGGGCTGCCCCCACCGGGCCATGTACTATGCGGTGAAGATCGGTCTGAAAGATTTGGGCCTGGAAGGCATCTTTCCCACCGACATCGGCTGCTACACCCTGGGGTTGCTACCCCCGCTGTCCATGGCGGACTACCTCATCTGCATGGGTTCCAGCATCAGCACGGCGGCGGGCATCTCCCGGGCCACCGGCCAGACGGTGGTGGCTTTCATCGGAGACTCCACCTTTTTCCATGCCGGCCTCACCGGGCTGGCCAACGCGGTGCACAACGGCCATGATTTTCTGCTGGTCATCCTGGATAACGGCACCACCGCCATGACCGGGCACCAGCCCCATCCCGGGGTGAGCCTCGTCCCTCCCGGATACCCCGGCACGCATGTGCCCCTGCCCCGGGTAGTGAAAGCCCTGGGGGTGGAGCAGATCTGGGAGGTGAATCCCTTCAAGTACAAAGAGTCTCTGGCGGCCACCCGGGAAGCTCTGGGCTCCAAGGGGGTGCGGGTCCTCATTTCCCAGGCGCCCTGCCACCTCTACGAGGCCCGAGTTACCGGCAAGAAGCGCCGGGCCCGCTTCCAAGTGACGGAGCCCTGTGGCGACTGTTCCCACTGTCTGGACTATTTCGGCTGCCCTGCTATGAGCCTGAAGCCGGACGCCGAAGAAAGACAGCTGCTCATAGACTCGGACCTATGCTCGGGGTGCGCCTTCTGCGTGCAGTTCTGCGAGCACATCAGGCCGGTGAAGGCGGGACGAAAAGAATAGTTGAAAGGCAAGAGGAAATTTTATCAGAAGGAAAACATGATGAGGAAATCCGCCCTTTTGGGAATAGCATTGTTCCTGGTAGGCTTCTGCCTTTCTGGGGCATGGGCTCAACCCGCCGAGCCAACCCTCCCCGGCAATCTGAAGATTGAACCACCGGCAGCCGGGGTGTCCCCGCGCTTGGCTCAATTAAGCGGCATCTGGGAAGGGACTTGGGATTATTTGGCGCCACTGGGTGGGGGCGGCGGGCAAAAATCATTTCGCATGGATGAAATTGGCAGGGGAGTAAAAATTGCCATCGTCAAAATAACCCCACCGAACGTCGAAGCTATCTACGCCAGGCCAGGAAAGACTTTCCCGGTCAAAGAAGCTTCAGTGGAGGGGGATAGCATCGTTTTGAGATTTGGCCAGCCAGGGGGGAAAAAAACCGTAACCTTGAGTCCCTCTGGGAACCCTCAGGTGGCGAACGCCACCATGTCAGCAGAGCACAAGGGCCGGCCCCTCAAGGCCACCTTGCGGAAAAAGTAGACCAATCTAAACCTTAGGGCTAGCGGAGAACATGGTCTGGCCCTTTTTTATAATTGATGGCAGGTATGGTTAGCGAAAACATAAAACTTCGGATTTTTCTCACCGGCGTGGGTGGCCAGGGGACGCTCCTGGCCAGCCGTCTCCTGGGAGAGGCCGCCCTGGCTGCCGGCTATTCGCCCTTAGTGAGTGAAACTCACGGCATGGCCCAGCGGGGGGGTGTGGTGGTGTCCACGGTAGTTTTAGGGGACCTGAAAAGTCCCCTCATCTCCCCGGGCGAGGCTGATATACTCCTGGGGTTCGAAGCCCTGGAGACCTTCCGGGCCCTGGATCGCTGCCACGCCAAAAGCCTGGTCATTGCCAACACCGCCGCCAGCATACCTTACCCGGTGTCCACCGGGAAAAGCACCTATCCCGATATAAACCGTTTACTGGAACTTATTACCGGAAAGGTGGGAAGCCTCCTCGCTTTCGACGCCGGGGAACTGGCCCGCCAAGCCGGAAGTCCTTTGGCCGTGAACATGGTCCTCCTGGGGGCGTTAGGGTTTACCAACATCCTCCCCTTTTCCGAAGATGATCTCCTTGGGTTAATCCGCACCAAGACCAATCCCAAATTCCTGGAGGCCAACCTGGCCGCCTTCCGGATGGGTCAGGAGGCCGCCGCCGATTCCCTCAACTGGCGCAAACCTCTGGTTTTCTGAATTTTCCAAGGACAACTGGTTTTCTTTACCGCGGCCGCCGATTCATTTAAGTCATTGCATGAGAGAGAGAATCTAGTACATTATAAACTGTGGAGTAATTTGCGCTTATGCCTGGGAAGACCCAGCGGCAGCGCCACATAAAAAAATATCGGCAAATGGCGCACACCGCTGATGTGGCCTACCGCATCCGGGGAGACAGCCTGGCGGACCTCTATATAAACGCCGCCGAGGCCCTGGTGGCCACCATGACGGACCGCCGGGGCTTGAAGCCCAGGGAGACCCGAGACATTGAGGTGGAAGCGCCTGACCGGGAGGCCCTCCTGGTCACCTGGCTCAATCATTTGCTGTACCTCTATGACGTGGATGGCTTCCTGGGCCGGGACTTTGAAATATTGGCATTAAAGGACGAAGGTTTAACCGCCCGGGCCCGGGGAGAACCCTTTGACCCCGAGCGCCACGTGGGAAAAACCGCGGTGAAGGCCGCCACCTACCATCACCTGGAAATCACCCCCAGGGACCATGGCTGGCAGGCCACAGTGATTTTAGATTTGTGAGGAAAGTTATGGGGGAGGGGGCTAAGGACCATTGGCCCTTACCCCCTCCCCCACACCCCCTCCCCCAATCCCTTAAGGGGTGATGGTTTTTGCCGATGAAGGCAGGGCCTGAAGCCCCTGCCTTCATCGGCCCCCCTAAAGGGGGTTGGGAGGGGGGTGTGGGGGGAGGGCGGGGGAGCCACTGCTCCCCCGGCTCTCCCCCCACCTACCCAAACCATTATGGCAGTCAAGCTACGGCAGGTTGATGAGTATCGGTGGGAGGTGCCCCAGGAGGGGAAGATGCGCACCCGGGGGGTGGTGTATGCCTCCAAGGAGATGCTCCCCAAGATTCAGCAGGACAGAAGTCTCGAACAGGTGGCCAACGTGGCCACCATGCCGGGGATTGTGGGGGCCTCCCTGGCCATGCCCGACATACACTGGGGCTACGGCTTTCCCATCGGCGGGGTGGCGGCCTTCGATGTAGAGGAAGGCGTGGTTTCCCCCGGCGGGGTGGGCTACGATATCAACTGCGGGGTGCGGCTGCTCCGGACCAATATGGAGCGCCCCGAAGTAGCCGGGCGCATGGACGAGCTGGTCAATACCCTGTTTGCCAATATTCCTTCGGGAGTGGGCTCCCGGCGCAAAGACCTGAAGCTCAGCATGCCCACCCTGAAAGAGGTGCTGCGTTACGGCAGCGGCTGGGCCGTGAAAAACGGCTACGGCGACCCCTCGGACCTGGAACACATCGAGGCCAGGGGACAGATCGAGGGAGCCGACCCGGGGATGGTGAGCCAGTTCGCCCTGGACCGGGGCAAAGACCAGTTGGGGACCCTGGGAAGCGGCAACCACTTTGTCGAAATCGGCTATGTCACCGAAATTTATCGATGAGCAGGTGGCCCGGGCTCTGGGTCTTTTCAAGGATCAAATAACCGTCATCGTGCATACCGGCTCCCGGGGGCTGGGGCACCAGGTGTGCGACGACTACATCAAGGTGATGCTCAAGGCCACCGGCAAATACAAGATCGAGCTTCCCGACCGGCAGTTGTGCTGCGCGCCCATCAAGTCGCCGGAAGGGAAGCAGTACCTGGCGGCCATGGCCGCGGCGGCCAATTACGCCTTTGCCAACCGCCAGTTGATCACCCACTGGGTGCGGGAATCCTTTGAACGGGTGCTGCAACTGGGCCCCCGGGATTTGGGGATGGAGCTTATCTACGACGTGGCCCACAACATCGCCAAGATCGAAACCCATACCATAAACGGCAAGTCCCGGAAGCTCTGCGTGCACCGCAAGGGCGCCACCCGGGCCTTTCCGCCGGGCCATCCGGAGACGCCGGCGGCCTATAAAGAAACGGGTCAGCCGGTCCTCATCCCCGGGGACATGGGACGCTACTCTTTTGTCCTGGTGGGCACCCCCACGGCCATGGAGGAAACCTTTGGCAGCACTTGCCACGGCGCCGGGCGGGAGATGTCCCGGCATCAGGCCGTCAAGGTCTCCAAGGGGCGGGACATCGTGGGGGAGATGGCCAAGAAGGGCATCATCGTCCGGGGCGCGGGGCGCGGCACCATCGCCGAAGAGATCTCCGAGGCTTACAAGGACGTGGCCGACGTGGTGGACGTGGCCGACGGCGCCGGGATCAGCAGGAAGGTGGCGAAGCTGAAGCCGTTAGGGGTAATTAAAGGATAAGTTCAAAGTTCAAGGTTCAAAGTTCAAAGTAAGAGAAGTGTTGTAGGGTGGCACTACCCACCGAGAAAAGAAATGGTGGGGGGAGTCTACCCACATAATTCTTAAGATCATGGGAAGAAAGAGGCGTACCGAAGATGAACTTAGAAAAGCATCAGATCATCTTCATTATGAGATTTCGATGCTGTATTCTTTGGCTAGCGGTCTTGCATCAGGCATTGCCGGAAAAGGGCCTTTGTCAAATGCCCTTATTGAGTCATTTGTTGTTCATGTACGAGCCTTAATTGATTTTTATATCCTCCAAATAAACCAAAAAATGATGCCGTGATTGCTGCAGATTTTTTTCGAACTCAGGAAAAATGGGAGGAATTAAGACCGGATCAATCAGTAATATTAATTAGAGCAAAAAGGCGTGCAGATAAAGAGGTGGCCCATCTTACTTATGAACGGCAGAAAGTAACCTTTGAAGAAAAAGGTTGGAATTTCCTTGAAATTTCACAAGAAATTCAGAAAGTGATAAAAGTTTTTTGGGAAAATGTGGATAAAGATTTTATAGGTTCCCGCTGGGAAGAATCCGTACCATAAAATGTTCGACCGTCTCTCCGACAAGCTGGCCCAGGTCTTTAAGAAGCTCAAAGGCCGGGGGCATTTGACCGAGGCCCAGGTAATCGCGGGCTTGCGGGAGGTGAGGCTCGCGCTGTTGGAGGCCGACGTCAATTACAAGGTCACCAAGGGCTTCATCGAGCAGATCAAAGAGCGGGCCGTGGGGGAAGAGGTGCTCAGGTCCCTCACCCCGGCCCAGCAGGTCATCAAGATCGTCCATGAGGAGCTCACCGCCCTGCTCGGGGGGGAGGCCCCCAAGCTGGACCTCTCGGGGCGGCCCCCGGTGGCCCTGATGCTGGTGGGCCTGCAGGGCTCCGGGAAAACCACCACCGCCGCCAAGCTGGCCAAGCGCCTGAAAGCCAAGGGCCGCCAGCCCTATCTGGTGCCCGCGGACGTGCAGCGCCCGGCGGCCATCGAGCAGCTCAAACGCCTGGCCGCGGACTGCCAGGTGGGGGTGCTATAACACCCAGCCCGGCCAAAACCCGGTGGACATCAGCGACGCGGCCATGGAAGCGGCCTACAGCGCCGGCTACGACACCGTGATCCTGGACACCGCCGGGCGCCTCCACATCGACGCGCCCCTGATGGAGGAGCTCAAGGCCATCCAGGGAAAGGTGGAGCCGGGGGAGATTCTCCTGGTGGCCGACGCCATGACCGGCCAGGACGCGGTGCAGGTGGCCCAGAGTTTCGATGACCTGCTCAAGCTCACCGGGGTCATCCTCACCAAGGTGGAAGGCGACGCCCGGGGCGGCGCGGCGCTCTCCATGCGGGCGGTCATCGGCAAACCCATCAAGTTTCTGGGCGTGGGGGAAAAGCTGGACGCGCTGGAGGACTTCCACCCCGACCGGCTGGCCTCCCGCATCCTGGGCATGGGGGATATGCTCACCCTCATCGAGAAGGCCCAGGAGACCTTCGACGCCGAGCAGGTCCAGGCCCTGGAAAAGAAAATCCGGCAGGAGGCCTTCACCCTGGAGGACTTCCGCCAGCAGCTCCTGCAGATCAAGAAAATGGGACCCTTGGAGGGCCTCCTGGAGATGATTCCAGGCCTGGGAAAAATTAAGGCCCTGAAAGGGGCTAAGCCCGATGAGAAAGAATTAAAACGGGTGGAGGCCATCATCCTCTCCATGACTCCGGAGGAGCGGACCAACCACCAGATCATCAACGGCAGCCGTCGCCGGCGCATCGCCCAAGGCAGCGGCACCACGGTGGAAGAAGTTAATCGCCTGCTAAAAAATTTCGCTGCCACCCAGAAAATGATAAAACAAATGGGCAAGGCGGCCAAACGCGGCAAGATGCCCTTGCCGGGTATGTTAGGTTGAGATTTTGGGAGAGGAGGCCAAGGGGTTCCACAGGCTGAAAGCCTGTGCCACTGACCCCTGGCCCTGCCCCCACATAACACATGCAAAGGAGGAACAAACGGCGCTCATGGCATTACGTATCCGGTTGGCCCGTTTCGGTGCCAAGAAAAGACCATTTTATCGTATTGTGGTGACGAACAGTGAATCTCCCCGGGACGGTAAGTTCCTGGAGATTATCGGCACCTATGATCCCCGTCAGGACCCGGCGGCGGTGACGGTGAAGGAGGACCTCTTGTCCCTGTGGGTGGATCGCGGGGCCAAGCCCTCGGATACAGTCGCCAGCCTGCTGAAGCAGTGGAAGGCTGCCGCCACGGCTGCCCCGGGGGGGTAAAGCCAGCCGGTTTCGGACTGCCCCAGGAGAATGAGTCCGCCCCATCCCAGATTGGAGGTGGCCAACCATGAAGGAACTGATCAAGTTCATTGCTCAAGCTCTCGTGGATTATCCGGACCAGGTATCAGTCAAGGAAATCGAAGGCGAACAGACATCGGTCATCGAACTCAAAGTGGCCAAAGAAGACCTGGGGAAAGTTATCGGCAAGCAGGGACGCACAGCCCGGGCCATGCGCACGATTTTAAGCGCAGCCTCCACCAAGATTCGCAAACGGTCGGTTTTGGAGATCATTGAGTAAAAACGAAAAGGCCCAACCACACCTGGTGCCCCTGGGTCGGGTGGTGGGAGTCCACGGCCTCAAGGGAATGTTGCGGGTGGGCATTGCCGGACGTTCCACGGACCTTGACCCGGAAACTTTTGTGGGGTTGGGGGAAATTTTATTAGGGGACGAAAGGTTTCAGGTCCTGAAAGCGGCCCGGGGAAGCCGGCACGTGCTTCTCAGGCTTTTGGGCATTGACAGCCGCGAGCAGGCGGAAATTTTAGTGGGGCGAGAGGTCCAGGGAGAAGCCCACCGCTTCCCGGAACTGGCCCCCGGGGAATATTACTGGTTCCAGGTCCTGGGCCTACCCGTGGTTCATGCCGGGGATGGCACGGTCCTGGGGCATCTTGAAGAAATCTGGCCCACCGGGGCCCATGACGTCTATGTGGTGCGCCAGGGGACGCGGGAAGTGCTGCTCCCGGCGGTGGAGGAGGTGATCCAGGAAATCGACCTGCAGGAGGGGTGCCTCAAGGTCTGGCCCCCCGAGGGGCTCCTGGATTTGTATGCGGATTGACCTGTTAACCCTGTTCCCGGAGTTTTTCGCTGAGCCCGCTGAATCAGAGCATGCTGCGCCGGGCTCAGGTGCTGGGAAGGGTGAGCTTTAGGGTCCTGGACCTCAGGGACTTTACCACCGACCGCCACAAAGTTACTGATGACCGGCCTTTTGGAGGCGGACCTGGCATGGTCATGAAGCCCGAGCCCCTGATCGCGGCCATGCGCCGGGTGCGGCAGGAGGATCCGGACACCAAAGTCATTTTCCTTTCTCCGGCGGGCCGGCTGTTTAACCAGGGGATGGCCAGGGAACTGGCACAAGTCCCCAGTTTATTGCTCATTTGCGGCCATTACGAGGGGGTGGACGAGCGCGTCCGCCACTTCATCGATGCAGAACTGTCCATCGGGGACTATGTGCTCACCGGCGGTGAAATTCCTGCCCTGGTGGTGGTGGACGCGGTGACCCGCCTGATCCCCGGCGTACTGGGGGGAGAGGGGGCCACGGAGGAAGAATCTTTTCAAACGGGGTTGTTGGAATACCCCCACTACACCCGGCCCCGGGATTTTGAGGGGCTCACCGTGCCGGAGGTGCTCCTGAGCGGCGATCACGCCAGGATCGCCCGCTGGCGGCGGGAGCAAGCTCTCAGGCGCACCAGGGCCTTGAGGCCGGATTTGCTGGAGAAAGCGCCTCTCAGTCCTGAAGATCGGGAATTATTGGGAACACTTCCGGAAGGAACGGGAAAGGATAGGTAAAGCAGCTATGGAACGGTTGGAACAGCTCTCCCGGGAGCAGATGCGGGCGGACCTCCCTGACTTTCGCCCGGGGGACACGGTGGAAGTGCACGTACGCATAGTGGAAGGCGAGAAGGAGCGCATCCAGGTTTTCAAAGGGGTGGTCATCAGGAAACGGGGCGGCCTCATCGGAGCCACCTTCACGGTGCGCAAGGTCTCTTATGGCGTGGGGGTGGAACGCATTTTCCCCTTTCACTCTCCGAACATTGAAAAAGTGAAGGTGCTGAGTCCGGGGCAAGGTGAACCAGAGCCGCATCTACTACCTGAGGGAGCGCTCCGGCAAGGCGGCCCGCATCAAGGAAAAGCGGACTCGGCCGACATGAGGAAACGCCGGGGCAGCAGTCAGGTGTTTGCTGACCCGGAAGCCTACTGGCGCGGCCAGGGTGTGGGGCTCATTGCCGGGGTGGACGAAGCCGGACGGGGCCCCCTGGCTGGCCCGGTGGTGGCCGCCGCGGTGATCGTGCCGGCGGGGCTAACGTTGCCGGGCCTCAAGGACAGCAAACGCCTTCATCCCGAGACCCGGGAGACTCTGGACGCAGAAATTCGCACCCGGGCCCTGGCCTTTGCCGTCATGGAGGTGGGAGCCCGGGAAATCGAACGCCTGGGGATCCTCGCTGCCTCCCTCAAGGCCATGGCCCTGGCGGTCAAGGCCCTCGATGTTCTCCCTGAAATGGTGCTGGTGGACGGTCACCAGCCCCTGCCCCTCGCCTACCCCCAGCAACCGGTCATTAAAGGAGACGACCGCTGCCCCGCCATTACCGCGGCTTCGGTGTTGGCCAAGGTCTACCGGGACCGGCGCATGGGGGCCTACCACCGGCTCTATCCCCAGTACAACTTCGCCCGTCACAAGGGCTACGCCACCCCAGAACACCTGGAGGCCTTAAAATGCTGGGGGCCCTGCGCCATTCACCGGCGCACCTTTAAGGGGGTGCGGGAGTGGCTTACGGTAGGGGAGCCGGAAGAAGCCTGAGATAGAGGAGCAGACGCCGTTCATTACCGATTGCCTCTCAATCAAAAAGCGACGCCCGGTGGCACAGGCGTCCCGCCGGTGTCGCACAGGCCAGAGGCCTGTGCCACCAGACTCTGCAATCATTTGGGGCCCCACCTGCTCCAAGGCTGGGTCACAGTGATAATTTCCTCCGATACCTATGGATAACCGGCGATCCCTGGGGGACCGAGGTGAGGAGCTGGCCGCGGCAGCCCTCAAAAAACAGGGCTACAAAATATTAGAGCGCAACTACCGGACGCCCTTGGGGGAGATCGACCTCATCTGCCAGCACCGGGGGGTGCTGGTGTTCGTCGAGGTGAAGACCCGCACCAGTGCCCGGTTCGGCGCCGGCCAGGACGCGGTGCACCACGCCAAGCAGATGCGCCTGAGAAAGCTGGCAGATTACTACCTGAAACACAAGCGCCTGGGAGAGGTGGCGGTACGGTTTGACGTGGTGGGGATTCTCTTGCGAGAAAGCGGACCAGAGATCGAAGTTATTCAAAATGCCTTTGGAAATTAAGTTTATGGAATTAGGAAAAGAAATAGTACCTATCAAAAAGGTTTCCCACAGTTGTTGTCACCCTGAGCCGCAGGCGAAGGGTCTCTGTTTTTCTGTTTTAATAGAATCCATGAGTTTTGAATGTTGAGATTTAAGCGACAGTTTTTGAGATTCTTCGCCGCCGGGGGCGGCTCAGAATGACAGGAATGATGAGCACTGGGAGCGAAAAAGGGGCCTTGTATATCGTTGCCACACCCATCGGCAACCTGGAAGATATTACCCTCAGGGCACTGCGGGTGTTGAAGGAGGTGGACCTGATTGCCGCGGAGGACACCCGGCGCACCCGGAAGCTCTTGAGTCATTACCAGATAAAAACGGCTACGGTCAGCTACCATGCCCACAACCAGGCGGTGCGGGGGCCGGAGCTGATTGACAAACTCACGGCCGGACAAAGCGTGGCCCTGGTGAGCGACGCCGGCACCCCCGGCTTCTCCGACCCGGGGGCGCTCTTGGTGGCCCAGGCCTGGGACGCGGGTATCAAAGTGGAGGCGGTCCCCGGTCCGGCGGCGGGGGTGACGGCCCTGTCCATGAGCGGTTTCCCGGGGGATGTCACCTTCCTGGGTTTTCCCCCCCGCAAGGCCGGGAAGCGCCGGGAATTTTTTGAGACCCTGGCCCGGGAACACCGGGTCCTGATTTTCTACGAGTCGCCCCAGCGCCTGGCCGGCACCCTGGCGGAGATGGCCCGGTATTTTGCCGAGCGGCAGGTGCTGGTGGTGCGGGAGCTCACCAAGGTGTTCGAGGAGGCCTGGCGGGGGCCGGTAAGTGAAGTGGCGGCCCAAGTGGCGGACCGGCAGATCAAAGGGGAGTGCACCCTGGTCCTCTCTTGTCCGGTCAAGCCCCCAGAGGCAGAAGTGGACCTGGCCGGGCGGCTGCTTAAGGCCGCAGAGAAGACTGACTTATCCGGGCGGCGCCTGACGGATTTGGTGGCTGAGGAGCTTAACATTTCCCGGCGGCAGGTCTACCAGACTTACTTGGAACTCAAAGGTCAGAAGCGATTACCCTAAGCCGAAACGAGAATTATTACTCCGAGCATAATATTGATTAACCTAACACGTCTTATGCATGAATTTTTATAAATATAAGACAACTAAGCGAAATATTTCAGATATCTGTTCAGCCCGAAAAAACGGATTGTTTGTTGCACAGGCTGGAAAGCCTGTGACACCGGGTTCTGGGCAACCAAGTGAATTATTCGGGCTAAAAATGTAGAACCGACGCCCCCGGCGGTTCAGGCGCCGCCGGGGGCGATGGCGCTACATCAATCTATTTCTTGCCCTGAGTAGTAAGAGAAAACCGAGTCTGCTGAGCCTGTGGTAAAATGTCTGAGAAAGAGTCGGAAATGCCGGCGGTGGAGAGGGAACTCTGGGTGGAAAACCGCCTGGGCCTGCACGCCCGGCCGGCCATGAAAATCACCAACCTGGCCCATCAGTTCGAGGCTGACCTGGTCCTGGAAAAAGACGGCGTCCAGGTGAGCGCGCGGGACTTGCTGGCCCTCCTCACCCTGGACTGCCCTCAGGGAACGCGGCTGGTGCTGCGGGCTACCGGTCCCGATGCTGGCGAGGCCGTGCTGTTAGTGAGCCGGCTTTTTACTCGGAAGTTTGGCGAAACATGACCGAAAAAAATCACTTCCTCCAAGGCATTCCTGCCTCCCCCGGCATTGTCATCGGCCGGGCCTGGGTCTTGAGCGACCGGGGAGAGGTCAAAGGGCGCTTTCGCCTGCTCTTCACGGAAGAGGAACAAGCCACGGAAGTGGCCCGGCTTCAGGCCGCCATGGACCAGGCCCACGAGGATTTATCCCGCCTCCATGAGGAAATCTCCACCGAATTTCCGGAACACTCCCATTTAATCGAACTTCACCTTTTCATTCTCAAGGACCAGATGATCTGCGACGAGCCTATGCGGTTCATTCGGGAAGAACGCCTCAACGCCGAGTGGGCCCTGCACCGGTCCTTTGAGAAGGTCCAAGAGCTCTTTCGTCGCATCGAAGATCCCTACATCAAGGGCCGTCTGGCGGACGTGGAGTCAGTGTACCGTCGCCTGATCGGCAACCTTACCGGTAAGGCCTTCGCACGTCTGTTTGATTCCCCTGAGCCCGTCATCATCGTGGCCCGGGACCTCTCCCCCGCGGAAACCACCCAGATGACCAACACCCAGGTAGTGGGCTTTGTCACGGAGAGAGGGGGCAAGACCTCCCACACCGCCATCATGGCCCAGGCCCTGGAGATCCCGGCGGTGGTGGGCCTGGACAACGCCACCCAGGAGATCAACCCCGGCGACGATATAATCGTCGACGGCCTGTTAGGCAGGGTCATTCTGAATCCCGAGGGGGAGGTTCAGGAGAAATACCGCCGGCGACAGCTGGAATATGATGCCTTTAAGGCTGAGGTGGCGCACTTCTGTACCTTTACGGCCCATACCCTGGACGACTACGTCACCCACATTTATGCCAATATCGAACTTCCCGAGGAAGTACTACTGGCTTTGAAGTCCGGTGCCGATGGAGTAGGCCTGTACCGCACCGAGTTTCTCTATCTCAGGCAGCGTTATCTGCCCACCGAGGAGGAACTTTTCCAGGACTACAAAAAAGTGGTGGAGGCCATGGCCCCCCGCCAGGTGACCATCCGCACCCTGGATATCGGCGGGGACAAATTTTTTTCCCACCTGGAATACCCGCAAGAGATGAATCCGGCCCTGGGACTGCGGGCCATCCGCTTCTGTCTCAAAGAGCAAGGCATTTTTCGGGCTCAACTCCGGGCCATCCTCCGGGCCTCAGCCCATGGGCAGGTGCGGGTTATGTTTCCTCTGATTTCCAGCATTCAGGAAATGCGGGAAGCCCGGCTACTCCTGGAGGAAGTTCAGGAGGAATTGCGGGGTCAAGGCCACCTGTTTGACCCCCGGCTGCCGGTGGGGGCCATGATTGAGGTCCCGGCCGCGGTGACCCTGGCTCCTCTTCTGGCCCGGGAGGCGGATTTTTTCAGCATCGGCACCAACGACCTGATCCAATACGCCCTGGCCATTGACCGGGGTAACAAGCAGGTGGCCGGGCTCTACCAACCTCTGCACCCGGCCGTGATGCGCATGATCCTCCAGGTGGTGGAAGCCGGGCGGGTGGCGGGAATTTCGGTAGCCGTCTGCGGGGAAATGGCCGGAGACCCCCTCTACATTCCCATCCTGCTGGGCCTGGGAGTGGAAGAGCTTTCCATGAACCACATGTCAATTCCCATGGTCAAAAAGGTGATTCGTCTGATAAGCTATAAGGAAGCCCAGGAGATGGCCCGACAGGTCCTGGATATGGTAACTGTCGATGAAATCAATAACTTTGCCGTTCAGGAGATGAGCGGCCGCTTCCCGGAAATCCTCCGGTTCGGCTCGGCCTTGGCCGGAGCACCTGTGTTATGACCGCTGAACGCATCAAACTCGTGTGCCGCAACCGCAAGGCTTACTTCGAGTACACCATTGATGACCTCTACGAGGCCGGACTGGTCCTCAAAGGCACTGAAGTGAAGTCCCTCAGGTTGGGGAAGGCCAATATCCAAGATGCTTATGCTCGTTTCCGGGATGGGGAGGTCTATCTCCTCAACGCCCATATCAGCCCTTACCCGCATGCCGCCGGGGAAAACCACGAACCCACCCGGGCCCGCAAGTTGCTGTTGCGTCGGCGGGAAATGAAGCGGCTCCTGGGTAAGCTCGTGGAGCGCGGCTATACCCTCATCCCCCTTAAACTCTATTTTAAAAACGAATACGCCAAAGTGGAGCTGGGGCTGGCCAAAGGGAAAAAGAAAGCCGACAAACGGGAAACCATCCGCCGCCGGGAGGAACAACGGGAACTGGAACGGGCCCGCAAACGGCGTCATTAAAGCAAGTTGAGGGGAGGGCCAGGGGAGTCCAACTCTCCTCCTCTGTCAATCACAGGACCGTATATGGACTTTTTTGAGCGTGTTGCGGAGAATCGCATTTTAGAGGCCATAGAGGCGGGCCACTTTCATGATCTGCAAGGCAAGGGCAGGCCCCTCACGCTGGAGGACGACAGCCATGTCCCGCCAGAGCTCCGCATGGCTTATAAGATCATGAAGATGGCGGATTGCCTGCCACCGGAATTGGAGATGCGCAAAGAAATAGTGCGGCTGCAGGATCTGGTAGCGTCTCTCCCGGATGAGGCCGAGAAGCTTACGCAAATGCGCCGTCTTAATTTCCTCGTCATGAAGCTGGGAGTCATACGCCCGGTTTCTCCCCTGTTAGAAGAGCACGAACTCTACACTCCCAGGGTGCTGGAGCGGTTGGAGTCCAGGAAATGAAGCCCTGACTCCAAGGGAGAAGAGCTTCGGGAAAGTCACCACCAGCCGCACTGAAAGATAACCTCCCATGAAACTTCGTCTCGACCACCCAGCCTGGAGCCGCCTGGCGCCGGACCTGGCCCGGGTTCTCGTCCGGGTAGTTTTAGGCACCAACAGGTTGGCCTTACATGGGGACCAGAAGGGGATGGCCCTCTTGCAGTCTGAAGCCCCCGTTATTTTTGCCGTGTGGCACTGTCATCTTTTGACGTCCCTCTATGGTGCCGGGGTATTTTGCCCGATGAAGCCCCCTATAGTCCTCATGGCCAGCCCCAGCCGGGACGGAGAATTCATTGCCGACATGTCCCGGGGGCTGGGATTTCTGGTGTGCCCGGGATCACGGCGCAAGGGAGGCTTCCAGGCTCTGCAGCACCTGGCCGCGTACGTCCGGCGGGGTCATTCTGCCGGCCTGGCCGCAGACGGGTCCCGGGGTCCGGCTCGGGTGGTCCAAAAAGGAGTCCTCTACCTGGCCCGGGAGACCCAGGCACCCATCCTTCCCATAGCTGCGGCCAGCAGCCGCAAGATTACCCTCAAGACCTGGGACCGCTTCGAAGTTCCCCTGCCTTTTGGCCGGAGCGCCATCCTGGTGGAGGCCCCCTTGTGGGTCAGTCCCCAAGACCGGGGAGACGCTCTGGAAACGCACCGCCAGAATCTGGAAACCCGCTTGAATCGCCTCTTCCACCGCAGCCAAAAATTTTTCTCAAATCCCTAAACTTTTTTGCCTAAGGGTTCGAAAAAAAACAAAAACCGATTGCTAAGCGACGGTTATGTGTTACATTTTAAATAAAGAATTAGGAAAGCCATTTGACTATGCGCTTCGATGACTTGGACGAAAAAACCCTGAAATCCATCGCCCCACCGGAAAAAACAGACCGGGCCCGGGGACTGATCCAGAATAATCAAATTCAATTTGCCTACCGACTGCCGGACCGCCTCCAGGCAGTGATATGGGATGAAGATTCCTGTTTGGTGGAGGCCAGAATCAAGGAAGACCAACTTTCCTGTATCTGCCCTTGCCACCAGGAAGTGGAAGGAGAAATCTGTCCTCATGCGCTGGCCTTGCTCTGGGCCTGGTTGACCGAGCCCGACAGGTTCTTGAACCGTAACGACCTGCTGGAACGCCTGAAGAAATACTCCAAAAAGGACTTGCTGGACATTATTATGGACTTGGCCGACCGGGTGCCGGAAGTGCGGGGTGTTTTGAAAGAGGAAGAGCAAGGTCTGGAGGAGATTCTCGAATCCATTGACCATATTGTGGAGGAGGTGGCGGACGATTCCATTGATCCGGAACGGGCCGAGAACAAATTGCGCCGGGCTCAGGCCTGGGCCGACCGCCTGGCCCAGAGTGGCCGCTTGGCCGAGGCCCGCTCCATTTACTTCTATCTCCTGGACAACATCCTGGGATTGGAAGAACGGTTGGAAAAAGCTTCCCTGTTTACCCAGACCTTAAAGGAAGACCTTTTTGAGGAGTACTGCCAGTTCATCCACGAAGACCGTCAGTTGGAACGGGAGCTGGTCCAGCAAGAGCTGGAGCAACTGGAAAGCCACGGGGCGGTTTCCCGGGGAGAGCTGGACCTTTCCGAGGTGAAACAGGAGGTGCAGAAAGCTTCCTGATTACGACGCCGCAGTGTCGTTAGCTGTTCCGGGCCCATCTCCCTCAGGGGGGATGGGCTCTTTTCTTTCCGGCTGGTTGGGTTGGATCAGGCCTGCAGCTTGTGACCTCGAAGGTACCAGGATGGTCTTCTCATAGATGTAGAGCAAGGACAGGAGCAGGGAGAGGACGAAGGGACCCAGGATGAAGCCGATCATGCCAAAGTACGAGATGCCCCCCAGTATGGCCAGAAGGACAAGAACTGTGGGAGTGGAGCGGGTGCCCCGCATGAGCATGGGTTTCAACAGGTTGTCAACGGAGCCGATGACCAAGGCGCAGAAGAATAGAAGTCCCATGCCTTTGGCCCAGGCGCCCAGTAAAAACAGGTAGCCCACTGCGGGTAACCAGATAATGGCTGCGCCGACTACGGGGATAACGCTGGCCGGGATCATCACCGTACCCCAGAAGGCTGGCTGAGGCACCCCGAAAAGGAAAAACCCCAACCCCCCCAGGGAACCCTGGATGAAGGCCACCACCACGGTGCTCCATAGGGTGGCTTTGATGGTGGCTTCCATTTCCCCGATGATCATCTCATTGTCAGCCGGAGACAAGGGAGAAAGTTTCTTGATCTCGGCGATGAAGTCATCCCCCTGTAAAAACAAGAAAAAAGCCACAAAGAGGATCAGGGAGAGGTCTAAAAGAAGATTGGTGAATCCGGTCAAAAGTCCCACGGCATTGGTATAAATGAACTTGCTGGCGCTACTGAGGACCGATCGAATCATGCCTTCGATTTTGATCTCCTCGGGGGGCAGCGGCAACTTTAAGCGCACTAAGTACTCTTGGAGGAGCGTCATCTGGGTGCTAAGCCACTGTCCTAATTTGCCGCTCTCCAGTCCCTGGCTCAGTTGGCTGGAGAACTCCAGGGCCTGGTTGGCGATGATGCTCAACAGGGTGATAAGAGGAATAATGATGAGCAGGGCCAGAATCAGGCAGGTAAGCCCAGAGGCCAGGGAGCGCTTGCCGAAGAGCAGCCGGGTGAGGGTCTCGTACAGGGGCTTGGCGGTAAAAAAGACGACCAGGGCGAGAAAGAGGTCGACGAGGTAGGGTTTGATAATGGCGTAAGAGTAGTACAGAACCAGGACAGTGATGACCCCGAAGAACAGCCGGGCGAATTGGGTGGGGAAACCGTCCTCCGGCTCACAGGGCGGGGGGGCGGCAGGTACTGGTTCTCTGGGCTTATCAGGCGCCGCAGGGGCCGGCGGCGTTTGGTGGTTTTGGTCTGCCTGCTCTCCGGGCCGGGTCATGCCTCCCTCCAGTTCCATGCCACTAGTGCTGTGCTCCGTAAATAATATGGTTTTTTGGAGCAAACTTACGGGGAAAAATGGTCATTTTCCCCCCTTTTTTAAAGGGGGGTCAGGGGGGATTAGGTGAGGGTTTGATAATCCCCCTAAATCCCCCTTTAGGAAAGGGGGACTTTCAAAGCTTCATCATTGAGTGACCCTGATAATTTGCCTTATAATTTATGGAACACGACACTAGGGTGCTACTATATGGAAAAAACCTTGGTTTGGGAATGATAATTGTCAGTCTTTACGTCCCCAATCGGCCCTCCACCACCTTCCAGTCAAGGTTATCGAAAAAGGCTTGGATGTAGTCGCCCCGTTTTAACCCGTAGTCAGGGAGATAGGCGTGCTCGAAGACGTCCATGATGAGGAGGGGCGAGCAGCCCGCCAGATGGCCCACATCATGTTCGTTGATCCAGGTGTTGAAGAGGCGCCCGCTCTTGGGGTCCTCGTAGAGCACCACCCAGCCGATGCCGCGCAGGGCCCCGGTGGCCTGAAATCCGCGGCCCACTTGTCGAAAGTCCCGAAGTTCTCCTCGATTTTTTTCATGAGCTTGCTGTCCGGGGCCAGGGGCTCTTTGCCCCCCAGATTGCCAAAGTACAGCTCATGGAGGCGCATGCCGTCGAATTCCCACCCGAAGCGGCGCTTCAGTTCGGCATAGGCCGGGGTCTTGGTCTGGTTCTGCTCTGCCAATTTTTGCAGTTCCTCCCAGAGCAGGTTGGTGTTCTTGACATACCCCTGGTAAAGGGCGAAATGCAGGTCCAGGGCCTTATCGCTGAAGCCCTGCATGCCCTTGAGCTTGCTGAAATCCTGAGCTTCGTAGGGCTTGGGTCCCTGGCTGTCGGCCCCGCAGGCCAGCAGGAGCACCAACAAAGACACCATTGCCAGGATCGTCGTGCGGGACATTTTTCCATACCTCCGAAATGGGTTGTGGGAATTCCGAGGCTGGTTTTCTGAAGCGCCGTTCCCCCCAGGAAGGGGGGCAAGAAGCTACTGGGACACCGCAAGTTAAGGTTAGGGCGTGGTAAGGCGGATGGCTTGGCCTTTTAGACTTTCCATGTGGCCCGCCCGGGCTTCTTGTTCGGTGATGACTCTATTCCGGTCGGTGTCACAAGTGTCGAAGAGCCTGGCGGCCGCCTCCTTGTCCCTGGCTTGGGCTATAAACTTATCCCTGCTGATACTATCCCCATCAGCCCCCACCGCGTGGCACAGTTGTTGAAAATCAGAACTTGAAGACTTTGGAGCCGTGGTCGTGGAGGGTCCCCCGCCACAGCCCAGAGCCAGGGTGAGGGCGATCACGAGAAGAAATCCGAAAAGTTTCATGGCGCTGACCTCCTTCCCACCTCAGCCTACAGAAATTCCCCGGCCAGCGCAAGAAGGGAACTAGAACCTATTGCAAAACCTATTTTTCTGTCATCCTGAACGAAGTGAAGGATCTCAACCTATTGAAAATACGAGATTCTTCGCTTCGCTCAGAATGACACGGTAGGAGAATTTGAGGTTTTGCAACAGCTTGTAACCTGTTACCCATGTCTCCGAACACCTGTTACCTATGTCCCCGGTCTGTACACCCAGGGGGGAGAGGGAAGAAGAGCCTCACAACTTTTGATATTTTTGGCGTTTTCCAACCAGGAAAGCAAAGCCTTGAAGAAGAAGAGATTAGTCCATGCCTGTCCTCCTCTCCCCCCTCGAGGGGGGAGAGGATTAAGGTGAGGGGGGGTGAAAAAACTTCTGGGGGAAGGCTTACGCCCTCAGGTCATGACGGCATATTCCATGGCGCGGGGATTCTCCACCCGCATGGAGGCCTCCATGATCTCCAAACCGACAATATTGCCGTCCTCATCATAGTCAATAATGAACCCGGCCTTGCCCTCCTCGCTTTTTTTGATGGGCTCCTTGCTGAAATGGATGGAGAGCACGTCCACTTCTGAATCATAGACAACTTTCATGGGCTCCTCCTGTCATATAAGGGGGGCGAAACCCACCCTCCAGAATAATGAAGATGGGGAGGGGCCAGGGGGGAGGGTGATGGTCTTCCCCCGGCCTATCTTCCGGTTCCCCAGCCCCTGCTGGGGAACCTGTTTTCGGTGCCAAGTTCTACCTTGCCATAAAGTCGGCACCCTCAAGGAAAAGCTTAATTTTGCCAAGCTGGGCTTGACGCCTAAGTGTGTTCCCCATCAGGAGCTTGGGAACGAGAGGAACTTACATGCATTCAAGTATGCTCAATATCACCTGTCAATTCACCAGTACACGTAGCAGAAAGTATCTCACCAAGGGATAGATAAGTTTGCAGAAAAAGCGCCCGTGCTTCCTCAGGAGTTACATCGGAGTGTGTTCCAGCGGATGCCCTTTCGTAGAATCACGTGTCTTAGATTCCTATCTGAGCCTTTCGCATCTTGATGTACTAGCGCAGCCACTGAAAAGGAATAGCTTTAATGCGATTAAGTACTTTATCGCTGCCTATATCGTATTGTGTGTCCATCTAGTTCCAACTGAGCCCTCTCCCGGGGGATACACTGAATCAGCAAAGGCTTTAATCATACGTCTTACGCTATTCAGCGCTTGACTTATGGCTTCCTGATCCCCCGATAATAATCGATCCATAGATCGCAGGGATCTTTTCCAGCACGTCCTCAGCACTGGTCTTCAGTAGCTCGTCAATTGCCATCTTATGTTTTTCAAAGATACTCTCAGCCAGTCCAATGAATGCCCTTTCATAATAAACTTTAGTTATGAACTCATGAATGGCATTTAGAACTCGGGAACGTACACCCGACAAGTTAGAAACAGCAGTCGTAAGGTTCTGAAGTCTCTGCAATACCTGCTTGAGCAGGCCTGGCAACAGCCTGTGCTGTTTGCCCCCCCAACCCCTTGACCAACTCACTTGGATTAGCAACTTGAAGGAGCAAATTGAATGTTGGGCACCCTGAGTTGCTGGAAATTTGGGTTTGCATTGCTGAAATAACCCCGCTGATACCTGCAAGGGGCTGGAAGTAACCGTGTGTAGCCTCGGCAGAATCTATCCGACCGAATCGTATCAGCCACTTTAAAGCAATTGGATCGTTGGGATATCCATTGAGCTCAAAACGGAGCCATACAGAGGTCTCTTTGGTCGTCACATGAGGCGAGCAAGACGCGCCACTTTGAGCAACAACTGCTCGGGCGCAAGACGTGATAACTCAATGTCATCTATCAATTCACGAGCAAGCTCGAGTATGTAAGAACGATAGACTGACTGACTGGGCCCCATCTCCAAGGCCAAATATACTCCTTAATTACATTTCGAAAACCCACACGCCCGACAAACCAAACAGCCGCCCTCGTGTTCCACCGCGCCGCCGCAGTCCGGGCAGGCCCCCATGGCTGCGCTGGGGCTGGGGAGCGCGGTTTCCGAGCGTCTGGGACAGGACCTGGGAGATGGCGTCCGGGCAGGACAGCACCTGGCGGCCGTTTTGCCAGATGGAGCTGGGGGCAGCGGATGCCGGTGATCTGCTTGATGATGGCGTCCATCTTGACCCCGGAGCGCAGGGCCAGGGAGATGAGGCGGCCGGTGGACTCGATCTGGCTGGAGGCGCAGCCCCCGGTCTTGCCCATCTGGGCGAAGACCTCGCAGAAGCCCACGTCGTCCTGGTTCACCGTGACGTAGAGCTTGCCGCAGCCGGTGGTGATGAGCTCGGGTGACCCCGGTGGTGCGCCTCGGGACGGGGCCGGGGAGTGATGTACTGAAATTCTTCTGGCTTTTGCTGCTCCCCGAAACTCAGGACCTGGTCCTCCCGGCTGCCGTCCCGGTAGATGGTGACCCCCTTCAAGCCCTGCTCAAAGGCCATGAGGTACACCTGGCGCACGTCCTCGGGGGTGGCCTGGCGGGGGAAATTCGCGGTTTTGCTGACCGCGTTGTCCGTGTGCTTCTGGAAGGCCGCCTGGATCTTGATGTGCCACTGGGGGGAGACCTCGTGGGCGGTGACGAAAAGACGCCGGATATCCTTGGGGATTTCCTTGAAGTCCCGGATGGAGCCGGTCTGGGCCACGGCCCGCATGAGTTCCGGGGAATAGAAGCCCCGGCGCCGGGCCAGTTCCTCAAAATAGGGGTGCACCTCCACGAGTTCGGTGCCCTCCAGCACCCGGCGGATATAGGAGATGGCGAACAGGGGTTCGATGCCGCTACTGGCCCCGGCGATGATGCTGATGGTGCCGGTGGGAGCGATGGTGGTGACGGTGGCGTTGCGCATGCGGCCCGGCGCCGTTGCCGTCGTAGCGGCTGCCCGGGAAGGTGGGGAAATTCCCCCGGCGAGTCGGCCAGTTCGGCGGACGCGGCCCGGGCTTCCTGGTTGATGAAGGCCATGACCTCTTCGGCCACCTGGACCGCTTCTTCGGAGTTGTAGGGGATGCCCAGCTGGAGGAGCAGATCCGCAAAGCCCATGACCCCCAGGCCGACCTTGCGATTGTTCTTGGTGTTCTCGGCGATACTGTCCAGGGGGAAGTTGTTGGCGTCAATGACGTTATCCAGGAAGTGCACCGCGGTGTGCACCAGCTCCTGCAAGGCCCGGTAGTTGATACTGCCGTCCTCCGCCACCCGGGCCAGGTTGAGGGACCCCAGGTTGCAGGACTCGTAAGGCAGCAGGGGCTGCTCGCCGCAGGGGTTGGTGGCCTCGATCTCTCCCAGATGGGACAGGGGATTGTCCCGGTTGATGGCGTCGAGGAAAATGATGCCGGGTTCGCCGGTGGCCCAGGCGCTCCGGACGATGAGGTCGAAGAGCTCGGTGGCCGAGACCCGGCCCACCTCCTGTTTGGTGCGGGGGTTGAGGAGGGGGAAGGGCTTGTCCTCCCGCACCGCGGCCATGAAGGCATCCGTCAGACCCACGGAGATGTTGAAGTTGGTGAGCTTTTGGGTGTCGTTTTTACAGGTGATGAATTTCTGAATGTCCGGGTGGTCCACGCGCAAGAGCCCCATGTTGGCCCCCCGGCGGGTGCCGCCCTGCTTGATGGTTTCGGTGGCCACGTCAAAGATGTTCATAAACGAAATGGGCCCCGAGGCCACCCCCTTGGTGGACAACACGGGATCGTTTTCCGGGCGGATGCGGGAGAAGGAGAACCCGGTGCCGCCCCCGGATTTGTGGATCAAGGCTGTGTGCTTGATGGCGTCGAAGATGCTGTCGATGCTGTCCTCCACCGGCAGCACAAAGCAGGCGGAAAGCTGGCCCAACTCTCGCCCGGCGTTCATCAGGGTGGGAGAGTTGGGCATGAAAGCGAGACCGGCCATCATCTCGTAGAACTTCCGGGCGGTGGCGTCCACATCGGCGGCGGGGTCGTAGAGGCGGTCCACCTCGGCGATGGTGTCGGCCACCCGGCGGAACATATCGGGCGCGGCTTCGGCCACCTCGCCTTTGTCGTCCTTCTTCAAATAACGGCGTTTCAGAACGACCACGGCGTTGGCGCTGAGGTGGAGGTCTCTGGAAATCTCACTCACATCCGCCTGGAGAGTCATAAGAGGCTCCTTTTTCCGATATTTCGGACAGTTGCCGAAAATGGCTTAAAAAACAATATGTTGTATGATTATCTATGGTATAGCACAAGATATTGAGTGTCAAGAAAAATTTTGGTCAATTTTTCTGCTCGTGCTTTCCCAAAGTATAGCTGAGATACCTCAAAAATACTAAACAAATGTTTAGTTGTTCCGCGGCTTGCTGCTCCCTGTCTTAACTTAGGGTGATTCTGGCAGAGATCCGGACGACCCTCTTTCGCACTCTCAGACCGGAGCCAGGCAATATTGGCCAGATGTAAAAAGTTGCCTGGATAGCGTGAATTTCTGCGCACTTGCGCACAACTCATTGCCTTTTCGCCAGCCCTAAGGTATAAAAGGGTACCCTGGTGGTGAGGGGGCGAGGCGCGTGTCTGCAAAAAGAATCGGCATCCTGGGCACCGGAGTCTATGTGCCCGAGCGGGTCCTGAACAATAAGGACCTGGAAATACTGGTGAACACCAACAACGACTGGATCCTGGAGCGCACCGGGATTGCCGAACGCCGCATTGCCGCGCCGGACGAAAGCTCCGTCACCATGGCAGTAGCCGCGGCGCGCCAGGCCATAGATGCCGCCGGTATTGCTCCCCAGGACTTGAGCTACATCATCCTGGGCACCATCACCCCGCCCCACTTCTTCCCCGCCGGTGCCATTCAAGTCCAGGAGGCTTTAGGAGCCAATGGCGTCCTGGCCGCCTTCGATCTGCAGGCGGGCTGTACCGGCTTTAACTATGCCCTCTATGTGGCTGAGCGTCTGGTGGGCCCGGAGGGTAAGTACGCCCTGGTCATAGGGTCCGATACCAACTCCCGCCTCACTGACTGGACGGATCGCTCCACCTGCGTCCTCTTCGGTGACGGGGCTGGCGCAGTGGTGGTGGGGCCGGTGGAAAAGGGCGGCATTCTAGCCTCATTTATCACTTCCAGTTTCAATATGAAGCTTTACTGTGAAACTGAATTCAATGCCGAGGTGAGCCCGTTCTTACCGCTGAGCACCACTACCGAACGGCATTTCCTGCGCATGGATGGCCCGGAGATCTTCAAGTTTGCAGTGAAAGCGGTCAAGGACAGCATCCGGCGCATTAAGGAGATGGCCGGCATCGATCGGGAGGAACTGGACTATCTCATCATCCACCAGGCCAATAACCGAATTCTCGAGGCTGCGGCCCGCTTTGCCAAGGTGCCCTGGGAGAAGCTCTACGTCAACGTCAACCGCTACGGCAACACCTCAGCGGCCTCCGTTCCCATCGCCCTGCATGAAGCCCTCGAGGAAGGCTGTATCAAGCCTGGGGACAAGGTGTTCCTGTGCAGCTTCGGTGCCGGCGTCACGTGGGGCGCGGCCCTGGTGGAGTGGAGTTAAAGAAGGTTGAGCGAAAGGCTGGGGTAGCACGGGCTCCCTGGCCCTCCTGTTAGACAGCCCCCCAAGCTACTCTTTTGATTGCTTTTCCCCTAAAAGATCGATGTGCTCAAGGCACTGTTCCGCGGTGAAGCGGCCCGCGAAAAATTCGGTAACAGCATAAAGAAAGGGATTTTCCGCAAAGAGGCGCTGCAGGGCAAGTCGGTCCCCCTGGATGGGTAAGGCTAATTTGACCTGAAAGTGCTTGGCCGACTGGAGGAAGAGGTCTAACTGCAGGACTTCGGCCTGGCGCATCTGCCCCTCAATCTGAAAAAGCAGGCGCCGCAGACGGGCCAGATAGTCCTCCCGCTCTTGATATTCCCGGCGCTTGTGGTCGAGAAAATTCAGGTGTTGGGCTCGGGCCAACTGACTGAAAGGGATGATTTTGCTCACCGGATCATGAACCCCTGATACTAAGAATTTATTCCTTTGATATGTAACATCCCGCCTTGTCGTTTGGAATAAAAAAAGGTAATTTAACCAGTTATGAAGGACAAGATAACCCCAAGATTCGACAAACTGGGGGGCCTGCTACCCGCCATCATCCAAGACGCCGGCAGCGGTGAGGTACTGATGCTCGCCTTTATGAATGCCGAGGCCTGGGACCTCACCCTCAAGACCCGAGAGGCCCACTACTTTAGCCGCAGCCGGCAGACTATCTGGCACAAGGGAGCCACCAGCGGTCACGTGCAGCGGATTAAAGAGATTTTTTTGGACTGTGATGCCGACACGGTGCTCCTCAAGGTGGAGCAGGTAGGAGGGGCTGCCTGCCACGAGGGATATGCGAGCTGTTTTTACCGCCGCCAAGAGGGGGATGGTTGGCAGGTGGTGGGGGCTCCCGTCTTTGATCCCAAGGAGGTGTACAAGCGTGAGTAAACTGCGATTGGGGATTCCCAAAGGCAGTCTGGAAAAAGCCACGATCGAACTATTCCGCCGAGCCGGTTGGCACATCCAGGTGAACGGCCGCAGCTACTTTCCCGATATCGACGACCCGGAAATCACCTGCTCCATGTGTCGGGCCCAAGAGATGAGCCGCTATATAGAAAACGGCACCCTGGATTGCGGCCTTACCGGCAAAGACTGGATCATGGAGAACGACTCCCGGGTGGTGGTGGTGGCCGACCTCATGTATTCCAAAACCTCCACCCGCCCGGTGCGCTGGGTCCTGGCGGTGCCGGCAGACTCAGGGATTAAAAGTCTCAAGGATTTGGCGGGCAAAAAGATCGCCACGGAACTGGTGAACTACACCAAACGCTACTTTGCCTCCCGGAACATCCCGGTTTCCGTGGAGTTCTCCTGGGGCGCCACCGAAGCCAAGGTAGCCGCCGGGTTGGCGGACGCCATTGTCGAGGTGACTGAAACTGGGAGCACCATCAGGGCCCACGGTCTCAAGATCATTCATGAACTCTTCCAGTCCAACACCCAGTTCATTGCCAACCCCCAGGTGTGGGAGACTGACTCGGGGAAACGGGATAAGATCGAAAACATCAGGGTGCTGCTCATGGGGGCGCTTAGGGCTGAGAATATGGTGGGCCTGAAGATGAATATCCCGGAAGACGGCTTGAAAACCATCGTCGCCTTGCTGCCGAGCCTCCTGGCGCCCACCATCAGCCCCCTTTTCGAGACCGAGTGGTATTCGGTGGAGGTGGTGGTGAACCAAGAAGAGGTGCGGAGCCTGGTCCCCCGCCTGGTGGCGGCCGGAGCCCAGGGAATTGTGGAATACCCCCTGTATAAGGTAATCTGACCACCGTGCCGGCACTTGTTCGTCCCGGCACCTCACTTTGTGCTCCTGGGGTGATTTGACGTAATTCAGGCTCGAAGGCCCGGAGGTTCCTGGGCCTTTGGCTTTTTCAGGGGAGGCGAATTGATGCCAAACCCCCGTTTGGATAAGGGGAAAAGCTTTTTCGAGCGGCATCCCAAGAAAACCCTGGTGGCCCTGGTAGGTCTGGCCATCCTGGTTTTGGCCTTCATTGCCGACAAGCTCATCGCCTTTAAAGGAACCCCTCAGAGGCCCAGTATCCAAAGATATGTCAGGCTGAGAGAACTGTCTCCCCTGACATACGAGGTTTTTACGCCGGCGCCCCAGGTGTTTGACACCGAGGCCGGTTCCCAACCAAGACGGGTGGTCATTAGGGTGGATGAACATGGCTTCCTGATGCCCTCCCGGGTCCATGCCCATCCGGACCTGGTCTTGGCCTTCCTGGGGGGCTCCACCACGGAGTGCCGCGCTATACCTGAGAAAGAGCGTTTTCCCTATCTGGTGGGTCGTCACTTGGAACAGGTCTTCAAGGTAAAAGTCAATGCCTACAATGCGGCCCGCTCAGGCAATAACTCCCTCCACTCCCTGAATATTTTGCTTCACAAAGTAATGCCCCTCCATCCCGACATCGTGGTGATGATGCATAGCATCAACGACCTGATCACCTTGCTCTATGAGAAGACTTACTGGAACAAGAATTCCAGCCGGCGGGTAATTGTGGAGGTGCGGCCGACCCTGGTGGGAGAAGTACGGGGTTTTTTCCAGGTCTTGCGGGAATATACCATTCCTCACCTCTATCGGGCTATCAAAGAGCTTTCCCAGCGGGCCCGGGGGCCGGATCAGGATATCGACGAATTTCGCCACCTGCGGGGCCAGAAAGTTGAAATCAACCGGCCGTATCTGCTCGAGGAATTCCGCGCCAACCTGCAGACGTTTATAGATCTGTGCCGGGCCCGGCAGATCACCCCGGTGCTCATGACCCAGGCCAACCGTCTGCGGGAAAATTTGGACACCCAGACCTGGAAAGAAGTGCAGGTCCTGGAGGCGCAGGGGATAAGCTATGCCGCTTTTCTGGAGCTGTACAGCCAGTTTAACCAGGCGATTCGGGACCTGGGGGCCGCCAACCGGGTGCTGGTGGTGGATTTGGCCCGGGACATTCCCCCTGAGCCGAAGTACGTCTCCGACGTCGTCCACCTGACGGAGCGGGCCTCGAAGCTGGCGGCCCAAATCATCAGCCGGGAGCTGGAGCCGCTGGTGAAGGCCAGGCTGCAGGCCAAGAAGAAGCTGAGCTCAGAACGTACCTCGAAGGTCGGGGCCTCCTCAAAAGAGTAAAAACCAGCACCACTCAGGTCCAATCCCTCTTGGTAACCCCTCAGACAAAGCTCTGAACCTTGGTCTGAGGGCCCTTGGAAGTCCCCTTTACTTGTCTTGCTTCTCTTCGTCAGCTTTGAATTTCAGAGCCAGACCGTTCAGGCAGTACCGCAGCCCGGTGGGTGGGGGGCCGTCGTCGAACACGTGCCCCAGGTGGCTGCCGCAGCGGGGGCAGAGGACCTCGGTGCGCTTCATGAAGAAGCTGTTATCCGCTTTGGTGGCGACGTGGTGGGGGGCGAGGGGCTGCCAGAAGCTGGGCCAGCCGGTGCCGGAGTCAAACTTGGCCTCCGAGCTAAAAAGCTCCAGGCCGCAAGCGGCACATTGGTAAACACCCTTCGCTTTGTTGTGGTGCAAGGGACTGGAAAATGCCTGCTCAGTACCCTTCCTCCTGAGAATGCGATACTCGTGCGGAGTGAGAAGCTGGCGCCACTCATCCTCGGTTTTTTCAATTTTATCGATCATGGTGGTTCCTTGGGCAGCAGAGGTCGGCGCCTGGGACTGGGCCCAGGTGAGGCTCGGCCGGGCTAAAGGACCAAAAATCAGGGCCAGGCCAACAAGCGCGTATATTATTGGATGCCGGGTCATTGAATACCTTTCCGCGAACCGTATCTTTTCTTTTCTCTAAACATAAATACTTCTAGAAGAGAGTCAAGGTGGCCCTAATGTCACGGCAGGATGTGCTGGCCAGGAGAGGATTGGGGCAGGGTGTCTGACCGAAGTCTCGTTTTCAGGTTCCGAAAGTTTGGGCCAGGAAGCGGGCGGCACTGGCGGGAGCATCGTACTTTTCAATGATTTCTTTGAATTCCAGGGCCTTGCGGTGTGCCTCGGGATCATCCAGCAGTCGGTCCACCGCGGCCATGACATCTGCCGAATTCACCCGACGCTTGCGCAGGCGTATGGCAAAGCCCTTGCGCACCACACACTCCAGGTTGGCTTCCTGTTCAAAATGCATCCCCACCCCGACGATGGGGGTCCCGGAGAGACAGGCGGTCATCACCGTCCCCATGCCGCCGTGGATCACTGAGACCCGGGCCATGGGGTTGACTTTGTGGGCCGGCAGCCAGTCAGTTACCAGGACGTTCGGAGGAATGTCAACCGCGAGGCCTTGCAGCAACTTTTTCACCGGCGCTATGATCCGGTAGGGTTTGCCGGCGAAACCCTGCAGAATATCGGCGATGATCCGTCGGTCACCAGAGCTTCCCATGGCAAAGTAAATAAAGGGGAGGTCCCGGGGGAGATTTTCCACTTCGGGGGGAATTTCTCTGGCAATTCGGGCTATGAGTGGGCCGATAAAGTGGTAGTGGGCAGGAAAATTTTCTAAGCCGGAAAATTCGCGTGGTTCGGCGAGCAGGGTGTAATTCCCTTCCCAAAACTCCATGCCCTTGAAAGGCGGGGCCCCAAAGAGGCGGGCGGCGGCATTGAAGCGCACCATGATAAGATGGTTAAAGTACATCAAATAGCGGGCGAGAAAGTTAAGGATTGGGTCGGGAATCCGACGCACAGGGGGAACATCCAAGAGGTCCGGCCAGGTGGCCAGATGGGAGTGCCAGTAAGGGGCCATGGAGGTGGTCTGCGCCACCCAGACTAGGGGCACTCCTGCCACCCGGCAGGAGATGGGCCAGCTCAGGCAGAGCCCGGTAACCACCGCCGCCGGCTTCAAGGCCCGAAGCCAGTGGAGCTCTCCTGTCACCCGGGCGGTGAGGTGGTCCAGCGCAAAAGGGTGTTTGACCAACTCCCACCTCATGATCTTGTAGAGACGTTCGATCTTCTGAGGGGTGAGACGGGGGTGCATGGGAATGAGAGGAAAGCCTTCATCCGTGATCAGCCATTCAAAGTCGCCGCCATAGGAGGTGAAGATTACCCGGAAGGAATCCTGGCAAACCCGAGCGATCTCCACCAGACGCATGGTCTCGGCAAAATTGTAAGTGGCCGCAGCGAAAATGATGGTCTTTTTCAAAACTATCCAAGCTTAATGGAAGGGCCCAGGAAGTTTCAAGGGTCGGGACAAATTTCGCCCCCGGGGATTTGGTCCCCAGGGGCAGGGTTTGCTTACTTTTGCTTTTTCATAGCCGCTTTTTTCTGTACCAGTTTCAAGAAATCCGCGTCCTTATACCCATGGCTTTGGGCTTTTTCCAAATCCTCTAAGGCCTTTTCATAGTTTTCCTGATAAACGTACACCATGGCCCGGCCAAAATACGCCTGGCCATAACTGGGTTTGAGCTCGATGGCCTTGTTTAGGTCAGCCAGGGCCCGGTCGTATTGGCCTTTGGCGGTGTAGGCCTTCCCTCTCAGGTAGAACAAATTGGCATCACTGGGCTTTTGTTGCAAGCCCTGGGTGAAGGTGCTGATAGCCTGGTCGAACTTGCCATCGTTGCACTGCTCAATACCCTGAGTCGCCAAATCTTGCCCGAAGGCCAGGGTGCCACCTACCAGGAGTGAGAGGAGAATAACGGTCACAACCAGGGGAATGCGTTTCATTGCAACCTCCTTTGTCTAGATAGCGGGGCGGGCTACGCCCGGCGCGTTGATGTCCGCCGTGCAGTTACACCGAACACTGGCGGCATTCTTCGCTGAATTCCTGAGACAAGGTGAGACCATCCGGGGGAAGGCTCAACACTTGCTCCGGTCTGGAGCCATAACGGTATACGGTAACACCTTTCAGGCCCAAATGATGCGCCTGGAAAAAGGCCTGGGCGACGTCCTCCTGGGAGGCCTCCGGGGCCAGGTTAATGGTCTTGGAGACGGCGTTGTCCACGTGGTGTTGAAACGCCGCCTGCATGTTAATCTGGTAGTCCACACTCACCTCAAAGGTGGTGGGGAACAAACGACGGAGGTTTTCGGGCAGCCCGGTCAGAGGTCGTACCCGTCCGGCGGCCAGCACCCGAGGGAGCCACTGTGATTCAGCCACCCCCGCCTCCCTGAGCTTCTCGAGGAACAAGGGGTTCACTTCGTCGAATTCCTCCCCTTCCAGGGCCCGGCGACGGTAAGCCACGGCGAACAGGGGTTCTATACCGCTGGAGGTCCCGGCAATCAGGCTGATAGTGCCGGTGGGAGCCACGGTGGTTACCGTGGCGTGCCGCCGGGGAGGATGGCCCTCCCGGTGCCAGCGGCTGCGGTGAAAGTTGGGGAAGGGACCCCGCTCTTGAGCCAGGACCTGGGATTGTGCCACCGCCATAGCAGCTATCCGGGCCATGATCTTCTCCCCCAGTTTTAGGGCCTCAGGGGAGTCGTAGGCCATCTTCAGTTTGATGAACATATCTGCCAGGCCCATGACCCCCAACCCCACCTTGCGGTTGGCCTGGGTGATGGCGGTTATCTGGGGGAGGGGATAGTGGCTCTGGTCGATGACGTCGTCCAGAAAGGTGATGGCCAATTTTACCAGGCGGTCAAGTTCTTCCCAGTCCAGGGCGTCGTCGGTGACCAGCCGGGAAAGATTGATGGACCCGAGGTTGCAGGATTCAAAGGGAAGCAGGGGTTGCTCGCCACAGGGGTTCGTAGCCTCCAGCCGCCCCAACTCCGGGGTGGGATTGGCCCGTTCGATGGCGTCGAGAAACAGCAAACCTGGGTCGCCGGTCAAGAGGGCGTAGCGGCAGATGAGGTCAAAGATCTCCCGGGCCGGAAGGCGAGTCAGTTCTTTTCCGGTACGCGGGTTGATCAGCGGATAGTCCTTGTCCTGTGCCACCCTCTCCATGAACGCGTCCGTCACTCCCACGGAGAGGTTGAAGTTGGTGAGCATCCCCGGTTCGGCCTTGGCCCGGATGAACTCCCGAATGTCAGGGTGGTCCACGTTGAGGATGCCCATGTTGGCCCCCCGGCGCCGCCCTCCCTGCTTCACTACCTCGGTGGTGGTGTCGAAGATGCGCATGAAGCCCACGGGCCCGGAGGCCACCCTGCCGGTGCTCCGCACTTGGTCTCCCCGGGGCCTCAGGTTGGTGAAGTTAAAGCCGGTGCCGCCTCCGGTTTGGTGGATGAGAGCCATGTCCCGGACCCCTTCCATGATGCTGTGCATATCGTCCTCAATAGGGATGACGAAGCAGGCGGCAAGCTGCCCCTGGGGAAACCCGGCGTTCATCAGGGTAGGGGTGTTGGGCAGGAATTTCAGGGTAGTCATAGCCTCGTGGAACGCCTCGGCCTGCCGGGTCGCATGTTCTTCGCCCCCGTAGCGTATTTCGGCTGCCGCCACCGAGGTGGCCACCCGCCTGAAGAGCTCCTCCGGGGTTTCAATCACCTCCCCCTCCGGATCCCGCCGAAGATACCGTTCTGCCAATACCCGCTGGACGATGGGCCTGAATTGCAAGATTAACCCGGTTTTTTTCAGTAGAAGCGGCAGGGGGCTGAGACCCTCATCCCTTCCTCAAAAACTTTATTTTACAGAATTCCCCATTTTTTTGCCCGTTCCTGATAGGCCTTGGGGAATTCCGGCTGGAAATTCTGGTAAAAGGTGACGGGGTAGCGGGCCCCAATTTTCTTGCCGGCCTCGGCCAAGCCCTTGAGGATGCCTTCCAGGAGGCGGGTGGGAAAGCTCACCACCAGTTCGTCGTCCTGGGTCATGGAGAAGATGCGATCCCCCATGCCGGGGATGATTACCCGAACCTGGCCGGTCTTAAAGGGGCCAATGAGGTAGGAGCTGCACTCCACCTTGCCCCCGAAATCTCCCTGGACCCGCTCTCCCAGACCGAAGGTGGCACCCTGAATGAGGCGCATGAGTTGGGCTGGGTTGCCGTAAACCACTACCACGTCCGGGTCCCGGGTGAGGCGCTCCAGGGGGGCCAGGTACAGGGCTTCGATTTCTTGAGGGGCGAAGCGGGTCAGGGCCTCCACTTCCTTTAAGGCCGGGCCCTCCTCTGAATGAAAACCCACCTCGCAGAAAAGTTTGGCTAGCTCCTGGCCCGGTTCGGGTTCCGGGGCCAGGCCGAAGGCCAGCATGGCGGGGACGCAGATGAGGTCTTCCGGGGTCAGGCCCACGGGCCAGCCGTACACCCGGGCCATGGTGACCCCCTGGCAGATGGTGACTTTTTTCCCGAGTACCTGGGCGGGCCGCCGGGTTTTTTCCGGCAGGGACGCGGCATCGGGCAGAAAGGCGGCTCCCAGGGGTTCGGTCCTCAGGCGCAAAGCTCCTTTGAGTTCGCGGGCGGCTTCCTGGTAGTTCATGGTCGGTCCTTTCCTGGAGGGGTGTAAAAGCGGTAGGTTATGGCCATAGATTGTTCACAATGTAATTACTCATCGCCGCCATGCAACCCTGAAAATGGATTTTCTCCTGGTTGGGGAAGGCTGAGTGCTGGCTGCCTCTGATTCACCAGAGAGAGAAAAACCCTCTGGTGGATTTTTTCCCCGTTCCGGATAGATACTAGATTTTTCTTGGTAGGTTAAGGTGTTATTCTTGTCTGGCGCTCTCTTCCCACCAACCCCCAGCCGAGGGCGGCTGTAATCCTTGTCTCTTTAGACTAAATTTCTTTTGCCCTGGTTGGCAGAGATTGTTCTTTTCCAGTTGTATTCCCACCCCCAATGGTTTTACAATGGGATAACTCAATAATATTTTTAGGAGAAATTTCTGGGTGGCGACCACCTAGAGACCTCTTGACCATCACCCGGCCACAGAGGTTCGGCCGGCAAGAACGAGAGCGGGTAATAGGCTGATTTTCCCTTCCCGGCTTGGTGCTGAGGGGAAGGCTTCAACTGGCAACACAATTCTGGCTTTTCCAGAATCAGGAATAGATGGAGGTGTCCGGGATGTCCAGTGAAATTGAGAGACTCAAGCAGGTGTTGGGGTTAGGTTTTGCAGGCAGCGTGGTCGCAGTGGTGGAGGCCCAGAAGAAAGTCATTGACGAGCTCAAGGCCGCTTTGGGACTGCCCCAGGATGCCAGTCCTGATGAACTGCAGGAAAGGATATCCATCATCAAAACTGAACATGAGGAATTTTCCCAAAAGAAATCAGAATGGGAAGTTCGTTCCACCGGTTTCTGGCAAAAGCTTTTCGGGGGCAAGTAAACCAACAACCCTGGAAAAAATAAGTCGAGGGTTGACCTGAAGTAACCTTGCTTTTCGGGCGAGAGCCGGCAGGCTGTACTCCCCCATGATGCCGATAAGTTTTGCGAAGGCAACACTCGGGGGCTTTTTTTTCTGAGTCAAAACAGCATGACTGCAGGCTCTCCGGGAACGGAGGGGGCGGCTGGAAACCCCTCGACCTTACCCCGTCTTTTTCCCTGGTTTTTCCGGGGTATGTCCCAGAGACTGATCGCCGTTTAGGACTTATGTCCCTGAGAAATTTTCCCAACCATGGGGCTCCAGCCCGAGGAGCCCCTTTTATTATGGAAGTCCGTCTGATATTGTTTTTTTCGGAGTAAGGTTTATGGACTGGGCGGTCTGGGGCCTGGACAAGTTAGATTGGACTTTTTTCGCCGGCATCGTCAACATTATCATCATCGACCTGATCCTGGCCGGGGACAACGCCGTGGTTATCGCCATGGCGGTGCGCTCCCTGCCCCGTAAGCAACGCCAATGGGGTATCATTCTGGGCGCGGGGGCCGCGGTGCTCCTGCGGGTGATCCTTACCTTCTTCGTGGCCCAGTTGCTGGTCATACAATACATCAAACTGACAGGTGGGCTGCTCATCACCTGGATCGCGGTCAAGCTGTTCGTGGAAGGTGCGCCCGAGCAGGGGGACCAGGAAGCCAAGACTCTGCTGCAGGCCATGTGGCTTATCATGGTGGCCGATATCACCATGAGCCTTGACAATGTCCTGGCCGTGGCCGGCGCTTCCCACGGCAACCTTTTTCTTCTGATCTTCGGCTTGGCCCTGTCCATCCCCTTCGTGGTTTTTACCAGCAACCTTTTGGCCACGTTGATGGACCGTTATCCCATAATCCTTTACCTCGGGGCCGCGGTCTTGGGCCGGGTGGCTGGGGAAATGATTTTTACTGATCCTGCGGTGGTGCGCTGGTTGAACCCGCCTCCCTGGTTTTGCTACACCATGGAGGCGGTATTTGCGCTGGGAGTGATTGTGGTGGGTAAGCTCTGGCTCAGGTTCGCTTTTCGCAAGGCTGAGAAACTAGAGTCGGCTCAGGAAGTAGGGACTTCTCCGGGGGAGAGTATTCCGTCTCCTCGGTCTGACGAGGGGTGAATATGGCGATTTTGACAATTTCCCGGGAATATGGCAGCGGTGGCCGGGAGATTGGCCGCCGGGTGGCGGAGCGGCTGGGTTATCAGTATGTCGACAAGGAGCGGCTTTTCCAGGATCTGGATGAGGCCGGAGCCCGGTGGGGACGGGTGGCCCGGGAACTGGACGAAGTATGTCCCACCCTGTGGGAGCGCCACGACTGGCAGTACCATGGCTACGTGGCCCAGATGGAGGCCCAGATTTTAGCTTATGCCGCGGCTGGTAACGCGGTGATCGTTGGCCGGGGTGGCTCCTTTTTGCTGCAGGAGGTGCCTTTTTGCCTCAGAGTGCGACTGGTGGCTCCCCTGGAGGCGCGCCAAGAGCAGATTATGGCCCGGGAGGGTTTGGGGCCTGCCGCGGCGGCACGGCTCATCACCGAAGTGGACAAAGACCGGGCCTGCTACGTCAGGTCCAACTATGGCAAAGAATGGGACCTGGACAAGGTGTACGACCTGACTCTGAACACCAGCAGCCTGACTTACGACCAGGTTGTTGACATACTGGCTCATGGCCTGGCTGAAAAAGACAGGCTGGCGACCCTTGAGGCTAAGGCACACCTCCAAAGTGTCGCCTTGGCCCACCGGCTGAAGGCCCGGGTCGCCACCAACTCCCGGTTGCTGGTGCCCACCCTGGAGGTGAAGCTGGAAGGAGAAACTTTAGTGGTCTCCGGCATCATTCACACCCCCAAGGAGCAGACCCTGCTACGGGAAATCGCCCGGGAGGTGTGCGGCGACCGGCCGGTGCGTTTCGACCTGCACCGCAGAGTTTGAAGCCTTGGGAGAGGGCAGGCACCTAAGTACAATATTTCATACATACGATAATGCTCATGTCTGTCATTCTGAGCCGCCGCAGGCGGCGAAGAATCTCAAGTTATCAGGAGAGACCCTTCGCCTGCGGCTCAGGGTGACAAAAAATACCTAACCGAATTAATGAAATGCCATACTAAGGTCCCTGGTCCTCCCCCAATATGCAAGTTTGGGACACTCTGAAGGAAGTCAGCCAACCCGTGGAAAAATCGCCCTTTTATACCATGGCCCCGGAAGAGGTGCTGGAAATCCTGGGCACGGGACCTGGAGGCCTATCCGGGGCGACAGCGGCGGCCCGGCTGGAAGAATACGGCCCCAACGAGTTGGCTCATGCCAAAAAAATCTCGCCTCTGGTCATTTTTTTCCGTCAGTTTGCCAATCTCCTGATGCTCATCCTCCTGGCCGCCATTGTCATCTCCTATCTGGCGGGGGAGAGCCTGGATGCCGTGGTCATCCTGGCCATTCTCCTGGCCTGTGTCGTTCTGGGATTTATTCAGGAATACCGGGCTGAGAAGGCCGCCGCGGCCCTGGCCAGAAGCTGGCGGCCCCGACGGCCACGGTCATCCGGGAGGGCGGAGGAGATCACCATACCCAGCCCGGGAGGTGGTTCCGGGGGATCTCCTGGTGCTGCACACCGGCGACCGGGTGGCCGCGGACGGCCGTTTGCTGGAAGACATCAATCTGATGGCTGACGAGGCCCTCCTCACCGGGGAATCCACCCCGGCGGGCAAGCACGCGGACTACCATTTCCCGACCTGACACCCCCGTGGCCGACCAGGTTTGCATGGTTTTCGGGGGGACGGTGATCACCTATGGCCGGGGCCGGGCCGTGGTCACCGCCACCGGCATGGCCACCGAGTTCGGCGCGTATCGCCCGGATGCTGGAGGAGGTGGAGCACGAGGAAACCCCCCTGGAGCGGCGCATGACCACCATCGGCCGGGTGCTCGCCGTGATCTGCCTGTCCGTGGCCGTCGGGGCCGTCGCTCCTGGGGCTCTACCGAGGGAAAGAGCTGCTGGCCGATGATCATCTGGGGCATCAGCCTGGCCGTGGCCGCGGTGCCCGAAGCCCTGCCCGCGGTGGTCACCGGGGCCCTGGCCATCGGCACCACCCGCATGGCCCGGCGCAACGCCATCGTCAAGCGCCTGCCGGCGGTGGAGACCATGGGCTGCACCACGGTCATCTGCACCGACAAGACCGGCACCCTGACCAAAAATGAAATGACGGTGCGGCGCCTCTTTCTGGACGGGAAAATCGTCGAGGTCACCGGCTCGGGCTATGAACCCCAGGGGGAATTCCGGAGAAGGGCGACGGCGATGTAGCCCCATGAGATCACCCGGTCCTGCAGCAGGCCGCCCGGATTGCCCTCCTTGTGCAATGACGCCGCTCTGGAAGACGAGTCCGGGGTCTGGCAGGTGCGGGGGGACCCCACGGAGGGGGCCCTCCTGGTCCTGGGCCGTAAGGCCGGCCTGGACCAGGCCCGCCTGCTGGCAGAATATCCCCGGGTGGCGGAAATTCCCTTTTCGTCGGAGCGCAAGCGCATGAGCACCATCCATCAGGGGCCTGAGGGGTTCATGATGTGCCTCAAGGGCGCGCCGGAGAGTCTGCTCCCCTGGTGCACCCGGGTGCTGACCGATCAGGGGGAGGAGTCTCTGGATGAAGACCGGAGCGCCAGGAAATCAGGCTGGGCCGAGGACATGGCCGGCCAAGCCCTGCGGGTCCTGGGTCTGGCCTACCGTCGCCTTGACTGCCGTTCCGGAGTTGACTCCGTTGGCCGAGGAGGCCGGACCTGGTGTGGGTGGGCCTGGTGGGCATGATCGATCCGCCCCGGCCTGAGGCCAAGACCGGCGGTGGCCCGCTGCCATCAGGCCGGCATCCGGGTGATCATGGTCACCGGCGACCACCCGGATCACGGCCGAGGCCATCGCCCGGGAGGAACTGGGACTTTTGGCCCGGGTGAGGAAAAACCCGGGAGTGCTCACCGGCCAGGAGGTGAATGCCCTGGACGACGCCGGGGCTGCTCGCTGCCTTGCGGGAGGTTTCGGTGTTTGCCCGGGTGTCCCCGGAACACAAGCTGCGGCTGGTGAATCTCCTCAAGGGCCAGGGGGAGGTGGTGGCCATGACCGGAGACGGGGTGAACGACGCCCCGGCCCTGAAGCGGGCCGATATCGGCGTGGCCATGGGGATCACCGGCACCGAAGTCACCAAGGAAACCGCGGCCATGATCCTGGCGGACGACAACTTCGCCTCCCTGGTGGCCGCGGTGGAGGAAGGCCGGGCCATTTTCGACAACATCAAGAAATACCTGATTTTCCTGTTGAGCTGCAATTTTGCGGAAATCCTCATCCTCACCGGGGCCATTTTCCTGGGCCTGCCCCTGCCCCTGCTGGCCCTGCAAATCCTCTGGGTAAATCTCATCACCGACGGCCTGCCCGGCCCTGGCCCTGGGGGTGGACCCCAAGGCCCCGGACATCATGAACCGTCCCCCCCGGCCGCCCCGGGAGGGGGTCTTCACCCGCTCCGTCACCGTGCTGCTGGTGGTGATCTCCCTGCACCTCACCCTGATTCTCCTTCCCCTGTTCGCCTATTACGTCCTGTTTAACCCCCATCGGCTGGCCGACCCCGCCCAGGTCTTGATCCAGGCCCAGACCATGGTGTTCATCACCCTGGTGCTGGCGGAACTGGTGAACGCCTTTAACTGCCGCTCGGACACTCACTCCCTGTTCACGGTGGGGTTCTTCCGCAACCGCTTCCTGCCTGGCCAGCGTGCTGCTTTCCCTGGGGATCATGGTGCTGGTGATCCAATGGCAACCCTTGGCCGTCCTCTTCCACACCACGCCCCTGGGCCTGGGGGACTGGCTGATGGCCGCTGGCCTCAGCCTGACCATCTTCCCGGTGGTGGAAGTGACCAAGTGGTTCCTGCGCCGTCGGGCTCAGCCGGCCTGAGGCTCAGCAACGTTTTTGCCAGGCTGCTTCTCCAAGCCCAAGCTCCACGAGTCTCCCCCTGATTTTTCGTTTTCCAGGAAGAAAATTTGGCTACTTTTTTTTGATTTTGGCTAACCGATTATGCCCTTAACTCCGACTCAGTCGAGGTATGCAGGGAGGGGGATGGCAGATAAGTTCCCCCTCACCCTACCCCTCTCCCCGGTCCAAACACCCCCAAGGGGGAGAGGGAACCAGACTGGAACGTCGGCGAGATTTCCCCCTCTCCCCCCGTTTGCGGGGGGAGAGGGCGGGGGTGAGGGGGGAGTAGCTGGATAAGACCGCACCTCTGCTTGTCATCCCTTCCGGGGTAACCGGCGTCTGGCTCGCCAAACTTTTTTATAAGCTAACGGTATAAGCGTATTGGCTAATTTTAAAGAGGAGGGAATGGGCTCCCGGCTTTCGCCTCACGACCACCATGGCGACAGCTTCGAATCAAGTGCGGTAGCTGGCGTTGATGCGGATGTAGTCCTCGGTGAGATCGCAGGTGTCGTAGAAGTCCTGAAAATCCCCGGCCTTGAGGTTGACGGTGACGGTGAAGGGTCCGGCCAGGATGAGCTGCCGGGCCCCAGCTTCGAGGGCTTCACCCCGACCCCGGCCGTTTTCCACCACCAGGTGCGGTCCAAAGGAGATACTTACCTGCTCTGGGTCAAAGCGGGCCCCGGAGCGTCCCAGGGCCGCCATGATCCGGCCCCAGTTCACGTCCGCCCCGGCCATGGCCGTCTTTACCAGGGGGGAGGTGGCCACCGTGGCCGCGGCTTTGCGGGCTTCGGTGGCCGACGCCGCGCCCTGGACCGCCACCCGGTAAACCCGGGTTACGCCTTCCCCGTCAGCCACGATCAGCCGGGCCAAGTCACCCAGGAGTTGATTCAGGAGTTCAGCAAAGGGGGCGGCGTCCACTAAGTCAGTGACCGGGTCATTAGCAGCCCGGCCGCTGGCCATGAGGAGCACCGTGTCGTTGGTGGAGGTGTCCCCGTCTATGCTGATGCGGTTGAAGCTTTTCTCCACCGCCTGCTTGAGGAGCTTTTGCAAAACCGGCGCACTGATAGCCGCGTCGATAAATACGAAGGACAACAGAGTGGCCATTTCCGGGTGGATCATGCCAGCGCCTTTGGCCATACCTGCCAAGGTGATCTTTTTCCCCCAGAGTTTTTCCTGGATAAAAGTGGTCTTGGGCCGGGTGTCCGTGGTCATGATGGCTGCGGCCACCTCGGGGAGGCCCTCAGGCCGGAGGCGGGCTATCAGGTCAGGGAGGGCCGCCTTGATCTTGGCCGCCGGCAAGGGCTGGCCAATGACCCCGGTGGAGGCGGGCAGGATGGCGGTCTCGGGAATTCTGAGAAGTCGGGCCGTCTCCCGGGTGAGGTCACGGGTGTCCTTTTTTCCCTGGGGACCGGTGCAGGCGTTAGCGTTGCCGCTGTTAACCAGGATGGCTTGGGCTGCGCCCCTTCTCAGGCGGGTCCGGCAGAGGATCACCGGCGCAGCCTTCACCCGGTTGGTGGTGAAGACCCCGGCCGCCGCGACGGGGGCCTCAGAGGCGATGAGGGCCAGGTCCAGGCCACCCTGTTTTTTGATGCCCGCGGCGAGACCCGCCGCGGTGAATCCTGGGACTATCACCTTTGCGCCTCCAGGGTAATGGGCTGGCGCAGGATGGTCTTGAGCTTCTCCGGGGCGGTGCGCCGGGGGTCACTCAAATAAATTTCATGGTGTTTGCCGCCGAAATGATAACCTTTCTCCTTGATGAAGGTATGCAGCCGGGCGATGGTGGGACCTTCGTCGGCGTAAGGGCCCACGTGGAGAATCTGGGCGGACTGGCCATCGGTGTGGCGGCCGAAAGTAATGTCGTGAAGGGGAGAGGCATTTTTCTTCTTTTGAGCCAGTTCCCTGGCGGCAACCACGTTTTCTTTGGTGACGAAGTCAGGCTGCAGGATCATGAGGGTCCACTTCCACTCGTCCCGGCGCTCCTCGGCAAAGGCCGTCAGATCATCGGCGCACCAGAGGCCCTCCAGGGGCATGACGGTATAATCCACCCCCTGTTCTTTTTTCAGCATGAACTTCAGGGTGAAAGAGAGTCGAAACAGGGTCTCGGTGGCCTGCTGAAAAGCCGGGGCGGTGTTGGGGTCGCCTTGCCCTTCGGCCATGAGGAAATAAAGGGGTGGCACCTCGACAATGGCTATTTTGTCTGCAGAAGCAGTGTAAAACTGCTTGAGGTCTTTTTTCAGGTCTATCTTGGTCATCCCGGTAACTTTCTCAATCCAGGAAGGTGCAGGGTAGCTTTGCTCTAACAACGCTTCGCTTCCCTGTTGTTGAGCACGGGCAGGATGCCCATGCTACCTGATTAAGGGGTTGGGAGAGGGGGTGTGGTGGAGGGACAGAGGTCTGTGACCCCTGGCCCCCTGCCTCACGAATCACTTCCCACAGCACTTCTTAAACTTCTTGCCGCTGCCACAGGGGCAGGGGGAGTTGCGACCCACCTTTTTTTGCTGCCGATGAACGGGCGGGGGGCTGTCGCCGCCGTCACCGTGGCTGAAAACCATCTGTTGCTGGGCCGGCCGGGCCTCCTCCGGCACCTCCCGGTGGGGCCGCACTTGAAGAAGGAAGATGGTGCCTACGGTGTCCGCCTTGATGCGGTGCACCAGGTCCATGAAAGATTCATAGCCTTCCTTCTTGTACTCCTGCAAAGGGTCCCGTTGGGCGTACCCCCTAAGTCCGATGCCGTCCCGGAGGTGATCCATGGAAAGCAGGTGGTCCTTCCAATGATTATCCACGATCTGAAGCATGACCATCTGTTGGAGGTGCTCCCAAACCTCCGGGCCGATTTCCTGTGACTTGGCCTCGTACCGCTCCTGCACTTTCTCGACGAGGTATTCCGCCAGATCACCGTTTTCTTGGTTTTCCATAGGGACTCGGAAACCGAACTGCCCTAAGAAGGCGTTCTCCAACCCCTTGAGGTCCCATTCCTCCCCGGTATTGTCAGTGGCATATTCCGCCACCAGGTCTTCCACCAGTTCTGCGGCCATGTCCAGGAAATCTTCCTGCAAATTCTCTCCGGCCAGGATTTGGCGACGCTGGGAGTAGATCACTTCCCGCTGCTGGTTCATAACGTTGTCATATTCCAGGAGGTGTTTGCGGATGTCAAAGTTGTGGGATTCTACTCGTTTCTGGGCTTTCTCAATGGCGTTGGATACCATGCTGTGTTCGATGGGCTGGCCGTCGTCCATCCCCAGGCGGCCCATCAGGCCCTTGACGCGGTCGGAGCCGAAAATGCGGAGAAGGTCGTCCTCCAGGGACATGTAAAAGCGCGAAGACCCCGGATCCCCCTGACGGCCGGAGCGGCCCCGGAGCTGGTTGTCGATACGCCGGGCTTCATGGCGCTCGGTGGCGAGGATGTGCAGGCCGCCCCGATCCACTACGCCGTCGCCTAGGACAATGTCGGTGCCCCGGCCGGCCATGTTGGTGGCGATGGTGACATGGCCGAGTTGTCCGGCCTGGGCCACGATCTCCGCTTCTTTTTCGTGGTGCTTGGCGTTCAGCACCTCATGTGTGATGCCCTCCCGTTTCAAGAGCTTGCTCAGGTGCTCCGACTTTTCAATGGAGGTGGTGCCCACCAAGACCGGCTGGCCGTGTTCATGGCATTCTTTGATCTCCTCCACCGCGGCCTGAAACTTCTCCTCTCCGGTCTTGTAGATGACATCCGGGTAATCCTCCCGGATCATTTTTTTGTGGGTGGGGATGATCATCACCTCCAGATTGTAGATCTTTTTGAACTCCTCTGCTTCGGTGTCGGCGGTGCCGGTCATGCCGGCAAGCTTTTCGTACATGCGAAAGTAGTTCTGGAAGGTGATGGTGGCCAGAGTCTGGTTCTCGTTCTCGATGTGCACCCCTTCCTTGGCCTCCAGGGCCTGGTGGAGGCCGTCGGAGTAGCGCCGGCCGGGCATGAGGCGGCCGGTGAATTCGTCCACGATGATGACCTGGTCGTCCTTGACGATGTACTCGTCATCCAGTTTGAAAAGTTGGTGGGCTTTCAAGGCCTGGTTCAGGTGGTGCAATACCTCGATGTGCCGGGGATCATAGAGATTGTCGATATTCAGGAGCTTTTCCGCCTGGGCGATGCCCTCCTCGGTGATGATGACGCTGCGCGCTTTTTCGTCCACCGTGAAGTGCTGGTCGCGTTTAAGCTGCTGTCCCACCCGGTTCAGGATGTAGTAAAGATTGGTGGACTCTTCGGCCGGCCCCGAGATAATCAGGGGGGTGCGGGCCTCATCGATGAGGATAGAGTCCACTTCGTCCACGATGGCAAAGTTGAAGTCCCGCTGGACATAATCCTCCAGGGCGAACTTCATGTTGTCCCGGAGATAGTCGAAACCGAACTCGTTGTTGGTGCCGTAGGTGACGTCGGCGTTGTAGGCCCAGCGGCGCTCCTCGTCGCTTAGGCCGTGGAGGATGGTGCCCACCCGCATCCCCAGGAAGTTGAAGATGCCCCCCATCCAGCGGGTGTCCCGGCGGGCCAGGTAGTCGTTCACCGTGACGATGTGAACTCCCTCGCCGGCAAGGGCGTTGAGATAGGTGGGAAGTACGGCTACCAGGGTTTTCCCTTCACCGGTCTTCATTTCGGCGATTTTGCCCTGGTGGAGGACGATGCCGCCGATGAGCTGGACGTCGAAGGGCCTGAGCCCCAGAACCCGCAGCGACGCTTCCCGGGCCACCGCAAAGGCCTCAGGCAGGAGGTCGTCCAGGGGCTCACCCTGGTCCAGGCGTTCCTTGAACTGGGGAGTCTTGGCGGCCAGGTCGACGTCGGCAAGTTCCCTCAGTTCCGGCTCAAGAGAATTAATATGGTCCACCAAGGGGGCCAGGCGCCGGAGCTCCCGTTCGTTCTTGCTGCCGAAGATTTTTTTCAGGATCAAGTCAAACATATAGTTTTAGATGTATCCTCGCATTCTGGCGTTATGATGCCTCCAGGTTCAGGCCTCTCTTGCCCTCGCCCGTTCCCTGGAAGTGGTGAGGGTGGCGGGAATAAGCCCTTCCCCATCACCACAACTTAAAATCAATATAAATTTGCTCGGCAAACTGTCAAGGCTTCTCCGGTACCTCCAGGACCATAGGGGTCTCGTCACATTGAGGAAATTTCAAACACTTGACGCAATCCGCCCAGATCCGGGGATGAAGCTTTTCCCGGGGGAACTCCTGGAACCCGAAGCGCTGGAAGAATTCGAGGCGGTCGGTGAGGACTAAGACCTGCTTCATCCCCAGGGTACTGGCCTCCTCCAGGCAGCTTTGGACCAGACGGCTCCCAATGCCTCGTCTCTGGTGGACCGGGATGACCATTAAGGAGCGGATTTCCCCCAAATCCTCCCAGAAGACATGGAGTGCCGCGATACCCAGGATGGGCCCGGCGCCGTCCTCCTGGTACACGAAAAAATCCCGCACGTAGCTGTAGAGTTCGAACAGGGAACGGGGCAGGATGTTCCACTGGCTGGAGTACTCCGCCAGCAGGTGGTGGATTTCCGGAACTTCCTGGAGCCTGGCTTTACGGATCATGGCACCTTGACAGCAGCGAACCTGTCAGCGATTATTATATCATGAGTAACACAAGGAGAAATCTATGACCGTCATTTCACAGGACAAATTTGTGTGCTTGGAATACCGTCTCAAGCTCGAAAGTGGTGATTACATCAGGGGTTCGGCTGAGAAACCTGAGAACCTAGTTTTTATCGCGGGTTGTGGTGAGGTCCTGCCGGGTCTGGAGCGGCGCCTCTGGGGCCTGTCCGAGGAACTGGGGCAAGTGGAGTTTGTGGTGCCCTCCCAAGAAGCCTTTGGCTCTTACGACCCTGACAACGTGCAGGTATGGAGCAGGAAGCGTTTCTCTCCAGACATTGAGTTACAGGTAGGCCAGCAGGTCCTGCCCACCATTCTGCCCTTTCCGGCGGAATACCCTCTAACCATCAAAGAAATAAGGGAAGACAGCGTAATTCTGGATCTCAATCATCCCTTGGCCGACCAAGATCTCTTCTATGAGGTCAAGGTGGTGGAGGTGCGGGATGCCACCCCTGAGGAGTTGACTCCACTGAAACAGTGCCGGTCCTGCCAGGAGGGAACCGAGGAGGACTAAGAAGATTTTTGCGGGGCTCCCGCCCCTTGTCCAGGTCAAGAACAATGAATCCCGGCCCTGTGGGGGCCGGGATTTTCTTTGGGCAAAAAGGGTAGGTTTAAACTTCGGCTAATTCGATGGCCCCAGAAGGGCAAACCTCGATACAGCTCTCACAACCCAGGCACTCGTCCTCGGCCACCACGACTGCTTTTTCGTCCTGCATTTCAAAGACGCCCGTTGGACAAACGTTGACGCATTCCTCGTCGCCGGTGCATTTGTCCGCGTCCACTTCCACACGCCATGACATAAAACTTACCTCCTTTGAGAATTGGCTAACTTCATATTGTTTGCGGAGATCTCGCCGAAAAAAACCCCTGGGCCAGAGCAAGCATTATGCTTTTTTTCACAAGGGTCAGCTTCTCGTATAATAAAACCCACCCCCCTTGTCAAGAAAAAATCACCCGGTGACCCTCCTCCGGGGCTTGCCTGTGGCGACCGCGGCAGGGTCGGCTTCAGGGAGGCGTTCCAGGTTCCCACCGGTCATTCGCTGACGCTGGTGCTGCCGGGCCTGGCGTACCAGGGCCGGGGCCCAGTCCGGAGCCCCCAGGGCGTGAAGGTGGGTGTAGGTAGCCAGGACATTTTTATAAACGAAGCCGTCCCGCTGCCCGCTAATACCGGTGCCTCGGGTCATGCGGAAGACCAGGTTGGCCTCGGGACCCGGTTCCGGTTGGAGGCGGGAGTAGTGGAATTCATGGCCCTTAAGGCGGGTTCCTGGGATGAAATAGGGGTTGTCCCCATCAACCTCCAGGATCGTGTAACCGTGGCCCTGGGGGCTCTGTCCCATGAGAAAATCATAGGGCAGCAGACCCACCATGGGATGGGACTCTCCCTGGATGGTCGTAAGAGATTGTCCCAGGTACATGAGGCCACCGCATTCGGCATACACCGGCAGACCCTGTTCCGCGGCCCGGCGCACTGAAGCCCGGAAAGACGCATTATGGGCCAACGCCGCAGCATTGGTTTCCGGGAAGCCGCCCCCCAGGTAGAGGGCGTCCAAATCCGGCGGCAGCTCCGGGTCGGTCGAGGGCGCTCAGGAAGATCAACCGGGCGCCGGCCTGCTCCAGGGCCTCCAGGTTCTCAGGATAGTAGAACTGGAACGCGGCGTCCCGGACCACCCCGATACGCACCTGAGGGTGGGGCTCGGCGCCGGGATAGAGGGCCCGGGTTGCGACGGGTAAAGGCGGAGCCTGGGAGGCTGCCTCCCAGAGCCCGGTAAGGTTCAGGTAGCGCTCTGCCAGGTCTTGGGCAGCTTGCACGGCCCGCACCGCGGCCCGGTGCTCCGGCGGGGGCACCAGCCCCATGTGGCGCTCGGGGAAGACGGCGCACTTGAGGCGCGGCACCGCGCCCAGCACCGGCACGTTGCAGTAATGTTCAATGGTGCTTCTCAGGATGTCTTCGTGGCGGGGGCGGGCTACCTGGTTGAGGATCACCCCGGCGAGATTCACCTGGGGGTCGAAGTGTTGGCAGCCCAGGACCAGGGCGGCAGCAGTGCGGGTGGTCATGGTGCAGTCCACCACCAGCACCACGGGCGCCATCAAGAGCTTGGCCAGTTCTGCGGTGCTGTAAGTTCCCTGGGCGTCGAGGCCGTCAAAAAGGCCGCGGTTGCCCTCGATCAACAGGGCATCCGCGGCCTGGGCAGTGTCGAGATACCAGAGCAACAATCTGATCCCCCTCCATCAGGAAGGGGTCCAGGTTATGGCTGGGGCTGCCCGCGGCCAGGCGTGCCAGGCAGGATCGATGTAGTCCGGGCCCTTTTTGAAGGGCACCACAATCCGGCCCTGGGCCTGCCAGGCGGCCAGGAGCCCCAGTGTCAAGGTGGTCTTACCGGCCCCACCCCGAAGCGCAGTCAGGAGCAAACGGGGACAGGGCCGGGACATTACACCTTTTTGGCTGCGCCTTCTTCGTGGGGGATTTCGACGAAGCTACCCCCGAAATACGTGTAGACACAGCGGCCGCCATCAATGAGATCCTTGATGGCGAACTTGATGTCGTTCTTGTTTTGATCAGGATGCACTTTGAGTACGGCCTTCTGCAAGTCCATGGCCTTGAGCTGTTTCTTGCCCTGGGCCGCTTCCACCATTTTGTAGATGAATTCTACAAGTTCTTCCTTTGGATAATGCCATGTTCAGTCACCTGCTTAGAATTTAAAATGCATGGACGTTCTATAAGTATCATACGCCTGGAACTTATAGTCGTCAATATGCTGGATAGGTGAATGGAATGTCGCAGACTCTCGAAGAACTTTTCCCACCCGATGCGCTCGATCCACTCACCGACGCGCTCCCACTTGTTGGCGCCTTCGGCGTACTTGATGAGGATCTTGCGGATGGTGGCCACGGTTTCCGGCCAGCGCGGCGGGTTGTTGGGAATATAGGGCACCGCCAGACGGGAGAACATGGGCGGGGTCTTGGCGTTGGACACCTTGCCGCCCACCAGGAGGGCCACGCCGCCTTTCTCAGAGTCGAAGCAGGGCAGGGCCGGGCACATGGTGTAGCAGTTGCCGCAGTACATGCACCGGGGTTCGTTCACCGTAACGCTCTTCAAGGCTCTTGTCCGGATGGGGCCGGATGGCGCCGGTGGGGCAAGAGGCGATGGTGGTGGGAATTTCGCACAGGTGGCGCAGCTTGTCGTGCATGATCTTCGGGCGCCGTGCGGTGTACACCGCAGATGGCGATGTCGGAGCAGTGCACCGCGCCGCACATGTTCAGGCAGCAAGCCAGGGAGATGCGCACCTGGGCCGGCAGCTTGTGGGAGCCGAAGTATTCGAAGAGGTCATCCATCACCGCCTTGACGACGCCGGAGGCGTCGATGGCCGGGGTGTGGCAGTGAATCCAACCCTGGGTGTGGACGATGTTGGTGACGGAATGGCCGGTGCCGCCAGTCGGGAGGCCGTATTTCTTTAATTCCGCCTTCAAGGGCTCCAGCTTGGCCTTGTCGGAGACCAGGAACTCAACGTTGTGGCGGCTGGTGAAGCGCAGATAACCGTCACAGAATTTATCGGCGATCTCGCACAGATCCCGGGCAAACAGGGTGGTGATGATCCGGGGGGAGGCGATGCGGACGGAATAGAGTTCGGCGCCGGTCTCGGAGACGTGTCTCAGCACCCCGGGCTCCGGGATAATCGTGGTTTTTCCACTTGCCGTAGTTTTCCTTAATGACCGGTGGCAGGAATTTGCTATAGTGCGGCGGGCCAATATCAGTAATCCGTTCAGACATGTTGCTTGCTCCTCCTTGGTTTATCGCCTTGCAGCGTGTAGATTAGTCTACGAAACCTTCTCTGGTATAGTACTTCCGGCCTTTATCTTCGGCGTCGAAGTCAGCCTGGTGCCAGAAGAAGAAGGGGTTGGCCCGCGGGATTCTGACGGTCTGCGCCACCGGCGGCAGGCCCACGGCCTCCAGGAAGGCCCGCATGCCCAAGCGCATGATGAGCTCGCCGATGCGCTCCCGGTTTTTGCCGTGCTCCGCCCACCATTCGGTGATATTGGTGGTGAGCTCTTTCAGCTCATCATAGGGCGGCTTCCATCTCCATAAAGGGCACGATGACCCAGCTCATCTGGGCGCCTTCCAGAATGGGGGCGTGGGAACCCAGAAGAATAGTAGCGCCGACCTCGGTGCCGGGTCTGAGGGCCTCAGGCATCAGGTTGATGCAGTGCATGCAGTGGTTGCAGTTCTTGTTGTCGATCTTCAGGGTCTTGCCGTCCCAGCTCATGCAATAGGTGGGGCACAGATCGGTGACGTCAGCCTTGACGTCCAGCTTGTCCACATGGGCGCCGCCGCCCTTGGGTTTCAGCTCGCCGCCGGCGTAGGCCTTCACTGCGGCCTGATCGATGCGGATGTCGTCTTTCCAGACGCCGATCATGGACATGTCGGACCGGGCCACCGCGGCCACGCAGTCATTGGGGCAGCCGGAGAACTTCAATTTGTATTTGTACGGATAGGAGGGCCGGTGCAGGTCGAACTGGAATTCCTGGGTCAGCTCATAGCAAGCTTCCATGGTGTCATAGCAGGACCATTCGCAGCGGGCGGGACCCACACAGCAGGAGGGGCTGCGCATGGCGGAACCGGAACCGCCGATGTCCCAACCTTTGGCGGTCAGCTTTGCGAAACAGGGCTCCAGATCCTCGGTCCGAGTGCCCAGAAAAATGATGTCGCCGGTGGCGCCGTGCATGTTCAGCACGCCGCTGCCGTGCTCATCCCAAATGTCGCAGAGCTCCCGCAAAGCGGCAGTGGTGTAAAACCAGCCGGAGGGCTGGTTGATGCGCATGGTGTGGAAGTGCTCCAGGCCGGGGAACTCTTCGGGCAGGTCGGAGTAACGACCGATGATGCCGGAGCCGTAGCCCAGCACGCCCACGATGCCGCCATGCTTCCAGTGGGTGATCTTGTCCTTATACGACCTTTCTAACTGGCCCAACAGGTCATCAACCTGGGGCTTCTGGGCGGCCATCCGCTTCAGATCTTTCACGAAGCTGGGGAATGGACCGGATTCCAGTTGATCCAACAACGGGGTTTTGTGCATGAAAATCTCCTCCTGACTTAGATGGTCCCCAAAGGGCTTATCCTTTTTTTCACAAATATCTTTGTTATCTCATACCATTGTAGGATATTTGTCAATAAAAAAATAATTCCTAAATTCCTTCAAGTATGGTAACTGCGTCCGAGCTTTTCCAAAGCTTCCCGGCACGTGGCCGCTGGTCCTACCACCAGGGTCACCAGGGAGTCAGGCTGTAGATGGGTGCGAGCCGCTTGTTGAGCGGCTTCCAGGGTGACGCCCTGGATTTTTTCACAATAGTGCGATAGATAATTTGTGCCCAAGTCATAGAGGTCCATGGCCAACACCTGGCGGGCGATAGTCCGGGCGGTCTCCAGACTCTGGGGGAAGTGACCCACGTAGTAGCTCTGGGCCTCGGCCAATTCCTGGGCTAAGACCCCATTTTCCCGCACATGCCGCACTACCTCCACGATCTCCTGGACCACCTGAGTGGTGTTTTCCGCCGGGGTGAAGGTGGAAATGGTAAAGGGACCCGGGGCTCGCCGGAAATGGAAGTGGCTGCGGATGCCATAGGTGAATCCCAGGTCCGAGCGGATGCGGGTCATGAGGCGGGAAGAGAAGCCCCCTTCCCCCAGGATGTAATTCACCAGGCGCACCGGGAAAAAATCGGGGTGATGCCGGGGGAGTCCCAGGTGCCCCAGGCGGATCTCGCTTTGGGTGAGCTCCGGCCGGTCCACCAGGTAGAGGCCGGGAGCGGCAATCTGGGGAGGTGAGGAGGTATAGGCCGGGCTCACCGGGCCGCGCTCCGACCAGCCGTCCCAACAACGGTGAACCTCTTCTTCCACCCGGGCCCGAGGCACCATGCCCACCACTACCAGGCTGGTGACGCTGGGGGCGAAGTCCCGGGCGTAATGGCTCGTAAGATCAGTAAGACTCATGGCTTCCAGACTCTCCGGCTCCCCCCGCACTGCCTGGCCGTAGGGGGCCGTCCCGAAAAACAAGCGGCGGAAGCGGCGGGTGGCCAACTCCCGGGGATCGTCGAGTATCTGGGCCAACTCGGCCCGGCGGCGCTCCTTGAGCAGGGGAAATTCCTCCTCCGGAAAGCTGGGGGTCTGCACCACCTCCGCCAGAATCTCCATGAGGGTAGAAAAGTCCTCGGCCAGGCCCTCCAGGGAGATATAGGTGGCGTCATATTCGGCCCGGGCCTGGAGCTGCGCTCCCAGGGACTCGACGTCCTCCGCCAACTGCAGCTGGGAACGCCGAGCCGTGCCCAGGGTGAGGAACTCGGCGGTCCAGTCCGCCACCCCCGCCTGGCCCGGAGGGTCACACTCCGCCCCCCGCTTCACCATGCAGGTGAGACTCACCCAGGGGACCCGCTCGTATTCCACTCCCAAGAGATTCACGCCGGTGGGCAAACTCACCTGGTAGATTTCGGGAATATATCCGGTCATGGGTATTCCTTATTCATCAAGTTTCCCGGGTCGGAGTCCCAAATCTGGAAGGGAATTCCACCAGACCCGGCAGGCTTGGGTCCTAAAACATGTGCTTCCCCGTTCCTGGATTTGAGAACCGCAAGTGGAGACTCGTTACGCTAAAGCCCCGAGCGACTGGCTCTCTTCAGGAGCAACAGGTTTTAAGGTTACCACGGTGCGGTTGTCTTCCCGCAGGTACTCTTGGGCCACTCGGGTCAGGTCTGCGGTGCTCACCGAGTCGTAGAAACCCAAAATATGGTTAATGCGGTGGGCGTCCCCGGTTTTCAAGTGGAAAAGACCCACGAGCAAGCCCCGGAAGAAGTTCTTGGCCAGCCCCTGGACAATCTGGGATTTAAGAATTTTTTGAGCCCGGGCAAGTTCGGCTGCCTCGATCCCTTCCTCTTTGAGGCGCTCCAGGGAGTTCCACAGGTCCGCTTCCAGCCGGGCCAGGTCGGAGCCGGGAGCGGCCACGGCCCGAAAGAAGAAAAGGTCGGGGTCCTGGGATGACCAGGGCGGCGGGGCCAGGTAGGCCTCCATATCGGCAACCCGGCCGGGCCGCACGAATTCCTGGTACAGACGGCTGGCCTTCCCCACGGACAAGACCACCGACAAGAGGGTAAGAGGATAAATATCCGGGTGGTCCAGACCCACCACATGGAACCCGGCCAGAAACGCCTCCACCTGGGAAACCTTCTTAAAAACGGCCCGGCGCTCCCCTCGCTGTGGCGGTTCCACCACCTGGGGATTGGCAGGGGGGCCTGGACTGGAAAGGTGGCCGAAGTAACGGTCCACCAGGTCCCGGGCAGCTTCGGGGTCCACGTCCCCGGCGATGACCACGGTCATGTTCCCGGGGTGGTAGTAGGTGCGGTAGTAAGCCAGACAATCGGCCAGGGTCATACGGCGCAGGTCCTGATCCCAGCCGATGACCGGCCAAGAATAGGGGTGCTGGGTGTAGGCCGTGGCGAAGAGTTGCTCCTCCACCAGGCCGAAGGGGCTGTCCACGCTCCTCAGCTTCCTTTCGCTCCGGACCACGTCCCGCTCGGTCTGAAAGTTCTCTTCATCCAGCTTGAGGTGGATAAGACGGTCAGCCTCCAGGCGCAAGGCTAATTCCAGGTGTTCGGTCGGCAGGTTCTCAAAGTAGGAAGTGTGGTCCTTGGTGGTGAAGGCGTTGATTTCGCCACCCTTGGCCTGGAGCAGGCGGGCAAATTCCTCAGGGCCCAGTTCCTCCGTGCCTCGGAACATAAGATGCTCGAAGAGGTGGCTGATGCCGGTGATGCCTGGAAGCTCGTTTCTGGCGCCCACCTGATAATGAACCTGCAGGGAGACCACGGGCACCGAGTGATCGGGCAGCACCATGATGGTAAGGCCGTTTTCCAACGTAAAGGCATTTATCGTGATGGCAGGGTTCCAGGTGGCTGGATTGAGCGTGGGGGGCAGTGTCATACCTGGTCCTCCTCATTCCCTAAAAAAGGAAAGAATAATTCCGCTGGCGCTAGGGGTGGAATACCATTTTTTCCCAGGATTGTCATGCCTGAATGGGTGCTAAGTTCCTTATGACAAGTGATTTATCCAAATCTGGAAAAAACTTTTATGGAAGAAGTATTTTCTGCGTCACATTCTGAATAGCATTTTGCACTAGAGCTCCGGTTTTCTTACTGTTGTCCTTCGTGATTTCTGGGAACGCCTGGATAGCCGCTCCAATGCCGCAGCAAACTTTCATCCGCTTCTATCTGCAAGGGCCTTTTTTCCACGATGGGAATGTGTTCCGGGTTTTCCCCCGCCAGGACTCGTTGAGCCAGGGAAGCAGCTTCTTTTCCCAAGGTCCGGTAATCCAAAGCCACCCAGAGGATGGCCCCCTGATGATTCCCTTCCGGATGGCTGCTCACCACCATGAGCCGGCGTTCCCGGCCCCAGGACAGCACAAGCGGGGCATAGCGAGACGCGGTGGCCGTGGGCGGGAGATACAGCACCCGGGCGCCCCGGGACAGGAGTTTTTTCAGGGCTGGGAGGTCCGTGGAAGCCTCCGTTGAGGTCTCCAGGAGAGGGGTGAGGCCGTATTTAGGCGCCAGCTTGGCAAAAAGCTGCGCCACCTCCACCGCCTGGCCTTCTGTGGGGTCATAGAGGAGGCCCCAATTCCCGGGGCCTAAAAGGCGCGCCCCCTGTTCCAGGGCCGGTCCCACCGGCGGGGGTGAGGCGATGCCGGTGATGTTTTTCTGATGAAGATCCGGGTGCCTGGGGTCGTCGGCGGCGCCGGTGACGTAAGGGTTGGCCACCATGGCAAAGACCACCGGAAGACGCTTCTCCACCGGGGCCACCCTGAGAAGGGCCGTGCTGCCCAGGACCAGGAGAAGGGGAGGGCGTTGGGCCCGGAGGCGGTCGAGGGCCTCGTCACCGGCGGGCCCGAACGCGGGGACAATTACCTTCTCAAGGGAATAGGGAGCCAAACCGGCCTCGAGGCCGGCCACCGCCTCCCGCAAGCGGGGTGAGTCGGGAGATCCGAAGACTACGAGGGGCGAATCCGGCCGGGAACCGCAGCTCCCGGCCCCCAGTCCCGCCACCAGCAGGAGAACCCAGAGAGCCCGCCTTCCCCAGGAAATGAGTTGCCGCAGACTTATGGTATCAGGAAGCGGGTGCAGGGGATCTGACATGAATGAACCGCTGGGCAAGCTTTGCCCCCGATGGTCATCCTCCTCAGTGAATAAATTTGCCGAGACGCCGCCAGCGCACTTGAAAGGCCTTGGTGTCCCAACCCAGGCTAAAAACCAGGCCTTTTAGACCTCTGAACAGGGAGGGCAGTAAGGTGGCTTGGGGTTGGCCCACTCCGGCCCAGGAGAAATAAATGATAAAGGCCCGGCCGCGCAGGCTGTCCAGCGACACAAAGCCCCAGAAACGGCTGTCATAGCTGCGGTCCCGGTTGTCCCCCATGACGAAATAGGCGTTCTTGGGGACCACCGCCGGACCAAAATTGTCTCGTTCGGTGGGCGTGATCTCCGGTTCCCGGTAAACCGCCCGGGGAGCTTGCGGGTCATCAGAGGGGGGTGGGATTTGGGTGATCTCTCCATTAATGTAAAGTTTTTTGTCGATGATCTGAATTCGGTCCCCCGGCAACCCGATTACCCGCTTAATATAATCCTTGTCAGGGTCCTGGGGATAAATGAACACGGCAATGTCACCCCGCTGGGGTTTCCCCAGGGAAATCCAGATCTTGTTGGTGAAGGGATTGCGAATGCCATAGGCCAATTTGTTCACCAGGAGATAGTCTCCCACCAGGAGGGTGGGCTCCATGGAACCGGAGGGAATGGAAAAGGCCTGGACGAAAAAGGCCCGAATAACCAGGGCCAGGGCCAGGGCGATGAAAATGGACTCGCCATACTCCTGCCAGCGCCCCTTTTTACGCCTGGCCCCCTGGCCCGGGTAGACGCCAGGCGAATATTTGTTGTTTGCCATTACTACAAAGGACCTTGGAATAAATGGATTCCGTGTTGGTCGGCACGGGGTTGCGCCTTAGTCCGCCGGGCTAAACTGGTCCTTGGTAGCCCCACAAATGGGGCAGACATAGTCAGCGGGCAAGTCTTCAAAAGAGGTGTTGGGGGGAACGTTGGCTTCGGGGTCACCTTCAGCCGGGTCATAAATGTAACCGCATATTTGGCATTGATATTTTTTCATTTTTTCCCTCCTGCAATGGTGGCTGGCCGCGCACCCCCCAGGCCGCCTGGAAGGGGGCGGGTCCGGGCCGTAAAATCGGGCTGGGGGACTAACACCCGCCAACCCCAGAAAGTTATATTATTTCGCCAAATTCTTTAGAGTCAACCAAATTCTCCCCCAGAGGGCATAAAAATACCCCAGAGGGAAACCTGGACAGTGTGGGTAACCTATTTACATTTCTTGGAAATCCTTGACAGCCTGAAGTATTTTTTGTTATGGTGATCTTATCATTAGACCGGGCTCCCACACCCGTATCTGGACAGGAGGAGGACATAACCATGGCAACCTTTTTGATGTTCGGGAAATACTCCACTGAGGCCGTCAAGCAAATCAGCGCGGAACGCACTGCAAAAACCATGCAACTGGCTAAACAATTTAAGGGCGACATGAAGGGGATGTACGCCTTGTTGGGGGAATACGACCTCCTGTTCATCGCAGAACTCCCCGGAGCAGAACAGGCCCTGCAGTTTTCGGTAGCCTTGTCCAAGCTCACCGGCATTGCCTTCACCACTTCTCCAGCAGTAACGGTGGCGGAATTCGACAAACTCATGGCTGGAGTCTGAAGGAAGCTTTTTTACGGAGCTGAGGACTGGGGCTTGGCACTGCCCCGGCCTCCCCTCAAGCATTAGATAAGCTCCTGGATCAGCTGGCGGCCGGCCGCGAAAGAGTCCAGGTGAAAGTCTGCCTTGAGGTGGGGATTGCGATAAGCCACCAGCGGCACCCCGGCGTTTTGGGCGAATTCCTCGTCCACCTTGGAGTCCCCGATGTAAATGACCTCCTTAGGGGTCAGGCTGAAGTGCTCCAGGATGCGCCAAAAGGACTCCGGATGGGGTTTAGGCCGGGTGACGTCCAGGGCCGATACCACTAAATCGAACTGGTCCGCCAGACGGTGGTAGTGAAGCACCGCCTGGGTGGTGGTGGTGCGGTTGGTGGCCAGGGCGGTGAGGAAACGGGGCCGCAGGAACCCCAGGAACTCCCGCAGGTGGGGCTCCTCCACCATCATGGGGATGAAGCGCTGATAATCAATGGTGCGGCAAAAGTCCAGCACCTCTTCCAGCACCGGGCTTTCCCGGAACAGATACTCCAGGGACTCACGGAAGGTGTGGGAGTGGACATAATCCACCGCCGGGGGCGTCATGGGGGGAAACCCAAAACGCTCCAGGATGTCATTGTAAAAGGCGATATTGGCCTCCCGGGAGTCAAAGAGAACTCCATCGCAGTCAAAACCCACCAGTTTTAGCACGCATTTCTCCCGCGACAAAAATTACAGTCTAGCTGTTAAAGTACTGGTAATCCTGGTTCTTGTCAATTGAAGGGGGCGTAAGATGCCCTCTTCATGGTGGAACCATGGGATTCAGGATGGCTTGGCGGCCAGGACCCGGCGGATCTCTTCGGGGATGAGGGGCAAGGGCAGGACCTTCCGGGTGGCCCCTCTCTTGATGGCCTCCCGGGGCATGCCAAAGACCACGCAGGAGGCCTCGTCCTGGGCAATGGTGTAAGCCCCCCGCTCTTTCATGGCCAGCAGGCCCTCGGCCCCGTCGGCGCCCATGCCGGTCAGAATCACCCCGATGGCGTTGGCCCCGGCGCTCAGCGCCGCAGAGTTAAACAGGACGTCCACGCTGGGACGCTGGTGGTGCACCGGCGGACCGCTTTTTACCTGGACATGGTAGCGGGAGCCGCTGCGCTTCAGGAGCATGTGGTAGTTTCCCGGGGCGAGCAAGGCCCGACCGGTGACCACCGTGTCGCCGTCCTGAGCCTCCTTCACCTCCAGAGCGCATTGCTGGTTGAGGCGCTCAGCGAAGGCGGTGGTGAACTTGGGGGGCATGTGCTGCACGACGACCACTCCCGGGGTATTCTGGGGCAGGCGCAGGAGGATTTCTTTAATGGCCTCGGTACCCCCGGTGGAAGCCCCGATGGCGATGATCTTGTCAGTCGTCTGAACCAACGGGGTGAGCCTGGAGGGGGGCGGGGGAGGGGTCGCGTTATGAGTGTTTTTGGGGTTGAAGCGAATGTGCGCCGCGGCCCGGATCTTTTCCACCAACTCCACTCCCAGGTCCCCCAAAGAAAAAGCGCCGTCGGGTTTACCTAAGACCTCTATGGCGCCTAATTCCAGGGCCTCAAGGGCCATTTTACTGCCCCGGGGCGTGAGGGAGCTGACGATGATCACCGGCAGAGGGTGGTAGTGCATGATTTTTTTCAGAAAGGTGAGCCCATCCATCCGGGGCATTTCCAGATCCAGAGTGATAACGTCGGGGCGAGTCTGGACGATTTTGTCCCGGGCCACGTAAGGGTCAGGTGCAGTCCCCACCACTTCCAGGTCCGGCTGTCGGGAGAGGACATCGGTGAAGATTTTGCGCACCAGGGCGGAATCATCAACGATGAGGACTTTAAGCTTGGCCATAACGAGAGGGCTTGGTTATCCCGAATAATATATGGGAAAAAAGGCGAGAGACACGGAGCGTTGCCGAGGGGAGGGAGCCATCGGTGTCATGAGCTCGTGACTGTTCCATGTGCTCTCGCCAGTTCTCCCAAGCGGAAAGGAGAAAAGAACACCCTATTTAGTCTTTTCCAGAAACACCTCCAGACCAGCGTCTTCCACCGCCAGCAGGATATGGTGGGGATTGTCCTGCCAGTCCTGGCCATCCAGGTCCAGGCGCAGGATTTGGGGAGGCTTCAGGTTAAAGGCTTCGGGGACCTGTTCCCTGGTCAGGAAGCTTCCGGCTACCATATTGGCCGTCTCTTTGAGCATGTCTTCCAGTTTGTCAGAGGAAACCTCATCCTTTTCCAGCCCTAAGAAGTTGGCGGCCATCTCCCGGGCCAGAGGTAGGGACACGGTCAGGCCGACCTGAAAATTCTTGGGTCCTTCCACCGGCACCCAGGCCCTCAAGCCTGGGCCGTGGAAGAAAGCGGTGGCTTCCTCCAGGCTTTCCGGGAAGAGAAAAAACATGGTTTCCAGGACTTCAAAAGTCGCAGCCTTCAAGTTCTCTAGAATGGGGCACCCAGGCCTCCCCGAGAATGTTTTGCAGCTTTTCTTTAATGTCCTCCGGCCGAAAGGGCTTGCGGATGTAGCCCTGCACGCCGTATTCGAAAAAAGGGGCCAAGACTTCCTGGCGACCTTCAGTGGTGATCAGCACCACGGGGATGGTCTGCCACAGGTGGTTTTGTCGGAGGGCCTTCACCAGGGCGGCGCCGTCCATCACGGGCATGTGCAGGTCCAAGAGGACCAGATCGATCCAGTTCTGCTCTAAGATTTCCAGGGCCTCCCGACCGTTGGCTCCCTCAAAACACTCCCCCAGCTCAAGCCCCGAGATGTTCAGCACCTTGCGCACCAGGGCCCGCATGGTGGCCGAATCATCCACGATGAGCACATTGTAGGCCATCATCGCCCCCCATCAGACCGAAAATGACTTGGGCCTCCTGCCACGCGCTGCCGAAGTTGAGCAGGATGCGCTCCAGGTCGCGTTCCCGGAGGCGAAAATGGCGCAGCACTTCGGGATAGCCTTCATAAGCCAGGCCGTCCGCCCCCAGGTCCTGGCCGAACATCAGCACCAAGAGATCGGCCAGGTAAATTAAGAGCACCATATCGTCGGCAAAGGCCTCGGGCTTGTCCAGGTGATGCAGGTTGATGACCAGGCGCAGACGGTCGGGAAAATCCCACAATCTGGCCATCTCACCACCCAGCTGGGCGTGGTCGATGCCCAGGATCTCCTTTTCCGCGGTCTGGAAGGACACTCCCTGGCCTTCCACCACTTCCATGATATCGGAGAATTTTTGATCCACATAATGGCTCAAGACTACCTTGCCGATGTCGTGCAGGAGCCCGGCGGTAAAGCTGGTGGCCCGTTCCGCCAGGGTCAACTCCCGGGCCAGGAGATCGGCCATCAGGGCGCAGCTCACCGAGTGACGCCAGAGTCCTAGGCGTTCAGTGAAGTAACCCGGGGTGGCCCGGCAAAAGACCCGGGTGGCGCCGCTGGCGATAATAATCTTCAGGAGTTCCTGGGTCCCCAGGAGCAACAGCGCCTGATGAAGCGAATGGATCTCCCGGCGCAGCCCGAAAAAGGCAGAGTTGCTGATGCGCAGAACATTGGCGGTGATGGCCGGGTCAAACTTGACGATGTCCACCAACTCCTGGATATTTACTTCGGATTGGTTGAGAAGTAACAGCGACCGCTGGGCCACCAGGGGAAATGGCGGCAGGGTCTTCAAGGACTTTAAAACCTGGGGTACGAGGCTCATGGTTCCCGTCACCTATAGTTCTATAGTGTTGTGGCCCATGACCTTGATCCAGACATTGCCCGTGGCGATTTCCAAAAACAAAGTCCGGGCCTTGGTGCCACCCACGTTTTCGTTATCTATTAACACGTTGTTCTTGAGGAAGATTTTGCGCAAGGCCGCATAGTTGCGTCGGCCGATCTGAAAGTGCTCCCTGTTGCCCAGCAACTGGCTGCCCCCTGCCACCTTCACCCGGAGCCGGGATTTCTGGGCTCCTAGGCGGTAACACTCCCGGAAAAGACGGGGGAGGCCGGTGTCCGCAAACATATGGGGGTTTTCCTGACCCTTCTGGGGATCCAGGGAAGAGTCCGGCAGCATAAAGTGCAGGATTCCCCCCACTTTGGCTACCGGATCATAGATGACCACCCCGAGGCAAGAGCCCAAAGCGTGAGTGACCAGCACCTCTTCCGGCTGGTTGCTTATTCTCATGTCGGCCACTCCCACCACGACCTGCATCCTCCGAACCCCTACTTCCGGTAGATCGTCGGTTTGACGTATGTGAACTGATGCCGGTGGTTGCACAAGCTCTCCGAATGCCCGATGAACAAATAGCCCCCTGGCCTGAGACAGTGGAAAAATTTGTCCACCACCTTTGCCTGGGTTTTCTTTTCGAAATAGATCATGACGTTGCGGCAGAAAATGACGTCCATTTTCTCCTGGAAGGGAAACGGGTCCATCAGGTTGAAGCGGAAGAAATTCACCAGCCGCCGCACCTCGGGTTTCACCCTGACCAAGCCCTCCTGTTCCCGAACCCCTTTTTGAAAAAAGCGCCGCCACCACTCAGGAGGGAGGGGTTCCATCCGGGCGAAGGGATAGACACCCCGTTCAGCTTGGGCCAGCACCTGGGTGTTGAGGTCGGAGGCGTAGATCTTCACCCCGGAGAGGTCCTCCCCCGGAAAGGTGTCCATTAGGATCATGGCCAGGGTATAGGGTTCCTCCCCGGTGGAGCAGCCGGCGCTCCAGAGGGTCTGCCGCAGGGGTTCCCCTTGTCCCTGGCGCCAGGCCGGCAAAATCTCCTGGGCCAGATACTGAAAGTGCCCTGGTTCCCGCGGCAAAAGCCGTCAGGTTAGTGGAGAGGGCGTCCAGGAGACAGGCAAGCTCGTCCCCGCTTTTGTCCGCCAACACCAGGTCGTAGTATTCCTGAAAGCTCTCCAGGGACCGGGCTCGCAGAACTTTCATGAGGCGGGCCCGGACCAACTCCTTTTTGTGCACGCTGAGGTGGATGCCGGCGTGCCGGTGGACCAGGCGGCAGAGGCGGGAAAATTCGGTGTCGGAGAATTGCAGGCCGGCAGCGGATCCCGGCGGACAGGCCCCCCGGGTCTTTCCCGTTGGCTGGAGCACGCTGCCGGAATACGTCGCCATGGACACCCCCTGGCCTCAGTTCCTCAAGGCCCCGAGCCCGGTTAATTCCTCAGGACTCAGCACCAGGTCGATATTCAGGAGAATTTTGATGGTTCCCCGAGCCTTGGCTATGCCCAGAATGTAGCTGGTGTCCAGGCGGGATCCGAAACTAGGGGCCGCTTCGATGTCGGCGCCGCTGACGTTTAACACTTCGGATACCGAGTCCACCACCACTCCCACCTGTACCGAGCCCACTTCGCTGGTCACCTCCACCACAATGATGCAGGTGCGTTCCCCGTAATCCATGGGGGGAAGCCCGAACTTGAGTCTGAGGTCGATCACCGGGACCACCCGCCCCCGGAGGTTGATGACGCCTTTGATAAAGGGTGGGGTCTGAGGGATGGCGGTGATATCCAGAATACGGATGATTTCCCGCACCTTGATGATTTCCAGGCCATAATCCTCGTTGGCTAGGGTGAAGGTGAGATACTTTCCTTCCCGCTCACGAAGGGCTTGGCTCTCCTGGTCCATTGCCAGGGCTGCCTGGGTCATGTTCCGTCTCCTTGTTCACCAAGAGGGCTTTCCCCATCCCTGTGTCACATATCGGTGTAAAGGTTAAAAATCCTTAAAAAGATCACCGCCCCGGGGAATGACTTTTTCCGGAGCCGGACAGGTAGGTCCAGGGACCAGGGTCACCACCATACGCTGGTCACTGCGAGGCCCGGTTTTTTCCGGTTTATCTGAGCCTGAATCCTGGCTTTGCCTGGGCTTTCAGGCAGCTTTATCTTCCAAGCGGAACAGGCCCGCCAGGTCCAGTATCAGGCCTACCCGGCCATCCCCCAAAATGGTGCCCCCGGCCAGGCCCTTTAAGTTCTTAAAAAAGTGCCCCAAAGACTTGATGACAATCTCCTGCTTGCCCAGGATGTCGTCCACCAGGAGAGCCCGCTTCTCACCCTCATGCTCCACCACCATCACCAGGGCCTCGGAGGGAGGCACCGCTCCGTTGCCTACTCCGAAAAGCCGGTGCAGGCGCACCAGGGGCATAAGCTTGTCCCGCACCCGGATGAGTTCTCCTTCTGCCTTGACGGTGAAGCAGTCGTCAGGCCCGGGGCGCAGTGTTTCCTGTACTCCCCCGGTGGGAAGGATGTAGCGTTCGCTCCCCACCCGCACCACCATGCCGTCAATGATGGCCAGGGTCAGGGGCAGGCGCAGGAGGACGCGGCAGCCTTCCCCTGGTTTGGAGAAGATGTCGATCTTGCCCCGCAGATGGGTAATGGTCTGCTTCACCACGTCCAGGCCCACCCCGCGACCGGAAATTTCGGTCACCGTCTGGACTGTGCTGAAACCGGGTTCAAAGATGAGATGGTCGATCTTTTCCGGGCTCAGGGTTTGCCCGGGAGGCACCAGACCCCGTTCGGTGGCCTTGGCCAGGATGGACTCTCGGTTGAGACCTCGGCCGTCGTCTTTGATTTCAATGATAATGTCACCCCCCTGGTGAAAGGCCCGGAGCCACAGGTGTCCAGTGGTGGTTTTGCCCTGAGCCTGACGCTCCTCCGGGGTTTCCAGGCCATGATCCACCGAGTTGCGCACCAGGTGCACCAGGGGGTCGTAGAAGGCCTCCACCATGCTGCGGTCGATTTCAGTGTCCTCGCCTTCCAAATGGAGGTTGACATCTTTTTCCATTTTGAGGGACAGGTCCCGGACCAGACGCACCATCTTGCGAAAGGTGGCACCGATGGGCACCATCCGGAGGGACATGGATATTTTCTGTACTTCTGAGGTGATGCGGGCCATCTGCCCCAGGTCCCGCTCCAGCTTCTGGTCTGCCAAGGCCCCGATCTTCTGGTTCTGGCGCACCTGGTTCTGGACAATGACCAACTCCCCCATGAGGTCTACCAGGTTGTCTACCTTGGCCAGGTTCACCTTTACCGTGTCCAGCACTACCCCCTCGCCTGCCGGTTTGGCCTCGGCCAACTGAGTCACCAAGGCCTGGGCCACTTTCTGAGGGGCTATTTTGCCTTCCTGGATCAACATCTCCCCTAACGGTGGGGAATCCTCCATGGACTTCTGACGTTCCAGGGCTGCACGTAACTCTTCAGGGGACAATTCTCCCTGTTCCACCAGGATGTCCCCCAGTCGGGGCTTCTGTTGGGAAGAGGTATTGTCTAACTGGGCGATCCTGGTTTTGATGGGCTCAAGGTCGAAGGTGGCGAGACCCCGCCCCGCGGCCAAAGCCTCTCGCAAATCGGCGAGCATCCTGTTCAAGAGATCCACCGCTGCCAGGACCAGGTTCACCAGTTCGGTGGAAACCATGACCTGGCCCTCCCGCACCCGGTCCAGGAGCCACTCCACCTCGTGGCTCAGTTCCTGAATCTGGGCCAGATTGAGAAAGCCGGCCACCCCTTTTAACGTGTGAAAGGGCCGGAAGATGGCGTTCACCGACTCCAGGTCGTTCGGGTGCTGCTCCAGATGCACCAGGTGGGTTTCGATGCCCTCCAGGTGTTCCTGGGCCTCCGGCAAAAAGTTGGCCACCAACTGAGGGTCATCCCAGACCGGGGCCGCCGGAGTCTCAGCCGGAGGGGGTGAGCTTGCCGCGATCTCTCCCAGGTCGAGTTCCTGGGCCAGACGGCAGTAATTCTCCCAGGCCTCACCGGCGGGGGGCCACTTCGCATCACGGGCCCACCTTTGGAGGAGAGCCACCCCCTGGCCCAGCAGTTCCAGGGCCTGAGCCGTAGTCTCCATCTCCTGCAGCACCAGGCGCTGTCCCACCTCGGTCATCTGCTGAAAAAGAGGAGCCAGGTCCTGGACCTGGGAGACCTGGGCCTGCAGCTCTTCCAACTGGGTGAGGAAAACGCCCAGGCCCTGGACATCGTCCTCCTCCAGCATCATTACCTTGAGAGCCAATTGTTCAAGGAGTGTCACCAAGTTTTGAGAATCTGGAGACTTGTCTGCCAAAATAAATCTCCCGGCCTTGAGAAGGTGTGTATGTCAGGCACCGGCTTGTTTTTTAAAAATAGATACGATCTTTTCCTGGATAACCTCGGCGGTGAAGGGTTTTACCACGTAATTGTTCACTCCGGCTTTTACGGCTTCTATGACGTTCTCTTTGAGACCTTCGGCTGTTACCATCAAAACTGGAAGTTTTGCGGTTTGAGGATTTTTGCGGATCTCTCGCAACAGGTCGAGGCCACTCATGTTGGGCATGTTCCAGTCGGTGATCACCAAACCCACCGCCTCATCCTTGAGCACCCGGAGGGCGTCATTGCCGTCCTCGGCCTCCGAGATGTCCTCGAAACCGATCTGCTTCAGGATGTTCCGGACAATCTTGCGCATGGTGGCGAAATCGTCCACAATCAGGACTTTTATGCGGTAGTCGATGGCTTTTTCCATGACTCGAGCCTTCCCCCAGGTACACCTTTCTTTTGCCCTTTTTTCTTTCCTTTTCGAAACAGAGGGTTATTTTCTTTAACGGAAAAAAGGCCTTGCAGCTTGCTTTTACCGTGGGTTTTTTTCACAATGCAACCTATGGTCACCTCCGTCACCAGAAATCGGCTGGCAGCCCTGCGGGACCTTTTGTCCGCCCAGAGCCTGGACGCCCTGCTCGTTTCCGGCCCCGACAACCGGCGCTATCTCAGCGGCTTCACCGCCCGGGAGGAAGTGATCCATGAGTCTTGCGGCTCTCTTCTAATCACCCGGGACGCGGCGTTGCTTTTTACCGACTTTCGCTACCTGGAGTGGGCCCAGGCCGAGGCCTCGGGATACGACATCCTGATCTACAAATCTGGGCTGGGCGCGGTCCTGGCCGAGCAACTGGGAGTCCTCCAGATGGCCCGCCTGGGCTTTGAGACCGCCTACATGCCTTTCGGTCAATACCAGCGCCTCACCCAAACCGCGGCAGAGGCCGGCCTCCAGGTGGAATGGGCGCCCACCGAGGGGCTGGTGGAAGGCTTGCGGGAGGTGAAAAGCGCCGAGGAAGTGTCAGCGGTGCGCCAGGCCCTGACCCTCACTGAGAAAGTATTAACGGAGGTGGTGCCCTTCCTCCGCCCGGGCCTCAGCGAGCGCCAGGTGGCCTGGGAGATCGAGCGGCGGTTCCGGGGAGAAGGGGCCGCGGACCTGGCCTTCCCCCCTATTGTGGCCGCCGGGGCCAACAGCGCCCGGCCCCACCATCGCCCCGGGGATTATCTGATAAAGGAAAGGGAACCCATCATCATTGACCTGGGGGCCCGGGTCTCGGGCTACTGCGCCGACCTTACCCGGACCCTCATCCTGGGGGAGCCCCCGGAGCGATTCCGAGAAATCTATGCCATCGTGCGCCAGGCCCAGGCCCGGGCCGAGGCAGGTCTCAAGGCCGGCATGGAGAGCCTGGAAGGCGACGCCCTGGCCCGGGAATTTATTGCCCAGGCGGGCTACGGTGAGGCCTTCGGCCACTCCCTGGGCCACGGTGTGGGCCTGGCGGTGCATGAAGCTCCCAGCTTGAGCCCGGTAAAAGAACGAAATACCGTCTTGCAGGCCGGGAGCATTGTCACCGTAGAGCCGGGAATTTACCTTTCCGGTTGGGGAGGCGTGCGCCTGGAAGACATGGCCCTCATCCAAACCGACCATGCCGAAGTGCTTAATCAATTGGGATTCTACGAATTTTAACGAGTGAGTTTTCCGTTGCACCGAGCGAGATTGCAGTTTTGGCAGAAGTCTGGCCTCAAAAATTAAGGGTAAAGGCAGGGAAATTAAGCCCTGAACTTGCCAAAACTTTCCTCAGTCACCATGTTATAAAAGGCAGGTTGTGATGAAACGGGAGGTCAAACCTCTAGCAGCAGAGGTAGAGGCGATTCTCCGGGAGCGTTTGGCCCACAACCCCTTTGTTATTTTTATGGGCGTCGAAGTCCCGGAACTGGGAGAAGGGTATGCTCGTTTCACTCTGGAAATTCGCCCGGATTTCCACAATTCCCAGGGCTTCCTCCAGGGCGGGGTCATCGCCGCCCTGGCCGACGAGGCGGTGGCTTACGCGCTCTTTTCCCTGGTGTCCGAGGGGGAGATGATCAGCACGGTGGAAATGAAAATTAATTTTTTGGCCCCGGCCCAGCACGGTGTCCTCGAGGCCCAGGCCCACATCCGTAAAAGGGGCCGCACCCTGTCCCTGGGAGAGGTGGAAGTGACCCAGGGCACCCGTCTGGTGGCCAAAGGCATGTGTACCTACATCCACCTGCCGCCCCCACCTCAGGCGGCTTAGAGTTTTTTTGAGGGGGAGGGGGCCAGGGGTCGCTGACCCCTGCCCCCTCCCCCACACCCTCTCCCCCAACCCCTTAGGGGGAAAGAATAAGCCTGAGTAACCCGGGCTGAAAGCCCCGGTTGCTCAGGCTACCCTCTGCGGGTTGGGAGGGGGGCTTGGGGGGAGGGCAGGGACCTCAGGTCCCTGGCCCTCCCCCCAAACCAACCTTTCAAGGAGGATTATCCATGAAAATTGCTATCAGTGGTAAGGGGGGAGTTGGGAAGACCACCCTGGCTGCTTTGTTGATCAAGTATTTCCGGGACCAGGGCAAAAAGGTCTTGGCCGTGGACGCCGATCCGGACGCCAATCTGGCCTTGGCCTTGGGCATTCCGGACCCCGGCAGCATCACCCCCATCAGTGAGTTAAAGGATCTGGTGCAGGAACGCACTGAGTCCGAGCCCGGAAAGATGGGTGGCTTTTTCAAGATGAATCCCAAGGTGGATGACATCCCCGACAAGTTTTCTCGGAATTTGGATGGTATTAAGCTTATTGTTATGGGCACCGTGAAAAAAGGCGGGGCCGGCTGCATCTGCCCGGAGAGCGTTATGCTCAAGGCCTTGATGACGCATCTGGTCTTGTTCCGGGACGAAGTGGTGGTCATGGATATGGAAGCGGGCATTGAGCATCTGGGCCGAGCCACCACCCGGGGGGTGGACCGCCTGATCGTGGTGGTGGAGCCGGGCCGCCGTAGTGTGGAAACGGCCCAGCACGTGCGAAAACTAGCCAACGACCTGGGCCTTACCAAAGTGGTGGTGGTGGGCAACAAAGTTCGGGGGCCCGAGGACGAGGCCTTCCTCAAGAAAAACATCTCCGACCTCCCCATTCTGGGGTTTCTTCCCTATGATGACAAAGTCATCGAAGCCGACCTGACCGGGAGACCGCCTTATGAGTTGAGCCCCACTATGCTCACCGCCGCTCAGAAGATCGGAGAGCAATTAAGCACCTGATGGTTTGAGGGAAGGATCGGGGGAAGGCGCTGGCCGCGGTCCTCTCTTCAAACCCCCTTTCCCAAGTCCTTAAAAAGATGCCCACCTCCAGTGTGAATTATCGGGATATGTCCTTCACCCTGAAGCTCGTGGTGGTGGGGGTGCTGTATTTTGCCGAAGGGGTGCCCTATGGGTTTGTAGTGTCCACCCTGTCCTTTTTCTTACGAGGGCAAGGGGTGCCCCTGGAACACATCGGCTTTTTGAGCCTGCTGGGGTTGGCCTGGAGCTTCAAAATCCTCTGGAGCCCCCTGGTGGACCGTTTCGGTTCCCGGGCCGCCTGGCTGGTGCCGGCCCAGGGGGCCATCGTCCTGTGCCTGCTGGCCATGGCCCAGTTCGTCACCCAGCCTGTTTCCTGGCAATTTTGGGTCCTGACGGGCCTTCTCTGCCTGGCCTCGGCCACCCAGGATCTGGCGGTGGACGCCTATACCATAGATCTCCTGGAGACCAAGGAACTGGGTCTCGCCAATGGGGTGCGAAATGGCGCCTACCGGGTGGGGGCTCTGGCCGCAGGCTCGGGCCTGCTTATCGTGAGCGATTGGGTGGGCTGGCAGCCCGCCTTCGTGGGCGTCGCGGTGGTGATGGCAGCCATGGTGGTCACCATCCTGGTGTTTAAGCCTTTTCGCCTGCCCCGCCTCCGGGTTTTTCAGGAAAACCCCAGCAACTCAAGGGGCATCGGCCAAATCCTGGAGGCGTCCCGCGGCCTCAGGGCTCTCCCCTATTTTTGGGCCATCATCATTTTTACTTTGACCTTCAAGGCCGGGGATGCACTCATGGCTTCCATGGTGAGCCCCTTCTGGAAGGACATGGGCTTCAGCGGCACCCAATTCGGCCTGGTGTCGGGAATGCTCGGCTCTTTTGCCACCATCCTGGGAGGCCTCCTGGGGGGCTGGCTCACCACCCGCTGGGGCATCGGCACGGGTCTGTGGACCATGGGGGCTTTGCAGGCCTTTTCCAACCTGGGCTATTGGGCCGCGGCCCTCCCCGGGATGGGGAAGTTATGCCCTGTTCCAAATTACGGTGCCCTTCCTGGAAAAAACCGTGCCGATGTATCCAATTTACCTGGCCTCCCAGGGGGAGAGCATCACCTCCGGCATGGGCACCGCAGCCTTCCTGGCCTTCCTCATGAGCCTGTGCGATAAGCGGTTCAGCGCCATGCACTATGCCTTTTTCGCTATGCTCTTCAGCTTCAGCGCCAGGATCTTCGGCTACCTGGGGGGACTGGGGGCCGGCTCTTTCGGATATGCCAAGTTCTTTTTTCTGAGTTTCCTGGCCGCCTGGCCCGCGTTCGCCCTCCTTCCCTGGATCCTCCCCGTGGTGCGCCAGATCGAGGGACGGTGATGGGGAGGGAAAATGCATTTGGGGGAGGGGACCAGGGATCGCGGACCCCTGCTTCCTCCCCCAAACCCCCTCCCCCAACCCCTCTATTCGGGAGCACAGGCTTCCAGCCTGTGCTGCACAGGCAAGATGCCTGTGCTCCCGGTGAAAGTGGATGGTTAGGGGGACCTGGAGGGAGGGCAGGGACTTCGGGATCCCGGCCCTCTCCCCGGAAAAATCCTCCGCCTCGCCTCCTCCTCACCGGGCCGCCGCAGTGCGGCAAGACCACGGTGGTGCGCCGGGTTACAAAGAATTTTCCGGGGCGGGTTGCGGGTTTTTTTACCAGGGAAGTGCGGGTGGCCGGGCGGCGGGTGGGCTTCGAGATTGTCACCCTGGATGGCAAGATCGCCTGGCTCAGCCACGTGGACTTTCCCGGTCCCCACCGGGTGGGGAAGTACGGGGTAGACCTCACGGGGCTCCACCGGGTGGCTTTGCCGTCCATGGAGCCGGCCCCGGGGATCGAGCTCATCGTGGTGGATGAAGTGGGCAAGATGGAATGCCTCTCCCCCCGGTTCGTGGCGGCCATGGAGCGCCTCTGGGTGGCTCCCCTGCCGCTGCTGGTCACGGTGGCCGCCAAGGGCGGCGGCTTAATCTCCCGCCTGAAAAGCAAAGAGGGAGCCCAGTTAATTACCGTTACGCCCCAAAAACGGGATTCCTTGCCGGAAACGATCCTGGGAAAGCTTACCAGTCCTTTCCCAACAACGGCCTAACGCCATCTGGACGAAACTTGTGAACCCGGATTGCGCCGCATCCCTGCCATCAGTATAATTGGTTTCAATGACAGCAAAAACCTGGATAGAGGTGCGTCTATTGGTACCGGCCCGCATGCAGGAAGAGGGCTCCCTCTTCCTTACTGAATTCAGTGGTCGCGGGGTGATCATTGAGGAAGACCCGGGTGATGAGGGAGTGGTGGTCCGTGCCTTTTTCCGTCCCGAAGAATTCGGGTCCTGGCAGCAGAATGAACTGCAGCGCTACCTGGCCCGCCTGAGCTCGCACGACCTCTATCCCTTGGGGCTGGAGGTGCGCCAGGCCGCAGAGGAAGATTGGGCCGAAGCCTGGAAGGTTCACTTCAAGCCCCTGAAGGTGACCCCGCGCCTGATCATCCGGCCCCCGTGGGAGGATTATCCTCCCGCCCCTGGGGAAACGGTGGTCACCATCTATCCGGGCATGGCCTTCGGCACCGGCCGCCACCCCACCACCCTGTTGTGCCTGCAAGCCCTGGAGCAGGTCTGGGAGGATTTGACCCTGCCCCTGGCGCCGGGACCCTGGCAGGTCCTGGACGTGGGCACCGGTTCCGGGATTCTGGCCCTGGCTGCGGCCCGGATGGGGGCGAGGGTGCTGGCCATTGATATCGACCCGGAGGCCGTGGCCGCAGCCCTGGAAAACGTGCGGCTGAACGCCTTGGAAGAAGCGATCTGGGTGGAAACCACGCCCCTCAATGCCCTGCGTCAGCAGTTCGCCCTGATCCTGGCCAATCTCACTGCCGCTGACCTGGCTCATTGGGCTGAGTCTTTGGCCGGCCGAACTCTTCAGGGAGGAGCGTTGATTATCTCCGGCTTTCTCACCCAGGACATACCGGCTGTGATTTCTCGCTTCTCCCAGTACGGTCTCACCGAAGCCGGCCACCTCACCCTGGAAGAATGGAGCGCGTTGATTTTGCGGAGACCTTAATATTTGTAATTTGAGGGGAGGATCGGGGGAGCGCAACTCCCTGCCCTTGCCCCAAGTCCCCCTCCCCCAACCTAACCAACCATGACCAATCTACGGCGATTTTTTGCCCCCCCGGAGCGCTGGGCGGGGGACAGGGTGGTGTTGGACCGGGAGGAGACCCACCACTTGGCCCGGGTGCTGCGTCTCAACGTGGGGGCCCGGGTGGAAGTGTGTGACGGCCGGGGGAGGGCGGCGGCTGCGGTGGTGGAGGCTCTGGAGTCAGAAGGAGCGGTACTTCAACTGGAGGGAGAGGTCTTATCTCAGGTGGAATCGCCTCTGGAGGTAACTCTGGGTCTGGGTCTGGCCAAAGGAGAGGCGATGGACCAAGTGGTGCGGCAGGCCACGGAAATGGGAGTGAAACGGCTCATTCCTTTTTTTTCCATCTACGCGGAAAAAATTGCTCATGAACGGGCCGCCCGTCGTTACTCTCGCTGGCAGCGCCAGGCTCAGGAAAGTTTAAAATCCTGCCAGCGACTTTTTCTCCCCGAAATTTCCCCGGTGCAAGATTTTCCGGCAGTCCTGGATGGTCCGGAGGAAGTGAAATTCCTGTGTTACGAAGCGGATCGGGGTGGCGGCTTGCTGGCCTGTCTCAGCCGCCCCCGGCCGGCGGGGGTGCGGATCCTCATCGGTCCGGAAGGAGGTTTTAGCACTGAAGAAGTGGCCCAAGCTCGGAAGGCGGGTTTTCAGGTGGTGAGTCTCGGGCCCCGCCGTCTCCGGGTAGAGACTGCAGCGCTGACTGTTGTGGCGCTAATACAATATGCCTGGGGAGATTTGGCGTGAATGCGGCGTTACCCTATCGCGATCTCAACTCCTATCTCCGGGAGCGCTTCGGTGTCAGAGTCCAGAAAATCACTCTGGACGCCGGGCTTACCTGTCCTAACCGGGACGGCCGGGTGGGGGTGGGGGGCTGCCTCTATTGCAACACCCGGGGCTCCGGCACCGGGGCCTGGGCCCGGGGTTTGAGCATCACGGAGCAGCTTGAAGAGGGCATGGCCCGGTTGTCCCGGCGCTATGGGGCTTCCCGCTTCATTGCCTATTTCCAAAGTTTTTCCAACACCTATGCCCCCTTGGAAACCCTCCAGGCTTTGTACCATGAGGCCTTGGCCTTCCCGGAGGTGGTGGGTTTGAGTATCGGCACCCGGCCGGATTGCCTGTCGTCTGAGGTTCTTGATTTATTAACGGACATTTCCCAGACTCGTCTCCTCTGGCTGGAGTTGGGGCTGCAATCGGCCCACGACAATACCCTGAAACTTATCAACCGGGGCCATGACGTGACTTGTTTTACCCAGGCGGCCACGGCTGCCGCGGCCCGGGGTTTGGAGATAGTGGCCCACGTCATTATGGGGCTCCCCGGAGAAGGACCGGCGGAACTGGCTGCCACGGCTCGGTATCTGAGCAATTTGCCGCTCCAGGGCGTAAAAATTCATTTACTTTACATTGTCCAGGGTTCGGGCCTGGAGGATCTGTATCGGCTTGGAAACTACCGCCCTCTGGAGGAAGGGGAATATATCAATCTGGTAGCTGACTTTCTGGAGTTGCTGCCGCCCCACCTGGTCATCCATCGCCTCACCGGCGATCCCCACCCGGAGGAACTGGTGGCCCCGGCCTGGTGCCGGGACAAGTCCCGGGTGCTTACTGGTATCAGGGAGGAACTGGCCCGCCGGGGTAGTCGCCAGGGGAGCGCCTGGGAACCAGACGTCGGGGAAGAGGCCAGGGGGGCCGGGTCCGTTGGCGTCAGAGTCATTAATGCAAGGGAGGAAAATCCTAATCGTCCGCGGTAAAAAAACACCATAAGGGCAGTGAAAAGAGTTACCACCTCTGGTGCATCTCCCCAAAAAAGGTATAATGCTCTGGCATGGCTGGGAACCCGCAACACACCTTCAGCCTCTCCCTGCCTGCAGCAAAGCCCATGCACGTGCCAGAACCTTCGTCGGCCCGCAACCACAAAACCGTGTGGCTCCTGGCTGCCCTGGCGATCACCGGGCTCTGCCTGTACCTGGCAGTACAATTCTGGGCCCCCCTGTGGGCCTGGATGTCGCCCTATTATGATTTCTTGACGGACAAAGACCGAGTCAAGGCCGCCATCGAGGCCGCCGGCCTCCTGGCCCCCCTCCTGTTTATCGCCATTCAGAGCCTTGCAGGTGATCCTGGCCCCCATTCCGGGGGAAGCCACCGGCTTCATCGGCGGCATCCTCTTCGGGGTGCCCCTGGGCCTGCTGTACTCCACCATCGGGCTCACCCTGGGCTCCACGGCCGCGTTTCTCCTGGGCCATTGGCTGGGGAAGCGCTTTGTCACCCGGATGGTCTCCCCCGAGGTCATGCAGCGCTTCGACTTTCTCATGGAGCGCCAGGGGGCTCTGGTAGCCTTCTTTCTTTTTCTTATTCCCGGGTTTCCCAAGGATTACCTGAGCTTAATCTTGGGGTTAAGTTCCATGGATCTCCGGGTCTTTCTGGTAGTTTGCACCATCGGGAGACTCCCTGGCACCCTGATGCTTACTCTCCAAGGGGCCCAGGTTTATCAGGGTAACTATTGGACTAGCTTTATCCTGGTGGGGATTTGTCTGGTCCTGGCGGGTCTGGCCTATTACTTCCGGGAGACCCTGTACGTCTGGATTCGGCGCCTGGAGATGTACCACCGTAAGGGAAAGGAGCGAAAACTCAACGGGGTTGAGGAACCCCGAAAATGAGGAGTGAGCCATGACCAAACCCCCTGGAGGCGACTTTCAAAAGCTCATGGACTTTGTCCGGGGCTTTCGGCCTGCCAAGATTATCATGGTGGCCAAGGACTTGGAAATGTTCAATCACCTTGAGGAATCCCGTACTGCCGAGGAAATCGCCTCACGAGTGGAAGTTAATCCCCGAGCCGTGGGAATCATCCTCAATGCTCTGGCGGCCTTAGGACTGGTGGTCAAAGAAGGTGAGCGCTTCCGCAACGGCGAGCTCACCTCCCAGTATCTGGTGCGGAGCAAGGACGATTACCGGGGGGCCATTGTGCGGCATCTCCACCACACCTGGTGGGGCTGGTCCGATCTCGAGGACACGGTGAAGCGGGGACACGCCGACATGGCCAAATCCGAACGCTGGCTGGACCGGGTGCCTGATCCTGATGAAGAATGGGTTCGAGATTTCATCTGGGGCATGCACGCCATCGCCCGGGACCTGGCGCCCCAGGTGGCCTCCCAGCTGGACTTTACCGGGGTAGAGCACCTCCTGGATCTGGGAGGCGGTCCGGCTACCTATGCCATTACCTTTGCCCAGGGTAACCCAAGCCTTAGAGCCACGGTTTTCGACCTCCCCCAACCCATTGAAATTGCTAAAGAGAATATCCGCCGCCACGGTCTGGCGGATCGCATCACCACCCTGGCCGGGAATTTTCTCAAGGACAATATCGGTTCGGGCTACGACTTCATCTGGATTTCCCAGATACTCCACAGCCACACCGAGGAGCAGTGTCGCCTCATCATCGACCAGAGTGTCAAGGCCCTGAATTCCGAGGGGCAGGTGGTCATCCAGGACTTCTTTCTGAACGACGACCTCATCAGCCCTCCGGAAGCGGCGCTGTTTTCTGTGCACATGCTGGCCGTCACCCCCGGGGGCCGCGCTTACACCCACCGGGAAGTGGCCGCCATGATGGTGCAAGCCGGCCTGAGTACACCGGTGCACAAACCCACCAGCCCCCAGACCAGCATCCTTATTGGCAGGAAGAAGTGATAAGTTTTTTGGGAGGGGGCAGGAGTCGAAACCCCTGCTTCCTCCCCCACCTCGTTATTCGGGAGCACAGGCTTCCAGCCTGTGCATCACAGGCAAGATGCCTGTGCTCCCGGTTAAAGGTGATGGGTAGGGGAGTTTGCGGGGACGGTGGAGACCTCAAGTCCCTGCCCTCCCCCAAAAAAGAACTACGCCATCTCTCCCTTAAACACCGGCTGCCGCTTTTCTAAGAAGGCCTTTACTCCCTCCTGGGCGTCGGGGCTGGCAAAGCAGAGGGTGAACAGGTCGATTTCCAGGGCGCAACCGGTGTGCAAGTCCAGATCGGCTCCCCGGTCGATGGCCTGTTTGACGCCCCTCAAAGCCACCCGCCCTTTCGCGGCCAGGGCCTGGGCCGTCTGCAGGGTCTCCTCCATAAGCTTTTCTTCCGGAATGACCTGGGCCACGATGCCGGCGGTCCGGGCTTCCTGGGCGTCCAGCATCCGGCCGGTCATGCAGATTTCTTTAGCGGCGCTGCGGCCCGCCAGTCTGGCCAGACGCTGGGTGCCGCCCAGGGTGGGGATGAAGCCCAGGGTGATTTCGGGGAACCCGAATTTAGTGTTCTCCGCCGCGTAAATGAAGTCGCAGCACAACGCCACTTCAAACCCTCCTCCTAAGGCAAAGCCATGCACCGCCGCGATAACCGGTATCTCAAGGCTCTCCAGGCGGGAGAGCAAAGCCTGAGCCCGCTCGGCAAAGCGGCGCGCGGTAAGAGGCTCCATTCCCAAAAAATTCTTGACGTCCGCGCCAGCCATAAAGGCCCGTCCCTGGCCGGCAAGGACGAGAGCCCTGATTGTAGGGTCCTGGGTTACTTCCGCCAGCGCTTCCCCGACTTCCCCGGCCATCTCCCGGCTCATGGCATTCAGTTTTTCCGGTCGGTTGAAGGTCAGGGTGGCGATGCCCTCATCAATGTTAAATAATATCGTGTTATAAGCCATGTGCTCCTCCTCTCTTAAATGTCTAGTTGGACTTCCTCCAAGGTTGCCGGTTGCCAGTGAGGGCGATGGTCTTTGTCCAAAATACGCGCCCGAATACCTTCTAGGTAGTCGGGTTGCCGGATAATCCAGGCTGCGGCCTTGGCCTCCCCCGCGAAAACCTCTTCCAGAGGTCGGCCCTCATGACAGCGTAAGAGGGCCAGGGTCAAGGTCAGTGCTGTAGGCGAGCGCACCGACAGGCGCCGGGAGATTTCTTGACAGAACTGATCTTGCTCGGGGTCGCGGTGAAGAGAAGCGATGATATCCGCCACCGAGTTTTTTCCGGCAAAGTGGACCTTCACCCAGGCGTTCCGCTCCGGATTAGGTTGGATGGTTAAGGCAAACCGCAATCCGAGGGAATCGTTTAGCTGGGTTGTAGCCTTACCTTTGTCATCCGATAGTCGGGCCGCCAAAGAAGGGAAACCGGCCAGGAATTCTTGCAGGTTCCGCAAAGGGATAAAATGGGTGGCCAGCCCTACCCGCACTGCTTCCCGGCCCACCATTTCCATCCCGGTCAGGCCCAATAACTCCGGGTATCCCGGGGGGCATTTGGTAAAGAGCCAACCGGTGGCCCCCACGTCCGGGAAGAAGCCGATAATGGTTTCGGGCATGGCCATATGGGTGCGTTCCGTAGCGATGACCAGGTCAGCACCTGCGGCCAATCCGAGGCCGCCGCCCATGGTGATGCCGTCAGCCAGAACCACCACTGTCTTGGGAAATCGGTGGATGAGGAGGTCCAATTCATACTCTTCCCGAAAAAATTGGAGGGCCCGCTCCCAGTCTCGGCTCCTCACGACCTGGGCCAGGGCCTTCAGATCTCCCCCGGCGCAAAAGCCCCGGTCCCCAGCACCGTTTAGCAGCACCACTTTCACCGATGGCGCCTCCCGGGCCTCCTCCAAGACCTGGCGGAGGGAGCGCACCATCTCCAGGTTGAGACTGTTCACCACCTGGGGACGGTTCAAGGTTACGATCCGTAAAGCGAGGTGAGACTGAACGAGGACGGGTGAACCTTGCTGGTGATGGTGATGGGCCATAAGACATCCTTAACAATCAGTCCATCATAATTCATTCTCCTAATGGAAGGAAGGGCGCAACAATTTTAAAAATCTATTAGCTGCCATCAACCGGGAGGTGGCCGTAGAGTCATTCACCTTCTTTTCCCTTGCCACACCATATCCCTTCGGATATTTTATTTTTTTTAAAGTTGGCTTAAGAAATCGCGCCTACTATAAAGTTTCATGGGTAGTCTCCACGACCTCGTCCAGTTTATTTTCGCCGGCCTCACCAGCGGGGCCATCTATGCCCTGGTGGCCCTGGGCTTCGGGGTGGTGCACAACACCATGGGCATCGTCAATTTCACCCAGGTGGACTTCGTTTCCCTGGGGGGAATGCTCCTGTTCAGCGCCCTGTTTGCGGGGGGCCTCCCCATGCCCGCCGCCCTGATCCTGGCAGTGATCGGAGTGACCCTCATAGGTCTGGTGGTGGAGGCGTTGGGGGTTCGCCCGGCCAGGACCAAAAGCCACCTGGTTCTGATCTTTCTCACCATCGGCCTCTCCATTGTTCTTCGAGGCATAATGAAGCTCATCTGGGGGAAAAACCGCATGGCGGTCCCACCCCTGACCGGGGAACTGCCGGTGAAATTCCTGGGCGCCACTATTCTGCCCCAGACCTTGTGGATCCTGGTGCTCACCAGCGCCGCCATTCTGCTGTTGGTGCTGTTCTTTCGGAAAACCAACCTGGGGCTGGCCATGCGGGCCGTAGCGGCCAATGAACATGCGGCCCAGGTGGTGGGCTTGAACGTGGGCTGGGTCAAGGCTGCCAGCTTCGCCCTGGCCGGCGCGCTGGGGGGCCTGGCCGGGTGCCTGGTCACCCCCATAACCACCCTGGCCTATGATGTGGGGGTGCTCCTGGGCCTCAAGGGCTTCGCCGCCGCCATCCTTGGGGGCTTCGGCTCCTTCCCGGGGGCGATCTTGGGGGGCCTTATGCTGGGTCTCCTGGAGAGCCTGGGCGCGGGGTATATAAGCAGTGCCTACAAAGATGTTTTGGCCTTTATAATTCTTCTTTTGGTTCTCTTTATTAAGCCCACAGGTCTGATAACTAGGCGGTAGGATGATTAATTACTGAGTAAGGTTTTTTTTAAAAATCCTATTGAGAACTTAAGGTTATGAAAAACAATAAATATCGCCTCCTCATGGGCAATGAGGCCATCGGCAGGGGGATTGTCGAGTGTGGCGTCACCCTGGCGGCCTCCTATCCCGGGACGCCGGCCTCGGAGATTCTGGCGTCGGTGGTGGCTTTTGCCAAAGAAGAAGGGGTGGCCCTCCACGCCGAGTGGTCGGTGAACGAGAAGGTGGCCTATGAGACGGCCCTGGCCAACTGCCATGGCGGGCGGCGGTCCGCGGTGTCCATGAAGCAGGTGGGCCTGAACGTGGCCTCGGACCCCTTCCTGCGTTCGGCCTACCTCGGCGTCACGGGCGGCTTCGTGGTCATCGCTGCAGACGATCCCGGGCCTCACAGCTCCCAAACCGAACAGGACAGTCGCTTTTTCGCCATGTTTGCCAAGGTGCCGGTGCTGGACCCTTCCTGCCCCCAGGAGGCCAAGAATTTCGTGGCCAGCGCCTTTGAGCTTTCGGAAAAATACGAAATCCCGGTGCTGCTGCGTCCCACCACCCGGGTATGCCACGCCCGGCAAAACGTGACGGTGGCGCCGCCGATCGCTCTGGAGCGCCCCGCCCGCTTCGACAAAAACCCCGGCCGCTGGTGCGCCACGCCCCAATTTTTGCGGGAGTTGCACCGGCAACTCAATGACAAAATAGAGGCCATCTCTCGGGAGCCGACCTTCGCCCCACTGCTCACCCCTGGGGACGGTTCCTCCCCCGGGACCTGCATCAGTCGCCTCAGGGGTGGCCTTCGCCCACACCTGGGACCTTCTAGAAGACCTGGGTTTTCTGGGCAAAATAGACTTTTATCAGGTCTTCATGCCCTATCCCCTGCACCGGGACTTTGTCGGATATCATGCGCTTCATGTACGACCAGGTCCTGGTGTTGGAGGAAACCTATCCGGTCATCGAACTGCAGTTGGCCGGGGCCCCGGTCCAGGGCCGGCAAAACCGGGCCGTGCCCCGGGAAGGGGAGCTCACCCCCGAGGTCCTCCGCCCCATTCTCGAAAAATTCTTGGGCCTGCCGGCGGCACCCTCTGAGGCCCGTCCTGCAGGGGGCGGCACCCGGCCCACCCTGTGCGCCGGTTGCGGTCACCGGGCGGCCTTTTATGCCATCCGGGAGGCCTTTCCGGAAGGCATCTTCCCCAGCGACATCGGCTGCTATACCCTGGGCCTGAACCTGAACGCGGTGGACACCTGCCACTGCATGGGCGCGGGCCTCAGCCAGGCTGCAGGTTTTTACCGGGCCTTTGCTGATTCCGGGGAGGAGTTCCCCACCATTGTGGCCACCATCGGGGACTCCACTTTTTACCATGCCGGCATCCCGGCCCTGCTGAACGCGGTCTTTCACCGGGCCCGGTTCATCCTGGTGATCCTGGACAACGCCACCACGGCCATGACCGGCCACCAGCCCACCCCCCAGTTAGGCGTCACTGCCATGGGTGAGCCAGGGGCAACCGGTCTATATTCCTGACCTGGTGCGGGCCTGCGGGGTGAGATTTCTCGAGGAGTGCGACCCCTATGACGTCCCAGCCATGACCGCCCTGCTTCAGGAAGCGGATCGCTTCTGCCGAAGCCCCGAGGGCGGTGTGGCGGTGCTCATCGCCCGGCACCCTTGCCTCCTGGACCGGGAAGCCCGAAAAGCCCAGCCAGTCTACGAAATGGAGGTAACCGAGTACTGCATCGCCTGCCGCCACTGCCTGGATAACTTCGAGTGCCCGGCCCTGGTGTTCGATGATGTCAGCGGCCGGGTGGACATCGACCAGGTCCGCTGCGTGGGCTGCGGCGTCTGCATCCACGTCTGCCCGGAGGGGGCCATTGTGGGGCAGGGTGAAATGAATTGCGGGGGAGGGGGCTAAGGAGCGCAGCCACTTACCCCCTCCCCCACACCCCCTCCCCCAATCCCTTAAGGGGGGTTAGAACCTTTTGCACTTGCCGGGACTTTGGTCCCGGCAAGTGCAAAACCCCCAAAGGGTTGGGAGGGGGGCTTGGGGGGAGGGCAGGGAACCGTGTTCCCTGGCCCTCCCCCCAACTAAAACTTGTTTTCGTTGCAGGCGAGGGATACCCCCGCATGCAACGAAGGTCTTAATAATATGAAACAACAAATCATCGTCAGCGGGTTGGGCGGTCAGGGGGCAGTGACTCTGACCCGGTTGTTGGCGGAGGCGGCCCTGGCCTTGGGTCTGCCGGTTATCACCTCCGAGACTCATGGCATGGCCCAGCGGGGTGGCACGGTCATCTCCATGGTCAAGGCAGGTCCTTATCGGGGGCCTTTAGTCCCGGCCGGGTCGGCGGACGTGGGTCTGTTCCTCCATGAAAAAAATCTGGCCGTGCACCGGTATTATTTGAAGCCGGAGGGGACCCTGGTGGTCAACAGCACCACCCCGGGGGAATACCTTAACCTGGACGCCTTGGGCCTGGCAGCTGGCCTCGGCTTGCCCCCGGTAGCCGCCAATCTTATCATCCTCGGATTTGCCGCTGGGAGAAAGGTGCTTTTTTGCACGGAAGACCTCCTGGAGGAGATTATCCGGGAAAACTCCCCACCCCGTTTTCGTGAGAGTAATCTGGCAGCCTTCAAGGCCGGGATGAAAGCCGCGGCTTTATGATGGCAAGGGAATAAAAAGGCTTTGGCAAAGGGAGTCTATCAACGAACCCAATCATATGTTTGGCGGCACCGGACGGGCCTGACGGTTATCGGCCTCGCCGGTCTGCTCTCGTTGGCTCCACTGCAGCTTACCAACCCTTTTACCCTGGGTCTCCTGAACTACATCGGGCTTTTCGTCATCGTGGTTCTGGGCCTGAACCTGTTCACCGGGTATGCCGGCCAGATTTCCCTGGGGCATGCGGCCTTTTTCGGCCTGGGGGCCTATGGCTCCGCCATTCTCACGGCCACCTATCAGTGGCCGCCGTGGCCCACCATGCTGCTGGTGGCGGTGGCGGTGGGTCTGGTGGCCCTGGTCATCGGGGTTCCCACCCTGAGGCTCCACGGCCATTATCTGGCCATGGCCACCCTGGGGTTCAATTACGCGGTGCACATCATTTTTGTCCAGTGGGACGAGGTCACCGGAGGCCCCAGCGGCCTCTCGGGCATTCCTCCCCTGTCTGTGGGGGGGATCAGTTTCAACACCGATTTCAAGTTCCACTACCTGGTATGGACTTTTTCCCTGATAGCCTTAACCCTGTGCCTCAATCTGGTGCGCACCGGGGTGGGCCGGGGGCTGGCCGCCCTGGCTCAGGACGAAGAGGCCGCAGAGTGCCTGGGGGTGGACGTGCGCCGGGACAAAGTGCGGGTGTTTGTGCTCTCTGCGGTGTTCGCCTCGGTGGCCGGAAGCCTCTACGCTCACTATTACACCCATGTCAACCCGGACGCCTTCAGCATCTTCAAATCCCTGGACCTGGTCATCATGGTGGTGGTGGGAGGCCTGGGCTCCATCTGGGGGACCCTATTCGGAGTAACCTTTGTGGTGATCTTGCCCTATTTCCTGGAACCCCTGGAGAATTACTTTGACATCATCCACGGCCTGATCCTGGTGTTGATTTTGCTGTTTTTGCCTCAGGGCTTTGTCACCGGACTTTGGGACCACATAAGGATTCGCTTGGCCCGTCGCCGTTTGGCCCGGGCGGCCGCCCGGAGTGCTTTGTAACGCATAAGTCCGTGCCAAACCATTTTGTTGTCATCCTGAATGAAGTGAGGGGTCTAGAACTTAATGAATACTGGATGCTTCACTCCGCTCAGAATGACAAGATACTGAAGTTTAGGGTTTTGCAATGGTTTTCAACGATTTTTTTATCCAATGATTCCTGAAAATTTGCCAGATACCCTCCTGCTTCAGATCTCAGGGGTGAGCAAACGTTTCGGTGGATTGCCGGCTCTTTGGGAGGTGAGCTTCGGCGCCGCGGCGGGGCAGGTGACTGCCCTCATTGGTCCCAACGGTGCGGGCAAGACTACTCTGTTGAACTGTCTCTCGGGGGTGTTGCCGCCGGATCAGGGCGCCATTTGGTTCAATGGGAAAAACCTGGCGGGGCTCCCGGCCCACCAGGTGGCCCGGCTGGGGATCGCCCGCACCTTCCAGAACCTGCGTCTCTTTCCCAGCCTGAACGTCCTGGACAACGTGCTTACCGGCCTCACCGTGCAGGCGCAAGGCTCCATGTTTCAAGCCCTTCTCCGGCTTCCGGGCCTGCGTCACCAGGAACGGCGGCTCCGGCTCTCGGCGCTGGAAGCCCTGGACATCTTCGGACTGACGGACAAGGCGGATCTTCCCGCCGGAGTATTGCCGTATGGAGACAAGAAGCGGGTGGAGCTGGCCCGGGCCTTTGTGTCCCAGCCGGTCCTGACGCTGTTAGACGAGCCGGTGGCGGGCCTGAACCCCGAGGAGACCGCGGAGATTGCCGGGCTGCTGCGGCTGCTCCGGCAGCAGGGGAAAACCATCCTCCTGGTGGAGCACGACATGGAGCTGGTCATGGGGGTGGCGGACCAGGTGGTGGTCCTGGACGGCGGGAAACTGATCGCCTCCGGTCCCCCGGAGGAGGTGCGGGTCAACCCTTTGGTGCTGGAGGCCTACCTGGGTCGGATGAGCTTAACGGCCTAGTTCTTGAAAAATATTGAAAAGGTGGCCAGGGAAGACCAACCTCGGCCCGATCCCCAAACTTACCTTCCATCCCCCTGAGACTTTTATGTTACCTGCTCCTTTTTCACCTTATGTCTGTCCTAGATGCCGGGGGGACCTCACCCTGGAAAACGGTGGCCGGTTCGTTTGCGGCCCTTGCGCGGTAGCGTACCCTATCGTTGACGGCATTCCGGACTTTATCCGGGAAAACCTGGCTGCCAGCCCTCACCTGATCCTGCGCCGAGTCAAAGTGTTTGATTGGGTGGCCCATATTTATGAGAGCAAACACGCGTATCCTCTTTGCGCCAAAATCTATGCAGGATGGCAGGTATCTTACCCCCGGGTACTTCGACTGATTACTGACATGGCCGCGGAGGTCTCTGGGCTCATCCTCGACGTGGCCTGCGGTCCCGGCACCCTGGGACGCCGCCTGGCAGGTCGCCGCCGGGAGATTTACGGCATTGACGTTTCCTGGGGCATGCTGCGCCAGGGTGCGGCCTTGGCCAGCCGGGAGAGGATCCATACCGTGCATTTTGCCCGGGCCCTGGCCGAGACCTTGCCTTTTCCCGACCGCTGCTTTGACGCAGGTCTGTGCGGCGTGGCGCTGCATCTTCTGGCTGAACCTTTGCAGGGTTTACGGGAAATCTGTCGAACCTTAAAGCCCGGCGCGCTTCTGATAGCCACTACCATCATCGCTGGCGAGAGCGGCCTCTTCAAATTTCAGGCTTTCCGCCAGCACCTGCGCACGGCCCATGGCATGCACGTCTTTTCCGTCTCGGAACTGTCCCGGCTCACGGCCCAGGCGGGCTTTGAGGACTTTCAGGCTCACGTCTTTGGTTCTTTAGTTGCCTTTCGGGCGCGCAAGACTCTTTCGCCCTCGTGAGGCATCAACGTCAGGCCCCCGCCTCCTTGGGGAGGCTCTTTTTTCCCCAAAACAACAACCTGAGAGCCCCATACGGCCCTTTCTCCCTTAACCTTAGGTGGCCCTTTCGATATGCAGTTCATCCCTACAATTTTTCAAGGCATGGTGATAAGTGTTTGAAATGGCAAGATTTAGAAAATAGAGTCAACTTCCGACCATAAACATGGCCATGGCAATTCAAACCTGCAATTGCCCCACAACTAGCCTGTCAGCCCCGCGGAATGGATTCCTTACTTGCGGTGCCGCCTAAGCGGGGGACTACGAATTGGCTGGGTCTGTCAGAAAAGGCCAAAAATTAAGTAAGCCCTCACTCGTTTGGCAGGAAACAAGGCAAAAGCCGCCCGCTTGTTTGGTATCTTCCTTCTCACATGATAGTGTAAAATTTACACTTGTGTAAAAATTCAATTGGGATAATTTTACAGTTTTTTGGGATCTTTTAGTCACTTTCATTGCGGTTAACCTATTTAATTCCTTTCAGAAATATAATTGTAATAAATTATTTTTGCAGGCACGCTTTTTGCCTAACATAGGGGATAATCTTCCTATAAGGGTATGATGTCTTTACAAAACCACTAAAAGGTAGGTTAGTTAATTTGAAAAGGATGACCACTGAAATGCAATGGACAATAAATAATCTAGAAAGCTATGAAGATATCACTAGGCCTAAAAATATTATAAAAGAGGTCAAGGAAATTATTCATATTATGTTCCCTGATTTTGATTTTTCCTCGGTCATGACTGTTTTTAATGACATTGTCAAGTTATTCAATGGCGATTTTATTGGATACCGAAAATGTAACACCAAATATCACGATCTTAGGCACACAGAAGATTGTATATGGCAATTTACTAAAATTATTCATGGGGCATTTATAAATGGACACAAGATATCAATAAAAAGTATGATTTTTGGATTAATATCAGCTATTATGCATGATACTGGATATATTCAGAAAGTTGATGATACTTCAGGTACTGGTGCAAAGTATACACTTACTCACATCAAACGAAGTATAGATTTTACTCGAAGATATTTTGCTCTTAAAGGATACGCAACAGAGGATTTCTACTTCTGTAAAAATTGCATAAAATGTACAGGACTCAGTGTAAGTATAAAAGATATTAAATTTTCCTCCCTTGAGAATGAACTGATGGGTAAGATATTGGGGGTTGCTGATCTCATGGGGCAGATGTCAGATCCGGAATACCTCCCAAAACTGGCCTTTCTTTTTGAAGAGTTTCAAGAAGGTGGTGTCACGGACTATAAAACCGAATTTGACCTCCTGAAAAAAACTGCAAATTTTTGGGATCTTACCCAAAAAAGATTCAAAACCGAATTAGGAAATGTTGATCGCTATCTGAAAGACCACTTTAGGGTCTGCTGGAATATTGACCGGGATTTAGACAGGGAGGCGATTGAAAATAACATAAGCCGCTTGAATTATATTTTGGAGAACTTTTCAACCGATTACCGGAGACACCTTAAGCAATAAAATTATCACTACTAATGCTATTCGACGCGGCACTTAAACGCCGAGAATAGTGTCCCCAGAGAGAAAAAGTGGAACAACTTCAGGAGAGGCTTCTTTTTTATGAACAACTGGGCATCATGGGTAAGATTATTCTATGCGCGGCCCATGAACTGAACAGCACCCTGGATGAAATCAAAGGTCACCTGTCACTGGTCCAAGAGAAGGGGAATGTTCCCGAAGAGGTGGTGCACCACCTCTCCGAGACTATGAAAGGTCTTCATGAGATGTCTCTTACCATCGGGTCCTTACTTTCATACGCCAATCCCCTCAAAGCTCCCAGGACTACCAACAATCTGCTCAACTTGCTCCAGCATGCCTTAGGAATTACAATTCCCCTGGCCAATGAACAAAAAGTTCAGGTTTCCTTCAATTTTCCCAGCAAATTCAGCCAGGTGAAGATTAAAAGGGATCTTTACCAGGTTTTTCTCAACATCATTAAAAGCGCCCTGAAAGCCATGCCCCAGGGCGGCACCTTGCAACTTTTTGGTAACTTCAAGCCCCAGGGGATAGAAATTAATTTCCTGTACACTTGCACCGGCCTCTCCCCTCACGAAGGCAGCCAGGACGGGGAAATGCACTCCTCCACCGAGGAGCGCAGCATGGGATTGGAGTTGGATGAGAAAATTTTAAGACGGAATGGTGTAAAAATTTACAAAGAGCCCCAGCCTGGAATGGGAACCAAGGTTAGGGTCCTGTTGTCCAGATCTGAAAGTTCCCCAAGTGCATAGTAACAGGTTTTCCATGCGCTAAGCTAAGGAAAACCACAAATCAGCAATGAATTTGACGACGCATTGCCTGGATCTTTTCTGTGGATGTCTTTAACATTCCCACCTACCAGGAAAGGGATTACTTTGTCGAAGGGAGATGAATTCGAAAATTCCTAACACAATGCCAACAGCATCGATATCGCCACCATACAAGTTCTCCGACCCTATTCTTGGGTACACTTCCCCCAAGTTCGATATTTAGATCATTTCCAAACTTTCTGCCAGTCCAGTGATAACTGCATATAATGGCAGTGACTGTTGAAAAAGCGAATTTGTGAGAAGTGCTTCTCTCCTGATTGGGAGGGTTTTCGAGTTTAGAATGGTTTTTGGGGATGGGAGCGTCTAACAGTTTTTTTCTTGAAAGTTATTTTCCCGTTAAGAGTCATCTTCCTCCGTATTTTCGCTTAGGCTGAGCCATAGTTGGTGATCTTTTCGATGTTGTGTACCATGCAATACAGTAACCACTGGATGTTTACTTTCGCTTTTCCCCTGAGGGTAAAGCGATCCAGGCGCTTGTGGGTCCGGATATTGGCAAAAACTGGCTCAGCCACCGCGAAGCGTTGCGGGTAAATCTTTCTCCCCAGCTCGCTATCCACTTTGCCGGCCATCCTCCTGGAAAGGTTGGTGAGTTCTACCCCGACGGGCACCCGGAGATGTCTTTTTTTCCCGCCTCGCGCCGTTAGACACCGCAGCTGCAAAGGACAGCGCTGACAATCCTGCTCCTTGGCCACATATATTCTGTTCACCAAACCATCTGCGTAGACTTTTTTGGCTATCCGCCTGAGTCTTTTACCCTGGGGGCACCGGTAGTGATCGGTGGCCTCCTCGTAGTGAAAATCCTCTCAGGCAAACCTCTTTCGCCGGGGCCAGTACCGCCGTTGCGCCGCATAGCGGGGATCTCGTCGTCGGAAAAACCGGTCAGGGATATAGGCATCCAGGCCCAGTTCCTGGCATTTCCGTAGATTAATGTCGCTGTGATAGTTGGTGTCAGCAGTCAAGATTTTGCCGGCCAGGCACTCCTCGCCGTGGCCTAAGTGCTGGAGATTCTCCCAAGCCCCCTCCAACATGGGTGGTCCATGAGCATAGTCTTGACCGTTGCCGAAGGCCTCACCATGGATAATCACCTGGTGCTTGCCGTCGATGAGGGCCTGGCTGTTGTACCCCTGGATGACCCCATGGGCCGTTTTCATCTTGGCCGACTCGTTGTCCGTCAGGTTACTACTGATCTCTTTGCCCGTGGTCCCGTACTTGGGGTCATTATCTGTGAGCCACTCCCCGATACGCTCGGCTTGCTTCTGCAAGCGCTGCACTTGTCGCTCTCGGTCTCTTGCGCCTCCCGGACCTGAAGGGGGATCGTCTCGGTTATCCTCCTGCACGTGCTCTGCCAGCAGTTCCCTCACCTTAGCTTCGAGCCGTTCCTTCTTCCTATGTAACTCTGACCGGGTCCCGCTCCACTCTTTAGAGGCATTGGAGGGCAGCTTGAGCCCGTCCAAGGCAAAGAAGGTGCCCCCGAGAAGAGTCCATCTCCTGGCAGACCAACAGGACATCCCGAAACAATGGCAAAATCCCTGCCTTCATCGAGGACACAAACGTGGCAATGGTGCTGTGGTCAGGCTGCTGGCCGCAGGCCAGGGCGATAAAGACCACGTTTTCCCGGCAAGCCTGCTCGATCTTCCGGGAGGAGATGAGCCCTCGGGCGTAGCCCAACAAGACGATCTTCAAAAGAATCTTGGGATCGTAGGCTGTCCGACCCGTCTCATCGTTCCGGTATTTCTGCTCAAAACCAGAAGTATCCAGGCGGGTCTCTACCAGAGTGTGAATGGCGAACTCCAAGGTCCCGGGCATTAACTGATCTTCTAAAGAGACTGGCAGGAACACCCTCTGCCGATAGTCATACGCCTTGAACTTGGCCATAGCCTCCCTCTGCACAGAATCTTGCTTGCTATTGAGCCTACTCTAGCACAGAACAGATGGAAATTAAAATAACTTAAGCCAAGTAAGAGACTTTCAAAAGAAACTTCTATACGGCGGGAAATTGGATTAGCACAAACCTTCTTCGACAGTCTCGCAAGTTATGTTTCATTACAGTATCCAAATGACATAATCTCTTTTTTTATCCTCTGATTCTCAACTAGCATGCGGTGCTGGCCTGAAATACTTAGGTCGCCAAGCAATTAGTTGGTGGTGGGGTTATGCCAGAAATATGTGGGAAAATAGATCATCCCCCAGAATTGTGCTATCATGCCTCCCACAAGACAATTGGGCTGCAAAAAGAGGAACCTTTTCTGGATTAAACTCGGTAAGGGAGGTTCCCAAAACCATCTTTTGACTGCGATGGCCAAGGCTGCCGCATAAATCTCAGCTTACCACTTTAGCTGATTCCGAGTCTTTATTATATGAAATTACCGAATTCTTCGAAAATAAATAACTTAATAGTTTTTGCAATATCTACCATTCTTAGCGTAATTGTTCTTGAATTAATATTAGTAAAATTAGATTTCCCACCCCAAAAACCATTGCGATATCTTTTTCTCAGTAAACCAAATCTAAAAGATCAAAAAACTTCATTTGGTTTTTATCCAAATATAATAGTAAGGGAGGTTTCAGTCTCTATAATTAAAAACCAGTTTATTTTTGAATATGACTACTCGTTTAAAACTAATAATGTTGGGTTAGTGCAGATAAACCCTGTTATTCCAGGAAAAAAATCGATCATTATTATTGGCAACAGTTTTACTCAAGGAGAAGGTGCTGTCCCTTGGTTTTATCAACTGGAGGAAAATTGGCAGAATAATAAATATCAAATAGTAAATCTTGGCATTATTGGAACCGGAGTTCAACAATGGAATGATACCATTAACTGGTTTAACAACATAGCCCCAATTAAACAGATTTATATAATTTTCATCTCTGGCGATTGGCTGAGGAAACGATGGTATGCTGAGGAAAATTCTGGTTTGTATTTTACTCCTATTGTAGAGGAGAATCACTTCAACAAACAGGATAAATCAACACATATATATTTTATTGATAGATATATGGACCAGAAAGCGATATTAAAAAAGGCACGTCAATTAAAAGCTTCTACAAGACAATCAATAAATATTAGCAGTTATGAAGACTTGTATGTATATCGTTCTATAAATCGATTAAGGGTATGGATTGGTGCTATAAGGAGAAAAATATTTAGTTTAGGAAAAATTGATATTAGTGATGGCGATAGATATGAATTAAATAAAAGCAAAGAAAAATTTAATAGAATAGTATCTCAATATGGAAAACATAATATCATTACTATACATCTTCCTACAAGAGAAGAAGTTATTAATGGAAAGTATAATAATATCGGAAAATTATTCAGGGAAATTATTAATTCGAGGAATATTTCCTATTTTGATGGATTGAAACTCTGTGGTCTTAGCAAAGAAGATTACTATAAATATGATGGACATCCCAAGGCTTCTGGTTACGCCAAGATTCGAAGGCTTATAGAAGGTTTGCTCAAAGAGCAAACTCCTAAAGAAAGAGAAGATTGAAACCAGGGAATGGGACCCTACCTTCCCTCTCTTTGTATGCTTGGCCTTCCCTTCCTGCGGCTATCTGCTCTCTATCTGGCATTAGCAGGCTGTTGAAAAACTAGCCAAGTGGACCGCGTTACCCCGCTTTTGATGCTATAATCTGGACCCATAAATCATGGGGGAGGCAGCAGCCATGCGGGGCGACGACATCCATCAGGACTCCATGTTCAGTTACCTGTCCCCGGAAGCCCGGGTGCCCAAAGATCATCCGCTGAGACCGCTCCGGCAGATGGTGAACCAGGCCTTGCGGGAGATGTCCCGGGACTTTCAGGCCATGTACGCCAGCGAGGGGCGTCCCTCCATTCCGCCGGAGAAGCTGCTGCGAGCCTTGCTCCTGCAGGTGTTGTACACTATCCGCAGCGAGCGCCTGCTTATGGAGCAGTTGGATTACAATCTTCTGTTTCGCTGGTTTGTGGGCCTCTCCCTGGACGATCCCGTCTGGGACCACTCCACCTTCTCCAAGAATCGGGAGCGTCTCATCGCCTCGGACGTGGCCGCGGCCTTCTTTGAGCGTATCCTGAAGCAGGCTACGGCCGCGGGACTTTTGTCCGACGAGCACTTTACGGTGGACGGCACCCTCATCGAGGCCTGGGCCTCTGTGAAGAGTTTTCGCCCCACGGAGGGACCGCCGCCGCCGTCCACCGGCGGGCGCAACCCGGAGGTGGATTTTCGGGGTGAGCGTCGCAGCAACGCCACCCATGCCTCCACCACCGACCCCGACGCCCGGCTGTTCACCAAGAGTTCCGGGCAGACGGCCAAGCTCTGCTACATGGGGCATGTGCTCATGGACAACCGCCACGGCCTGGTGGCCGCCCCGGCCCTGACCCTGGCCAGCGGCACCGCGGAGCGGGAGGCGGCCATGGCCATGCTGGAAACCCTGCCCCACCGCCGGATGACCGTGGGGGGCGATAAGTATTATGACCAGCGGGAATTTGTCCGGTATCTGAGGCAGCGGGGCGCGGTGCCCCATGTGGCCCAAAAGCGCCGGGGCTCGGCCCTGGACGGGCGCACCACCCGGCATGCCACCTACTCGGTCAGCCAAAGACTGCGCAAGCTGGTGGAGCAGATCTTCGGCTGGACCAAGACCGTGGGTCTCTTGCGCAAAACCCGACACCGGAGCCGGGAGCGGGTGGCCTGGGTCTGGACCTTCACCCTGGCCGCCTACAACCTGGTGCGGATGCGCAACTTGCTGATCCCAACCACCTCCTGAGGAAAAAGCAGGTCCAGATATGTCCAACAGGGCCGGAACAGGTGCATCGAAAGCAAGCAGGACCCCAATTTTCCAGGGTAACAGGTCGGCCGCCGTCATCACGAAAACGCAAACACGGTCAATGCGAGGAAAGTTTCCCTAACCACATTGGTTTTTCAACAGCCTGTTAGTACTACTGTGTCATAAATTGCTATCATCGGTTGTTGCTCCGATGACAGCAAGGACACCGAGACAGATGGTTTGACAAAATGATCATGAGTTCCCGTTTTATGGTGGCGATGGAATATTCACTATGTCGCTCCGGCCTGGGGGGAGGATCCCCTCGGCTGCCAACCTGCGGGTACTTGAGGTAGCGTAAAGCTTGGCCGGATGTCAGGGCCGGAGGGGGGAAAAGAGCTCCTTTCGGCCACCAGAAAACCGTAAGCGGCGATACATAGGGTGGCATGATGGTGGAATCCCCGCCAGCCTCTGCCCTCAAAATGACCCAGGCCGATTTCTTGTTTGAGTTCTTGGTAGTCCCGTTCAATGCGCCACCGCAGCTTGGCCGTAGCTACCAACTCTTCCAGGGAAACGGCTGCATCAAGGTTGGAGAGCCAATATTTTATAGGTTCCGGTTCCCCCTCGGGCCATTCGATCAGCAGCCATTCTTCCGGGGGGCGGTCGGTGCGCCAATAATAACGATGCCCTTCGCGGACGCGCACGGCGGCGAATCGAGAGGAGAGCAGCTTGTTGGTTCCTTCCCTCCAGGCGATGGTCTGATATGCACTATTGGATAAATCCTGGGCTGCTTTTAAAACCTTCACCGGAGTGTGCTGCGGACTGCGACGCGGCAACTTCGGCGGCCGCCCACAGCCCGAATACCCAGGTGGGGGCAATGGTTCCGTGCCTGGGACCCACACCTTGGTGCTCTTTTGAATACCGAGCACGTAGGAGAGGTTCAAGCGGCGTACCCCCCGGCGAAACTCGCTGTCGTTACCGTAGCCCGCATCGGCGAGCACCACTCCTTTGGGCGTCTCCGTCTTGGTCAAGGCGCGCAGTTGCTCCAAGGCGATCTCGGGCTTGGTTTGGAAGGCGACCTCCCCGGGAATCCCCGCCCGTGTCCGGCGGGCGCGATCCTCGACCCATTCTTGGGGCAGATAGAGCCGATAGGCCACCGGCAGGCTGGCATGGGGGTTGGCTACCGAGACAGTCACGGCGCATTGGCAGTTGTCCTGTTTCCCCAGTTGTCCGCAATACTGCCGCGCCACGCCGACGGAATGCTTGCCCTTCTTGGGAAAGCCGGTGTCATCCACGATCCAGGCCAAAATCGGCCCCTGACTCTGCATCTTCGGCAGGGCATAGTCCCGAACCGCCTGCATCACCGCGTCATCACGCCAAGATGCCTTGGCCACAAAATGATGCAGGGATTGGTGTTTGGCGCTCACCTGGCCCGGAGCAAGTTGTGCCGCCATTGGTTCGACACTCTTGCGCTCAACAGGCAACAACAGGCCCGTGCAATACGCCTGAAAAGGTTCCACCCTGTCTGCATGACCCAACGCGGTGGACAGCTTTTCCGCATACGCACGAAACCTGGCCTCGATATTGGGTAAGGGTGCATTTTTCATGCACCCAGCATAGGCATAGTTTGCAGCGTTTTGCAAGCAATTTATGACACAGTAGTATTAGGATGCGGAAAAAAGATGTGTTGATATGAGTTTAATATAGCCAGCTTAAATTTGTGATCGTCAGGTTGATCAACCTGGCGACAAACTGCCCGATTCTTGAATCTAAGATGCTGCAGCAGAAGTTGGGATAAGGTCCACCGAAGCGGTTACCTTGACAGTGAGGTAAGAAAAAATGAGGCCAGGGTTACGGACAATTGTCCTGGCTAACCCTGGCCTGTATGTGATGGCGGTTGCTCTTGGGTAAAAAGCACGTTTAGACCACTGAGGGCTCGTAATAGGCCACGCCGTCGCTCCACCAGGTAAGTTTATACTTTTCACCCTTAAGGTTTAAGCTGGGGCGAACATACAGAATAGGCCGCTCCACCAAGCGCCCGTGCAAAGGATGAGACAGGACGGCGATGACCACTTTTTCAAAATCCACCGCCGGTGCCATCAGATCGACGCCATATTCATTCAGCATTGCAAATCCCCTTAATTTTTTCCCCACCCCCTGAGAGAGAGAACCAGTTTGACAGGTAAGTTTCTGGCTGGTTCAGTATAAGAACACTTTTGGGGGCAGGCGGGTAAAATTTACTTTTGTGGTTCAATTTTAGGGCAGACCAATTTCATCTGCCAACTTATAATGTAAGTATTTTTGTCTAAATAGCAACTATCTCCGGTTTTTTTCCGGGGAGCGGTTACCCGGTTGTTTCCAGAAGGAAAAAGGGTGAATCTGGAGCGGCGGCTCTATACTTCCTAGCGAGGGTTCCACCCTCTCTCACAGACTGATTGCCAGAGATGAAAAATTGAGGTAATTTCTGTTCTAAGAACATGGTGACAGACTCTCTCCTGCGGATTGACAACCTCCAGGTACACTACGGTGCGGCCCAGGCCCTTTTCGGCATTGATCTAGCGATGGCCACCGGGGAAACTGTGGCCCTGGTGGGGGCCAACGGGGCCGGCAAATCGAGTCTCCTGAAGGCTGTCATGGGTCTGGTACCCCCCTCCGGTGGGTCCATCTATTTGGACGGCAAAGCGGTGACGGGCTCGAACCCGGCAGCCATGGCCGCCCGGGGGGTAGCCCTCTGCCCGGAGGGGCGGGAGATGTTCGGGGACCTCACGGTGCGGGAAAACCTGGACCTGGGGTCCCTGGCTCTGAAGTTGGACGGCGGGGAACGGGAGCGCCGCCTGGAAGAGGTGCTGGCCCGCTTCCCCCGGCTGAAAGAAAGGGTCAACCAGCCCACCGCCACCCTGTCCGGGGGGGAACAGCAGATGGTGGCCATCGGCCGGGCCCTCATGGCCAAGCCCCGCCTGCTGTTGTTGGATGAGCCCAGCCTGGGTCTGGCTCCACTCATCGCCGATGAAATCTTTGGCATTATCCACCAGCTTTCCCGGGCCGGGGTAACCATACTCCTGGTGGAGCAAAACGCCGCCCGGGCCCTTACCGCTTCGAGTTCGGCCTATCTTTTGGCCAACGGCAAGATCGTCACTGCGGGTAAAAGTGAGAAGCTTCTGGTGGATACCGACCTGCGCCGGGCCTTTTTAGGCGCGGCCTCCGCCGACAATCCGGCCGCCAGCCGCCTGGGCGCGGCCGGGTTTACTAATATTCGACTGGAAAAACCTAACATGAGCAGACAGACTTTCATGCCCGCCTTCGAAACGGTGGCAGCCCTCGAGGAACATCAGCTCAAAGGCCTGCAGTGGACGGTGCGTCACGCCTATGAAGGCTCAAGCTTCTACCGAGAAAAGCTCGACGCCGCTGGGGTGCGTCCCGGCGACATCCGCGTCCTGTCGGATTTGCCGAGGCTCCCCTTTACCACCGGCGAGGACATCCGGGATAATTACCCGTTTCCCCTGAGAGCCGTGCCTTTCGAGCAAATTGTGCGGATCCATTCCTCGAGCGGCACCACCGGCAAACGCAAAATCCTGGGTTACACCCAGAAAGACGTGGACGACTGGGCCCACTTCTTCGCCCGCTGCTATGAAATGGCCGGGGTCACTCACCTGGACCGGGTGCAGATTGCCGTGGGCTATGGCCTGTGGACCGCCGGGGTGGGCTTCCAGGCAGGCGTCGAGAAGCTGGGGGCCGTGGCCGTGCCCGTGGGGCCGGGGAACCTGGACCTGCAGTGCGAGTTTCTGGTGGATTTGCAGTCCACCGTTTTCTGCTGCACCGCCTCCATGGGACTCCTGCTGGCCGAGGAAATTCACAAGCGTGGTCTGGCGGACAAGATCAACATCCGCAAAATTATCTACGGGTCAGAGCGCTCCAGCGTCTCCATGCGCAAAAAGGTCTCCGAGCTCTTCGGGGGGGCGGAGCTCTTTGACATCCCGGGGCTCACGGAACTCTATGGCCCGGGAACGGGGATCGAGTGCTCCCACCACGATTGCATCCACTACTGGGCGGATTATTTTATCCTGGAGATCGTCGATCCGGATACCCTGGCGCCACTGCCTGACGGGGAGTGGGGCGAGATGGTGGTCACTACCCTGGCCAAGGAGGCCGCGCCTCTCATCCGCTACCGTACCCGGGACATCACCCGGATCATCCCGGGACTCTGTACCTGTGGGACCATTCTGCCTCGCCACTCCCGCATCCGGGGGCGCACCGACGACATGTTCAAGTTCCGGGGAGTAAACATCTACCCCTCCAGCATTGACCGGCTGCTGTCGGAGATTCCTGGTCTGGGCTCCGAGTACCAGTTACACTTGACCCGGGACGAACGCGGCCGGGACCACATGCACCTGCAAGTCGAACGCGGGGAGGGAGTGGAGGCCGGCCGGGGGGATGAATTGGGACGAGAGGTGCGCTATGTTATCAAGCACAAGCTCCTGGTCACCCCCGAGGTAGAGATTGTGGGGTACGGGCAGTTGCCGCGCTCGGAGCGCAAAAGCCAGCGTATCTTTGACACCCGCATCACCGACCAGGTGGTGGAGGGGGTGCCCGAAAGCCCCTGAGATGAGGGGGGTGGCAGACGATTATTGATGACAATTCCGTGGAATTCATGATATTTGTACACGCAGAATTTTTCCCCGGAAAATCCCCTGAAATTCATGGGAACCCTCACAGTTTCCTGAACCTGAGATTTGGCTGGGGTCCTCAAGATTATGGCCCCAGGGTGACTGTCCAGTGGAGCGAGTCATGAAGATTTTTTCGAAAACCATGCTGGGAATGATACTGCTGGTTTGGCTCCTGGTTTCGGCATGCGCTACCGGGGGTACTGTTCCCGCGGGAACAGCAAATCGTCCTTTTCACAGCCCTTCCTGGTGGGGCTCGGACCCCACCTGCTCTCCGGGTTGCCCGCCCAGCTCACCCGCGGGCCGGTATTGATGGTGTGCAGGTGGTTGTTTTCCACGAACTTGGCGTAACAATCTTACCTCATTGACCTGGTTTGGCTGAGGCATGGCTCCCCGCCTGGCTGATATCACCTGCAGGCGAGGTGGATCCCTGATTATTGTAAAAAAAGAGGAGACGTCATTATGAACAAGAAATTAGTGGTAATTCTTCTGGCAATTGTCATGGTATGGGCGGTGACAGGGGTTCAAGCCGCTAAAGAAAAAGAACCTGCCAAGGACAAGGAACCCATCAAAATCGGCGCCTTCTTCGCCCTTTCAGGCCCCGCGGCCAGCATCGGCACCCCCACCAAGTTGGTGGCCGAGATGGTGGTGGACAAAATCAACAAGGCAGGGGGCATCAACGGTCGTCCCCTGGTGCTGGTCATCGGCGATACCGAGAGCGACCCGGCCAAGGCGGCCTCCATCGCCAAGAAGTTCATTCACCAGGACAAGGTCGCGGCCATCATCGGTCCCACCCGCACGGGGACCGGGATGAATGTCAAAAAGATCGTGGAGGAGGCGGGTGTACCCATCTTTATGACTGTGGGTGGCGACCCGGTGATTATGGGCGGGGAAAAATTCGGCTCTTTCAAGTTTATCTTCAAGTCTCCCCAACGTTCCTCCATTGCGGTGAAGCGGCTGTTTTCCTACCTCAAGGACAATAAAATGAAAACCATCGGGTTGCTTTCCGCCACTGACAGCTTCGGCAAGGACGGGGCCCGATGGATTGAAAAGCTGGCCCCGGACTATGGGCTCGAAGTCGTGGCCAAGGAGTCCTTCGGTGACAAAGACACCGACATGACGGCGCAGTTAACCAAAATTAAAAACGCCAAACCTCAGGCCATCATCTGCTGGACCATCGGTCCGGCCGGGGCCATCGTTTCCAAGAATGTGGCTCAGCTGGGGATCAAAATCCCCCTGTTTCAGTGCCACGGTCTGCCGGACCCCAAGTACATCGAGTTGGCCGGCAAAGCCTCGGAAGGGAACCGCATGCCCGCCACCAAGCTCATGGTGGTGGAAGAACTCTCGGACGACGACCCCCAGAAGAAGGTGATTCAGGAGTTCGTCAAGCTCTACAAGGAGATGGGCTACGATCAGAAGTTTCCCATCAACACCCACTCGGGCTACGCCTGGGACGCCATCATGATCGTGGCTGACGGCCTGAAGAAGGCAGGCACCGACCCCCAGAAGCTCAGGGACGCCATCGAGCAGACCAAGGGCTACGTGGGGGTTTCAGGCATCTACAATATCACCCCGGAAGACCATAACGGCCTGCAAGAAGACTCCATGGTCATCGTCGAGGTGAAAGACGGGAAATTCAAACAGGCCAAGTAAGAGCGAATCGATGGTGAAGAGTTATTTTGAGGGGTGGGGCCAGGGGTCGCGGACCCCTGGCCCCAACCCCAAACCCCTTACATTAAGCGGGAGCACAGGCTTCCAGCCTGTGCACGAACAGGCACGAACAGGCAAGATGCCTGTTCTCCCGGTTAAAGGGGGGTATGAGATGGCTTGGGAGGAGGGCGGGGGACCCACCGGTCCCCCGGTCTTCCCCTCAATATTTCATTCCACCCTTCATCTCGGGACAGGACAGCCCTGGGCCTTCCCTGATTTAGCTGCCACGGAGGCTAAAAGTTGCTGGCCGGCCTCGGGTGAGAGACCCAAACCGGGCAGTTCCTCTTCAAGTTGGACCACAGAGCCGTACCCGGCCACGTAGCCGTTCATCCGGGCTGCGGCCGTGGAGTTCACCAGGTTTTTCAGGTCAGGATAAAAGCCGCTCAATTCCCGCCACAGTCCGGACGCCTGCCTGAGGTAGTATTTCTGGTGGTAGTCTTCGGCCAGGGTGAACTCGGTGGCGGGGAGAATGGCCGTATGCACCTGCCCGCCCGTTTTTGCCGCCACCCGGGCCTTGCTGGCCTCGGCCAAGCGTTTCTGCTCTTCATTATGGTAAAAAATGACATTCATATACTGCCGGGACCAGGATGGAGAGCCGGGATGGTGGCTGCTCCAAAAGACCTCCAGCAGTGTTTCATAAGAAATCTTGGTGGGATCGTAGTCCACCTGCACGGTCTCGGTGTGGTCGCCGAGCCTTCGGTAGGTGGGCTGCTTTTTCGTGCCCCCTGAGTAACCCACCCGGGTGCGCACTACCCCTTTAAGGACCCCGAACCGGGCCTCCACGCCCCAGAATCACCCGAGGCCGAAGGTGAAGGTCTCCACCTGCGCGGGTTGGGAAACGTCGAGGGACGGTATGTTCCTTACTTGGGCCGGAGCGGCCTGCTGCATCGTGTTGGTTCCTTTCTCCTGAAACGGTATGTTGCTGCCGGCTTTGGCCCCCGCCGCGGTCAACAAGCTGATTCCCAGGATGCCCAAGAAAGTCAGCAGTATCCCGGTTTTTTGAGAGCGCCAGCGGCCAGTCCTCGCTGACCGCCAACCGGCACGGGGTAGAATCCTTTTTATTCTCATAGCATAGCCTCTGCCAGGGGCCGGAACAGGGAACGGGGGGAATCTGGACCAGGACTCCCGTAACCTCGGTTTGTCCCTGGCATATAGTTTATTATTAAAAAACATAATCATGGTAAGGCGGCAGGGGAAGGTCTGGATAGGGATAACAGGGTGTAATGAGAGAAAAGGTCTGATCGCTCCGGGCTCAAATTAAAACCCTGGTGGCCAGAGCATTACTTCCGGGTCCGGGCCAGGGCTTATTTCACCTTTTTGCACCGACCTCGGTATCTTGGGTTGGACTTGGCGCCAAACTACCCACAGAAAAAGCTGGTGGTTGCAGGGCCAGAATTATTTTCGTATCATGAAAGCCACCAGCCACAGGGCTCCAAGGGACTCCTTAGGGGGCGGCTCGGTGTTCACCGGGGAAGGCAAACCGCCGTGCTCCCCGAGACAGAAAAAAGCCTACCATCACGTCCAATAAGGTGCGCCGGTAGCTCAGGTGGATAGAGCAACTGCATGATGAATAACCCATTACCACACTCTCCCTTTCAAAGCACGTTACCCAAATACCATGAGGAATTTTTACAATCGGTATTTTTGGTTAAAGCAATCACCGAGAACACTGAAAGAAGAATCTAGTGGAGGGGGAAATGAGAGCAAACAGAACTAAAACAATTATTATTCTTTGCGTATCATTTGTTTTATTTTGCTTCCAATTTACGGCTAATGCTCAGGCAATTAAAATTTCAATAGCAGACATCTACGCAAATCCAAACAAATATGATTGGCAGATGGTTCAAGTTGAAGGCAAGGTGCTCTTTGTTAAATCTAAAATATGTCCAAAGGGCGATTACACTACTTTAGAGCTGGATGACCATTCCGGTAAGTCCTTAACTATTTTCAGCTATGGACACTTTCCAATCAAACAAGGTGATAAAGTGAAAGTGACTGGTATATATAAAAAAGTGATACATGTACCCCCCCGGTACACCTTTTACAATGAAATTGATGCTACTAGGGGGAGTATAGAAAAGCTAAGATAAAAATCGGTTTAGCGTCTCACCATTACCCCCTAACCTGGGCCTTGCGACCCCAGGGACAGGGCGGCATCCGGCGTTTGCAGGGCCACGACTACTTTCGTATAATGAAGGCCACAGGACATAATACCTTGAGTGTTGGCAAGCGGTATAATACGGTTAGCCAAGAGGAGCTCAAGTCCCTTGTGGCCGAGAAAATATGATTAAATATCCAATTTAGCCTGTTGAAATTAGCAAACCCAGAGCGCCTGTAGCTCAGGAGGATAGAGCATCGGACTTCTAATCCGACGGTCGTGGGTTCGAATCCTACCAGGCGCGCCAGTTATTTAAAGGGGTTAGGTTATTATACTTAGCCCCTTCTTTTTTTCCTGTGCACAAAAGCAGAATAAAGGGGTAAATTGGGCGGGGTTGTGCGCTTGTGGAAAGGTCCGTTCCTCTCCTTTTTCCTGCCTATCCCCCCGCTTAATAACACGGCCCCCTTCCCCTCCTCTTCGGGGTAGGGGGGAGGGACCAATCTGAGACAAGCGGGGGTATGTTGTTAGGTACTCCCCCCTACCCCTTCCAATGGCTTGCGAGGCCGGGGGGTATATCTTGAGTCCCTTGTCACCGACGTTAAGCTGTCAAAAAAAATCAATAAAACAAAAAAGGTGTGATGTGAAAGAAACCAGACACCAAAAAGACTAGCTCACCTGGGTCGCCAGAAGCCATTCTTTCCCCAAATCTCCCAATCTAACAAGCCATTTCTTCACGAAACTTGTTAAACGAGGGTAAGGTAAGGGGACGAACCTTTTTGCCCGTAAATGGGCGTCTGAGAGGGTTGAAAGCCTCTGAGTTGGTCTTTTATGTCCATGGTCTCTCCCAATTGGAGGACTCAAATTCTCTTATACTTTTTATTGTTTGCTCATAATGTCTATTGTTTTTTAGATATACAAGTAATCCAGCAAAGATAAATAAAATTATGACAAGCCATTGTATAGCCCTACTTGCATCTTTCAATGCAGATATGATTATTAGAAAAAGAATTAAAAATACAAGACCCATATGGATTAGTCGTTCTACCCATAATGTCTCGGCTCCTTTTCGTTTTTCATCTATTAATAAGTGCCGCAATATATAAATTTCTTCTACAAGGTTACGGTGTGACCTGTTCTTCCACATGTCTGTCCGCTCTATCATATTGTTGTCTGCCATTATCTCCTCACTTTCCCCACCAGCTAACGGTCCTGGGGCAGGTAGGAGTCCCAAGGGGGGTGGGGGGGTCAATGCAGGGGCGAGGGGTGATTGTTAATCCCCTCAAGTTATCCAGAAAAATAAAAAAGGGTTTACGGTCCATTCCCTTGGACCTTAGTTAATAAAAAATGGCCCGATTCGATAAGCAAATAATATCTGCAATTTTTAAGGGTCTGGTGATAACTTTCCAGTCTGGCAAGCTGTACGTAATAGAACCTGTTTTTTCTATTGATTGTGGTGGGTTAGGTGCTCCTTTTCTGACTCATTTTCTCCTGTCTGTCAAGAGAAGTTTTATGGTGTTGCCCTGCCTGGGCTAGCCCAGGCAGGGGGCGCCTGCGAGAATGGGCCCTAACGAGCTCGTCGGAGCAGGCGCCCCCTGCCGGATTCGATGCACATGCTACCTGGTTTTGTCATGAGCTGCCCCTCACCTTGTCCTCTGCAGCACCACCGCCATGGCCTGGTGATAGTCCCGCTGCACCTTGAGATTGGACACCCGACAGTACCGCTGGGTGGTTTTGATGCGGGTATGCCCCAGAAGATCCTGGATGGTCACCAGGGCGGCATCGGCATTGAGGAGCTGGGTGGCCATGGTGTGCCGCAGCTGGTGACACGACACCTTGAGCCTTGCCTGACGGGCGTAATGCTCCAGGCGCTTTTGGATGCCCCGCACCGAGATGGCTTTACCTCGGCATCGCCCTTTATTCACCAGGAAGACTTCTTTGACCCGGCTGGCCGGCCTCACCCGAAGATACTGCACCAGGGCCTCATAGGCATCATCGCTCAGGTACACCACCCGATCCTTGGCGCCCTTGCCATAGTGGACAAACAGTTGGCTGCGGCGCAGGTCCAAGGCTGCCAGTTTCAGCCGGGCCACTTCTTCCACCCGCAACCCGCATCGGAGCATCAGCATAAACAGAGCCCGGTCCCGGCGGTCGTGGATAAGCTTTAAGAGCCTGCCCACCTCTTCGTCTTTCAGGTGGCGGGGCAAGGGCCGGGACAAGCGCAAGGCGTAGCCCCGTTTCACCGGATGGACCATCGCCACCTGTTCTTCTTCAATAAGATAGTGGTAAAACCCCCGGATGCTGTCCAGATGACAGTTGATGGTCTTGGGCTGTAGCCCCCTGTCCAGCAGGTGATCGAGGTAAGCCAGCAGCTTTTTATGGGTAACCTCCTCGATGGGGACATCCACCCAGAGCACGAACTGCTTGAGCGTGTGCATGTAGTTTTTAATGGTATGGCCCGAGTAGTTCCGTCTCTTCAAGAACCGGCGGTAGTTCAAGATGGCGCTGGTGATGGCCATAAGCTTCTCCCTTTTCGATGAGCGCCATGGCCCGGAAGTACTCCTCCCGGCGGGTGTTGTCCGTCAGCCGGGCATAGCGCCGGGTCATCTCGATGCTGCTGTGCCCCAGGAGCTGCTGCAGGCACTCCAGGCGCATACCGGCGTTCAACAGCTCGGTGGCGCAGGTGTGCCTGAGGCAATGCAGACTATAGCCCTTATGCGCCAGATCGGCCTTTTCCAGATACTCGGCGAACTTCATCCGGACCGCGGTGTAGCCCAAGCGCTGCCGTCCCTGGCCGTAGAACAGGCGCTCCTTAGCCGGGTCTCGCAGTTTCAACCACACTTCCAAGGCCCGGCAGGCGTCTTCACTCAAGTAGGCCACCCGTCCCACCCGGGTCTTCTGGGCTTCCATAATGATGATCTGCTTCTCCCGGAGATTTACCTCACTCATCCTGGTGGCCAGCAGTTCCCCGATGCGCATCCCGGTCCGGAGCAACACCAGGATCAGGGCTCGATCACGGGGTTTCTCAATGACCGCCAGAAGCTGCTGGACATCCTCCGGGTCCATGGCCCGGGGCAGGGCCTCCGGCACCTTGACCCGCAGCTTTCTTTTCAGCACATCAGGATGCACCACTTCCCGATCCACCAGATAGCTCATAAAGGCATAGAGGAGCCGCAACCGGGTGGACACGGTGTTGGGCTGCAGGCCCCGGTCCTGCTCGTGTTCGATAAAGCTGCTCAAATCATCCCGGGTGATGGTGTCCAAGGAGGTCCGGCCTCTCTCCTTCAGGTAGGATAAAAAGACCGTGAGCGTGGTGAAATAACCGTGGAGGGTGTTGGGTCGGCAATTACGCCGCTTGCGGTCGTCCAAATACTCCTTGATGTACAGACCACCGAATAGTCCCTTTTCGTCCAACTGCTTTAACCATTTTTCAAGCTGGCAATCTCGGAGCCTCAAGCTGCCTGCGACCGGAGGCGGACTTTCGGGTGGGTGGAATGGCAGGCGGTCTGAAGATTCTTCTTGAGGAACCTGTGCACTGGTCATCACTACCTCCTTTTCCTCAGAAAAAACAGGTAGATGATGACCCTGAAATCTATCTCCCGTCAATCATCTTTTTATTACGTACAGTGGCAAGTGAGCAGAACTTTTCAAATATCGAAATCTTTACACCCGTCTAATCATTAAAAATTATTACTTACAAAAGCTGACAACCCGCATTCGAGACATTCAAAGAAGTACTGTACATCCTCGGTGTACAAATCCAGCTGGTCACCTACTAACCTGCCGTATTCATCCATAACTCGTATATTGCCCAGGGAAGCCGCCGTCAGGATGGCGCGATACATATCCTCGTTCCAAGGTCTGCAGGGGAAAAGGACCGGGGCTAACAACAACGAGGGCCTGCCATCGAGGAAAAGGCCTTTCTCGCCGACAGCTTAATTGTATGGTAATTGCAGGAAAATATGCGAAGGAAATTCCGGGTAAGTGTAACCGGGGCTTGGACCGACCCGGCATCATAAGGCATGGCGATGGCGTGGATTACCTACGGAAGCGCTGCTTGGCGCTCAGGGGTGAAAAGACGGCAAGAACGCCTGAATCTTTCAATTTCTCTGCTTTTTTCCTTCACCAGATGACCCGGACACCGCCTAAGTCCTGGAGGGCAAAGGGCTTGGCCCGGGTAAGAGAGCCCATGAACATCATGTTTTTGGGGACAGCCAACTCCCGGGAGAGGGCTTCTACGCTGGCGGGATTAAACTCGCCTGGGCGGGCCTGATACTCGATGGTCAGCTCAGGATAAAGCTCCCGGATAATTCCTAGATTACGGTGAATAGTTCGATCGATTTCCGGATCTTCTTTGGAAAAGAATCTAAGAACTATGACCTTTTCGCTGTCCTCGTTGCGGCTCAGATACATAAAGGCTTTTCTCAGTCGGTAGAGATTTTCCAGACCCACGAAGACCACAGCGCGCATGTTGGACAATTTGGCGATCTTGGCCTCAATCTTTTTCCGCCAGGAAGGAAAACCGATCAGGATGTAGTCGATGAAGAGAAGAATCTCTTTTAGGATGGAAAGGCGTGCATAGATCAAGATACCCCCCAACACGACCGGAATGAAATACGCGGCAAAATATCCCAGGAAGGCAAAGTTGATGGCCAGATTGCCGAAAATACCCAGGGAGGTGGCCATGACGCCCACGATCACGGTAATCCAGCCAGCCCGGTAGGTGCGCTTTAATTCCGGCCGGTTGACCTTGAGGAGAATATTGCCCAGGCCAAAAAACGTCATAACCCCTAAAAATGAGAGGGCATAAACCCCGGCCAGGGAGAGAATTTCACCGTGGGTCAGGAAGAGAATAGCAAGACAAAGGGTCATGAACCCCAGGATAATGAGGGGGTAACTGCCCTGTTTGGTGGACTTGAGGAGAAACTGGGGGAAACATTTGTCCAGGGTCATCCGGCGCACCAAGCCGCTCACTCCCACATAACTGGCCAGTACGGCCCCGGAAAGCACCAGGACGGCGTCTATCATGATGATGGTGTGCAGGGTCTTGCCGCCCGCCATGAATCCTAGGTGACCGACCAGGTCATCCCTGACCGCGGCAATCTCCGGCACAGGCATCAAGCCCAGGGCCAGAAGGGCGAGAAGAGGGTTAAAAATCGTCACCGCCAGCCACATGTTGCGCAGGGTCAGGCGGAAGACCCCGGGACGCTGCTTTTCCACGTAGTTGGCGGAGCTTTCAAAGCCGCTTACCCCAAGCATAGCCACGGCAAAACCGAGGAAAAGAGCCCGGGCCAATTCCCTTCCCGCTTGAGTAGGCTCAGGTTCGCCGACCACCAGGAGGTGAAGTCGCTGGTGGAAAGTATCCAGAGAATAAGCAGCGAGAGGGTGGCAAGGTGCAAACAAAAGATAGCCAGGGCCACCCTGGAGGAATCAGTGAGGCCCAGGAGCGTGAGCCCGGCGCCCAGCACCAGGATCAGGGCCGTGGTCTCCAGGGGCGGCAAAAAAGGGAAGAGATGCTTCGCCATACCATCCGCAAATTTGGCGGAAATGACCGCGGTGGCCAGGTAAGAGAGCAGGGTAAGACTGGCCGCGAAGGAAGCGTTAAATTTGCGGGTGCAGTTGAGCAGGCAGTTGTAGGCGCCGCCGTCCAGGGGGATGGCCTCCACCACCTCAGTGTAAATCTTGCGGTAGAGATAGAGCACTCCGGCCGCCAGGAGCAAGGCCAGGGGTGCCAGCGCCTGGGCCTGGACGATGACCATCCCTATAACATATAGGCAGGAGGAGGTAATGTTGTTGCCACAGATGGAAGTGGCCAACCAGGGGCCCAGCAGCCCCTTGGGCATGGCTTTTCCCCGAAGAATTTCTTCAGGGGAGAAAGAGCAACTTCCAAACCAGCTGTAACTAAAGGAACTTTCGCTACTTTCATGTCAGTTCACCTATATCTGTGGTGATCTGCACACTCATACTTTTTTGCTGCCATCTAGCCGCCAGAGATCAATAGGCCACCAGCAAATACCCCATGCTGAGGGCCACAGTTATGAGCATGGGCACAAAGCAGGCCTTCATGTAGGCCATAAAGGAAATGTGGTAGCCGGCTTTTTCGGCCAATCCCACCGTCACCACGTTGGCCGAGGCCCCGATCATGGTGCCGTTTCCCCCCAGGCACGCCCCCAGGGACAGGGACCACCACAATACCCCGCTGTCTGCCCCAGGAATGGTCGTGTTCAGGAAGGCGATGATGGGAAGCATGGTGGCGGTGAAGGGGATATTGTCGATAAAGGCGGAGGCGATGGCCGAAACCCACAAGACCATGATAATGGCCACTATCAACGAACCGCCGGAGACATTTTTCACCCCCTCGGCGATCATTTGGATGAGCCCCGTTTTTTCGGCGCCGGCGATGACCATAAACAGGGCGACAAAAAAAATCAGGGTGGGCCATTCCACTTCATGCTCCAACATCTCCACGATGTCCACCCGGGAAATGGCCAGCAAGACCATGGCTCCAACGAGAGCGGCGATGGCAGGTTCCATGTGGAGCACCCCGTGAATAACGAAAAGGAAAATGGTGAAGGCCAGAACTCCCAGACCCATAACGGTCAGCTTGGCATTGGTGATGCGGTATTCCCGGCGTAGGAAATCGATGGTGCGATCGATATCCTTGACGTCCGCTTGGAGATAGTCTTTTTTGTGCCAGTACAGGTAGTAAATCCCTGAAATTATCAGACAGATGAAGCACACCAGCGCAAGATTGGTGACAAAAGCCCCAAAGGTAATCTTGGCATAGGAACCGATGAGGATGTTGGGCGGGTCGCCGATCAAGGTGGCGGTGCCACCCACGTTGGAGGCAAAGACCTCGGGGATTAACAGGGCGATGGGATTGATTTTGAGGGTGACCGCAATTTCAATGGTAACGGGGAGAAGCAGCAGCATGGTGGTAACGTTGTCCAGGAAGGCCGAGGTAACTGCGGTGACCACCTGAAGGATGAACGACAGAATGAAAATGTTGCCCCGGGCTAGAGCATAGGATTTATAGGCCAGCCATTGAAAAATGCCGGTCTTTTTTAAAACCCCCACAATGATCATCATCCCCATGAGCAGGAAAATGACGTTCATGTCAATGGCCTGGATGGCATCCTCAAAGGAGAGAATAAAGTAGTTTTGATTAAAGGTGCCCGCCGTGTACGAGATGAACAGAATTAAAGCGGCGCCCAGGAAGGCCGCCAGCGTCCGATGCATCCACTCCAGGGCAATGATCGCATAAACCACAAGCAAAACGAGGGTGGCAATCCAGAAGGCTGGAGTGATCTGGCGTTGCAGGGGAAAGATCTGGGAGGCTTGAAACCGCCGCTGGTCAGACTGGCCAGATTCGGCCGCCACCACGTTCAAGGCTGTGGCTGCAAGCGGCCGCCACGACGGTTTGGCAGCCTTGACTTCCACCCTGGCGTTGGGCAAGGTGCCGGCAGGCAGGGCGAACTCGGCCAGGAAGCTTCCATTTTTGCCGGTGACAACTTCTTCGTCATCCTTGTTTACTGGCTTAACGGCCTGTCCGTTGACCAGTACTTCCACTTCCACATCTTTGACGCTCTTGCCTTGGGGGTCTTTGAAGATACCGGATACCAGGAGGTGATCCCGTGCCGTGACGGAAGCGGCCAGTGCCGCTGAATTCAGCAGGAGCCAACCCAGCAGGAAAAAGAGCAGAAACATGAAGAGTGATTTTGAGCGCATGGTGAGCATCAGCTTTCTTGATTTTCAAGATACGAAACTCAATCTCCGTCACATCTTTTCGTCCAGAACCGCCATCAGGACCAGGCTGGGAAGCCAGCCGTAGGTGAAAAATTCTCTCGCGGTAAACTGCCGGCTCTCATCAGCGATGGGGTTGGAAACCTCTAGCGTTTATCTTCGATCTTGCCTGTGAAATTTTTTTAAAGCATTGTCAGGGCCCAGGACAATGAGAGAATCGCTATCCTTGATCAGAAAGGCGCCGGTGGGAATCATGGTGATACGGGGAGGGATGAGCTCCTTCACCGCCAACACCTGCAAGCCATAGCGATTGATGAGATCAAGATCCTTGAGGGTCTTGCCAATGAAGTCTGGGGGAGGGGCCAACCCGGCGATGCTGTATCCTTCGACAAAGGGGAGGTAATCCAAAACGCTGGGATTATCCAGGCGGCTGGCTACGGTAATGGCCTGGTCTCTTTCCGGGAAGATGATCTCATCGGCGCCGATCTTAGAAAGAATGCGGCCCTGTTCCTCACTGTTGGCTTTGACCAGGATGCGCCTGATTTTGAGTTCTTTCAAATGCAGGGTGGCCAGGACTGCAGCGTGCATATTGGTACCGATGCAGACCACGGCCGCATCAACGTCCTTAAGGCCCAGGGCCGCCAGAGTCTCTCGTTCACTGGCGTCGGCCGCCACTGCCTGACTGACAAAGTCCTTTATCTTCTCTACCTGGGCGCGATTGAGGTCCAAAGCAATCACTTCATGACCTTTGTCAAAGAGATGCCGGCCCAGGTAATAGCCGAAGTTCCCAATACCGATGATGGCGAATTGTCCCATTGAATTTCCGTAAGCGAGCTCTACCTGTCATAATTCCAGTTGCACTGGCTAGGGGGTAAAGCAGCTTAGCCGACCATCACACTGCCTTCCGCATACTCCAGCTTGGCCTTACGTTTCTTGCCGAACAGGCCCAAGGCTATGGCCAGGGGGCCGAGACGACCGGTAAACATCACCAGGACCAGGATCACCTTGCCGGTGCTGCTCAGGGTCGAGGTGATCCCGGTACTGAGCCCCACGGTGCCAAACGCGGAAACCACTTCGAAAAGCAGTTCAAGGAAAAGCCTGCCATTCTGGGCGTAAGGAGTTAATCCCATTTCCGTCATGACTAAAGCCATAGTGGCTACATGGACCACCACCAACGAGACTGCGAATACCGCAATAGCCCGCGCCACCACCGTAGGAGACAGGGTCCGGTGGAAGATATTGACAGCTTCTTCCCCCCGGAGACGGGCGCGGCTCAGGGCAAAGAGGACCCCCAGCGTGTTGACTTTGATGCCGCCGGCGGTGGAACCGGAGCCGGCACCGATGAACATCAAAGAAAGGGCAAAGAACAAAGTGATGCTGGCCATTTTGCCGAAATTTAGGGTGTTAAAGCCCGCGGTTCTGGTAGTGACGGATTGGAAGAAAGCGGCCATGAGCTTGCCGGGCAGGTGGAGATCAGCCAGTCCACCATGCCACTCAAAAATTAAGAATCCCAGGGTGCCTCCTGTCAGCAACAAGAGGGTCAAGAATAAAACCAACTTGGAATGAACCGAGAGGCGACGAGCTGTATGGGTGGTCCGGCGAGCCCATACCAGTTGCTTGACCTCCACGAGCACCAGAAAGCCTAAGCCGCCAGTGATGATGAGGCCGCAGATGGTCAAATTCAGCAGAGGATCTTGCCGGAAACCCAGAAAATTATCGGGAAAGAGAGAGAAACCCGCATTGCAAAATGCACTGATGGCATGGAACAGCGAGTAATAAAGGGCCTGGCCCGGAGGATATATCCTGGCAAAGCGCAGAAACAGCAGGGCCGCACCCAGAACTTCCAGGATCAGAGTTAAAAGCAGCACGTGCTTGATCAGAGAGGCGAGACGGGTGTCCGGACTATGGGTAAAGGTGTCCTGGAGGACAGTACGCCCGACGAAGGAAAGCCTGCCACCCCTGAGCAGGATGAAGACCGTGGAAAAGGTCATGATGCCCAGGCCGCCTAACTGGATGAGCAGGAGCACGATCCACTGGCCGAAGAGGCTCAGGCGGGTGCCGGTATCGACCACTACCAGACCGGTGACGCAGGTGGCTGAGGTGGCGGTAAACAGGGCGTCCACCCAGGAAAGCCCCAGGGCGGTGGAAGCTGCGGGCAGCATCAGGAGCAGCGTGCCCACCAGGATCAAGCCGGCGAAGGTGAGAATGGGCAGGTGGGAGGGAGCCAGCCAACGCCGATGAGCCAGGCCAGATAACCCAAAAGGTGGGCGAAGACTGTGATGGTGCGGATGAAGTGATTTCACAGTAGGAACTGGTATCTTCCGCCCAATGATAGCGATGGCTCCCTCTCCTCCTGAGCCTGGTAGTATTCACAGGTCAGATGGGTAGGGACTTCACAAATCTCAGCCAGGCGATAGGGGCCGAGGACTAGCCGATTGCGATAAGCTCCGCACAAGATAATTTCCCGGCTGGAATTGATGGGGAGGTAATTTATGAACGGGCAGATCTCTAACAGGAGGCTCTCTACCCGGTAGTTATTGTTCAGGGGTAAATCCAAGATCGCCAGGCGATCTTGGAGGGCGTCGCCGCCCGGTTCGGCTATCATGACGTATTTGACCCCGACCCTTTGCAGGCGGTTCAGCAACTGGCGGTGTTTTCCGGGGAGGACGGCGATAAGCGGTTTCTCCCGGGTATAGCGGTTTGTCCTGAGGACGCCACAGAGCTCGACCAAAGCCTCACGTTCTTGATGAACCTGGGCAAACAAGCACAGGACCAGGAGGTTGAAGTCCTCCATCACGGCCCGGTTCAGATAGGAAACAATACTGGGCGCCTGGAAGATATCCAGGGAACTTGAGGGGGTGGGATGAACCTCCGGCCCCAGCAAGAGGATTTTCCTCGGAACTATTTCTTTTTTCGCTAACCAAGCCCTGGATTGATGCATAGTCGCCTAAGCCCCTGATAATTTAAGACTGTCACCGCACATGATGGATTCTTTCCCTGTGACCTACCCCACCACGATTAGTTAGCCTTAGTTTTTCCGTGGCGCCTAACCGCAGTGGCACAAAGGAGATACCCGATAAAAGCACCTAAAATTATGCCAACAAGTACTCCGGGGATGAACTCTTCCATGGAAAGAACTTTCTTCCCGACAATTCCTTGGCACTTGGGAAATTCCGCATGTCAAGGCTTCATTTATTAGTTTATGAAAGCAAGCCTGGTGCCACGCTAATAAATTGTAGGAAAACAATAAGTTAAGCTAAAAGGAGGGGCATCACTGCGGTCAACTAACTTGCAAAATGCAACAAATCTACCTTGCAAAATGCAGGAAATCAATCAAGGTGGTATTTTTTACGCTTGCGCCAGAGGGTGGCGGGATCAATGCCGAGAACTTTGGCTGCTTCTTCCAAAGAAGGGGTATGCCTGAGGACTTCGGTGATGTGAGTCTTTTCCATCTCGGATAAAGAACAAAGTATCTGGGAGGCGTTTTCCCCGGGAGAATAGGTTTGAATGTAAGAGGGCAAATCTTCCGGCAAGAGGACATCCTTGGTGCTCAAAATGACGCCCCGCTCAATGACATTGATGAGTTCCCGGATATTTCCGGGCCAAGGATAAGCTTGCATCATCTGGATGGCCTGATCGTCGAGGCGGGACATGTGCCTTTGGTTCAGATTGGCGAACTTTTTCAGATAGTGATGGGCCAGCAGAGGAATATCTTCCAGTCGCTCCCGCAGCGGGGGAAGAAAAATGTCCACCACGTTGAGGCGATAGTAAAGGTCCTGGCGAAATACCTTTTCCTCTACCAGTGCCTCCAAATTGCGGTTGGTGGCGGCGATGACCCGAGCATCCACCTGGATGGTTTTGGTGGAACCCAACCGGGTAAATTCGCGATGTTGGAGGAAGTGCAACAGCTTGGCCTGAATCCCGGGGGACATATCCGCCACTTCATCTAAAAAAATGGTGCCCCCTGAGGCAGTTTCCAATTTCCCTTCTTTATCCCGCACCGCGCCGGTGAAGGCGCCTTTGACATGGCCGAACAGATCGCTTTCCAGGAGGTTTTCCTGGAGAACGCTGGCGTCAACCCTGACGAAAGGTCCATCTTTTCTGGGACTCCAGGCATGAATTAAGCGCGCTAAAATACCCTTGCCGGTACCGCTTTCGCCGCTCAAGAGAACCGTGGCCTGGGAGTCGGCCACCTGCCGGGCAATTTTCAGGATGGCGCGGACCTGTCTATTTTGGGTGAGGAATTCCCCCTCTTGTTCAATGCCCTTGATCTGGGCCCGCAAGCTTTCCACCTCGGACTCCAGGCTGGAAATTTTGCCAACCTTGGCCAAAATGTGGTCAATCTGGGAAGGCATGAAGGGTTTCGGCAGATAATCAAAAGCACCCATTTTGATGGCCTGCACCGCTGAATCAATGGTGGCGTATGCGGTAATAATAATCACGTAGGCCTTGATCCGGGTGTTAAGAATCTCTTCAAGGATCTTGAGGCCGTCCATATCAGGGAGTTTCAGATCCAAGAAAACGATTTCGGGCTTTGTCTCTCGAAAAACACGCAGGCCCTCAAAGCCACTCTGGGCCAGGGCCGGTTTCAGGCCAGCATCCTCTAAATGAATCTTCAGGGTCGTCAGGATATTTTTGTCGTCATCAATGATCAGAACTTTTTGCATCTTCAGTCTCACTTTGGATGGGCAGCCAGAAGGTAAACGTGCTGCCTTGCCCCACTTCACTTTGCACGGTGATATCTCCACCATGTTGTTCGATGATTTCCTTGCCGATGGCCAGGCCCAAGCCGATGGCGCCCATTTTTTCCCGTTCCGAGAACTGGGAAAAGCGATCGAAAATTTTTGGCAAATACTTCTCTTCAATGCCTCTGCCGGTATCAGAACACTGGAAGTAGATCCGGTTCCCCCGTTTTGCCGCTCTCAGGGTGACCACACCGCCCGGCTCGGTGTATCTGATGGCATTTCCCACCAGGTTCGTGATAACCCAGGGGAACCGGAAGGAGTCTACGGCAATGGGCGGCAGGTTCGAGGCAAATTCGACGCGCAACTCCACCCCTTTTTCTTCGGCTTGGGGACGGAGTGGTTTGAGGCAGGAGTCCACAATTTCCTCTACCTGTAACACCTCTTTGGGCCAGGGTTTCAGCATGGCGTCCACTCTGGCCAGATCGACCAGCTCATTTATGAGGGCGGTAAGCCTCTGGCAGTCTTCCTCGGCGGTTTCCAGTAATTGCCGGTACTTCCCAGTGGCCGTATCCCCGAGTTTCCGGACGAGAATGCCGATGCTCATGGACAAGGAGGTCATGGGGGTTTTCAACTGGTGGGAGAGGTCCGCACTAAAGCGCGCTTTGGCTTCCTCGGCTTGTCTGACCTTGAGACGTTCCACGGTCAATTGATCTGCAGTGAGTTGATCGTAAACTTGCAGACGTTCAAAAAGCCTGTTGAACTCTTTGGTGAGGGAACCAATCTCATCCCGAGTGGTTACCGGAAATTGGGGATACCTGCCGGCTCCTTCTTTTACCGTGGCCAGGCTTTCCGTCAGGCGAACCAGGGGTCGAGAAATTTTCGAAGACAAAACATAACTGTAGATCATGGTAAAGCACAGGGCGGCAATGAGGAGAACAATGGAATACTGTTGAGCCTGCCGGGCCATGTACCTGGTCTCCTTTTCTGCTTCCTCCATGGCCCGTTCATTGAGGATAATCACCGCGTCAAGGTCCCCCGTCAAGCTGGTATATAAACTGAGTAGCTGGGCGAATGATCCGGCAGAAGTTTTCCCCTCTTTCTGATTCGGGAGGAGCGAGGCAAAAAGGCTTTCATATCGCTGGTACGTGGCCAATAACTTGGTGAGCAAATCCCGTTCCCCGGGCTCGGTAACATTGTTCTGGCAAACCTGAAGATTCTGGTCAATTTGGTTTTTCACGGCCTCAAGATTAAGCGGTTCGGACCGGTGGTGGTCAAGAATACCGGCCAGAATAAAATATTGCTGGTGTTCTAAGAGCTTTCTGATTTGATGGCAGGCTTTAATACTGCGGTAATTTTCGGAAAGAATGAGGTCAGCCGAGCGCCCGAGCTCGTTTAAATGCACATAATCCAGATACAGCACGCACATGAGGATCAGTGCCGGGATGATGATGCCGAGAAAAATTTTGGTCCTGATGGACCAACTTCCCCTGAAATTAAACCGCTTTTCTGGAGATGGGGAGGTGAACAAGAAACGCGCCATGCCCACACCTGCAAAACTTGGAATGTGTAGATTAAACTACTCAATATTTCTGAGAAATTCAATAAGGTTGCCGGTCACTCAACCAAACATTCCGGGATAGTGCCACGCAAGGTGGGTTCAGCGGGGGTATCTGTTTAATAAAGGCGAAGAGAAGATTTCTTTAATTGTTGGCTCATAGTATCGGTAAAAAGGGATACTTGAAGGCTGCACGGCGTGGGGGTGGGACTCCCCCACGCTACTCGACTGCAGCAATGCATGCCTGAATAATCCAAGGTTTGAGCAGACCTTAGGAGTATTAAGGGTATGGAAGATTAAAATATCGCATGCCTCTCAACAAAGGGAGTAAACCCAAGGCTGCACCCCCCGGCAGTTAGATTTTACCGCGGTATTATCTATACACCAGCACCGGGCGGGTGGTCAGGCGCACCAGGTTCAAGGCCTCGTCGCTGATAATCTTGAGATACTTGGGGCGCTGGTGGCCGTATGCTCCCAGGACCAGAAGGTCGTACCGTTCCACGGCCACGGCCTTTAAGATTTCGTCCACAAAGTCGCCCTTGGCCAGCTTCTTGATGGGGGTGAAGCCGAATTTCCTCAGGGTGTCTTCCCCGGTGAGCACGCAGGTCTGGGCAAACTCCTCACTTTCCCCCAGCGCGGTTTCCTGCACGTGCAGGATGGTGATTTCCGGCTTCTTCTTGGCAAAGAGGGGCGCGATAAACTCCAGCGCGCCCTGGTCGCACTGAGAACCACGGTAAGCCACCAGAATCTTCTGAACGGGGCGGAAATTCCGGAGGATCAGGACGGGCTGCAGAGCATGGTGGAGAATCTTGGCGTGGACCGTCCCCAGCAGGAACCCCCGGAGGGAGGAGCGCCCATGGGCTCCCAGGACGATGATGTCATAGTGGCCTTGCTCAGCAAAATTAAGGATTTCCTCCGTGGGGTCTCCCACGGCCACCTGGGGTTCGCAGGGAATCTTCCCCCCCATGCAAATTTCGCAAGATTCAATGATATTGTCCAACACCTTTTCGGCCTCGGCCAACACCTCCTTTTCCACATCAGCCTTGGTGGCAAACGGTGCATAGGAGCTGTCGGCCACCATTTCCACGACATCGGGCTGGACGTAGAGGGCATCCACCTCAGCCTCAAAATGCTCCAGCAGGTGGCAGGTGCAGCGTAGGGCCTCCTGCGATTCTTCGCTCTTGTCCACGGCAACGAGAATTTTCATGGTATCACCTCGCAACAAAGCAGATAAGTAATGCCAGCCAACTATCACCTTTAGCGCATGACCAGCACTGAGGTCTGGCATTTGCTGACAAAGCGCCCCACCCAATCCCGGGGATAGAATCGGTCCAAGAGAGATTTGCGCCCCATCCAGAGGGCCAGCAGGTCCTGCTTCAGCTCATGGGCGACAAAACTTTCAAAGTCCGCAATATCCGTGAGTTGGGTAGAGACCTTGATCTGGCGGTCCTCATAGTAATCGCCGATCTCGATAAGCCGCCGGTAGACGTCCTTTTTCATGTCACCGGACTGGCTCAGGCCGATCAACTCCACCGCGGCCTGGTGAATGGTGGCCATTTGGTTGATCATCTCCAGGGATTCCTGGCTGATGTAGCTCTGGTCCAGGCAGGCCAGGATGCGGTTGAGGGGCTGTTCTTCTTTGACCAGCAGCACCGAGCAGTCGGCGTCATTCACCACCCTTTGGGGTACCGGCGCCGCATCCTGCCAGAGACATTCCCGGCCTTTGGTGCAGCCCAGGACCAGGAGGTCGGTTTCCTCTTCCCTGGCTTCCGCCACAATCTCCTGGGCGGCATTCCCGGCTCGGAAACATACCCGCACGTCTCTTTTATCGCCCCGGCACACCAGGAGTTCTTCCCAGACCCCATTTTTCAGGGGCAGCCACTCATGACGCCACTGTTTCCGGGCATAGGGCGAACCTTCAGCTTCTGAGCTTTTCAAAAAGAGGTCCCGATAGCCCTGGAGGGCCTGGACGAGAGGAAGATCCGACTTGGGAGCCCCGGTGTCTCCCGGAGCCACAGCCAACATCGTGACATCCGCCCAGGTATTCATGGCCAGCCGGACCACTTCCTTGAGGGCATACTCGCTATATGGATGTTCATCACCGGCGAACAGGATTTTCATAATGTTCCCTTCCTTTCTTAAGCCATATGGTGTTGGCCATCTTCCAGCTTCTCGAAGGCTAAACCAGGACCAGCAATAGCGGGACGCTTACCTGGACCAGCCAAGAAAGCTGGGGGATGTCTTTTCTGACCCTTCTTTCCAGGACCATGGCCAGGAGCCCGGAATCTTTGACAAGATCCAGGGGCGGTCCGCTGCTCCCCGGAGGGAAGGCGTCTCCGAGAGTCGCCTGGCAGCCGAGGGTTTCGAGATCCGCCACGGCTTTCTGGGTCACAGCCTGCATATCATCGCTCCCCGGGTAGGCCAGTTGCAGGGGGACGGCGCTGCCGGCAAAGAGGCGCCCCAGAGTTTCGACAAGGGCTTTGGTGCTCCCGGGATCTAAACACAAGGCCGTCACTCGGTTAATCTTTCTGACGCCTCGAAGCCAGATCAAGGGACAGGTCAAACGCTGATAAAATTTGGCATGCAGCCGTTTATAAACGGTGGCCGGGGTAAAGGGGAAGGGGGCTCCCTCAATATATAAATCAAAGGGTTCCTGCTCCACGATATGGAGGAGCTCGATTTCCCGGTCGCCGTAGATCACCCGGGGCTCTTGCAGCACCGGGCAAGATTCCGTTTCTGAAGCCAGCACCTCCTGAATCTCCGCTTTGCCCGTTTCCACGACCTCCCGCTCCCAGGTCTGCCGCACCCAGCCCACGCCGGTCATGGGGATCTCGGGGGAGGGAAATTTCACGTAGATCGGGTGAATCTCCATCTGGATCAGGTTGCCCAACTGACAGGCATACCGGATGGCAAAGCTGGAGGCCAGGTCCACTTCGATGGCTACAAGTGTCTTAACCATGAATGACGACTCCTTGTCGGACGGAACCGAGTGGTTCCAGGTCAGGCGCCCGCCTTCTGGATTTTTGCCGCCGCCTTGGTCACCACTTCCTGGATTTCGCTCAACTTGAAGGGCTTGGCGATGAAGTCGAAAACCCCCTTCTGGAAAGATTCCTTGGCCGTATCCAAAGTGGCGAAGCCGGTGATGACAATGACTTCGGTGGCGGGGTGCTGCTTCTTGGCCTCTTGCAGGAAGCGCATGCCGTCGATCCCCTTCATTTTGAGATCAGTGATAATGATGTCATAGGTGGTCTCTTGAATCTCGTGCAGGGCTTCCAGGCTCTGGGTGAAGGTGTCCACTTCGAATCCCAGTTTCTCCAGGGCCGGCTGCAGACGTTTGCAGACGATGGGTTCGTCGTCCAGGACCATGATTTTGAGCTTTTTGGCGCTCATGTTCTCCTCCTATGCCGAAGGCGTTTCCCGAGCCTGGGAGTTCCCCTCAAAGAAGGACTCCATAAACTGCGGGATGTCGGCATCGCTTTTTAATTGAATATCCAGTTGTCGGGTAAACCCGATCAACCGGCCCAGGACTCTGAGGCGCTCTTCCATTTCCTCCTGGGGGAGATGGAGCACCCGGGCTACCACCAGGTCTCCCTTGACGTCCACTTTGAAGTGGAATTTCGACAGAATATGGGCTAGAAGCTGGGCCCGCCGGGATCTGCGGGTCATGTCCGTGACCCCGCCCACAAAGCGAAAGTAAATGTGGTTGTGCTGCGGCTCCGGGTGCATGCGGGCATCCACCAGATTCAGATGGTAGCCCAGGCGCAGGTGCAGGTTCATATAAATCTCACTGATCACCGCCAGGTTGAATCCAGCATAGTTCGTGGTGCCAGGCGCTTCAGTCCAAGTCTTGGTGAGACTGGACATCATGCCTCTGAAATCCACCGGCACAGGCTCGGTGCTCCATACTCCAGGCGCGGAAACGCCTTCCCAAAGAGCTTTGAGAGGCAGGGACTGGATTTGCTCCGGCAATACCATGCTCCCCTGGACGAGGGGATCAATCCCGCCTCCCAGATCCAGGATCTTCAAGCCGAGGGGCACATCAGAGGTCAGAGTAAAAACCTTGATCCCCTTAAACCGTTTTAAAAACCTGGGCAGATCCATCAGCTCCTTCACCGCCTGTTCATGGATGAACCGTATGACATCGTGCACCGATTCACAGCCCTGGGGAGTGAAGTCCAGAGCCTGGGGATCGATGAGATGCAGGGGGGCGATGCGCTTCAATAATCTTCTCAGCTGCCGGAACTCATGGGTTTCTTCAAAGGCGGGAGTTTGCACGAGTTCGTAGTGTAGCAGTTCTTTGACCCGGCCGGCGTAAACCACCCGCTGCTTGGTGTCCACCGTGATTTTCTCGCCCTCTCGCAAGTGCTCGCAGGCCCCTTCCACCCCCACCAGGGTGGGCACCCGAAACTCCCGGGCAATGGTGGCCAGGTGTCCGGCGGCGGAGCCCCGCTCCGCAATGATGGCTGAGGCCTTGGGCACCACCGGGGTTAGCCAGGGTGCGGTATATTTGATAACCAGGACTGCGCCTTCCGGAAAACGGCTGAGCTTGACATCCGAATCCACCTGATAAACCGGTCCGGAGCCCACCCCGGCATGGGCCACAGTGCCCTGGTCCTTGATGATGACAGCATAACGGGCGGTGATCTCGGCAATGCCTTCCGGCGATGGCATGGCCGCCCCGGAGATATTCATAAACCTGGACTGTAGCAGCCACAGCTCGCCGGTTTCATCCTGGGCCCACTCGATCTCTTGGGGCCGCTTGAAATAACGTTCCAGGCTCAGACCCCACTTGACCAGGGTCTCGATGGCCTCATCCGACAGGGAGGGCCGCTGCTGCTCCTCTTCAGGCACGGGCACTTCTTCTTCTCCGCCGCCCGGCTTGGGTCTCACCATGAATTCTTTGGTGGCGATCTCTCTCTCCAAGATGCGGTGCGGCGGGTCTTTCTCCACCACAAAGCGGTCCACCGAGGCCCGGCCTTCCACCACCGTGCGGCCCCAGCCGAAGGAGGCATAGATGACCAGGCGGTTGGCCGCGGGATGCGATAAATCCAGGGTATGCATGACCCCGGCCGTCCGGCTGATGATGGTCTCCTGGCAGAGAACGGCCATGGCGGCTTCTTCTCCCAGGAGTCCCATCTTCTGACGGTAACTCAAGGCCTCGGGATTATAGAGACTGGCCAGCACCTCTTTATAGGCTGACAGAATTTTTACCGAAGGCACGTACAAGCGGGTCTCGTGCAGCCCCGCAAAGCTCAGTTCACCGTCTTCGCCATAGGCGCTGCTGCGCATGGCCCAGTAAATCTCTTCCTTAGCGGTCCGACGCCTGATCTCTGTCGCCACCTCCCGGCTAACCAGCCCTGCCAGGATGCTATACTGGATCTGGCGGGCCGTCTGCCCGGTGTCCTGCTCTCCGGCCGCCCAGGCTTCCAGCCAAGCATGAATGCGTTCCTCCAGCTTGTTGGCTTCGAGGAATCTGCGATAGGCCCGGGTGGTGATAACAAACCCGGCCGGCACCGGCAGCTTGAGGCTCTGGATAGCTCGCCCCAGGGCGTTGGCCTTGCCGCCGGTCAACTCCGGGTGATCCAGGGGGAGGTCACTCAAGCCGATCACCAAGGGCATCTCCTCGGAAAGGAGCAGCCGTCCCCTCAATTCCGCCTCCAGTGGTTGGAAGATGTGGTCGAGGGTGGCGTAGAGCTCCATATAGCGGTTGGCTGCGATAAGATTCAAGCCGTTCACCATACGTAGTAACAGGGTATGCAACGTGTTGGTTAAATCGACGAGATACTTGCGGTCGAAGATGTATTCCCCGCCAGATTTCTCTCCTAGATCAGCAATAAGTTCCATAACTTGCTGGTGATCCTGTAATAATGTTTGAAACTGTTCAAAGATCTCGGGGAAAGGCGCGGTTTCCGGTTTCGCCCTCCGAAATTTTTCCCAGAACCATTTAACGGGCGTCAGCAAAACAGCTATATTCCTTGTCTGGCAGCCAAGCGCCCAGCACCACGTGATGGGCCATATTCCCTAGTGTCCCCCTCCGCCCTTGAAGAGGTAACCCATAATGAAACCTGTGAAAATGGCAATAATCACCGCAAGAATTCCATAGATGGCCCCGTGCTGGTAAGCCAGTGACATAATCAGGGCCGGAAATCCAATCATTTGTACCGACAGGCTCGTGCACTCTCGGTCAACCACCTTGTCTTCCAGGACCGCGGTAAGGCATACTTTATAAGTGTCCGGTTTTACATTGGCCGGGAGCCAGAACCGGCCCGTGACTTCGAGCCGGCCGTTGCCGGCCGGGGAGAGCTTGAGGCCTCCCGGCAAGACGGCATAGAGTTTTTCGCTTTTTTTGAGCTCCAGGAACTGCTCCAGGAATTTCCCCTTCTCCTTCTCCTGGACCTGTCCTGCCAGGGTGAGATGCTTCTTTAAGGACTGAAACCCCCAGGGCGACGCCCCCGCCAACAGATCGGAGGTACTGGATAACATAAGATACAGGGAGGGGGCGCCGCTGACTGTCACCTCACCCACGTTCATCCACAGCGGTCCCCGGCGCCCTTTGCGCATGAGGTGTTCCTGCCCCACCGGGCCCACCACCTGCGCCACCGCCTGGTGTCCGGCGGGCAGCGTTCCGGTTATTGTCACCTCACGTCCGTGAAAAAAAGAATTGATCTCCACCATCGGGGGAACCACCTGCAGCGTGACAGATTCAGCCCGGGCTGAACCGGCTAGACACAGGGCAAAAACAATTGTCAGGCTCCAGACAGTCGTTTGCCAACTCTTCTCCCCGTCCCTCATTTCAGTGCCCCCCCTTATAACCCAGCAGCAAATGGGGTGGCCATACCAGACCCACGAGAATCTGCACCATCACCACGAGCACAATGGAAGCCAGGAGAATCTTCAATTGGTCCCCTTTAAGATGGCGGCTAATCCGGGCCCCGAACTGCGCCCCCAGGGTGGAGCCCAACAGCAGGATGAGAGCCAAAACCAGATCCACTGTATGGTTGGTGATGGCCTGCATGATGGTAACGTTGATACAGGTAAAGAGAATCTGGAAAAGGCTCGTGCCCACCACCACATGCATGGGCATACGCAGCATATAGACCATCACCGGCACCATGATAAAGCCGCCGCCCACGCCCATGATGGCCGCCAGTACCCCCACGAAGGTGCCCAGGATCAGCGGCATCAAAGCAGAAAGGGTGACGCCGGACTTTTCGAACTTAATCTGCCAGGGCAGGGCTTGCATCAGGCGGGCGTAAACTGAGGGCCGGGAAGGACCCGCCGCAGGAGGACTTCCCGCGGGTACCTTCTGACGCAGGCTCTGGAGGCTTTCAATGAACATGTAGAAACCGATGACCCCCAACATGATGACGTAGGTGATTTTGATGACAAAATCAGCGTTGCCCATGGACCTGAGGATTTTGATGAGCTGCACTCCCAGGGTGCCGCCCACCACGCCGCCGATGAGCAGAAAAAGACCCATCTTGAAGTCCACGTTGCCCAGGCGGTAGTGGGCAAAGGTCCCGGAAGTTGAGGCCGCGACAATCTGGTTGGAATCGCTGGCCGCGGCCACGGTGGAGGGGATGCCCGCCATAATCAGCAACGGGGTCATGAGGAACCCGCCTCCAACCCCGAAAAGCCCGGAGAGAAACCCCACCGCGCCCCCCAGTCCAAAGAGTAGTAAGATATTGATGGCGTTGCCCGAAATAGGCAGATACAAGCTCAAAAACATACCCGGGTCTCCCGTTTCGACATTAGCACCCAAGACCTCCAGAGGAACACATCATTCTTTCCCGCAGCAAACCCCGTCGCCCAGCCCCAGCCTCCATAAAGGCATCAAATGTGCCATAAATATATTAGGAGTAATTACAAATAGTTAATTGTTTCTCTTAGATGGCCCGCGACCAATCTTGTTTCAAATTGAAATATTTTTCGGATCAAATCGGCGAAAAAGTGGAATGTGGAGTAAAAACTTGTTTCAGAGTGAAACGAAGGAATGGAATAACCCCCAGGTGGTGGGAGACTTGAGGCGTTAGGACCTGGTGAGGCCGTACTTTTTCATTTTACGCCACAGGGTGGTGCGGGGGAGATCGAGGATGCGGGCGGTCTCCCCCGCATTGAAGTCGGTATGCCGGAGGACCTTGCGGATGTATTCCCGTTCCCGGTCTTCCAGGGTAGTCCAGGGCTCGGAAGCGGCCCCAGCATATTCCCGGATGTCCGGCGGCAGGTCATCCACGGTGAGGGTTTCCCCTTCGGCCAAGGCCACGGCCCGCTCCAGGAGATTTTCCAGTTCCCGAACGTTGCCGGGGTAGGCATAAGAGAGCAGGATTTCCCGGGCTTGGGGGTCCAGGCCGGTGATCTTTTTTCCGAATTTCTTACTGTAGCGGGAGAGGAAAAATTGCATCAACAGGGGGATGTCTTCGAGGCGTTCGGCCAGCCGGGGCAAGATGATTTGCACGACGTTGAGGCGGAAGTAAAGATCTTCCCGGAATCTCCCGGTTTGCACCTCGTGCTTCAGGTCCTTGTTGGTGGCGGCGATAAAGCGCAGGTCGAGCTGGATGGGGCGGCTGGCCCCTACCCGGAAAATCCGCTTCTCCTGGATAACCCTAAGGAGTTTGCCCTGCATGGATAGGGGCATGTCGCCGATTTCATCCATAAAAATGGTGCCGTGGTGGGCCGCTTCCATAAGGCCGATCTTGGTAGTGGTGGCGCCGGTAAAGGCACCCCGCTCATAGCCGAATAGTTCGCTGGCAATGAGTTCCTCGGTAAAGCCCCCACAGTTGAAGGCTACAAAGGAACGGTCTCGGCGAGGGCTTTCCCGGTGAATGAGACGGGCCACCAGTTCCTTGCCGGTGCCGCTCTCTCCCTGGATGAGGACATTGCAATCCAGAGGAGCCACCTTGCGGATCACCTGGAAGACTTCTTTCATCCGGGGGCTGACGCCGATCATCTCATCCCAGCCTCCCGGGGGCTCGAGGCGGGCTTTGAGCCGACGGTTTTCCTCCAGAAGCCGCTTGTGCTCCAAGGCTTTCTGGGTCAGGTGTCTGATCTCTTCCAATTTCAAGGGCTTGGACACATAGTGAAATGCCCCCCCCTTGACGGCTTCGATGGCCGCATCCAGGGAGGCGTGCCCGGTGATGAGAATAACTTCTGTGTCCGGGGTACGCGCCTTAATGGTCTGCAAAATTTCCATGCCGCCCAGGCCGGGCAGAATTACATCTAGAAAGACCAGGTCGAAGCGGGAGCCGTCCAGGCTGCCCAAGAAAGCCTCTCCCGAGGGGTAGGTCTCCACCCGGTGCCCCTCCTTTTCCAGGGTCTGCCGCAGGCGTTTCCGGACAATCTCCTCGTCGTCAACTACGGCAATGCGCATGATTCTCTCAAGATGAGGTTAAGGATTCTGTTGGACAATCGGCAAGGTGATGGTGAAGATGGTTCCCTGTCCTTTTTGACTGTGCGCCTCGATATGGCCCCCATGTTTTTCGATGATGCCATAAGTTACGGACAGACCGAGACCCGTACCCCGCCCCACTTCTTTGGTGGTATAGAAAGGGTCAAAAATGCGCGGTAGGTGTTCAGATGCGATGCCTAATCCAGTGTCTCCCACGTCAATTTTTAGCCATTGGCCGTCTTCCGCTTGCACCCCGATATGTAAATCCCCCCCGTCGGGCATGGCCTGAATGGCGTTGATAAAAAGATTCAGGAAGACTTGCTGAAGGCTTTTGCGGTCTCCGGAAATCAGAGGCAACCCAGGGGGGATCTTCCTATCCACCTGAATGCCCGAGAGCATCACCTGGTTGCGCACCAGTTTCAGGGTTTCATCGATGACCCGTGAAATGGCCAGGGGCTCGAATTCCGGCCGCTCGGAGCGGGAGAAATCCAGGAGGCCCTTAACAATGTCCGAGGCCCGTTCAGCCTGAACCAGGATATCCTGAATGAAGCCCATGGCCTCTTCCTGATCCACCTTGGCAAAATCCTCCTTCAGGGACTCGGCGGTAAGAACGATGTTATTGATGGGATTGTTCAATTCGTGGGCGATACCCGAAGTCAGGGTGCCGATGGCCGAGATCTTGCGGGACTGCAACAACTCTTCCTGGTGTTCTTCCAACTCGCGAATCATGCGGTTAAAGGCTCGGAACAGACTGAGGAATTCTTCAGAGCGGCTTTCGGGCTCCGGTATGGGAGTGAAGTCCCCGTGAGCAATTTTCTCCATAGCTCCCTGCATCTGATCCATGGGGCGCACCAGCAGCCGAGCCAGATAAAAGGCCACCAGAATGCCCAAGCCGAGAAAAATCAGAATGGAGACGAAGAAAAGATACATGGCCCGCTGGAACAGTTGGTCGATCTGGCCCCGCTCTTCCTTTTCCCAGCGCTCGGTGATCTCCACCAGGTTCTGACCCAGGTTGCGCAGAGAGTCTTCCAAACTGGAGAAATTCTGTGTTTCTCCTGGGCCACGCGGCTGGATCTGGGTTTGAATTTGGATCAGGACAGTTTTGTAAGCGGTGAGCGTGCGAATGAATTCCGGGTCCCTGGAGTCCCGCTTCAACATCAGTAGTTCTGTTTCATGGCTGCTATACAGTTCCTCCACACGCTGCACGAAGGATAAGGCTTCTTTCAGGCTGGCCGGCTGCTTGTAAAGGAGGAAGTTTTTTTCGAAGCGGCGGGCCTCCAGGATATTGGAAAAGAGATCCGCGGTCAGCTCCAGAAGTCGAAGCCGTCGGCCGATATCCCGGTGAATTTGGAAGCTGAAGCCGGCAAAAACTATTACCGACATGACGCAGAAGAGAAAGAGGGTGATAACCCGGCGCCGAATTTTAAAGGTCGTCTTTTGCACCTGAGTTTCCGGAAAAGGTCAGCTGCTTTGTTCTTGCCTGGCCTGCCGCCCTGGGCAGAAAAGAATATTACAATAATAACAGCAAGCTGGCCAAGTAGGAAGAGGATATTTCAATCACAATATAGAAGAACTTACCTGGAACTGTCCCTGTCATGGGGTATAGCAGAGATTTCTTGAGGCTAAACTGCTAGCAGAATCAGGCACGATTTCTATGGTGGTAGGATAGTGGCTAAATTCCCGAGGGCCCAGGATCTTAAGTTTTTCAAACACTCGCAATGGATAAATACTCCAAGATCTCGAAGCCTAAAGCTTAATAAGAGCATGAAATCTAAGAAAAACTGAAATGTGACTAGCTGCTTCTATATGGGTTCCTTTTGTCAAGCCTTATTAACCATCTTTTTTAAAAGCCCTTTAGGACATGAGATTGTTGTAAGCCGTCTCGGTTGGTTGGTTCCTTTTGATCGAAGGTGGCAAACACCCTTCAAGCTTCTATCCGTGCTTACCTTTGGTCAGATCACCTCATGCTGCATGCGCTGGGGTTGCGCTCAGGGGAACCTGATTATGAAGCGCCCATTCTCTCAAAACGGTGACCTCAAGGGTACCCAGCAGCTAGACGGGCAACTTCGCCAACCGAAACATTTTCATCACGTTGCATTATCTTTTAAGTTGTTAGCAGGGCCCCTTCAGGGACCACCCCATACTCCAGGAAGCGCCACAGATCGATGAGCAGCCGTCGAGCCACGGCGACGATACCAATACGCCGCAGGCGGCTCCCACCACTGGCAAACCGTTCTGAGAACCATTGGCTCAACTTGCTGCGGGGTTGATACCGCAACCAAGCCCAGGCGATCTCGATGGCCAGGGTCCGAATGCGTCTGTTGCCTGCTTTGGAGATACCTTGTTCTCGCAGCCTCCCGCCGCTGTCGTAAGGGGTGGGAGTCAGCCCTGCGAGTGCGGCTACCTCCCGTCGGTTCCGAAACCTCCGCCAACCGAAAAACTCCATGACGAAAGTCCAGGAGCTCACCGGACCGATCCCCGGCAACCTCAGGAGCTGGGCCACCTGGCGCATCTTGGCGTTATCCACCTCCTTCAGCTGTTCTCGTTTCTCTTTGGTTAAGGCACTGATCTGGTCCTCCACCAGCCGCAATTGTTGGTAAACTCTCACTAGCCGAGCCTTCATACCACCCGGTAACTTCTGACCGTCCCAGGTGCGCAGGACCTCTAACCCGCTCTATTCATCAAGTTTTTCGCAAACCTTCTATCTCTCTGATTCTATTGAGTTTACAGGATTTGGCCAAAAAACAGAGTGTAAAATGTAGCCGCAGGCTTTAGCCGGCGCTCTGTGAATTTGACGGATCCAGTGAATTTTGCGGGCTAAGTCCTTTATAAACCTCTTCTTGCTGGGGTTGGGGAGGCGCACCCCTTGCTGCATCAAAATGCCATGAATCCGGTTGCGGTGCCTGGTCCGCTCGCGTTTGAGGCTTTCCAGTTCCCGGTTGAGGTGCCGGGCGTCCTCGTCTTCCCGGCTGGGCACCCGCACCACTTGCCACAGCTGTTTCTCCCCGCCATGATACCGGATGAGCATTCTCAACAGCTTGCCGGCATCAATCCGGTCAGTTTTGGCCCGCCGCAGACGTCGGTCCACTTCCAGACTGGCCGAGTCCACCACCACGTTATCGATCCCTCGACCCTGCAGGTACCGGTGCAGCCAAAAACCGTCACGTCCGGCCTCATAGCAGCTCACCGTGGAACATCCTTCAGCCATGGCAAAATGGTTTTGGGCTCTCAGTAGAGCACGCTGGACCTGGCCCAGATCTCTTGCCGTCACGGTGACATGCCGAACCTTCCGGCCATCGCTGAGGGCCAGTTTCCAGGTGCTGTTACCAAGCTCGAAAGCTACATACAAAACGGGGCATTGGGGGGTAAGCTCTGTTTCCGAAGTTGTTTGCTTCTGGTCCATCGTCAGCCTCCTTACCAATGTTTTTTTTGATAAACTCCATCGGTTATATCAGGAGGCTTGCTCAAGGAACCTTACATAGCATCTCTGAGTAATCGAAGAGGCCAGCCTGGCTATTTTGCTGTAATTGAAGGCAGGGGGGTAGCTGATCCTTTAATCAGGTTAACAGCCTGTAAGGGTACGTAAGCCTTGCCGGTATCGGGAGCATAAACCACGACACCCTCGAGTTGAGTGGTTTTACCCTCAAGCTTGAGAATATTTTTATTGACCGGCAATTCCGCCTTCTTCTCCTGATAGGTAATCTTGACCACCGGATTTTCCGGGTCGCTCTGATCGATGCTTACCTGACCGTCCGCCAGCGCCGTGGTGGCTTCCTGGAACAGGCGGTGGTTCAGCCGCTCCAGATTCAGGCCCAGGGCCTGAGCGCTGATTTTGCCGATATCCGGCCCATCCAGAAGACCGACGGGGCGGCAGGGGCCGAAGGCAAACAGGGGCACATCGCCCGCGGTGTGGCCGTGCGTCGTCCAGCCGATGTAGGTGTATTTCGGGCAAATCACTTCACCGAAGGCGTTGTTTGGATTGCCGGCATATTTCTGGGCCAGGGTGACGATTTGTTGGGCCTCCTCGTCGGTTATCTCCAGGCCCCAGAATTCCTGGACCACCTCCTTCACTTTTTCAGGGGTTTTGTGAGGACCTAATTTCCGCCCCAACCCCAGGGTGGATAATTTCATTTTCTTCAACGGTTCCAGCAGCGCCTCCAGCTTCATTTGGGAGTAACTGCCACTGGTAGCATAATTGCCGATGGACATGCCGCCGCAATTGTGGTCGGAAAACGCCAGCACCAGGGTGTGGCCGTCTTTTTGGGCAAAATCGAGGGCAGCCTGCACGGCCCGGTCAAACATCACCAGGTCACCGAGCAGGTGGGTCGGGTCATTGGCGTGGCAGGCCCAATCCACCTGGCTGCCTTCCACCAGGAGAAAAAACCCATCCGGGTCCGGGGACAAAAGTTCCATGGCCTTCCTGGTCATGTCCTTTAGGGTCGGCTGCTGCGGGGCAAATTCCGGGCGGTCGATCTCGGCTTCCAGGTGATTGTCGGCAAAGATGCCGTACACCTTGCCTGATTTCACCTGTTGCAGCTCTTGAGCGCTGGCGACCAAGGTATAGCCCCGTTCTGGCAATACTTCCATGAGGTTTTCGTCATCAGTGCGTTTCCCGCCATATTTTTGGGAGAGCAGATGCCTTTTGCCGCCGCCCAACACCACGTCCAGATTCTGGTAAACTCCCTGCTCCATGATGTCGTTTTCCATCTGGCGGGAGGGCACGTGGGCATAGTAAGCTGCCGGGGTGGCGTGCGTGACCCGGGACGTGACCACGATACCGGTGGCTTTCCCCAGGAGTTTAGCCCCTTCCAACACTGAGGCCACGGGCTTGTAAGACAGACCGGGGTCGGGCGCCGGGACCCCGGGAAGAGTGGGGTTTTTGGGCCCCACACTGATAAACTTGCCGCTGGTGCGGTACCCGGTGGCAAAGGCCGTGGAAGCCGGGGCGGAATCAGCCACCAGCGAATCGGCGATGTAGGTCTTGACCGCGCCGACGCGTATTTGATCCAGGGCGAGCGGCTCGCCCTTGAACCAGCGCGCCAGGGTGTATTGCTCAGCCCCACAGCCGTCCGCGATAAGGACGATGAGGTTTTTGACGGTTTTTTTTGCGGTTATTTTCTCTCCCGCAGGAGCAGGAGAATCTCCGCCCAAAAGTCCTGACAATAAGACAAATATGATGAAAAGGCAGAAGGGGTGGTTGCGCTTCATGATTTTCTCTTCCCGGCCCACAAATTTCAGGATTTACCGATCATAAAAATGTTAAAGTTTAATTTGGGTCCAGCGGATAAGCGCCGCATCAGATTATTTTGGTGTCAGGTGTGATAATCTTATTCATCAAACCGCCCTCATGGATTTTCTTTCAAAAAGAGCTTGGCCGCAGATTAACCTGGACAGAAATTGAATTGGGAAAAGAAAGGAGCTACCATGAGCTTACAAGAAGCCTTACGGGAGTTCAAGGAAGGAGTTCTCGCCCAACTGGATGCAAAGGACGTGGCCCTGATGGACCAGGCCACCGAAGAGTTAATCCGGTCGGGTATTGCCGAGAAGGCCAAAAAGCCAGGGGATCGGGCCCCGTGGTTCACCCTGCCCAACCCCAACGGCGAGATGGTGGCGTTGTCCGCGTTATTGGCAGGCGGCCCCGTGGTGGTCACCTTTTATCGGGGCAACTGGTGACCGTATTGTAACCTGCAGTTGCAGGCCTACCAGGCCATCCTGCCGGAGATCAAAGCCCTCGGGGCCTCCATGGTGGCCATTTCTCCCCAAACCCCGGAGCGCTCATTGTCCATAGCGGAAAAGCACAACCTCGGTTTCGAGGTGCTGAGCGATGTCGGCAACCAGGTGGCTCACCAGTACGGGTTGGTTTTCTCCCTGGCCGAACCATTGCGGGCTCTCTATAGTGAAAAGTTTGGCGCGCATTTGCCGGATTTCAATGCTGACAAATCCTATGATCTGCCCATGCCGGGCACCTTCATCGTGGCGCCGGACGGCACGATTCAGTACGCTTTTGTGGACCCGGATTATACGTTGAGGCTTGAGCCGGCGGAGATTTTGAGAAGCCTGGGCGAACTTGTGGGGGCTTAGAAGTTGATTTTTGCCCCAGGCAAACCATGTTCCCTTAAAGCGACCCCTGCAAAAGGTCATTCTGGGGGAGGGCCAGGGACCTGAGGTCGAATGGGCCTTCGACCCATTTCCCCCAAACCCCTTCTTCCATCTACCTTTAACCGGGAGAACAGGCATCCTGCCTGTTCCTGCACAGGCTGGAAGCCTGTGCTCCCGCTTAGTATAAGGGGTTGGGGGAGGGAGATTGAGGGAGGGGGCAGGGGTCCGCGACCCCTGGCCCCCTCCCTCAACATATCAGAAAACGGGAGGTTCCCATGGGTGGCACTGCGAAAACCCGGCTACCGGTGATCCCGGCAGATCGAGGCCAGGATTTGTTGGGCCTGGAACACGCCGATCAAGCTGACCTAGTCCTCTTCATGGCCGGCAATCAGTTCATGGCCATGCCCGACTTGTTAGCGGCTTTCCAGCGGATTCACCCGGAAGTGCAGCGGATATTTTGCGAGACCCTGCCACCGAAAATGGAGCTGCAGCAAATCCTGGCGGGCGGCGCCATGTTTCAGGATCAAGAGATCACCTGCCCACCGGACGTTTACTCTTCGGTCTCCCAAGGGGGAGTGGACACCCTGGTCCAGGCGGGCCTGACCCGAGCGGAGGAGTGCTTCACCTATCTCCACAACCGGATTGTCCTGATGGTTACGGAGGAAAACCCGCTCAAAATCTCTACGGTTCAGGATCTGGCGGCGGACCAGGTGCGCATATCCCAGCCCAACCCCGAATACGAGGACATCGCCGAACACATTATCAACATGTATGCCCAGGCCGGCGGTCAGGACCTGGTGGAGCGGATCATGGCAACCAAGCGGGACCAAGGCACCACCCTGCTCACCACCGTGCATCACCGCCAGACTCCGGAAAGACTCCTGTCAGGTGAGGCCGACGTGGGTCCGGTGTGGGCCACCGAAGTGGCCCATGCCCGGCACCAGGGCTTGCCGCTGGCCGGGGTGGAGGTGGGCCCTGAGCTGGACCAGAGGGACAAGGTCAATTACTATGCCTGTCCGATAAGGAGCGGCCGCAATCAGCAAAACGGCCGGGCTTTCCTGAATTTCCTCAAGACCAGAACCGCCCAGGAGATCTTGGGCCGGTTTGGCTTCACTCCCCACAAACCATGAATTACTTATGCATGCTTTGGCTTTACTAACCAATTCTGAGAAAAAAATGGCCTGTTATTACTCAGTGCAGGAAAGAGATTAATGTAGCGCCGCCGCCCTCGGCGGCGCCTGAACCGCCGAGGGCGGCGGTTCTACATTTAGGTTAATCAATTTTATGCTCGGAGTAATAAGAGGCCACGGAAACGATGTTTGAACCAACCTGACCTCAGTTAAGGTTTCTCGTTAAGCCACCAGATGGGTGGCCCCACGAACCTGAGCCTAACCCTTCGCTACCATGGGTTTATATCTCGCCACCTGGCCAGATAATCCACCCCTCTTAGAAGATGGCCCTGGCTAATTCCCATACCTCGGGAGATCGCCATAATTTGGATTTAAAAAGTTCTCGATGGTAAATGAATTCTTTGGGCAGACGATCAAAAAACTTATCAAACAGCTCCTCATGGGATCGAACCTCTTTAGCTGAATCTTCCCGATCCACCGCCATGAGTTCATAAAATTTCTCTGGATCGAATTCCAACCCTTCCCAGTGGATGTCTTGATGACGAGGCATCAAGCCGATGGGGCTTTCCACGCCGTAGCCCTGGCCCCTAACTCGATCAACAATCCATTTGAGCACCCGCATGTTTTCGCCAAACCCAGGCCACATAAACTTGCCGTGCTCATCCCGTCTGAACCAGTTCACCCGGAAAATTCGAGGTGGATTGGCCAACAGTCGCCCAATATTTAACCAGTGATTCCAATAGTCGGCCATGTTGTAGCCACAAAACGGCAGCATGGCCATGGGGTCCCTCCTCATTTCCAACCCCTCTTCGGCGGCGGCCGTAGCTTCAGACGCCATGGTGGCGGCCAGATAGACGCCATGAGACCAGTTGAAGGCCTGGAAAACCAGAGGAACATGTTTGCTCATCCGTCCCCCGAAAATGAAGGCCTTAATGGGTACGCCCTTCGGATTATCCCATTCAGGATCGAACGTTGGGCACTGGATGATGGGAGCAGTAAACCGGGCATTCGGGTGAGCTGCCAGCCGACCACAATCGGGAGTCCAATCCTGTCCCCGCCAATCAATCAAATGAGCCGGGGGGTCATCGGTCATGCCCTCCCACCAGACATCACCGTCATCCGTGAGGGCTACATTGGTAAAAATGCAATTCTTGGTCAAGGTCAACATGGCATTGGGGTTGGATTTCATTGAAGTACCCGGAGCCACCCCAAAAAACCCTGCCTCAGGATTGATAGCTCGCAGAGTTCCATCCTGATCGGGTTTAATCCAGGCAATGTCGTCACCCACCGTAAAAACCTTCCAACCTTCAAATCCTTGGGGAGGAATCAGCATGGCAAAGTTGGTTTTCCCGCAAGCGCTGGGGAAAGCCCCGGCCACATAGGTTCTTTCGCCATCGGGACTTTCGACTCCCAAAATCAACATGTGCTCTGCCAACCACCCTTCATCCTCGGCCATGACCGAAGCAATTCTGAGGGCAAAGCATTTCTTACTTAACAGAGCATTTCCTCCATAACCGCTGCCAAAAGAATAAACGGCCCGCTCTTCCGGAAAGTGAGTGATAAAAGTGTTATCCGGATTACAGGGCCAGGGCACATCCTGCTGGCCTGGCTCCAGCGGGGAGCCCACCGAGTGCAGACATTTGACAAAGGCTCCCTCGTCGCCCAAAACATCCAATACCGCCTGCCCCATGCGGGTCATGATCCGCATATTCACGACCACATAGGGGGAATCTGTCATTTCCACCCCGATATGGGCAATGGGAGAACCCAGGGGTCCCATGCTAAAAGGAATAACGTACAAGGTGCGCCCCCGCATACACCCGTCAAACAGAGCCATTAATTTTTCTTTCATTTCCACAGGATGCATCCAATTATTCGTGGGTCCTGCATCAGCTTTATTGAGGGAGCAAATAAACGTACGGCTTTCCATCCGAGCCACATCTTTTGGATCTGAGCGACTGAGAAAACAGTTCGGTCGTTTTTCTTCATTGAGGCGGATAAAAGTCCCGGTTTCGACCATTTCATGGCAAAGTTGGGTATATTCTTCCTGAGAACCGTCACAAATATGTACACGATCCGGCTTGGTAAGATCAACTATCGTTTCAATCCAGTTGAGCAGCGAATTATTGTTAATTCTTACACCGGTTATTTGGATATCTTTCATCATACTCCTCCTAAGTAAAGATTTTCTCGAAGGATATCTGATAGCAAATAAAATTGGTTCTTGAAGAAAAGGGTAATAATTACCTAAAATCTTTTCAAAAGAAATATCTTTTTTTTAATTTTCTGAATCACAAATAGCATCTTTTGCTGTAATGAGCTTTAGGCTGTCGAGCTGTCGACCTGGTTAAATAATAAGGTAATCTAAAGTCCTGTCATGCTTCTGAAGGTTATTGGGTGCATGGTGGACGAGCTTTTTGTTGCTCAGTTAGGGCAACTATACTCTCATCTTGTCTATTTGCAGTAGTCCGACTACTATTGCCTCAGATTGCCGGAAAGAGCTTTTTTCTGGGTTTTCCAGAGAAACCGACATTCTGTCAAAGGCAATCTCATCTAAGACGGGGTCATGATAGCATAATTCGCCCCTCAAAATGTAAATAATCCAGCCTGTCGTTGCAAGAGACTATCTTGTGTGAAGGAAGGAGTCAGGAGTAGCGGCTATTTTGGCAATATCTGGAAGATACCCCTTAAATTATAACTCGATGAAATTCATTCTCGAATTTTTGACAGTGTCTGGGCCGCCATCTCCTCTCTTGTCCCTTCCTCGCCATCCTCTTTTGGCTAGCAGTGAATGACAACCTCAGCCAAAGCAAAGCTAGTCGGTTTACTGCCCGGGCTTCTTCTCGGCGGTGAGAAGCTCCCGGGCCCATCTGAGAAAGTCATCGTCGGTTTCGGCCGAGCGGGCGGCCATCTCCAGGGGGTGCCCCTCATACCCGTGCCTAAGGAAATAGCGGGCGTAGTCGAACATGAAACGAAAAACCCCGAGGGAGCGCCACTGGAGAACATGGGCCAGTTCATGGGCTAACAGCTCCTCCGTCAGCCCCACCCCACGTTTCACCAGAATCGCGTTCCACCACGCCTGGGCCCTGGCCCAGGTGGGGATGAGCCAGGGCACATAGTAGATTCTTATGGGTATTAATGGCGAATCAGACAGCACCGTCTCCCGTCCTATGGCTGATCCCAGAAAAGAGAACTTTGCAAATTGGCATTTTGGGGGGAGGGCCAGGAACCTGGGGTCCCTGCCCTCCTCCCAAGCCCCCCTCCCATCCCCCTGTAGGGGCTTGATTCATCAAGCCCTAAGGGCGCAATAAATTGAGCCCCTATGTGGGTTGGGGGAGGGAGCTTGAGGGAGGGGCCAGGGGTCCGCGACCCCTGGCCCACACCCTCAAACCCTTTGTTGGGCTGACTTTATTGGAAAGAGCACACCCCGGCCCGGCAGGTTTTCCCCTTCTGGTGCTCCTCGATTTCCGGGCGGAAGTGTTTAAGCGCGCTCAGGAAAGGCGCGGGCGCGGTCTGGCCCAGGGGGCAGAAGGAGGCGTCCTGCATGACCGCGGCCAGGCGTTCGAGAAAGGCCACATCCCCGGAATTGCCTTGCCCTTGGGTGAAGCCGCCCAGCTTGGTCTGAAACAAAGCCGTGCCTTCCCGACAGGGGGTGCACTGGCCGCAGGACTCGTGGGCGAAGAAGTCGGCCACGCACTTCAGAAAATCCACCACGCAGGTGGTGTCGTCCAGGACCAGCATGGTCCCGGAGCCCAAAGCCCCGCCCGCCTGGGCCAGGGAGCCGAAATCCATGGGCACGTCTAAAGCGTCTGCCGTCACCAGCCCGGAGGAGGCCCCGCCGGTCTGGCACATCTTGAAGGTGCGGCCGTCCTTAAGGCCCCCGCCGTAGGTGTCGATGAGCTCCCGCAGGGTCATCCCCACCGGCGCCTCCACGATCTGGGGGGTTTTGACGTGGCCGATGACCTGGTAGATCTTGGTGCCCGGGGTGTCCTCGGTGCCGAGGCTCTGGTACCATTCGCCGCCCCGGGCGATGATGGCCGGCACCGCGGCCAGGGTCTCCACGTTGTTCACCACCGTGGGCTTACCCAGGAGGCCGGAGACGCCGGGATAAGGGGGCTTGGGGCGGGGAAAGCCCCGTTTCCCTTCCAGGGACTCGATGAGGGCCGTTTCCTCGCCACAGACGTAGGACCCGAACCCGGAGCGGAGCTCCACGGTGAAGGAAAAACCGGTGTCAAACAGATTCTCACCCAAATAGCCCCTGGCCGTGGCCTGATCGATAGCGTTTTGCAAACGGTGCTGGGAAAGGTAGTACTCCCCCCGGCAGTAGATGAAGCCGTAGCTGGCCCCCACGGCGTAAGCCGCAAGGGCCAGGCCCTCCAGGACCTTGTGGGGGTCTCCTTCCATGAGGTAGCGGTCTTTGATGGTCCCCGGCTCGCCCTCGTCGGCGTTACAGATAACGTATTTGGGCGTGGCGGCCAGAGGCTGGGTGAAGGACCACTTGAGCCCGGTGGGAAAGCCGGCGCCCCCTCGCCCCCGCAAGCCTGAGATTTTGACCGTCTCGATGACCTCCTCCGGGGTCATGGCGGTGACCGCCTGCTTGAGGGCGTCATATCCCCCCCGGGCCAGGTAGTCGTCGAGGCTCATGGGGTCGATGACCCCCACGTTATTCAGGAGGACGAGTTCCTGAGGGCCCTGGGTGTATTGCCGGAAATCTTTAGTCGAATAAGGCAGGCGGCGGTAGTCTACCATCTTACCGGCCCGGTAATCTGAGAAAATCTTCCGGATCTTATCCCGATTCAGGTTCCCGAAAACCACCTCGTCGATCTGGATGGCCGGTGCCACTTCACAGACCCCCAGGCAGGCCGAGAGCTCCAGGGTGAAAAGCCGGTCGGCGGTGACGCCACCCACTTCCACCTCCAGCTCTTCCTGGATAATCTCCAGAATATTGTCAGAGCCACTAACGTGGCAGCAAGGGGAATGGCACAGGCGGATGATGTGCATCCCTTTGGGCTGCCAGGCGGCCATGGAATAGAAACTCAGGGTGTCAAAAACATGGCAGCCGGCCACGTTGAGCTCCGCCCCGATGACCTGCTGCATTTCCAGGGGGATATGCCCCAGAATGTTATGGGCCTCTTGCAGCACCGGCAGCAAGGCCCCGATTTTGCCCCGATGCCGGGCGACGGCGGCCTGGACCCGGTCGCAGACCTCCTGTTTGAGTTGGACGGTGGGGACACTGACACAGGGGCCGAGACGGGTCATGGGGAGACTCCTTCCCGAAGAGACAAGTCCTCTGGAGATTTTTCTCTTTTGCCGGGGCTTTCTCCAACTTTTTCGAGTTTCACGGCGCACACCTTGTATTCGGGTATCTTGGCCACCGGGTCGAGGGCCGCAATGGTCAGTTTGTTCACTGCGGCTTCATAATAGTGGAAGGGAATGAAGATGGTTCCGGCAATGGCCTTGGTGGACACCATCGCCCGGGCTTTAATCTCGCCCCGGCGGCTTCTGACCCGCACCATTTCACCATCATTGATGCCGAATTTATCGGCGTCCCCGGCGGCAATCTCCACCCGGCACTCCGGGGCCTTCTCCACCAGACCCGGAGCCCGGCGGCTCATGGTGCCGGTGTGGTACTGGTAAAGCACCCGGCCGGTGGTCAGGATGAGGGGATAGTCCTCATCGGGTAGCTCTGCCGGTTCTCGATAATCGATGGCGAAAAACTGGCCCTTACCCCGGGTAAAACGCCCTTCATGGAGATAGCGGGTGCCGGGGTGGTCCGGGTGCGGGCAGGGCCATTGCAAACCGCCTTCCCGGTCCAGCCGCTCGTAGGAGATGCCGGCGTAGGAGGGCGTCACCCGTCGGATTTCCTCGAAAATCTCCTGGGGTGTGGTGTAATCCATGGGATAATCCAGGCGCTGGGAAAGCTCGCAAATGATGCGCCAGTCGGGCAGCGAATTCCTGATCGGCAGGACGGCCCGGCGCACCGGGAGCACCCTCCTCTCAGTATTGGTGAAGGTACCGTTTTTCTCGGCGAAGGATGAGGCCGGCAAGACCACGTCGGCCAGTTTGCCGGTTTCGGTGAGGAAGAGGTCCTGCACCACCAGGAAATCCAGCTCCCGGAGGGGGCTCAAGGCATGTTCCACATCCGCCTCGGAGATGACCGGATTTTCGCCGATGATATACAGGGCCTTGATTTTGCCCTCCGAGATGCCCGGCAACATTTCTGTCATGGTCAGGCCCACCCAGTCGGGTAGGTTCCTGACTCCCCAGACCCGCTCCATCTTCCAGCGGTTGTCGGGTTCGGTCACCGCCTTGTAACCGGAGAAAACGTTGGGAAGGCCTCCCATGTCGCAGGCCCCCTGGACGTTGTTCTGGCCGCGCAAAGGGTTGACTCCGCCCCCCCGGATGCCCACGTTGCCGCACAACATGGCCAGGTTGGCCAGGGACTTGACGTTGTCCGTACCGGTGATGTGCTGGGTGATGCCCATGGCGTAACAGATGGCGGCTTTGGGCGCCGAAGCATACAGGCGTGCCGCCTTTTCCAGGTCTGCAGCCGGGATGCCGCTGATTTGCTCCACCATTGCCGGGGTGTAGTCGGCCACTTTTTCCCGCAGGGCCTCGAAATTCTCAGTGCGCTCGGCGATATAGGCGTGATCCTGCAGATTTTCCCGAATGATGACGTGCATCAGGCCGTTTAGCACGGCCGCGTCGCTACCGGGGCGCTGGCGCAACCAAATGGCGGCATGTCGCGTCAGCATGAGCCGCCGGGGATCAATGACGATGAGGGTTTTCCCTTTCAGCCGGGCTGCTCGTTTGATGAAGGTGGCGATCACCGGATGGGTCTCTGAGGTATTGGAGCCGGTAACCAGGATACAGTCAGACTCTTCCAACTCTTCGATGGAGTTGGTCATGGCGCCGGAACCGAAGGACGCGGCCAGACCGGCCACCGTGGCGCTGTGTCAGAGACGGGCGCAGTGGTCCACGTGGTTGGTGCCGATGACCGCCCGGAGGAACTTCTGCATGAGATAATTTTCCTCATTGGTGATGCGAGCGGAACACCAGCCGCCGATTTTTTCCGGACCATGTTCCTCCTTGATCTCCCGCAAGCGCCGGGCCACTAAATCCAGGGCTTCTTCCCAGGTGGCCTTGCGGAATTCCCCGTTTTCCTTGATCAAAGGAGTTTTCAGGCGCTCCGGGTGCTGCACAAAATGCCAGCCGAAGCGGCCCTTGATGCACAGGCGGCCCCGGTTGGGGACGGCATCCGCCCCGGTCACCTTGACGATGCGGTTATTTTTGGTGTGAATGTCGATCTGGCAGCCCACTCCGCAGTAGGTACAAGTGGAGCGCACCTGCTCCAGCTCCCAGAATCGTCCCTGATAGCGGGCGTGTTTATCCAACAGGGCTCCGGTGGGGCAGGCCTGGACGCACTCGCCGCAAAAGACGCACTCCGAATCAATGAGGGGCTGGTCCCCCCGGGCCACGATGGCGCTCTGGTTCCCCCGGTAGCCCACTGCGATGGCCATATTGACCTGGCGTTCATTGCAGGCCCGGACACAGCGGTAGCACAGGATGCATTTGGAATTGTCCCGCACGATCATGGCATTGTTGTCTTCGTAGTAATACGTCTCACCGGGAGGTTTGGCAAAAACCGGGGAGTCCACCTGATACCGGTAGGCCAAATCCTGGAGTTCGCAGTCCCCGTTGGCCTCACAAATGAGGCAGTTGTGGCTCACCGAAGCCAGCATCAACTCCAACACCATGCGGCGGGTGGACTCCACCCGGGTGGTGTCACTTCTGATCACCGACCCCGCGGTGGCCGGGGTGGCGCAGGCCGGCACCAGGGTCCGGGCCCCTTCCACCTCCACCACACAAACCCGGCAGGCCCCCGTGGGGGTAGTGTCCTTGTAGTCACACAGGGTGGGGATGTAGATGCCGGCGTTGCGGGCGGCCTCTAAAATCGTTTGTCCCGACTCGAAGGGCACCTCAATGCCGTTCAAGTTAAAGGTTGGTGGCGTCATTTTTCAGGAGACCTTTCTCAGGCTTGGGGTTATCTGGAAGCAGGGCTTTAAATTTTTATCTTATCTGATCAAAGTTAGCATTCAGTAAAAGTATTAATTCTCTCAGGTGGTTTAACCTCAAGTACTTCAAAGACACCTTAACTGTACGAAAGTTCACTTCACCTCGCAACCGGTCTGTAAATAAATGGCGGTGGGGGAGGTTCCTGGCAGGCGAGGCTCTTGACTTTTAGGGACATAATTTTGTTTTATAGAGATAAGAGACTACGTTCGGGGAAAATTCAGGTATGCGCGGCAAGAAGCCGGATCATGGCCGGGGCACGGCCCTGGCAGCAAGCCCTTCAGCTCCCGCAGGCATGCAGATCAAAGGCCGCCTGTGGCTGGAGAAGGACGGCGAGACCTTCCTGAGTTGGGGGCGGGTGGTGCTGCTGGAGCGCATCCGGGATCTGGGCTCCATCGCCGCGGCGGCCCGCTCCCTCAACATGGCCTACAGCCACGCCTGGGGGTTGGTGGCCAAGATGAACCACCTGGCCGGGGAGGAACTGGTGGCCCGCACCTTTGGGGGCAAAAAAGGAGGCCGGGCCTGGCTCACCCCGGCCGGGGAAGCCGCCATCGCCAGCTTCTGGGACCTGGTGGCCGAATTCCGCCAGTGGCTGGAAGGGCAGCAGGTGTAAAGCGGGAAGACAGTGAGGGCGCCTATTTCACCCACCCTGCATTCTGTTGCTGCTTCCTGGGGAACGCTCTCCCTCACCCCGGCCTTCTCCTCCAGGGGGGAGCGGGGGGCAGGGTGTCACTCCCGATAGATTCCTTGGTCCTCTGATTTTGCTTTCTCTCCAACAAAATCTTCTTGGCTCGCAGAAGCCCACTGGTCAGCCAGCTTTTTTCTTCAGGACATCATAGGCCCAACTCAGAGCCGCGGACACCGTAGGAAAGCCGATGGTGCTGGTGAGCAGCAGAAGGGTATGGTAGACTTCTTCGGGGCTGGCCCCGGCCGCCAGGGCCCGGCGCACGTGGCTATGGACCGACCCTTCCGAGCGGATGGCCGCAGCCGCGGCTAACTGAATAAGGTGGGAGGTCTTATCGTCCAGGGGACCCTCCCGCCGCACCACCTCGCCGAGTTGTTCCAGGCAATTGATGAAGTTGCCGTGGTTTTCCTTGATGAACGTGTACCATGGGGGATATTTTGCCTCTGTCATGACTTTCCTCCTCGGGGAAGCCCCCGGTTACCGAGATGCGTATCCCTTTTGGTTTATGATGACGGAATTTTAGGAGCGGGTCAACCAGGAGTTGTGGCCGTTTCTTCCCAAATTAGCAGCTTGACTCATTCGGGAGGAGACTTGGGGCGCTCTGGCTCCCCGGCCAGATTTTGGCAGGATTTTCTCTGTCATTTGCCAAGCCGTGGGGAATTTGTCACAATGTAATTTCTGGGAGAGACCAAAGGCAGCTGATTCCGCCTGAGGGTGGGATGGCTGTTCTACAGGAGGACCTTTTGGTGAGACTGGCAACCCCGCGAGTGGCCTGGCTTGTGCTGATGTTATTCTTGGCGGCTTCCTGTCTGGCCTGCGCTTCCAAGTCCAAGCTCCGTCCCAAAGTCCAGCCGGACCCCCGACAGTTTCCTAACTCCGTGGTGTATGAAGGCTTGGCCATTGCGGTAGTTCCCTTTGACGGTCAGCGGGATGTCTATGCCGACCCCACGGACCCCAAGTCCGCCAAGCCGGACTTTAATTGGCTGAAAGCAGGGGTGCGCCCCACCCGGATTATTGTGGCCAATGAATCCCCGGACGCGGTCTTTCTGGACCCCTCCCAAGTGACCTGCATCGACCCCCATGGGGTGGCCTACCAGGCCTATACTCCCCAGGAGACCGGTGACGCCGTGGTTAACTCGGAAGCCTTTCGAGCCCACCTCCGCGGCGGTCTGAAGGGAGCGCTGCTGGGAGGGGCCATCGGCGCCGGGTTGGGAGCGGCGGTGGGGGCTGTCAGCGGCGGCAGGGAATACTATGATTACTGGGGTTACAGGCGGTACAGGGGCATCGATGCGGCTGGGGGCGCCGCCTGGGGAGGCGCTGTGGGTGGAGCGGGGGGACTTATTGTGGGCGTCGCCAAAAGCCGGGACGAGTTGGAGCAACGAGTGCGCCGCGTCATCGAAACCCGGCAGTTGCCGCCCGCAGTCATCAGTCCGGGTATGACCCAGGACGGCCTGGTCTTTCTCCCGGTGGTGCCCCTCAAGGCTGTTCGCCTGGTGCTGGCCGACCGCACCCGGGAAGCCTCCTGGACCATAGAAGTTCCAGTAACGCTCCCCCCGACCCCGGTGCAGGTCTCCCGGACGGAGGGCAGTGCGGAGAACCGCAAGCCCCAGCCGTGAACTCCAGCCTTGAGGCCGGTTCAGCCGGGACCCCATTCCAAAAGCTCTAGCAAAACCTCAAGTTCTCCTCAAATGTCATTCTGAGCGAAGCGAAAAATCTAGTATTTTTTTAGGAGTTGAGATCGATCAAGTCGTTCAGGATGACAAAAAAAGAGGTTTTACCATAAGTCTTTGGGCCAAGAAACGCAGGGGCGGGTTTAAAACCCGCCCCTACAATCCCTGAATTTCAGGTACCTCATGTTCCTGAGAACGCCAGATTATCCCCCTCCCGGCGCGATTTTTAACCTGATCTAAACCTCATTCAAAAAAGTTTTCATAAAAATAAAGCAATAGGTGAAAATCCTTGACAAACCTGGATTTTTTTGGCAGGGTGGCACTATGGTGAAAAACCCTTAGGTAAGCAGCTGTCCCCAGAGGGATTTATATGTTTAGGCAAAAGAGCCAGTTACCTTTGAATCGGTAAGCTGGCTTTTTTTGTCTTCCCAGCCAGGGGCCGTGAGCAGTCAGCACGGCCCTTACTATCCACCAGCAGATTCCTCCCCAACAGGGGTCGAGGAAAATCTACCAGAACAAGGAGGGTTATAAATTATGAGTGGAATTAGATACGATGACAATCCGAGATTGAACCTCATGCCCAATGTTATCTATGTTATGCTAAAGGACCCGTCAACCGGAACAATAATGGGGAAAATTATTTCAATTAGTGGCAACAGCTCGTTCAAACCGAAAAATGACACAACCGCATTGCTCCTTTATCTCTTGTCTCGAGATATGAACGACGGTATTCTTTTCAGCAAATTTGCTGACCTCGCGAGAGAGAAATTTACTCCTCCTCCCAGTGATACTGTCCTCATTGATTTCCTTGATAAGCTAGACGACGATTATAACATTCTCCATGCAGATTTCGGGAAGTCGGCCGGTAACCCCGATCCTTTAAACCTCTTTGGTTCTCCTACGGCAACGTGGGAAACTCCAGATCTTGACCCTGGTCATTCGCCAATTTGTAAGGCAAACACCTTTTACAGTTCGGGTTGGATTGCTGTTCCCATCAGGCGATAAATTATTTCCTCTTGGTGATGCCGCGGGTTAAAGGCGGTTCTCATCAATATTACGAAACAGGGGAAGGGAATAGGCCCACAGGTGCCCCCAGGTGAGGGACGGGGACTGAGCCATGGATGGACTCGCCATCGAGCTCACCAATGTCTGCAACCGCCGCTGCCTCCACTGCATCCGAAACAGGGAGGATTCCCCCGGATTCCTCCCCCTGCCCCTGGCCCGGGAGGTCCTGCCCCAGGCCAAGGCGCTGGGCTTTCAGACCATATCTTTGACGGGCGGGGAGGTGGCCCTGTATCCCCATCTGGAGGAGTTCCTGGCCCTAATGGTAGACCAGGGTTTCACCTTCAGCCTGGTGACCAACGGCCACCGCTTCCGGGAGAACCTCCTGCCCCTCCTGTCCGCTCCAAAAATCCGGGAGAAACTGACCGTGGTGTGCCTCAGCCTGGACGGGGCCAAGGCCGAAACCCACGATGCCCTGCGGGGGGCGGGTTCTTTCCGGGAGGTGGTGGAAGCCGCCACCCTCTGTCAGTTTAAAGGGATTCCTCTTTGCTTCAAGAGCGTTATCACCACCTTTAACAAAGAAGAGCTCACCGAGGTGGCCCTGTTGGGGGCCACGTTGGAAGCCCAGGACCACGGTTTTCTGCATCCCTACCCCTCGCCCCGGTCGATCCGTGAGGGGGTCATTCCCTCTCCCGATGAACTCCGGGAAATCATTGAGTGGATCATGGGCAGCCTGGCCAAGGCGCTGCGCCCCAAGATCCTCATCGAAGGCTATGGCGCCCAGACCGCCCTCTTTGCGTGCCCCAACATCCTGCAAAGTGCCAACCTGGATTTTCAGGGGAATCTGGTTCTGTGCTGCAACCTTTCCCACGTCACCCGGGAAGAAGGCCAACCCAGCGTTTTCGGCCGGGAATGGCTGGGGGATCTCAAGGAAATGTCCCTGCGGGAAGGCCTTATCCGGCATTTTCATGCCGTGGCCCGGCTCATGGAAGCGAGGGTCCGGGACATGGAAAACCTTGCAGACCTGACGTTTATCCCTTGTTACTGGTGTTTCCTGCACTTCGGGAAGCTCGAGTGGCTCAGGGAATTCCCCGAGTCTCCGTGGGCGGCGGGCGTGTTAGAGGAGGATAAGGGCCATGCTTATGCTTAAAGGACAAAGGTTCTTGTTGCTGGCAGTGCTAATGCTCGGACTGTCCCTTGCCTGGACCTCCCTGGCCAACGCCGCCGAACTGGCGGGCCGCCTCATTTTTATAGAAGGACAGGTGGCGGTGCGACTGGCCGGGACGACCCAGTGGCGAGAGGCCCGCCTCCACCAGAACCTCTCCGGCGGGGACATGGTGCGTACCGGCGCCAACTCCCGGGCAGCCATCCTCTGCCTGGATGAAAGCCAGATCAAGCTCAACGAGAACACGGTGCTGGTGCTAAAGAGCGTGGCCCCGTCCCCCCGCCTGCGCCTGGGGGAAATCGCCCCGGCGGCCCAGGCCGGGGAAGCCGCAAGCGTTTATCAGGTTCCCCAAGGCGAGATCTGGTTGCGGAACGAAAAGGAGCAGTTCCTCTTCGAACTGGAGACCCCCACGGTCACGGCCACCATCCGAGGCACGGAATTAAACGTCCGGGTGCAACCTGACGGCACCTCCAGCGTTATCCTGCTGGAAGGTGATGTCAAACTGAGAAACCCCTATGGCGAAGTGGTGCTGGCAGCCGGGGAGGAGGGGCTGGCCCGACCCGGACAGGCGCCTTTCAAACGGGTCCTGGTGCAGCCGGCGGATGCGGTGCAGTGGTCTTTGTTCTATCCCGGCTATTTCAGTTACCGGGATCTGCCTCTTATGGCCCTGGAGGGTGCGGGCCCGACCCCGGGGGGTTCCTCCGCCCAAGCCGCCCTCCTGAGCCAGGGGGTGGCGGCCTATGACCAGGGACGCCTGGAGGAGGCCGGGAACATCGCCGAGCAGGCCCTGAATCAGGATCCCGGCAATCCCCGGGCCCTGACCCTGGCGGGTTGGGTCCATTTGCAACGCCGGCAGCCGCAGCAAGCCCTGGGCTTTTTTCAGCGGGTGAAGCCGCCGGGGGTCGCCGCCATCGTGGGAGGCGCCCTGGCCCGCTTCCAGCTCGGAGATGCGGTGGGGGCCTATCATCTGATGAAGTCGGTCTACAAGCCGAACCCCGGCCACCCCATCGTCACCGCGATGACGGGATATTTCGCCATGCTGCTGGGGAAGGCGGAAGAGGCCCGCCGTCTCTTTACGGCTGCGGCCGCCGGGACTTCGCCCGTAGCCCAAGTGCTGGCCCGCTGCTACCTGGCCCAGATGGACATCGTGCAAAACCGCAAAGAGGAGGCCAAATCCCAGGCCGACCAGGCCCTGGCCCTGAGGCCCACCTCACCCCTGGCTCTGCTCACCCGGGCCCTGGTGGACATCGCCTACTTTCAACTTCCCGCGGCCCAGCGGCGCCTGGAGCAAGCCCTGACTGCGGATCCCCGTTTCGTGGACGCCGCCCTCTACCTGGGCCGCATCTACCTGGGGGGGAACTACTTCACCAAGGCCCGGCGGACCGCGGACCAGGCCCTCAGCCAGGCCCCCCGGGACGCCCGCGTCCTGTCCCTGGCCGGTTTTGTCAATATTGCCTTTCGCCGCTATGAAAAGGCCAAAGAGCTTTTTACTAAAGCCATTCAGGAAAGCCCCAGGCTCGGGGAGCCCCACCTGGGGTTGGCCCTTTGTCAATTTCGTTTCCGGGAGATGAACCAGGGCCTGATGGAGATGCTCACCGCCACCCTGCTGGACCCCCGGCTTTCGTCTTATCAAAGCGAGTTGGGCAAGGCCTTTTACCAGGTGCGGGCCTTTGACAAGGCCCTGGCCACCTGGGATTACGCCGCCAAACTGGACCCCAAAGACCCCACTCCTCACTTTTACAAGGGTATTGCCCTCACCGACCTCAACCGCCCGGGTGAGGCGGTCCAGTCCATCAACCGCTCCATCGCCTTGAATGACAACCGGGCGGTGTTCCGTTCCCGACTTCTCTTGGACCGGGACCAATCAACCCGCAATTACAACCTGGCCCGGGCCTACTCTCAGCTGGGACTGGGGGAGTGGGCCCTGAGCAAGGCCCTCACCGCAGTAAAGTTAGACCCCCTGAACGCTTCGCCCCACCTATTCCTGTCCAGAGCCTACCTGGCCTCTAACCAAAGGGTGGCGGCGGTGAACTCGGAGGATCTGTTATACCGGGTGCTGTCCCCGGCCACCCAGACCACCTTCCGGTACGTTCTGGAAAACGATTACACCTCAATGTTCGAGATGCCTTACGCCCGGGCTACGGTCCAGGGAGGGATAGGTTCCTGGGAGGAGAGAAAGACGATTCACGAGGATTTTGTGGGAGCTTACGGGGGTTTTCCGGGCGGGGCCTTCTTCGGCAGGGGGGACTATACCAAAGACCCGGGCTTCCGGGGGAAAAACGCCGACTCGGAAACCTGGAACGCCGAGGGGATTTTCAAAGGGGAGCCCACGGTGAAGGGCAACCTGACGGGGTATGTGCAATACCGAAACCAGCATTGGGGAGATACCAGAAACCTTAATGACTATTTCTTCAAGAATGAAACCGACGAACGAGACAACAATCGTTTCCAGGCATATGAGGTCTCTTACCTCCACCGCTTTACGCCCAATCTGGGAATCCTGGCCTTCTACAGCTTCCACCGGTTTGATGACCATCTGTTTGCCAACTATCTTTATTATCTCGATCGCGCCGAAAACATCCTGGCAAGGGAACTTTACTTCAATGAGTTCAACAACTACTTCCACAACATCCAGCTGCAGGGGCAGCTCATCCTGGGAAAGCACACCCTCATCGGCGGCTATGACTATTTTACCGGGCCGATCACTAACTACACCAAAGTCCTTCCTTTTTTGCTGTTTGAACTGGATTCCGAGCATGTGGCGCTCCCCTTTGAGACCTTTTACCGATTTACCGGGCCGATTGACAATACCTACACTTTATATCTCCTGGACTACTGGCGCCTGACTCCCTGGCTGCTGGTGGAACTGGGGATCTTCCGGGATGTGGCCCGAAATCTCAGTGGCGCCGACTCCCGAACCTTCAACAACCTGCTGTGGAGCCCCCGGCTGGGCCTTAATATCCAGATAGGCCCCAAACATACCGTGCGCTTTGGCCTGATGCGTTATCTGGACACCCATCAGATTCTCAATTCCCTGCTGGTGCCCACGGAGGTGGCCGGTCTGCCCTGGGTGGAGGATGTCACTCCAGGCGCGGAGGTGAGGCAGGCGGGAGGCTCCTGGGAGGCCCAATGGAACGCCAAAACCTTCACCGCTCTGCGCCTGGCCGCCACCCGGGCCTCTGTTCCCAGGTATTTTGCCGCCTATGATCCTATTAAAGATTTGTCATACCTCTATCCCGCCTGGAAGACCTGGAAGCGTTACGAGGCTTCCCTGTTCCTGAACCGCATCCTCACCAACTCCCTGGGCCTGAGGCTGGGAATGACCGGCAAGCGGGTCTTTCCTGACCAAAGTTACAAAGACGACTTTAACTTAAACGACTATACCGAATTGAACTGGATCGTGGGACTTTCCTTCCTCACCCCCAAGGGCTGGCAGGGAGGGATCACCAACCGGCTGGTTTATCAGTATGTCAGGCACCGCTCCACCGAGCTGTTTGACATCCTCAATCTCAGGTTCGGCAAGGAACTGCGCAACAAGCGGGGGTTGATCACCTTTGAAGTGCAGAATTTGTTCAACCGCCACTTTTATTATCGTTTAGAACCTTCCTACTATGTTTATACGCCGGATTTTTATCCGGCCCGGCGGTTTATAGGTAAAGTTGCGCTTTATTTTTAACATCTTCCAGCACCCCCTGGGACGTTCCCTGGGAGTAGGTGTAGCGGTCTTTTTAACGGTGATGGCCCTGGCCACCCATGACTTGGGCCGCACCCTGGAAAACTCCACCCTGGATCTGTGCTACCGCCTGCGACCGGTCTCCCCCTCGCCCCGGGAGATCCTCATCGTGGGCATTGACACCGATTCCTTTCGCGCCCTGGGCCATTCCTGGCCCTGGCCCCGCCGCTACCACGCCCATCTCATTAACCGTCTCACGGAAGCGGGGGCGGCCCTCATCGTCTTTGACCTGTTCTTTGGCGAAGCCAGCAACCCCGAAGACGACCGGCAGCTTGCCGACGCTATCAAAAAATCCGGCAAGGTAATCCTGGCCCGGGTGGTGGAGTCAACCCGGGATCCGCTATTCTCCCGCCAGATCATAGTCGACCCCTTGGAATCCTTTCGGGCCGGGGCCTGTGGCCTGGGGGTGAGCCTCCTCACCCCTGACCCCGATGGCGTGGTGCGCCGTTTTCACCTTTCTCCCGCCGGTCAAAAAACCCTGCCGGAAGAGGTGGTTCGTCTCCTGAAACCGAAACTTATCTTCCCCCCGAAGTTTAGCGGCTTAATCTGCTACACTGGCCCGCCTGGGCATCTGAAGAGTGTGTCTTACTATCAGGTGCTGGCAGCTGCGGGTCCTCTTTCCCGCAAGCAAATAAAGGACCGGGTAATCCTGGTGGGCCGGGTGGTGGAGGACATTCCCCTCTCCCAGGGCCAAGTGGATGCTTTTCGCACGCCACACAGCGGCGGCGCCCAGAGCTTCATGTCCGGGGTGGAAATCCAGGGGAATATTATCTACAACCTGCTCACCGGGACCTGGGGCCGGGAACTTTCTCCGGGACCACGCGTGGGATTGTATCTGGGGGTGCTCCTGGTGTTCAGCGTGCTGGCGGCGCGGCTCTCCCCCGGAGTCGGCCTGGGGTTGCTGGCCGGCCTCAGCCTGGTCTTGTTCCTCGGGGCCTTGGCGGCATTTTGCTTTTTCCAGGTGTGGATTCAGCCGGTTCTTTTGGGGGTGGGGCTGACCTTGATCTATGGCGTCAACCTCTTCACCCATCATATCACCGGCCTCCAGGAGAAACGCTGGCTGCACCAGGCCTTCACCCACTATGTTTCCCAGGAAGTGGTGGAAACCCTGATGGCTAACCCGGAGCGGTTCGAGCTTGGCGGGGAGGAACTGGAGACCACCGTGATGTTCGCCGACCTGGCCGGGTTTACCGAACTCGCCCAGTATATGAACCCCCGGGACCTGATCAACCTCTTGAGCGACTATTTTACCCCCTTAACTGATATTGTCCTGGCCCACGGCGGCACCCTGGATAAATACATTGACTCCAGCCTCATGGCTGTGTGGGGGGCGCCCTTGCCCCAACCCGACCACGCCCGGCGGGCCTGTCAGGCGGCCCTGGCCATGCAGCGCCACATAGAAGAGGCCCTTCGGGAGCGGCAGGACCAGGGACAGACCTTCCTGGGCCTCCGCCTCGGCCTCCACTCCGGACCGGTGATGGCCGGCAATGTGGGCTCCCGGGAGCGTTTCAACTACACCATCATGGGAGACACGGTTAATCTGGCCCACCGCTTGCAAGAAATTAATCGCCACTACGGCACCCGTCTTATTCTCAGTGACACCGCCCGGTCCCTGGCAGGCACGGGTTTCCTGATGCGGGAGCTGGACCAGGTGCGGGTGCGGGGCCGGATGCAGCCGGTGACCATCTTTGAACTGGTGTGGGCGGCGCCGGGGGACCCCACCCCCCTCTGGCTGTCCTCCTTCCAGGAAGGGCGGGCCGCCTACCTGGAGCGGGATTGGCGGCAGGCGGCCCTGTATTTTGAAGAAGTGATTCGCCTCAAGCCGGAAGACGGCCCGGCCACTCTCTATCTGCGGCGCTGCTGGTTTTACCTTGAAACACCCCCGCCCCTGGACTGGCAGGGAGTTTCGGTGCTGGACAGCCGCTGACCATAAACCCCCTTCCCACGATCTTCTCCTGAAATCCACTTACACAAAAAAGCGCCGCCTCTTCGCAGGGAGGCGGCGCTGGCAAGAGCCGGTAACTTGGCAGGGCTAGGCTTTGATCTCCTCCTTTACCGACACGGCCACCTTATACAGGACAGTGAGGACGAAGAAGCCGATGCCGTAAACGCCCAGGGTGATGAGGACTTCCGGCACGGTGGGCCAGTACTCCACCACCTTCTCGAGGGGGTTGGGGACGAAACCGCCGGTCATAAGCCCCAGCCCCTTGTCGATGTAGGTGGTGATGATGATCAAACCGCAGGTCAGGGCCAGGGTGGTTTCGTTCCTCCTGATCTTGGGAGATACCATCATGAGAGCGGCCACCGTCATACCGACAATGGAGAACCACATCCAGGGCACCAGACGGGCCTTGCCGTCGATCCCCTGGAAGAGATACTGGAAGTGGAGCATGTGGTCCGGAATCTGGCTATAAAACACGGTGAAGACTTCACAGAAGAAGAAAAACACGTTGATCAGAATGGCATAGGTGACGATCTTGGCCAAAGACTGGATCTGCTCCCGGCCCGGATCGAATTTCGTGTACTTTCTGACCAGCAGGGCCAGGAGAATCAGCAGAGACGGGCCCGCGGCAAACGCCGAGGACAAAAACCGGGGGGCCATGATAGCGGTGAGCCAGTAGCCCCGGCCCGGCAGACCGGCGTACAAAAACGCGGTCACGGTGTGAATACTGGGAGCCCACGGGATGGAGAGGAGGATGAGGGGCTTCACCCACTTGGGGGGCGCCACCTCGTTGCGTTCCGACTCCAGAACCACCCAGCCGATGACGATGTTCAGGAGCAGATAGACGTTCAGGACGATCATGTCCCAGAAGAGCACGGAGTTGGGGGTGGGATATTTGATGATGTTCACGAGCCGGTCGGGCCGCCCCAGATCCACAATGACAAAGAGAAGGCACATGAGCACCGCCGCCACCGCCAGGAATTCTCCCAGGATGGTGATGCGGCCGAAGGCCTTGTAGTCATGGAGATAGTACGGGAGCACCACCATGACCGCGCTGGCGGCCACGCCGACCAGATAGGTGAGCTGGGCGATGTAGAAACCCCAGGAGACATCCCGGCCCAGGCCGGTGGTGTAACCCAGTCCGTATTTCCACTGCAGGGTGTACAAAGACGCCCCCACCAGGATGAAAAACAATAACGTGCCCAGCAGCATGAAATATCTTCTGCTTCCCACTAAGGCAGTTTCCAGCATAGTTCCCTCACACGATGTAGTAGACTTGCGGGTTGGTGCCGAGATGCGCCTTACGGCGGATGGTGAAGTTGGCCTTCAGGGCCTCCCGCACCGGTGATTTTTCATCGGCCAGGTCGCCGAAAATGAGCGCGCCCTTGCTTTCTACCACGCAGGCAGGCATTTCCCCCTTGGCCAGCAGCTTGGCGCAAAAGTCGCATTTTTCCACCATGCCCGCCTCCCGGGTGGGATAGTCGGGGTACTCCGCCTTGATAAAGGGCCGGGGATCCCGCCAATTGAAGCTCCGGGCCGAGAAGGGACAGCCGGCCATGCAGTAACGGCAGCCGATGCAGCGGTGCATGTCCATCATGACCACCCCGTCGGCCCGCTTGAAGGTGGCCTGGGTGGGGCACACCCGGACGCAGGGTGGATTGTCGCAGTGGTTGCAGAGCAGCAGGAATTTCATGTGGTGAACCCGGTCCGCAGATAATCTCCTGATGGGCGCCGGGGAAGGCGTTGTGGAACGGGTCGGTCCAGAGCCACTTGACCTGCCAGCGTACTTGCTCTTCGGGGGACACCGCGTCCTTAGGGCTTTTCGGTTTGGCAAAATCGGGGACGTTGTGAATCCGGTGGCAGACCTCGATGCACCGCTGGGCGGTGGCGTCGTCCAGCTTGCGCATGTCCACCACCATGGCCCAGCGTTGGGCAGTCAGGGATTTGGGAAGACCCTTGAGGGCCGCCTCCACCTGGCCGGGGCGCAGCAGCTCCCAGGCCGCTTTGCCGCTCAACCCGAAAAGAGTCGAAAGTCCAGCAATTTTGATGAATTCTCTTCTGTTGATACCCATCACTTCACCTCCGCCTGCGCCATCTTCTCTTTTTGTGCGGGTTCCTGGAGATGGCAGCCCCAGCAGTTCGGCGCCACTGCCATGTAGTTGTGGCATTGGTCACAGAACTCCGCCTTGTTGGAATGGCATCCCAAACAGGTGTTGGAGAGGCTGGGTTCATACTTTTTACCGCTGGGGCTGGTCCACACCCGGTTGCCGGTGCGGACCACCTGGTCCCGCCACTCGATCAAGAGCTGCATATGGTAGCCCCGCATCTCTTCTGTGGGCAGAACGCATTGTTTGTCTTTGTCGGCGAGCTTTTGGATGGCCGGGGTATCGAGATTGGGCTTGGGAGGCCCGATGATCCGCCCGGCGTTGAGCCACAGGGGGGACGTGGCCAGAATAACAAACGCGGCCAGCCCGATGAAGACCGAAAATTTGTTGTAGACCTTCTTTTCCACCTGTGGGCGCTCGGCAAACCACCCGAATTCGTTCTTGTAGTCAGCCATATTATTCAGCTTCCTCCCCTCCTCCTCCGCTTCCTCGAAGCCCACTAAGGGCCGGTCGCGGCAGGTCGGTGGTGCGCTCAATCTCGTCGGGGAAGATCAGGGCGTTGCCCACCATTTCCGTGATCCCGGTGACGTCCACCTCGGGGATCCAGTATTGCAGGAGGGTGGGGAGCGTGGCCCGGTCCAGGGCGCAGATGCAACCCAGGTGGTTCACCCCGTATTTTTCGTACACATGCCTCACGGCCGTGGCCCGGGGAAACCCGCCCTTCATCCTGGTTTCCATGTATTCATCGGCATTCAGGGCGGCGCTGCTGCCGCAGCAAAAGGTTTTCTCCCGGATGGTGTTGGGTGGCATCTCGAAGAAGTGACCTTCAGGAAGAACATTCTTGATGATGTAGCGGGGCTCTTCAAAGATGCCCATGCCCCGGGCGGTGTTGCAAGAGTCGTGGAAGGTCAGCTTGATATGCTCGTTGCGGCTGGTGTCGAACTTCAGCTTGCCGTGGTGGATCAAGTCGGCAGTGAATTCCGAAATGTGCACCATTTTGTGGGCCCGGGCGTTTTCGAACACCGTGCCGGTGATGGGGGATTTGGGCACTTCCAGGAAGCTCGGAGATTCGCCGTAATAGGTGCCCATGTACTGGTTGCACACCCGCCACATATGGCCGCATTCACCGCCCAGAATCCACTTGACCCCTAAACGTTTGGCCTCTTCGTACATCTTGATGTTAAGGCGTTTGCCCATCTCGTGGGAAATGAACCAACCGAAGTTGCCTCCCTCCGCGGCATAGGTGCTCATGGTGAAGTCCAGGTCGAGATACTTGAACAGGAGGAGGTAACCCATCAAGGTGAAGGTGCCGGGATCGGCGAAGTAGTCTCCAGAAGGCGTGATGAAGAGAATCTCGGCGCCTTTGCGGTTGTAGGTCACTGGCGTGGCAATGCCGGTGATGCGCTCATTTTCCTCCGCCAGAAAGTCGATCATATCCTTGATAGGCCTGCGGGGGGGCGCCGATGTGGCTGCCTTTGGTGTAGCAGCTAGCCCACCGAGGCCAGGGCCCATTCGATATTGAGGCCCACCGAGCTCAGCAACTCCCGGCCCAACAGGGTCATCTCGGCCATGTCGATGCCGTAAGGACAGAAGACCGAACAGCGCCGGCAAATGGTGCACTGATAGAGGTAATAGAACCATTCCTTGAGGACGTCCTCGTCCAGGTCCCGGGCCCCCGTCAGTTCTCCCAAAATCTTGCCGGCGGGCTTGAAGTAGCGTTTATAGACAGAGCGCAGGAGCTCGGCCCGGAGGACCGGCATGTTCTTGGGGTCGCCGGTGCCCAGGTAGAAGTGGCACTTGTCGGCACAGGCCCCGCACCGCACGCAAATGTCGAAGAAGAGCTTGAGGCTGCGGAAGCGGCTGAGGCGGTCTTCCATCTGCTGCAGGATGATTTCTTTCCAATCCGGCGGCAATTGCCAGTCCTGGTCGGGAACCGACCAGCTCCGGGGATAGGGATAATTGACCATCTCCAACCACTTGGCTCCGGCGGCGTTGCAAAAAGTGCCCGGCCGGAATTCCGGTTTTACATCCATCCAGCCCTTGGCAGGGGGCTGGTAATTGACCTTGGTCAACTCTTGAGGTGAGGGTACTTTAGCCATTACTGCTCCTTTTCCACCGGAGTTTCTTCTGGAGTTTCCTCTGAAGCTTCCAGTGGAATTTCCACCGGAATGCCGGCCTCAATCATGGCTTCACGATATTCGTTCTCTTGGTCCATATACGTGTGGAACTTGACCGGATAGTTCCAAGGGTTAACGTGGACCTGCCAACGGTTGTTGTTGGCCAGGTTGCGGGAGGGACTCAGGAACACTCCTGGCGCGTGCATCAGCTTGCTGAAGGGGAAGATGATGAAGAGCACGCACACCAGGAAGAGATGGGCGTAAAACAGGGGGCTGATGCCCGCCGGGACCACGGGGTGGAAGGTGACAAGCCCGATGGCCAGTTCCTTGACCGCGGTGATGTCGGTCCGGTAGAAATACCGCATTAAAAATCCGGTGATGCCGATGCCCAAGAGGAGAAAGAGGGGGAAATAATCGGAGGCCATGGAGATGTAACGCATAGCCGGATTGGCCAGACGCCGGGCCAATAGATATGTCAAGGCCGTCAACAGTAAAATGTCGGTGAGATAGATCGTGGGGGTGTAGAACTGGACAAAGCCGTCCAGGGTCTCCAGGTTGTGGACAAACCCCCAGGTTGGTTCGGAGAAAAAACGCAGGTGCCGCAGGAGCACCAACAGAAAAGCGTAATGAAAGGCGATGGCCCCGAGCCACAGCCATTTGTTAGACCAGTGGATTAAACGGGCCCCCTCGGGATAATCCGGCTCTTTCCTGAGCTCAGTGCTGGTATTGCGGAAGAGACTGCGAAAGGCCAGGACTTCCAGGGCCATGCGCCCCACCACCTGGAAGAAGTTTTCCGGGTTGTCCAGCTTATCCTGCACCGATTTCTTGATCCAGGGCAGGGAGCGGTTTTGGGCGCAGGTGGTGGGGATGCGAAAGGGCACCGGGGAGCGCAGCCACTGGACGATCTTATAAATCAGGCCTTCAAAGAAGATGAGGATGGCCAGATAGGGGATGGCCACCCCAAAGACCCACTGCAAATTCGCCTGCGCCCCGAAATAGGCGATGGCCACCAACCCGAGGACAGCGGTTAGCGGCACAAAGAAATGCATCTTAAAAAAGTTTGTCATGTTACGGTCACCTCATTCGAAGTTCACCTGGTGGCCAAGGCCTGAGGTCTCACAGGTTGGTGATTTCAATGCCGGCGCGGCGCAGAAGCCCGCTGACCCGGCTTTTCACCTCGTTGACCTTGAGTTCACAGAGCTTCTCCCGGCGTTGCATGTAACCGTCAAAACCGAGCAGGGCCAGTCCGTCGATGCGTGCTTCCAGTTCAGTCATCTCCAGGGACAGAGAAAGATCCCCCAGTTCCTGGGCCAGCTCCTCCCGCACTATGTGCTTGAGATAAAAAACAAACGCCAGTGCCTGGGAAGGAGGAAGTTCCTGCAGGGCCAAAACCCTGACAACTTCGTCCACAGCAACTGCAGCAGCCTCCGCGCCCTGGTCTTCCGCCAGGACCGCCAAGATATCTTTCAGTCCCCGGGTTAGTTGGTGGGCTATCGGATTGGTAAATTGATCTTTTTGCTTTTTCAGGAAGAGAGCTGTCTCCGCTGGGTAACTGCCCAAAAGGGTATCCAGCCATTTTTGCAAAATAGCCGGGCTTTTGGCAGAGAGGAGGGGAACCAGCCGCTGCATACTAATTGTGAAAGATATAACGACCTCAAAATCAGTGTCAAGGAAAAATTGCCCGCAAACCAAGGGAAATGGGCATATTCCTCCCTAACTTAACTTCCGTGCAATTCCAATAAGTTGATCTTCTGAGCGCCAAGCCTTTACAACAGCACAGTATAAACAAAATAAGGATGGTGTAAAGTGAAGAAATTCACAGGCAGGCGGCCGGCCCTTTGCGGCGGTCTGGCCGTATCAGGCCTCTGGAGGCGTCTCTGCGGATGGCGGGGGCGGCGGGGAGGGGGGGGTGTCCTGGCGGGGGGTCAGACGGCGGCGGAAGATGTATTGGCCCCGGGAATCCAAATAGTCGAAAAAATACACGTTGGCCAGAAAAGCCAGAGTGAGACCTAGCCAATAGCCCAAGCCCTCCAGGCCGAAAAGGCGGGTCAAGAATTTGGCGGCCAAAAAGGCGAAAAGCAGCCGGATAAAAAAGGTGAAGATATGCTGCATGGGGCCATGGCCTCCCCTCTCCCAGGGCGAGAAGCCCAGGCAAACCAATTATTGTGGGAAAGGGGGGAAGAGCGGCGGGGGGAGGAGAAGGTTTCCCGATCTCCTGATGCCCCCGTCCTCAGCTAGATTTTCTGAAAAACCCTAGGTCCCGGAAAGAGAGCTTCCTGGGGCCAAGCTGTGGCGGCTTTCCCGAAGCCGCGGCTTAGCTTCCTCAGCAGCCGCCCCGGGCAAAGAAAAAAATGAGAACTGCGGCGATAATAAGAAAAACTGCCCAACTCATCGGCTCGGTCCTTTTTTCAATTAAAATCTTTCTCCAGTAATTGTAAGACATTTCCTCCGGAGTGCAAGCTTCCTGGTTAATCAGTTCTTGGCGCGGGTGAGGGTCAAAGTCCAGACATGGCTCGGACAGAATATTACTGAGAGTAATAGGAGACTCATGACAGGCCCGGCTGCTTCTTCCCTTGGAGACTCAAGGAGTCTTTCACCTGCCCCTTCCCCCACCGGGAAAAAGCTGACATAATAAAAAAGTTTGCCTAAAGTTTCTTAGGGGAATCTTCCGAGGAAGGAAAACCGCCATATGGTGGCCATGATCGCCGACCTGGAAACTCACTTCCGGGAATTTATCCCGCCCCGGGACGAACTCCTTCTCACCTTGGAGGAGGAAGCCCGGCAAGAAAACATCCCCATCGTCGGTCCGGTGGTGGGGGAACTCCTCTTCATTCTGGCCCGAGCCACCCAGGCCCGGCAGATCCTGGAACTGGGCACCGCCACGGGCTATTCCGCTATCTATTTAGCTCGGGGATGTGAGCCGCATAACGGCAGGGTGGTCACCCTGGAATCTGATCCGGAGATGGCGGCCAGAGCTCGGGACAACTGTGTCCGGGCAGGTCTGGAGGAGCGTGTCGAAGTATGGGAGGGGGAAGCCCTGGTTCTCATGGACGGGATGACGGGGCCCTTTGACCTCATCTTCCTGGACATTGACAAAGAAAGCTATTTGCCGGCCCTGACCCGCGGCCAGCGCCTTCTTCGGGTTGGGGGCCTGCTGGTGGCTGACAACGTGGGTTTTGCCGGGGCCCAGGATTTCAACCGGGAAATCTTCCGGCGGCCCGAGTGGCGAGTGGCGCCGTTGCTCTGCTTCCTTCCCGACCACTCCCCGGAACGGGACGGCCTCTCCCTGGCGGTGAAGGTGGCGTGAAAAAGGGTGGGGGAGGGGGTTAAGGGCCGCAAGCCCTTACCCAACACCGAGAAAGGCCTGAATCCTTGATTGATCTGCATGCCCATATTTTGCCCGGCATCGACGATGGGCCCCAGTCCCTGGAGGACTCCCTGGAGATGGCCCGTCTGGCCGTGGCGGATGGCATCACCACTATAGTGGCCACCCCGCACCTGTTCCGCCGCAAGTCGGTGGATTTAGGAGCCCTAAACGCCCCTGACGCCATTCGCCAGGCGGTTGAACGCTTCCATCAAAAGCTTTCGGAAGAAGATATTGACCTCACCGTCCTGCCGGGCTGCGAAGTCCCCCTGTTCCCCGATATTATCAAGTTCATCGACGAGGGCCGCATCCTTACGCTCAACGACGGGCAACGCCACATCTGTCTGGAGATGCCGGATACCGTTATCCCTCCGGCTACGGAGGACATCATCTTCCAACTAAACTCCCGGGGGCTCACTCCCATCATCACCCACCCGGAGCGCAACCCGGTCTTCTATGACATGCCTGATAAGTTTCGGCGTCTTGTTTCCCTGGGTTGCCTGGGTCAGATCACCGCTCGGAGCCTCACCCGGGGCTTTGGCTGGGGGGTGGCCCGATTTACCAAAAAACTGGTTCGGGAAGGCCTGATCCAGATCATGGCCACCGACGCGCACAGCGTGGCCCACCGGCCGCCGGTCATGAGCATGGCCTTAAAAAAGCTCAGCAAAATCGTGGGGGAGAATCAGGCCTGGGACATGGTGGCCACCATCCCGGAGCGCATCATCCGGGGCAAACCACCTTTTTAAAGGTGGAGAAAAAGCCTACGATGGTGAGGTAAGTTGGCTTAAAAATAGCGGTTGTTACCGCGCGAAGGTAATTTCCCCCTACTGCACGGCCTTGAGCTGTGTCTTCATTTTCTTCATCAACGACTGGAAGGACCCAGCCTGAATTTCCCGGGCAAACCCGGACTTGTACTTGTCCAGGATGCTCACCCCGTCCACAATGACGTCAAAGAGAAGCCAGCCGCCGCCTTTCTGGTGGAGAAGATAATCCACCTGGATGGTGTCATTGGTGCGCACCAGGCTGGTCTTTACCAAAGTTTGGCCGCTCTTCTGGGAAACTTGGCCGTACTTAACGGTCTCTTGCTTGAGGAACCTCAACACCATGTTGGTGTAAGAGGCCTGGAACAGGGCGCTGAAGACCTGGGTGAATTCCTGGCGTTGCCCGGAGCTGAGGCTATCGTAAGCCGCGCCCAGGGAGTTTTGAGCCATGAAGGGAAAGTCGAAATTCCTCTGGATGACCCGGCGGATGGACTGGGCCCGGGCGTCCTCATGGGCGGGACCCTCTAAAGCGGGGTTGTTCTGGATAGCCATCACTTCATCCAGGATGCCTTTCACGAAATCTTTGGGGGTGGCCCCCAGGGCAAAGCTAACTGCCAGCCCGAGGGCCAACAGCACGACAACAGATATTTTCCCAAGCTGTTTCATGGTATTTCCTTTCGCACCAGCAGCAGGAGCAAACGCTTAAAACCCAGGGCGGGTGTGAGCGGAGAACTCGGAACGGCGGCTTGTTTTCCCGCCAGGCGGAGGCAGGCCGGAAGGATACTCAACGAGGCGAGAAGTACGCTCAGGCTGCCCACCGTGGCCAAGAGGCCCAGACTGAAGGTACCCTGGTGTCCAGAAATCATCAGGCTGCCAAAGCCCACTGTGGTGGTGAGTGCTGCCAGCAGGACGCCCTTGGCGGTACTGGCCGGCAGGGTGATGACCCGGGCCGACTCCTCCATCTGCCAGCGTACCAGGATAATGATGCCAAACTCAATGCCCTCCCCCAGAATCAAGGGTAAAAAGAGGACGTTGGCCTGGTTAAAGGGAATGCCCAGGAGCCACATGAGATTCAACGTCCAGCCTGTGCCCACGAAAAGCGGTATCAAGGCCAGCAGGGTCAGCTTGAGGCTGCGAAAAACACCCCAGAGCATGAGGGTGATAACCACCAGACCGATTCCCGCCGCCCATAAACAGGCATTCCGAAAGGCCCGGGTAAAGAAATAGAGGAGCACCGGGTCTCCGACCACGTCGGCGTCTACCCGGCGTAAATCCTGGACAAATTTCCCGAGGGGCGCCGGATCCCAGATGTCTTCCGAGGAAAAAGCCCGGATGAGAAAACCCCCCTGAGGGCTGACAAAACGATCCCGCACTTCCGGGGGAAGGTCTGTGAGGCGGGGTAACGGCACCGCTATGCCCTCCCGGAGAAAATCCCACTTGTCCTTGAGATCCTGAATAAACTTGTTTTGAAAAACCACCAGGTTATTCCTGGTCTGAGGTTCGGCCGACTTCAGGGCAGGAATAATCCGGGCCAGGAGTTCCTTGGCTTCCTTCACCTGGGCCAGATCAGGGTCGTTTTCCAGGGCCCTGGCCAGTTTAAAATGGATGCGTCCCAGCACCACGGCCAGGTCCTGGGGGTTGGCAGAACGAGCCGGGGCAGGGGAAAGGGAGACTTGCTGAACTATGGGGGCCAACTCCGCCAACTGCTCCCGCTTGGCCTCCGCCTGGTCGGGAAAAAAGGACAGAATTGATTCCACATGGGAGACCGTGGGGAGCTTTTTCAAGGCTGCACTCTTGGCTTTGAGCTCCTCTAGGCTGTTTACGGTAATGGCCCCGAAGGCCGTGGAATAGCGGGAATCTTTGAGAAGCTTCATCTCCCAGACCACCGACTCGGTTTCCTGGTTTTGGAGGTGGAGGGGATTGAGATCAAAGTTGACGTAGAGCAGGCTTACACCCCCCAGGGCAGTTAAAAGGAGTCCCACGGCCACGATAAGACGGGGGTGCCCCCAACTCAGGTGGAGGAAAGGCCGGGGATCCCCCCCCGGGCAGTCCTGGACCGTATCCATGGCAGTATAGCGCTCGGTCACCAGCACCAGGCTGGGGAGCAAAGTAAGGGTGGCCACCAGCATCAGGAGCACACCCAGGGTAAGGATAAGGCCCAGTTCAGCCAGACCCTTGAAGCCGGTGAGGGTCAGGGGCACAAAGGAGGCTGCGGCGGCCAAGGCGGCGTAAATGATACCCGGCGCCGCCCGGCGCATGGTGCATGTCATGGTGTTGCCGTTGGTTTTCCCCTGGAGGGCTTGCTCCTCCTCCAGGCGGCAGAACCAGTGTATGCCATAGTCAATGGTGATCCCCAGCATGAGGGGCGCAAAGACAATGGACAGGAGGTTCAGGTGACCCACCACCAGGGTGGCCACGGCAAAAGTCCAGCACAGGCCCACCACCAGCACCAGCCCCTGGAGCAGGGTGCGTCTCAAGCTGCGGAAAAACAGGATGAGAAGGAACATCTGGCCCACCAGGGACAGCCAGGTGGCCAGGGCGATATCCCCCATGGCGCTCCCCATTTCATCGGCTTCCAAGGCCAGGGGGCCGGTGACTCCTGCCTGCAACCCGGGAAAGTCAGCCTTGACCTGGACCACGATTTCCCGGAGAAGCTGAACCGAATGGGATGCCTGGGTGAAGTTGTCTTTTCTGGGGGTAACCAGGAACAGCAGGTATTTGTCGTTTTCCGTGAGAAAGTAGCCTTCCTGGTCCAGGTCCCCCATGCCCTCGATGAAAAAGCCGGCCAGAGGGGAGGTGTAAGGCTGATTACCCTCGAGACCCCGCTGCAACTCCCGGAGGGAGGCAATCAGTAAGGAGAGGTCGGGAATTTTCTCCTTTTCCTGGTCTTTCTCGAGAAAGCCCACAAAGAGCTCCCCGAGCAGCGACCCGGTGAGCTCCGTGTTCACCCCCTGAAAGAAGCGGGTGAGGCTCGGTTTGGCGGCCAGGTCGGCCAAAAGGCCCCGGTGTTCCTGGAGCTTGTCTTTAATCTCCTGAATTTGCTTGGGCTCCAGGTACAGAAGGGCCCACTTCTTAAAAGCCTCGGGTTGCAGGCGGTAAAAAATCTCGGGAAAATCCTGGGGGTGCTTTTTCAGCTCTGCGGCCAGGGCGTTGGCAAAGGCCTTGGCCCGCGACGGGTGGCCGTTTTCCACCACCACCACCAGGTCGTCTCGGGAGCCGAAATCTTCACTGAATTTTTCACCCAGGCGAATGAGGTGTTGGTCGCTGGACACCAGGTCGCTGCGGTTGGTCCGAAAGGTGAGATGGTGGAAAGCGTAGTAGACCGACAAGACGGCCAGGGCCACAGAGACCAGAATGATCCCCCAGGCCCCCCGGTTCAGGGCCCCCACCAGAACTCGGCAGCAGCGAGAAAATTTAGAGTTGTCGGCCACGATAATCTTTTAGGAATTTTACTTGGACGGCACGAGGGAGGCGAGGATGATGAGCGTGGTACTCCCGCCATCCCCAAGGCTGACGTTCTCCCCCGTTTCCGTCCACCCCAGGTTTTTGGGCTTGTACTGCAATATAATCCATAAATTTTCTTTGAATAAAAAAGAAAATGCAAGGGAAATCAAAAATTTCTCCTTCCCAGGATGTCAGGCTGACAGTGGTCATAAGTTAGACACCCCACCCTCGAAAAAATTATCGGACTCCCCTTGATTTTCTGAAAAAGAGAATTATTCCTTAAAAATAACAATTCTTAAAGGAGGAGCCATGGCTCAGATCGACCGCATTCCGGGAGGCTTCAGCGTTGACGGCCTCGAGTTTCGTAAGGGCAAGTGCGGCTGCAGCGGTATGGGGGGAGATTGTTGCTTTACCTTTTCCAAGGTGAAAAAGGACGGCAATACTTTGATTTTTGAGGGTAAGGCCACGGCTCCTTCCACCAGCAACAATTTCGTCTGGGGCTACCGGGTGCGCCAGGGTGATGTCGTGGTGGACGTGAAAATGGAAGACACCCGGGACAACAAGGACTTCTTTTGCGGCTCCGCCCCCCCACCCTTATCTGCCTTCAAGGAGCGGGGTTGGCAGGTCGAGGAGGAATTTGAGAAACTCCTGGAGGAATAATGCCCTTCAGGTCAAAGGTCCAGTATTACAAGTCATTTTAAAATCTTACAAGGAGGATACTATGGGCGGTTGTGAATGCAGTTGCAAAGCCCCGGCCAAGCCGGCGCAGCCTGAGGAGAACAAGAGTTACGTGTGCATCCAGTGCAACACTTATAAGTCCGTGACACCCCGCGAGCCGGCTCCGGAATGTTGCGGCAAGAAAATGAACGAGATGGACTAAAATACCACTCTCAGCCGGGGGCAGGAAAACCTGCTCCCTTTTTTCTTTTTTCCCTTTCAGGACCAGCATTCCCTACCCCTCTAAAAAAACCTAGAATCTATTATCCACGGTGTCACCTGAACCACCAGAGACAGCGGTTAATCCACCAATTTCCACCGATCTCATGTGAATCGGGCCGCGAGGCGCCGGCTTTGCTCCGGCACCGTTAGTTCTGCTATAATGCCGTCATCTCTTTGGAATCTGGGGCCGGTTCATGATCTCGTTTGCCAGCGCTTCTCCCCGCCGCAAAGTAGCCGCCGGGGTGCTCATAACTCTGTTAGCCTGGGGTTTAACCCTGGGTCTGGCGGTGACCGGCATCCTGACCCCGTACACCTTGAAAACCCTGGATCTCCTTTTTCGGGCGACGCCGCTTCCTCCGGCCAGTCCCCAGGTGGTTGTGGTCACAGTGGACCAACCAGATCTGGATTTTTTTGAAAAGCAAGGAATTTCCTGGCCCTGGCCCCGGCAGCTCTATGCCCCCATCATCGAGTTTTGCCAGCGGGGCCAGGCCCGGGCAGTGATTTTCGATATCCTGTGCACCGAGGCTTCGGTGTACGGCGCTGATGATGACCAGCGCCTGGCTAAGGCCATCAGTACTTCCGGCCGGGTTGTCCTGCCATTCTCTTTAACCCGGGAGGTCAAGAAGGACAACTCTCAAATCAAGGAGGTGCTTACCAGGGCCAGCCTCCCCTTCGCAGGTCCACCGCCTCCCGGTCTGACCCTCTACCGGGGAGTAACTGCCCCCATTCCCCCTCTTTTGAATGCTGCAGCAACACTGGGTAACGTGGAGTGCGGCCCTGACTCAGACGGTATCTACCGGCGGATTCCCCTGGTGGGCAGCTTCCAGGACCGTTTCTTACCGATTCTCACCTTTGCGGCCTTTTGCCATTTCCAGGCCCCGGGAAAGTGGCGCTTTGAGGGGGGTTCCCTGGTGCGGGGGGACTATCGGGTGCCTCTGGACCATGAGGGCCGACTCCTCCTCAAGTTCCGGGGACCGAGTCGCAGCCACAAACGCCTGAGCGCGGCCAATGTCATCCAATCGGAGGTGCGTCTCCAGCACGGCAAGCCGCCCTTCTATAAACCGGAGGACCTGGCCGGTAAATGGGTGCTGGTGGGCGTCACTGCGCCTGGTCTCCTGGACCTCAAACCATCCCCTATGGCCCCGGTCTATCCCGGGGTGGAACTCCACGCCACCCTTCTGGACAACCTGTTGCAGGGAGATTTTCTGCAACCCGCGCCTGTCTGGCTCATCTGGCTCTGGGCCCTGGTTCTGGCTGGAGGGGTGACCCTGGCGGTGCTTTTTTCACCGCGCCTGTGGGCCACCCTGGCGACCCTGGTATTGCTCCTGGCAGTGCACCTGGGCGTGAGTTTCCTGGCCTTCCGGGCCAGTTGGTGGGTGGACCCGGTGGTCCCGGGAGTGGCCCTGGGGTTCGCTTTTGCCCTGGCCGCCGCGTACAGCTATGCCACCGAGGGCCGCCAGAAGCAGGCCATTCGCCTCATGTTTGCCCAGTACATGTCAGAAAAGGTGATCACCCACCTCATGGCCCATCCGGAGCGTCTGAAGTTGGGGGGGGAGCGCCGCCGGGTCACCCTGTTTTTCTCCGACCTGGCCGGTTTCACCAGCCTCTCCGAGCGCCTCAGCCCCGAAGAGGTGGTGAGCCTGTTAAATGACTACCTCTCCCGCATGACCGACATCATCCTGGAGGAGGAAGGCACGGTGGACAAGTTCGAGGGGGACGCCATCATGGCCTTCTGGGGGGCGCCCCTAGCCCAGGAGGACCAGGGCCTCCGGGCCTGCCGGGCGGCTTTACGGCAGCAGGCGGCCCTCGGGGAGCTGAATCAGCGTTTCGCAGACATGGGCCTACCCCCACTGGCCACGCGCATCGGCCTGCACTCCGGGGACGCGGTGGTGGGGAATCTGGGCTCCCAGAAGCGCTTCGATTACACGGTCATCGGCGACACCGTGAATCTGGCCTCCCGCCTGGAAGGCTTGAACAAATTTTACGGCACGAGTATTCTGGCCAGTGAGACCACGGTGGCGGCATGCGGCGACGGCGTGGAGTTTCGGGAGGTGGACTGGGTGGCGGTGAAGGGCAAGGAGACGCCGGTGGCGGTCTACCAGCCCCTGGGGTTAAAAGGCGTTCTCGCCCCGGAAGAGGCCCCAGGGAATAAAGAGTTTGCTCAAGCCTTGGAGTTGTATCGCCAGGGGGAATTTTCCGAGGCGGCGACCCTCTTTCAAAATATTCTGGCGAAATATCCCGACGATGGTCCAGCCCAGGGTTTTCCAGGAGCGCTGCCAGAAATTGCAGGCCAGCCCTCCGCCCCCTGGCTGGGACGGTGTTTTCCGGCCTGACCAGAAGTGAAGACCGGCTTTTTGAACTTGTTGAAGTTTTTTCTTTCAAGGTTCGACTTTTTTGATGATGTTCAGTCAGGTATGTCCTAAGGTTGATCAGCCGAAAACCAGGAAAAGTTTGACCCGCTAACCCTAACCCTCGTCCCCGCGGGGGAGAGGGAAGCAAGGAAAAAATTACAAATTTCAAATTATTTCTTTTACTCCAAAGCCAGGTAAATGGATTTTGAGTTGTAAACCTGCAACTCATCTCCCTCCCCCTGGATGGGGGAGGGCTGGGGTGGGGGTGGCTAAAACCTTGTAGGAAAGCGTACCTCCAGAATTTCGCCACCCTCCCCCAAACCCCCTCCCATCAAAGGGAGGGGGCTTTTTGGAAACCCCTTATCCCAATCCGCTCGAAAAGCGGTACGAGATAAAATTAAAGTTAGGTTTCGGAGTTAAGAGCATAATCAGGTTACAAATTTTTTCAGAGAGAAAACCGCAAACTTTTTCAGGTGAAGAAAGGAGGAACTGGTGAGACGACCAGGAAATTTGTCAGGACCGGGTTTGTGGCTGCTGCTTCTTTTACTGGCGGGGCTGCTGGCCGGCTCGGGGCCGGGAATGGCGGAGACCTTAAAAGTGGAGCGGGCCGACATGCAGTTGTATCAGGACCCCAACTTCGCCAGCACCTCCCTGGGACCGGTGCCCGTGGGCGCTGAGGTGTCAGTGCTGTCCCGCTCTGGGGATTGGGTCCAGGTGAGCTACCAGGGAAAGACAGGGTGGTTGCACAAGCTGGCCTTTCCCCAGGGCTCCGGAGTGAGTCTGCCGGGGCTCCTCACCGGAGGGCCGGTCCGGGAGACCAAAAGCGATGAAGTGGCCCTGGCCGGCAAGGGCTTCACTCCTGAAGTTGAGGCCGGCTACCGCCAGAAGAACCCGGGACTCAATTATGCCCAGGTGGACCAGATTGAGAGTTTCCGGGTGAATCCGGGGCAGCTGGCCGCCTTTATTCAGGAAGGAGGGCTGACTCCATGAAGCTGAAGACTCTGGGAATTTTCCTGCTAGCTGCTGCAGTCCTCTTCCTGGCAGGTTTCAAGTTGCCCGGGCTCCCCGTCCCCTCGGAGGTGGGAAAGGCCCTACAGGTTGGCACCAAAGCCGGAAAAAAGGCCTTGGTGGCCGCTCGGGGGATTAACGACTCCGAGGAATACTACATAGGCCGGGCGGTGGCGGCCCGCATCCTGGGCAAGTATCCCCTGTCCCAGAACCGGGACACGACCCTGTATATCAACGAGGTGGGGCAGGCCGTGGCCCGGAAGTCCAGTAGACCGACCACCTACCGGGGGTATCATTTTGCTATCCTGGAGACTTCCGAGCCCAACGCCTTTGCCTGCCCCGGGGGTATTATCCTGGTCACCCGGGGGCTCATCAAAGAGTGCCAGAATGAAGACGAATTGGCCGCCGTGCTGGCTCACGAAGTAGCTCACATTGTCCACCAGGACGGCATCAAATCCATCAACAAGGCCCGTTGGACCGAGGTCCTGACCACGGCCGGGACCGAAGCCACCCGGCAATACGCCGGCGGGGTGGCCGGGAACCTGGTCAGCCTCTTCGAGGGGTCCATCGACGATGTCTTTAAAACCATCGTGGTGAACGGCTACAGCCGGGCAGCCGAGGAAACCGCCGACCGGGAGGCGGTGAGCATTCTCACCCGGTCCGGGTATAACCCTGCTGCCTTGGCGACTCTCCTCTCCAGGATGGCCTCCCGGGGGGGTGGCGGAGGGATTTATCGCACCCATCCGCCCACCAGCCAACGCCTGGCTGGGGTTGAGGCATTGGTGGGGCGGGCCACGGCCGGTCCCCGGGAGCAGGCCCGGACGAAGCGGTTCCAGGAAGTAAAATTTTAATCTGACATGTGGGGGGCACAGGGGTTGGCCCCCCAATATATAAACCCAAACAGCCTCAGCACGCCTCCAGCGAGGGATGGGCAAGTCTTTCCGGGGTTGCTTGCCCCTCCCGGTTCGCTTGCCCAACCAGCTTCGCTGATCTGAGCGGCACTTCAATTTTCCTCAGAAGCTTCAACCTGCTCTGGCCCTCCCCTTGATTCCGGCCAATTCCGTTCCCATATTAATAATTATAATTCCAGCAAAAGGAGGGCCGTTTATGGTGGAAGACCTTGCTACACGGGAGGAGTTCAGCCCTATCTTTGTCAAACTGGGGAACATGGTGGGCGCGGCCCGGGATGCCTTCAACCGCCACAGCGGCGCCAGCCTGGACCAATTAAAAACACTTCACGGTGAGTTGGCTCTGGAAATCAAAAGCGTTGGGGATAACTTCGGCACCTTGTCGGAAAAAGCTCCGAAAAACCAGCGGGCCTCCTTACTTCGGCTTCAAAGTGTTCTGACCCACCTTCAAATGGTGGGGGATAATCTGGAGGAGTTGTCCACTCCCATCGGGCGGAAGATGAAGGATGGCATACTTTTTTCAGACAAGGCTGTGGCCCAGGCCAATCAGCTTTTCGACCATCTGACGGGAATTCTGCGCTCCATTTTGGATATGCTGAAAACGGACAATGACTTTTTAAAAGGCTATGTTCTGGAAGAAGGGCAGCGGCTTACCCAGGCCTGTAGCGATTTTGCCACTGAGCATGAAGCCCGGCTTATCGAGGGTGTTTGCCTGCCCCAGGCCGCACCCTTGTTTCTGGCTATGCTTGACGGCATGCGCACCATCGGCCAGCACGCCGTGAACATTGCCAAAGTTTTAAGCCAGAATTAGCCAATGCCCTAGTGCCGTGACCCAGCGAGGCCTGAGGGGGGAGTTCGCTCCCTCCTCAAGGAGAAAACTTTTGGGCCACTTGCTGCTGTTTGGCAATGTAGGCTCGAACGTCGAATTTTCCCGCAGAGCCCTTGTAGCTCATATAACGAACCTTCCCAAAGATGAGGCGTTCGCCCCAGGCCCGGTCGTGAACCCCGCCCAGACTCCAGGCGATACCCACGTAGCCGTTAGGGTCCCGGCCGTCCAGCTCATAGCGGTCGTTGAGGAAAATGGCCACCTCCTGGGCTTCCTCCGGTGAGGCTGTCCACTCCAGGATCTTTTTGGCCCAGTACATCCTGAGGTAGCCGTGCATTTTGCCCCGGTGCACCATCTCGAGTTGGGCGGCGTTCCACAGGGGGTCGTGTGTCTGGGCCTCCTCGAATTCCGCCAGGGTGTAAAGATATTCCCGTTCATCGGCCCGGTGGTCGTCCAGGGTCTGGCGGGCCCAATCCGGAAAGCCCTGGAAACGGTCGTAGTCCTGGTTGTAATAGCAATAATTGTCCGAGAGTTCCCGCCGCACGATAAGCTCTTCCAGAAACGCGTCTTTATCGGCGCGCGGTGCCTTACTTTCCCTGACAGCCAGGGCCACCCGCTGGGGAGCAAGCTGGCCGAAGTGGAGGTGCGGAGAAAGATCGGACTGCCCGTCCCGGGTGGGGTCGTTCCGGTCCCGGTCATAGTGGGCCAATCTTTCTGATAAAAATCTCTGGAGATACTCCTGGGCGGCTTGTTCTCCAGAGCGGAGCCAGGTGATCGGGGGGACGGTGCGGTCCAGCGGCAGGGAATCAAGGAGCTTCGAGGCTGCGACGCCGGTCCCTTTCTCCCCGACCGGGAAGGGGTGCTTAAGCAGGGGAGGAAACGGGGTGAGAAATTCCTCCAGGGCCCGGTGGACCTTGGGGCGAAAAGAATAAGCGGCCCATTCTTGCTTGGGGGAGGCGAGCCAGCAGGGGATGACGTTGTGGGCATCTACCTCATGGAAAGGGATGGCCAGACCCTGTCCCACTGCCTCCTTCCACTCCCTTTTAATCCGGAGGGGATCGAAATCAGTAACCAGGAGGCCGACCTCCATGGCTTTGACCCACCTGGGGATTTCTTCCCCCGGTTCTCCCCTGACCAGGTGAAAAGGAATCCGGTGGTTCTCTAGCTCCTGGGCTGCCTCCTCGAGCCCCGCCAGCATGAAGGCATACTGGCGTAAAGTGGCCCCCAGAAACCGGGGCGCCAGGCAGAAGACCACCAGGAGGGGAACCTGACGCTCTTGGGCCAGGTGCTGGGCATACAGCAAAGCCCAGTTGTCATGGGCCCGCTGGTCCCGGCTCATCCAGTAAGCCACGGGGCCGCGCGGTTCTTTCCCTGCTTTCAGAATCCGTGCCCTTTTGTCCATTTCGGTTTAGTCTTCCCTTTCTGCCAGGCAACAGGGCCGCTTGGCTCGGTAGCTACCTGGCGATTATGACACGGTAATTATTCCTTTCAAGCAGGAATTCCCGGAGGAATTTCCCGGATGAGCTTACGTTCTGCCTGATGGCTCGTTTTCCTCAGCCTTTGTGATATACTGGAAAAAATTTTTTCCACATTTCTTCCCCAAAGTTTCCAAGATGGTGAAGCCTCTCTCCGCCCCAATTCCCCTGGCCCGTAAAAGAGTCGGCGTCACCGGCCTGGTTCAGGGAGTCGGTTTCAGGCCTTTTGTTTACCGTTTGGCCCGGAGCCACAACCTGGCGGGCTGGGTGCGCAATACCTCCCGGGGGGTGGAGATCGAAGTGGAGGGGCCGCCGGCCACCCTGGCCCTTTTTATTCGCCAACTCTCCCAGGAGGCGCCGGCCCTCGCCCGGGTGGAAGGGGTCATTTCCGAGGACACGGCGCCCCTGGCCCAAGAGACTTTCGATATCCTGGAAAGTGAGAGTCTCCCGGGTACCGAGGCAGTCATTCCCCCGGATGTGGGGCTTTGCTCCGATTGCGCCCGGGAAATCCAAGACCCTGGAGACCGCCGGTACCAGTATCCTTTCACCAACTGCACCAACTGCGGCCCCCGCTTCACCCTCATCCGCCAGGTGCCCTATGACCGGCCCCAGACCACCATGGCCGTCTTCGAGATGTGTCCGGACTGTCGCCGGGAATACGAAGACCCCGGAGACCGGCGCTTCCACGCCGAACCCACCGCCTGCCCTGCCTGTGGCCCCCACGTCTGGCTGGAATATCAGGGGGACCGTTGGGAACATGAGGTTGTGCCCACCGCCGCCCGGTTGCTTCGGGATGGCAAGATCGTAGCGGTGAAAGGGCTGGGGGGCTTCCACCTGGCCTGCGATGCCAGAAACGACGCGGCGGTAGAGACTTTGCGAGATCGGAAAGGGCGCCAGGACAAGCCCTTTGCCCTCATGGTGCGGGACCTGGACGAAGCGGCCCGGATATGCGACAGCACCGACCTGGAACGCACCCTCCTGCTCTCCCCGGAACGGCCCATTGTGCTCTGCCGCCGGCGGCCAAGCGGCGGAATTTCCCCCCTGGTGGCCCCGGGCAACAACTACCTGGGTCTGGTCCTGCCTTACACCCCCTTACATCTCCTGCTCATGGACCAGGCCTCTCCGGCTCTGGTGATGACCAGCGGTAACCTGAGCGAAGAACCCTTGGTGTTCACCAACGAGGAGGCCCGGGAGAAGCTGGCCGGGCTGGCCGACGCCTTCCTGATGCATAATCGGGACATCCACGTGCCCTGCGACGACTCCGTGGTGCGGCCTCTCCCGGACGGCACGGTGATCCCTCTGCGGCGGGCCCGGGGCTTGGTGCCCCATACCATTTCCCTGCCGCTGGACGCCCCCGAAATTCTGGGCCTGGGCGCGGAACAAAAAAACACCTTCTGCCTGGCCTGGGGGCAAACTGCGCTGATGAGCCAGCATATCGGGGACCTGGACACCCTGGAGACCTTTGAGTATTATCAGCTGGCCATCCGGCATTTCGAAGCACTGAGCCGGAAACGCCCCAACATTTTAGCCCATGACCTGCACCCCCACTATCTCAGCACCCGTTATGCCCAGGAGCAAGAAAACGTTCAGCTTGTAGGGGTGCAGCATCACCACGCCCACGTGGCCGCCTGCCTGGCGGAAAACGGACGCACGGAGAAGTGCATCGGTCTGGCCCTGGACGGCACGGGCTACGGGCCGGATGGCACTGTCTGGGGCGGGGAAGTCCTGGTGGCGGACCTGGCGGGCTTCACCCGGGTAGGCCATTTAGCTCCGGTATGCCTGCCGGGGGGGGAGGCGGCCATCCGCAACCCCAACCGCATGGCTATTGCTTATCTTTATGCCGCTGTATGGTGAAAACGTTCAGGAAATGGGCCAAAAATTAGGCCTTTCATTCCCGGAACTGGAGTGGCGGATGCTGCTCAAGCAGTTGGCCAGCGGCTGGCATTCCCCTATGACCACCAGCGCCGGGCGCCTGTTTGATGCGGTGGCCGCGGCCATTGGCGTTTGCCGCCAGCGCACCTACGAAGGCCAACCCGCCCTGGAGTTGGAGATGGCGGCCGATCCCGAAGAACACGGCTTCTATCCGGCTGAGGTGCAACAAAACGGCGACACCCTGGTGTTAGACACCCTGGCCATCTTCCGGGGCGCAGTGGCGGACCGACTTTCAGGCCAGGACAACGTGGTCATCGCTTCGCGTTTCCACCAATCCCTGGTACAAGGCTTGACCCAGATGTGTGTTATGCTCCGGGAACGCACCGGACTCAATCTGACCGCCCTGTCAGGGGGTGTTTTTCAAAACGCGCTGCTGGTGACGCGCCTGAAGACCAGCCTGGCAGCAGCAGGGGTTCGAAGTCCTGACCCACAAGCTGACGCCCCCCAACGACGGCGGCATCTCCCTGGGCCAGGTAGCCATAGCCGCCGCCCGGCTAGAGAAGAATTAGATTGTGGGGGGAGGGGGTAAGGGTCTGCGACCCAGTAGCACGGGCTTCCAGCCCGTGGAACCCCCCTTCCCCACAAACCAACCCAAGGGAAAATCTATGTGTCTTGCTATTCCCATGCGTATTGTGGAGATTGATGGGTTTCGAGCCGTGGCTGAGGTTGACGGGGTGCGCCGGGAGGCCCGCCTGGACCTGCTCCCGGAGGCGGCGGTGGGTGACTTCATCTTAGTGCACGCCGGGCTGGCCATCGCCACGGTGGACCCGGAGGCCGCAGAGGAAACCCTGACGATTCTGAGGCAGCTCTCCTATGAAGTTTAGTGAGGAATACCGGGACCGGGAACTGGTTCAGAAGCTGAGCCGCCAGATACACGATCTTTCCACGGGCCCGGCCACCCTCATGGAAGTGTGCGGCACCCACACCATGGCGGTGGCCCGCTTCGGCCTGAAGTCGCTCCTGCCCCCTGAAGTAAAGTTAGTTTCCGGGCCCGGCTGTCCGGTCTGCGTTACCGCGCAAGAGGACATCGACGCCTTCTTGGCCCTGGGAAGCATGCCCCAAGCCATTCTTGCCACCTTCGGCGACATGATGCGGGTGCCGGGTTCCGTTACGTCCCTGGAGCGTGAACGCGCCCAGGAAGTGCAGGTGCGGGTGGTGTATGCTCCCCTGGACGCTGTGGCCCTGGCCCGGGATAATCCTCAAAAAGAAGTTATTTTTTTCGGGGTGGGCTTTGAAACCACCATGCCGGCCACTGCCCTGGCGCTGAAAGTGACGGCGGCAGACAAGCTCGAGAATTTTTCAGTGTTTTCCGTCCACAAAACCATGCCCGCGGCGTTACGGGCCTTGTTGGGCGGGGGAGACGTCAAGGTGTCGGGACTGCTTCTCCCCGGTCACGTCACCACCATAATTGGGTCTGAGGCGTATAGTTTCATCCCCCAGGAGTTCCAACTACCCTGCGCGGTGACGGGCTTTGAGCCCCTGGATATTCTTTTGGGAGTATCTTCCGTCATACGCCAACTAACGGAAAAAAAGGCTTTGGTGGACAATGTATACACCCGGGCGGTGAAAACCCCGGCCAATCCCCGGGCCCGGGACCTGCTGGCAGAGGTTTTCGTGCCGGAGGAGGCAACCTGGCGCGGTTTGGGGGTGATCCCAGGAAGTGGCGCCGGACTTCGGGAAGCATACGCGCCCTTTGATGCCCGGCGCCGCTTTGCTGACATCCTAGCCCAGGTGCCCCCGGCGAAACCCACCCCCTGCCGCTGTGGGGAGGTCCTCCGGGGGACCCTGTCTCCCCGAGACTGCGTCCAGTTCGACCAGACCTGCACCCCCTCCAACCCCCTGGGTCCCTGCATGGTCTCCAGCGAAGGCGCCTGCTCCGCGGCGTATAGATATGAGAGAGGATAGTTGTGGGGGAGGGGGGTTCCCACGGGCTGGAAGCCCGTGCTACTGGGTCGAGACCCTTACCCATTCCCTCACACCTCCTCCTCAAATGGCGTAGGGGCGCAATTCATTGCGCCCTCAGGGCTTGATAAATCAAGCCCCTACATTTAAGCCCCTAAAGGGGGTTGGGAGGGGAGTTTGAGGGGAGGGCGGGGGAGCACAACTCCCCCGGCCCTCCCCTCAAATAAACTACCATCGAGGCCATCATGGACCGGGTTTTGTTGAGTCATGGCGCAGGGGGGCGGGAGATGGGGGAGTTAATCCGCCGGGTGTTTCTGGTTGCCTACGGCTCTGAGGGCTATCAGTCAGACGACAGCGCCCTGGTGAAGCTGGATGCACCGGAGGTTGCCTTTACCACCGACTCCTTCGTGGTGGACCCCCTGTTTTTTCCCGGCGGCGACATCGGCCGGTTGGCGGTGGCCGGCACGGTGAACGATCTTCTCACCGCCGGGGCCCGGCCCTTGGTCCTATCCGCCTCATTTATCATCGAAGAAGGCTTCCCCATAAAAAGCTTGCAGGATATCGCCGCCTCGATGGCGGAAACTGCGGCTGAGGCAGGGGTGGCCATTGTTACCGGCGATACCAAAGTAGTGCCGCGGGGTTCGGCGGACCGGTTGTTTATTACCACCTCGGGGATGGGCAAGGTTTTAAGGCCGGGCGTTTCAGGGGGTTCTGTCCGGGCAGGAGACTCCATTATCCTGACCGGTTCCGTGGGGGACCACGGCACTGCGGTGATGTTGGCCCGGGAGAAACTTCTGGAGGGCGAGTCCCTGCAGAGCGACGCAGCGCCTTTGACGGAACTTGTGCTCAAGCTGCTCACCGAAAACCTGCCCATCCACGCCATGCGCGACCCCACCCGGGGCGGCGTGGCCGCAGCATTGAACGAAATCGCCCACCAGTCCCAAGTCTGCCTCGAACTTGATGAAACTCGCATACCGGTGAAACCAGGAGTGGCGGCGGCCTGTGAAACCCTGGGCCTGGACGTCCTGCAAGTGGCCAACGAGGGGAAGATGCTCATTTTTGTGGCCCCCGAAGCTGCGGAAACCTCCCTGGACCTCATCCGAGCCAGCCGCTACGGCCAGGAAGCCCAAATCATCGGCGCGGTTAAACCCTCACCCCCGGGACGGGTGCACCTGCGCACCCAGATCGGCACCACCCGCCTCCTCGACCCCCCCACCGGGGAACTCTTGCCAAGGATTTGCTGAGGGTTTAATTGAGGGGAGGGCGCGGAAGCGCGACTCCCCCGCCCTCCCCTCACCCCCCTCCCCCACAATTCTCTAAGCCAATCTTCTCTGGAAGCGCAGCACGCTCAAGGTGAGAAGCGCCAGGCCCAGGATGATCATGCCGGCCATCTGGGGCCAGAGGATGGCCAGGCCGTCGCCCCTGAGGAAGATGCCCTGCACCACCACCACGAAGTAGCGCAAGGGGTTGAGATAGGTGAGGTATTGGAAGAAGGGGGGCATGTTGGGGATGGGGAAGATGAGGCCGGAAAGCAGGATGGCCGGGGTGAAGAAAAAGGTGCCCGCCATCATGGCTTGCTGTTGAGTAGAGGACACCGTGGAAATGAAGAGTCCCAGCCCCACGGAGTTGAACAGAAAGGTGATGGCGCCCAGGAAAAGCACCGGGACGCTTCCCCGGAGGGGCACCTCGAACCAGAAGACTCCCACGAAAATCACCAAAATCATATCCAAAAGGGAAATAACAATGAAGGGAATGGTTTTCCCCAGCATGAATTCCACCGGGCGGATGGGAGAAACCAGGATCTGTTCCATAGTGCCGATCTCCTTTTCCCGGACCACGGCCAGGGCGGTGAGCATAAGGCTCACCAGCATAACCACCATGGCGATGACGCCGGGGACGAAGGAGTAGCGGCTGCTTAAATTAAGGTTGAACCAGGCCCGAGGTTCCACAACCACCGGCAAAGTGAGGCCCTGCACAGCGCCCAGACGCGCTAAACGCTCTTGCATGATCTCCAGAGAATAGTCGGCGATGACGTTGCTGGCATAGCGGGCCACAATAAGCGCCGCGTTACTGTCGGTGGCGTCGACGACCAACTGCACCGGGGCCGACTGGCTGGACTTGATCTGGCGGGCGAAATCGTAGGGGATACGCAGGGCCAGAGTGACCTGGTTTTCATCGATGAGGCGCCGCATTTCTCCCTGGTTGGTAAGAAAGGACTTGATGGAAAAGTAATCCGAGGACGCGAAGCGAGAGATGAGGTGGCGGCTCTCGGCACTGTGATCCTGGTCATAAATTGCGGTGGGTACGTGTTTAATGTCAAAGTTGATGGCGTAGCCGTAAGCCAGAAGCTGGATGATGGGGGGCAAAAAAATGAAGAGGCGCAGCTTTTTGTCCCGGAGGACCTGAATGAATTCTTTCCAGATAAGGTGGCGGAGACGGCGAAACATGGGCGTCACCCGATCTTGTGTTGAAACTTGCGGATGGCCAGGGCCAGGAAAAAGACCGCAAAAAAAACGAGCATCAAGGCCGAAGGCCACAGAACCTCCAGGCCCACTCCCTTGAGATAGATGCCTTTGCAAATGGTAACGAGATACCGGGCCGGGACAATGTAGGAAGCGACCTGTAAAAATACGGGCATGAGGGGAATAGCAAAAACGAAGCCGGAAAGCAGGAAGGCCGGTAAAAAGGTGATGAGGGTGGCCATCTGGTAGGCCTGAAGCTGGTTTTCTGACAGGATGGAAATGAGCATCCCCAACCCCAACATGACCACCAGGAAGATGGCGGACAGGACCACGTAGAGCACAATGCTGCCCTTGAGGGGCACCTTGAAAAGAAACTCCCCCATGGCCACGGCGATGGCCAGGTCCAGGAGGCCGAGGAGGAAGTAGGGACCAAGCTTGCCTAAGATGAGCTCAGTTTTGCGGAGCGGCGTGGCCAGCAAGCTCTCCATGCTCCCCCGTTCCACTTCCCGGACGATGGTCAGGGCAGTGAGGAGCGCCCCCACCATGGTCATGATGACCACGATGAGACCGGGTATGATGAAGTTCTTGCTTTCCAGGTCTTCGTTAAACCAGAAACGAATCTGGGCCACCACCGGGGTGTTACTTGCCGTGACGCCTTTGAGATTCAGCCTCTCCACCATGACTTCTTGGTTGTAAGCCGCAGCCACGCCCTGGACATAGCCTTGAATGATGTTGGCGGTATTGGCGTCGGTACCATCCAGGATGGCCTGAATCTTGGCGGTTTTCCCCGACTTGAGGGTGCGGGAAAAGTCATGGGGCACCACCAGGGCCAGACGAATCTCTTGGGCGTGTATCAAGCGGCGGATATCTCCGTAACTGGTGACCTGATAGCGGAGGTCGAAATAGTGGGTCCCCCGGAAATTTTGGAGAAAATCCTGGCTGATACGACTCATTTCCTGGTCGTAGACTGCAGTGGGGACATGTTTGATGTCAAAGGTCAGGGCGTAGCCGTAAAGGATGAGAAGAATTACCGGCAGAAGGATAATCTGGATGAGGCTCTGATAGTCTCGACGGACATGAAGTAACTCTTTGCGGAAAACAGCCCAGGTGCGTCTGAGATCCACCTCAGGCCTCCCCGGCTCGCTGGATGAGGGAGATGAAGGCGTCCTCCAGGGAGGGGCTGATGCGGGTAAGGCGCCGGAGGCTGATGCCGGCTTGGGTCAAGGCCTGGCGCAAAGCCGCCTCCGCCTCTTCTGGCCGGAGCGTGGCCACGTGCAGGCCGTCCCCGAAAACCGCGGCTTCACTTACTTCGGGGAGGCCCCGGATTACCTCTAAGGCTTCCCCCAGGCGGTCGGGGTAGACAGCCAGGATGGTTTCGGGGAGAGAGGCCTTCAGTTCCCGGGGGGGGCCTTCGGCGACGACCCGGCCCTGGTAAATAAGAACCAGGCGGTCGCAGAACTCGGCCTCGTCCATGTAGTGGGTGGTGACCAGGACCGTCACCCCTTGGGCCGCCATGGCGTAAATGAGGTCCCAGAAGTTGCGCCGGGAGATGGGATCCACCCCGCTGGTGGGCTCATCTAAGAAGAGTATGGAGGGTTCGTGCAGCACCGCGGAGGCCAGGGCCAGGCGCTGTTTGAGTCCCAGGGCCAGGTCCCGGGTGAGGTCCCGGCGGCGGTCGACAAGACCCACCAGGGTGAGGACCTCCTCCAGGCGCGCCTGCAGACGGGCTGGGGGGAGGCCATAGACGCCCCCGAAGAAGGACAGGTTTTCCTCGGCGGTGAGGTCTTCGTACAAGGAAAAGCGCTGGGACATATAGCCGATACGGGCTTTGATCCGGTCATGGCCCCGGACGATATGCAGACCGTCCACCCAGCCCTCCCCGGCAGTGGGAAGGAGGAGACCGTTCAACATGCGGATGGTGGTGGACTTACCCGCGCCATTGGGGCCCAGAAAACCGAAGATTTCTCCCCGGGCCACCGTGAAGCTAACGTTATCCACGGCCCGGAATTTGCCGAAATCCCGGGTCAGATTTTTTACTTCGATGGCGGGATTTTCGGGATTGTTGTCCATGGAGGGTTACGGTCACATGGCGTCCAGGTAAGAGGCGGGGGAGCGCAGTTCCTGGGCCCTCGGCCCTCAGACCCCTTCCTGAGATTTTGGCGGCTGGTCCAAGAAAATCACGGCTTCCGCCGGCATACCGGGCTTGAGTGCATGATGCGGGTTTTCCACCCGGATCTTGGTGCGGTAGACCAGGGTGACCCGTTCTTTGTAAGTCTCCACACTCTTGGGAGTGAACTCGGCCTTGGCGGCGATGTAGGACACCCAGGCCGGGTAGCGTTTGCCTGGGTAGGTATCAGTGGTGACCGCGGCCTTTTGCTCGTAGCGCACCCGGGCCAGGTCGGTTTCCGGGATGTAGCCCTCGAACCAGGCGTGGTCGAGGTCCCCCAAGGTGAGGACAGTGGCCCCCACCGCAGCCACCTGGCCGGGCTCCATGGGGCGGGCCAGGACCACCCCGGTGACGGGCGAGGTGATGGTGGCATAGCCGAGGCGGGTCTGGGCCAGTTCCTGGGAGGCCTGGGCCTGGTGGAACTCCGCCCGGGCGGCGTCGATGTCCTCCTGGCGGAAGCCGGACTTCAGGAGGTCATAATTCTCCCTGGCCTGGTTCCAGGCCTCCTGAGCCATGAGGTAGGCCGCCTCCGCCTTATCCCGGGTGGAGGCGGAAACGGTTTTCCGCGCAAACAGATGTTGCATGCGCCTGAAATCTTTGGTTTTTTCGTTATAATCGGCCTGAGCTTGGGCTGCAGCCGCCTTCGCCTGGCGCACCTCCTGGGGCCGGTAGCCCGCCTCCAGCTTGGACAGGTTGGCCCGGGCGGCTTCCCGACGGGCCTGGGCCGCCTCCAGTTCCCGGCGTAAATCCTGGGATTCCAGTTCCGCCACCACCTCCCCGGCCTTGACTTCCTGGCCCTCCTCGAAGTGGATGGCCGCGATTTTGCCGGGCACCTTGAAGCCCAAATCGGTCTCGGTGGCCTCGATGTGTCCGGCAAGGCGCAAGACGCCCCGATCGTTGCTATTGTTGCCCCAATAGAGCCAGGCCCCGAAGGCGAAAAATGCTCCCAACAGGAGCACAGCGATGAGGATGCGCTTCACGGAGAGTACTTTCTTGTTGTTAAGAATATTCTCTGTCGACCGGGATTGTGGTGATGAACAGCCTTTATTGTTTTCTCGGTTGGCCCCCCACGGGATTGTTCCCTTTTTCCTTCGAATCCCCTGGTGGCAATGTTTCTCCGGGTCTTCGCACTTCTAACGTGGCCTTCAGGCCTTCCTTCAGGATCAGATCCGGGTTGGGCACTTGGAACTCCACCTCATAATACGTCGGGTGCTCCAGGGAGAGGATTGTCGGGGCCCAGGGGAGACGGCTCACCCGGGCCTTGAACTCCCGGCCGGGGAGGGACTCCATGGTGATATCGGCCTCATCTCCCACTTTGAGCTTGAGGGCCTCGATTTCGTGCACCCGGGCCCTGAGGAGCATGGGGTCCATGACCCCCACCATGAGCACCGGCGTGCCGCCCTTCAGTTCCGCTCCCGGGCGGATATCCGGGTGCATCCAGACCAAGTGGCCGTCGATGGGCGCCACCAGGACCCCCTCCTTAGGGATCTGGCCGGATTTAAAGGAGACACCCAACTGCTTCCGGAGGAGGGCCTCCTCTTCCCGGAAGGACCCCTGGGCTTGCCCTAAACCTTCCGAGAGAGCCGCCCGCTGCCGGGACAGCGCCTTGATTTCCCGTTCCACTTGCTCCAGGCTCTGGGGGGCTGCCAGTTTTTGCCGGGACAGTTCTCTGAGGGTTTTTTCCTTGCTCCTCAGGATGGTGAGGCCCTTGTCAATTTCCGCCAGTCTGACGCGCAGTTCCGTGATCTGAGAGGGGTTAAGGTTGCGGCGCAAGGCCTGCAGGGATTCCGGAACCAGGCGGTAGCGGCCCAAGACCTCCCCCTGGGTCACTTTCTGTCCGGGCTGCACCGTGAGGGAAAGGATTTCCCCGGCAACTGGCAGGAGCACCGCCCGCTTGATGGAGCAGATGAGCTTGCCGGTGAAGGTGAGGTCAGCAGCCTGGGCCGGGGGGAGCATGCCGCCCGGGAGTAAGGCCAGAGTCCCCCACAAAGCCAGGGCACAAAAGAACATATGGGTAAGGCGTTTCATCATTGGCTGTGAAGCACTGTCTCGGTTCGGCATCATTTCCTAAGCAGGGTGAGAAAAGAACCAAAAAGACGACGCCGACTGGGGGACGTCGTTATTTCACTCCTGGAACTGGTTTTCTTTAACATAATGAGATACCAGGTCCCCCGTGAGATGGCGCACCTCCAGAACTGCCAAGTCATAGTCGAGGGCTGTTTTCACCGCCGCCATCTGGGCCTTGACCCGGGCCTGCCGGGCTGCCATGAACACGGAGAAATCCTTTTCTCCCGAGCGATAGAGGGTCTCCCCCTGGCGCTCCTTGAGGTGAGCCAGTTTATCCTGGGCCTGGGCCACCCGCAGGGCGGCGGCGGCAGTCCTTAAATCTTCCTCGGCCTTCCGCCACTCCTGGGTGAATTTACTCGCCTTGACATCCACCTCCGAGGTGAATTGTTTGAGAATGGTCTTCTGGCGGTTGATGTTCCGAACCCGCTTGAAGCCCTCATAGAGTGGGAAGCTAAGGCCCACGGAGAAAAAAGTGCCCCGGGTGTTGGTTTGAGACAGGGGATCGGGGGTCTGGACCGTAAAGTTGACGCTGGGCAGAAACTTCATCTTGGCCAGAGTCACGTTCCACGACTGCAATTCCTTTTTCAGCTTCTCGACGCGCACTTCGAAGTCGCGTTCCTCGGCCTTTTCCTTGCTGGCTTTGGCGGGTTCGAAGTCCCCCAGCACTTGCCGGCGAGCCTGACTCAGCTCCAGATGCAGTGGCTGGTTGGGTTTCAGGTCCAAGAAGTCCCGGATGGCTTCCTTGATGTTGCCTTGCGAGGCGACTAAGCTCTCCTGTTCGGCTGTAGCTAATTCCATTTCCTGGGAGGCGATCTGAACCTCCATGGGGGTTATCTCCCCCAGTTTCTGTCGTTCCTGGAAATACCGCAGATGCTCCCGGGCCAAGTCTGCCGAGGTTCCCTGCAAGCGGGCCAGGCGTTCTGCGGCTTCGAGCTCCAGAAAAGCCTTCCCCAATCGTTTGAGACCGGTGGCAATGACCTTGAGATGAGCCATGGTGGCAATGCGGGTGATAACTTTTTTTGCTTTGAGGGATAAGTAAGCAAATATGGGATTGTAGTCACCGGTGCTTAAAGCGAAGGAATAATCCAGAGGATCAGTTATAAAAGGATTTTTCGGCTGGCTTATATAATAGCGGGTCGAGACCGTAAAAGAAGGGAAGAAGTCCGCCTTGCTGTCGGCTTCGTCAAGGCGCCTGACCTCGATCTCCAAAGTGCTCTTGGTGAAAAAGGGAGATTGGCGCAGGGCGAGCTGCACACAGGAGTCAAAATCGACAGGAGCCTGGGAAAACCCGGGGGTGGTTGTGGTGGACACGGCTTCGGCGCTCAAGGCAGTGGTCGGCCAGCCCAGGAGAGACACAAAGAGCATCCCGAGTAAGATGAGGGGGAAGCTGGAAAACGTTCTGAAAATATGTGGTTTTTTCTTTGGCGGCTCTGCTGTGGTGATAAGCATCTGAGCAAAAATCCCCTGGTTCCACGCCCACGCCAGCGGCGCCATCATTTAAGGCCGCGGAGGACACCGTCCTCCATCGGGCAGACCCGGCTGCAACGGGCTGCGATGTCGGGGTCGTGGGTGACCACAATAACGGAGGTGTCCCCGCCGGCAATGATTTCCTCGAAGTGTTCCATGATCAGATGGCCGTGGCGGCGGTCCAATTGCCCGGTGGGTTCGTCCGCCAGGATCAGTTGCGGACGGTTCACCAGGGCCCGGGCCACAGCCACCCGCTGGCGCTCTCCCCCGGAAAGAAGATTGGCGGAGTGGTACAAGCGGTGTCCCAGATTGACCCTTCGGAGGGCTTCGAGGATGCGAGGAGGCCGCGCCTGCGGCTCTATCCCTTCATAAATTAAGGGAAACTCAAGATTTTCATAAACAGTGCTGTTTTCCAGAAGGTCACAGGCCTGGAATACGAATCCCAGACGCCGACGTCGGAATTCTGCTTGAAGGGCCCGGTCGAGGCTGAGAACATCCGTTTCCTCCCAGCGGTAGGAGCCGCTGGTGGGGGCCTGGAGCAGACCGAGGATGTAAAGCAGGGTGGACTTGCCGGAACCGGAAGGCCCCATGACAGCCACCATTTCCCCGGGATGGATCACGAGATTAACCTCCCGCAGCACCTCGATGGGCCCGGCGCCGTTAAAATAGGTCTTGGTCAGGTCGGTCACCTGAATCAAGGGGTCCGGGGAAGGGACAGTAAGGCTATTCATACCGGGTAGCAGATACCACCTCCATGCGGGCCGCCTGGAGAGAGGGATAGAGCCCGGCGCCTACTCCCAAGGCCACGGCAAAGATCAGGCTGAAGGCCAGACAAGTTAGAAAGAGCTCCTCCGAGGGTCGCATGCCGATCCACAAGCCAAGAAGCTCTACGAGAATTCTTCCCAAGGCCACCCCGATGAAGGCTGCCACCAAGGACAGACAGAGGGCCTCGGTGAGGAACTGAGCAAGAATGTCCCGGTCCTCAGCCCCCATGGCCTTCTTGAGGCCGATTTCCCGGGTGCGGCTGCGCACCGCCGCCATCATGATGTTCCAGATGCCCATGCCGCCCAGGGTAAGGGTGGAGGCAAAGGCCAGATAGATAAAGAATTCAATCCAAAAAGCCACCCGTTTAACATGTTCCAGGTTTTCCCAGGAGACTTCCACCAGCAGATTCTTGGCAGATTGGTGGTCTTGCACGACTTTGGGGATGGCGGCCGCCACGGAGGGCACGTCGTCCCAGGTGAGGCAGCGGACATAGAGGCGGTCGGTGACCATTTCTTCGGTAAAGCGGTCCATGGCTGTGGTCAGGGGGACAAAAATACTTTTATCCAGGTTAATGTCCCGGAGGCCCCCCACGACGCCGGTGACCCGGTAGATATCGTTATCCAACTCCAGGGAGCGGCCAGCTACGTCTTCAGTGCCGTATAGGTGTTGGGCCAGGCGTTTACCCAAGACCACATGACGCTGGCGCTCTTTTACCGCCTGCGGGCCAAAAAGGGCGCCGGTATGGGCCTCAAGGCCACGCATCTCCCAGAAGTTTTCGTCCACGCCCACAATCGAAAACATTTCCGGCTGGCCATTCCAGAAACCCTTAATACGACTAAATCCCACCAGGCTGGCTATGGCAACCCCCGGGATTTCCTGGACGGCTTGCACGGTGTCGGCGTGGAACTTGCTTAAGGGGTATTGTGGCCGGAATTCTAAGACATTGCGGATAATGGTGACGCCGCCGATGAAGGCCAGGTCTTTATTAAAGTTTTTCTTGACGTCCTGGCCCATGGTGATAAGGGAGATAAACCCCCCCACCCCTATGGCGATGGCCAGAACCACCCCTAGATAGCGCCTGCGGTGGCGGACTACCTGGCGCAGGCTTACCCGCACGAGGTCGTCAAACCGCAACTGGTTACTCCTTTAATGTGGGGATCATTTCCCCGCCACCTCCATCGCCGTGTCGATGGAGGTGCGGTTGGCGATGCCACTCGAGTCGAGGGCCCGTCCCTGTTCCGCCAGGTCTACAGCGCGGACCCGGTGCTTTTTGGCCAGGCGGTCCAGGACTTCCAGGGTGAAATCGAGGTGGCTATCCTGGTGGGTGCTCATGTAGGCGGTGCGGATCACGGCCTTCCCACGGGGCACGGCAGGAAAGATGGCGGGCAGAGCAAAAACACCTTCGGCGAAGAGATCGGCGGCCAAAAGGGCGGCCTTTAAGTCCGAGCCGATGTGAATGGGCATGACCGGGCTCACCGGGGGGCCGGTAATAAGGCCAATCTCCTGGTAGCCGTCGTAAGCTTTGCGGATGATCCTCCAGAGATTTTCCAAGCGCTCCGGCTCCGCTTCGATGAGGTCCAGGCAAGCCAGCACGGTGGCGGCGCAACTGGCGGGCAGCCCGGCGGAGAAAATCAGGGTGCGGGAATGATGGCGGACGTATTCCAGCACCTCTTCTTCGTCACTGGCTATAAAGCCTCCGATGGAGGCCAGGGCTTTGCTGAAGGTTCCCATGATAAAGTCTACCTGAGGGGTCTGGCCGAAATGAGCCGAAACTCCCCGGCCCCCGGGACCCAGCACTCCCAGGCCGTGGGCATCATCCAGGTAGATTAATAGATCTGGAAAGGCCTGCTTGAGCGCCACCAAATCGGGCAAGGGGCAAACGTCCCCGGACATGCTGAAAACGCCTTCGGTGATCAGAATCATGACGCCGTCGGCATTCTTCTGGCGGGCGGCGGCGATCTTCTCAGCCGCAGCTTGGGGATCGTTGTGCGCGAAAGGTATGAGGCGCGCTTTCGAGGCTTGACAGCCCTCAAAGATGCTGGCATGGTTCTCCCGGTCGACCAGAATAATATCCTGGGCCGAGAGCAGACAGGCGATGGCCCCCAAATTGGTGCTGAACCCGGTGACGTGCAACACCGCCCTCTTTTTGCCGACGAAGGCCGCGAGACGTTCTTCCAAGGCTTCGTGGAGGGTCATGTTACCCGAAAGAAAACGTGACCCCCCGGGGCCGGTCCCCCAGCGGTGCATGGCCTGAATGGCAGCCTCTTTCACCCGGGGTTCATGACTCAGTCCCAGATAGTCGTTGGAGCCGATCATCACCATCCGCCGCCCGTGTACTTCCACTTCCGGGCCCCAGGACCGGGAAATGGGACGGAAATAGGGATACACTCCTTGGTTTTTGGCTCCCTGGACGAAGCGATGAAAGGTCAAACAGCGTTTCTTTAGCATCATGGCAGGATTATACTTGGTTCGTGAAAAAATTCCACCTGTTTAAGTTAAGGTATATTAGCAAAATTTCCTGTTAAGGGCAATTATTACCTTACCAATAAGAAATTTTTCTTAGAGCGCCTTTTCTCTAAAGTCATGTTTCTGGCCTCAAGTCCACGGCCACCTTGACACTCTGGTGATGCGGCTTGTCCAGGGCGGTCTGGAACGCTTGGTGAAAGCGTTGCAAAGAAAAAGTGTGAGTCAGAAGACCGGCCACCGGAAAATCCCCCCCGGCCAGAAGGTCCACGGCCACCTGGTAGGTGCGCACCCTCTCGCCGCGGAGGTGGCCGTAGGCATACATGGCCGAGCCGGTGAGGCGGAGTTCCCGAAACCAGAGACTGGAGAGGTCCATCCGGCCCACTGTCCCGGCGGTGCCCACCAACACCATGGTTCCCCGGGCCTGCAAAGCCAGGAGTCCGGATTGCAGGGAATCGCTGCTGCCCACGCAGTCAAAAAAGAAATCCGCTCCACCCTCCAGGTTGCCGCCTCCCAGGGTGGTGGGAAGAAATGTGCACCCCAGGGCTTCGCCCAGTTCCCGGCGCTTGGGGTGAAGCAGGACCAGGTCGGCGCCCCCAACCGTTGCCAACCGCCCCTGGAAGGGGTAGCGGGCCACTACCACCAGGCGCGCGCCGCAGCCGAGAACCCGCAAAGCCCTCAAGAGCTGCTGTCCGATAATGCCGGCCCCATAAATGACCACGGTGGCCGCGTCCGGCGGGAAGTGGTCCAGGACCGGCTGCAAGGCGCTGGCCAGGGAATCGGTGAGCACCGCAGCTTCGTCGGGCAGGTGCGGCGGCAGCCGGAAGAGGTTGTCCGGAGGGGCCGCCATCAATTCCGCCAAGCCTCCCCCCGCCCGATGGGTGAAACCCAAAATAACCCCAGGAGGAAGCTCTCCCCGGGTGAACTGCTCACACAGGTTGTAATCTCCCCGAGCGCAGAACCGGCAGGGCGCCACCCCCCGGGCCTGACAGGCCAGGAGGGGCTCCACCGCCACCCGTTCCCCGGGGGCGAAGCCGCTGTTCGCCGGAGCCTCTACCACTTCTGCCACCACTTCGTGACCAAGAATGCACGGAAAAGATGCATAGGGTTCTAAAAGATAAGACTCCTCCCCTCTCAAAAGGTTAAGGTCCGAGCCGCAGATGCCGCATAGGCGGGGGCGCAGCACCACCCAATCTGGTCGGGGCTTGCTGAAGGGCACGTCCTTGAGCCGCAGGGGCGCCAGCCAGGGAAAAAAACGCCGGTGGAAAAGAACATTCAGGGCTTTGGTGAGAAGATAGCGGGGAATGGAGTAGGAATATTCCAGGGCGAGCATGGTTCAGGCTTTTTCTTCGTCTGCCAGGGGAGGGTGCAACGGCCCTCCTAGGTTCACAGCCCACTTAACCCTGAATCCCCCTCCTTGTCAAGGTCTGTTCCGGGCTTATTTTTTAGGTCTTGCACAGTCCCCAGTATTGTGGAGTATAATTAAAAAAATTTTGCAGAAATAATCCTGCCCTATTCCAACGGAAGACCTATGGCCCAGCGCAGCAAATTGTCTTTGGGAACGGTGGCGAAAAATGTCCGCCATCTCCTCCCACACCCCTGGATCGGCCTTAAACTCATGGCCCTGGAAGGGGAAAAATGGCTATTCAACCTCCTTTACCCCAACTCCGCTGCGGGCAAGGCCCGCTCAATTCGCCAGGTGAGCATCCGCATCACTGATCTGTGCAACCTGCGGTGTCACACCTGTGGCCAGTGGGGGGACCATGGCTTTCTCCACGGCAAGAGTTTGGCGGACCTCAAGCGGGAAGAGGTCTCTTTGGAGCGATACCTGGAGGTGTTTACCGATCTAGTGGCCCACGGCCACCGGCCTCTCATTTATCTGTGGGGGGGAGAACCCATGCTCTACGAAGGGACCCTTCCTCTCATTGAAGGAGCGGCGGCCCTGGGGCTCCCCACCTCCATTGCCACCAACGGCACCCGGGTGGCCGCCATGGCCGAAGCCCTGGTGGAGGCGCCCCTGTTCCTCCTGCAGATATCCATTGACGGACACACCGCCTGAGCTTCACAACCGGCTGCGGCCCGGGGCCGGGGGGGCCGATAATTTCGCCGATATCAATAAGGCCCTGGCCGCGGTGCGCCAGGCCCGGGAGGCCAGGGGCCAAAATCTGCCCCTCATCGCCTCCCTGACCATCATCTCCCAGGAGAACTACCGCCACCTGGTGGACCTCTACGAGACCTTCCGGGACCGGGTGGATGTCTCAGTCTTTTACCTTTCCTGGTGGATCGATGAGGAGGGGGCTCAGGCCCACGACCGGGATTTTGGCCGGCGCTTCGGGTTTCAACCCCGCTGCCCCTGGGGTTGGTTGGGGGACTGGAAACCGGATGACTACCGGGAACTGGACCGTCAGCTCCACCTGCTGCAGGAGCGCTCCCGACCCTGGTCCGCCCCCCCGGTGGTCCTCATTCCCTCCATCCTGGGGGAGGAGAACCTCCGCACCTACTACACCGACCATCGGGAAAGATTCGGCTACGACCAGTGCGTTTCCATCTACCAGGTGGTGGAGATAAACAGCAACGGCGATCTCTCCCCCTGCCGGGACTACCACGATTATGTGGTGGGGAACATCAAGACCCACACCATCACCGAGTTATGGAACTCCGAGCGCTATCAGGCCTTTCGCCACAGCCTGGCCACCGAGGGCCTGATGCCGGTGTGCTCCCGCTGCTGCGGCCTGATGGGATATTGAGGTGGGGGTGAGGCGACAGGGAAGGAGACCTGCCGGGGTTCCGGCCCGGCTGGTGTTCTTGCTGGAGGACCTGGAGTACGGCGGCACCCAGCGCCAGGCCCTGGAATTGGCCCGCCGCCTGGACCGCGAGCCGCTTCCAGGTGGAGCTCTGGGTGCTGCGGGCCGGGGACGATCTGGCCCCCGTGGCCCGGGAATGGGACCTGCCGGTGGTCTGGCTGGCCCGCTCCGGCTGGGTGGGGCCCCAAAGCCTTTTGGGCTTGGGGAAGCGGCTGTGGCAGAACCCCCCGGACCTGCTCATGCTCCTGACCGTGATCCCCAACATCTGGGGGCGGTCTGTGGGGCAGGCTGGCCCGGGTGCCGGTGATCGTGGGGAACTGCCGGGGAGGTGCGGCCCCCTGGCGCCAGCACGAACGCTGGCTGTGGCCCCTGGCCGACCACATCCTGTGCAATTCCCAGCATCTTAAAGGAATTCCTGGTCTCTCGCTACGGGCTGCCCCCGGCAAGGCTGACGGTGATCCCCAACGGGGTGGACACGGAATTTTTTCAGCCGACCCCGGACGGGCGGCCCCAGGGCCCGCCGGTGCTCCTTGTCCGTGGCCCGGCTGGTGCCGGACAAGGACCACGACACCCTGCTCAGGGCCTTTGGCCAGCTGGCTCGGCCCGTCACCCGGGCGCGGAACTCTGGCTGGTGGGGAACGGCCCCCGGCGGCAGGCCCTGGAGCAGAAAGTCTTGGACCTGGGGCTCGCCGGGGCGGGTGAAATTTCTGCCCGGGGAGCAAGATCTCCGCCCTCTGTATCACCAGGCCGATCTTTTTGTCTTGAGTTCCGTGGCCGAGGCCCTGCCCAATGTGGTCCTGGAGGCCATGGCCGCGGGCTTGCCGGTGGTGGCCACCCGGGTGGGAGGGCGTGCCGGAGGCGGTGGTGCCCGGAGGCCACCGGCCTCCTGGTCGCCCCCCGGGATGTCGCTGGCCTGGCCGGGGCCCTGGGGCGCCTCCTGGACGACCCGGAAGCCCGGCAGGCCATGGGCCAGCAGGGACGGCAGCGGGTTTTGGAGACTTTTCCTTTCCGGCCATGGTGCGGCGCCACGAGGAGGTCTGGGCCCGCCTGCTCTGGGGCCATGACCCCATCTGAAGGACCCTGGCTGTGATTGACATGAGCTCCCCCGGGTCGCCTATATCCTGCTCTGGTTTCCGGAGCCCACCCAGACCTTCATCCTGGATGAGGTCAACACCCTGGTGGGCCTGGGTCTGGACGTCAGCGTGTTACACCCTGTATGGTCCCCGTCCGGCCCGCCGGTTGGCGGGCATGGCCCCGGTCCAGGCGCCGGTGCACCATCTGGGGTTGGCTTCCTCGGGTGAAGGTGCTGCGGAGCCATGCCCGCTTGCGACAGAGATTGGGGACCCGAGCGCGGCGGAGTTTCTGCGGCAGGGTGCTGGTGCGCCGCTGGCGCTCCCTGGAGACCGCCGGGGAAGCCTCTGTGGGCCACCCTGGCGGGGGTCCACCTGGCCGGCCGCTTTCAGGCCGAGGGCATTACCCATATCCACGCCCCCTGGGCCAACGGCCCGGCCACCGCCGCCTGGGTGGCCTCCGGCTTAAGCGGCATCCCCTTCAGTTTTTGCGGCCACGCCCACGATATTTATCCCCCGGACGGGGCGCTGCAGGAGAAGCTTAGGGCCGCGCAGTTTCGTGCGCACCATCTCCCATGCCAATCGCCGCTACCTAACGGACCTGGCCCCGGAGGCCGCCGGCAAAATCGTGCATATCACCTACGGCGCGCCTCTGGCGGCTTCGCCCCGGTTGCCCCGGGAAATTACTCCGCCGTTTCAGCTCCTGGCCCTGGGACGCCTGGTGGAGAAAAAAGGGCTTTCCGGTGCTCCTGGCGGCCTGCCGTTACCTGCAAGAATGGGGGGTGGATTTTCATCTCACCTTGGCGGGGGATGGCCCGGAGCGCCGCCGTCTGGTGGGCCTGGTGCAGGAATATGCTCTCGGGGACCGGGTGTCCTTCCTCGGGCATGTGCCCCACAATCAGGTCCCCGAGCTGTTTGCGCCAGGCGGACCTGTTCGTCATGCCCTGCCTGGTGGCCCGCCGGGGGTGACCGGGACGGACTTCCCAACGTCATTCTGGAAGCCCTGGCCCTCCAGGTGCCGGTGGTGGCCACGGATGTGAACGGCGTCAATGAAGCGGTGCTGCCGGGAGAAACAGGCTGGCTGGTGCCCCCGGAGGAGCCCCGCCTCCTGGCCCAGGCCATGCGGGAGGCCCTGTCCCAGCCGGAGGAGGCCCAGCGCCGGGCCCAGGCGGGACGGGAACTGGTGGGGCGGGAGTTTGACTCCCCCACCAATTACGCCCGGCTTAAGGTCCTGCCTCGACCAGAGGCCGACGGAATCGTCAGCCTTGGGGTGACCGGGGTGTACGCAGGGCTTCTCTTGGGCGGCATGGCCCTGGTGCTCCTGGCCTTTGCCGGCCTTGTGCGGGCGGGGGGCCGGGTCCTGACCGCAGGGGCTCAGGTGCGGGGGACAAGACCCGCCGCGGCGCTGGCCCCGGCTGGCCCTCATCGTGCCTGTGGCGGGGGCCCCACCGGGATTGGCGCCGCGCCTGGAGGCCCTGCTCCACCAGGACTATCCGGACTATCAGGTAATCTTCGCCACCAGGGACCGGGAAGACCCGGCCACCGCGGTCATTGCCGCCCTCATCTGGGGGAAAACCCGGGCCCGTCTGGTGGTGGCCGGGCCGGCCCGGACTTGCGGTCAGAAGAACCAGCAATTTGCTGGCGGGAGTCAAACTCGCAGGAGAAGACCCGGAAGTCCTGGCCTTCTGCGACAGCAACCAGGAGGCTCCACCCGACTTCCTGCGGCGTCTGGCGGCCCCAGTGGCCCGGGGGGAGGGGGAGGTGACCAGCGGCTATCACCACGTCATCCCCGGGGACACCCGCCTGGCTACCTGGGGTAGGGCCATTTCGGTCCTTACCCTCTACCTCACCAAGGCCGTGCCCTGGCTCAACCAGCCCTGGGGCGGGGCCACTGCCATCCGCCGGGAAGTCTTTGCGGCTCTCAGGGTGGACCGCCTCTGGGCCGAAACCGTGGTGGACGACGTTTCCTTGGCGGCCCGGTTGATCCAGGCCCGCATCCCCGTTCGTCTTTCCCCTGGGGCTGACTTGGCCACGCCGGTGGCCGGGGAGACCCTGGCTTCCTGGGAAAGCTGGCTATTCCGCCAGTGGATTTATCTCAAGTATTACCTCCCCGGCTCCTGGCTGGCCGCGGGGGCCTTCCTGCACCTCCTCACCGGCTTTACCCTGGTCAGTGCCGCCTGTCTACTCTTGGCGCCCTGGGGCTGGGTGACGCCGCCAGTGCTCCTCATTTCCCTGGCATTCCTGGCCAGTCTCAGCGCCCTGGCTCTGGCCCTGCGGCGCCTGCATCCCTGTCCTTCTTCCTGGCCCCTGTGGCTGGCGGCTTTCCTGGCGTCCCTCTGTCTGGCCAGTTGGGTGCATCTGAAAACCTGCCTCACCCAGAAAATTTCCTGGCGGGGCACGGTGTATCAGGTGGACTGGCGGGGTCGGGTCACGTCAATCTGGGAAGCATAAGGGTTAAGACAGCCCAAACCGAGGGGTCAGGCGCGGGGCGCTCTCGGCTTCATCAGGGGATTTCTTTTCCAACAATACCGCAGGAAAGCGATCATGATCAGGACGGCCGCCAAAAGCGCCTAGCCCCGGCGCAACAAGAAGAGACCGCCCCAATAAAGAGACAGGCCCACTACCAGGGCGGCGGCCACCACCAGCATGTCCTGGAAGGGAAAGACCCGGAGGCGCCTCTGGATGAACCCGAAGGTCAACAGGGCCATTCCGCCCTTGGTGAGAATAATGGCCAGGGCTGCGCCCCACAGCGGCGTCTGGGGAATCACCAGCCAACAGAACACCAGGTTGAAGGCCAGGGCGCCTAAATATACCGCCACCAGCAGTCTCTCCAGGCGCATGCTGATCAACAGGAAGCCGGCCATATTGTGCAGGAACGAGAAAAAGATGGTGATCACCAGATAGCGCTGCAGCCAGACGGCGTCACTGTAATGGGGGCCGAAAATAAGAGGGATGAGGCGGTCGCTTTCAGCCGCCAGGAAAATCATTAAAACCAGGGCGGAACTCAAAAGCCACCGGGCTGACATGCGAGCCAGGCGAGTGACTTCCTGCCGGTCAACGTCCCAGAATTTGACAAACAAAGGAAAAAGGATGCTCTGGAGGATGAGGTTGGCGGCGATGGCCGAGACGCCGTCCACGATTTGCTAGGTGGCGCTGTACTGGGCCACCCCTTCGGAGCCCCCGTATTTTTGCAGGAAAAAAACGTTGGCCTTGTTAAAGAGAATGGCGGTTACTTCAAGAATGGCGAAGATGAATACCCGGCGAAAAGTGGCCCCAAGCCCTTGCAGAGAGGGCCAGCGCCACAGGCCCTTGAGGCCCACGGTTACGGCTCCGCCAACTAAATTGATAAGAGTCTCTAAAGGCTTGAAGAGGGCTACGGCCAGGAAGGGCGCCCCCCCAAAAAGGGCGGCAAAGCCGTATCCGTAGCCCACAAAGGCCGCGATGGCGCGAATCTTTCCCTCCCGAGGCTGGCGGCCCTGCACCTGCAACGCCGTGAAAAAGGTGGTGCTCAGAGCCTCCAGGCCCATCCCCAGACTGATGATCAAGGCAAAGTCACGGAGAGGGGAAGAGTACTGTTGCCAGTTGACAAAGCCGATTGCCCCCACGTAAGCCAGGGTCAGAAGCCCTGTTTTCAGAATGAGCATCTGGGTGAGGACTTCTTGGGGGTCCCCTTCTTTTTGGGTGAGGAGCCCCACCAGGGGTAGGTTGAGACCGAACTCGGCGATGAGCCGGAGAATGCTCCCCAGGCTTATGGCCAGCATGAACTCACCGTAGGTGGAGGTGCTCAACCGGGCAAGATAGATGAAAAAAATGGCCTGGAGAATTTCCATGAACCAACGGGCGCTCAGGAGGGAGGCCAGCTTGGAAAAGATCCGATGAGAAGGGGGATTGTCGGGAGAAACCGGGGAATCTTGGCGAGGGTCCATAATTAGTCTGAAAAAGCAGCGGCCTCGAAGCGGAACTTGGGTCTTGACCAGGCCAACGCTGTTATGGCCTCCCCTTTATATACCAGTTATGCGGCAATCTAAAGGGAAAAAGGGGGAACCTGGGGCTCAGACCTGGATGTGTGTATTTACGGTCAGCTTGCCGTCCCTGAGAAATAATCCCCCCCAGTCAAGCTAAAACCACACCAGGATCCCACCCAGGAAGGACGCCGCTCCGACAACCGCCAGGACCAGGGAGGCCAGCCAGAGAAGCTTCTTTTTACCCACGACACTTGCAGCCCCCAGCACCGTGGCCAGGAAGAGGAGGAAGGCCGTGCGGGCCGACCCGGCTGCCTGGCGGGCAGAGCGCTCCCCCTGCCGTTTCAGCTTCTCAGCCCCTTCCTTGAGCTGCTCCCGTTCCTCCTCAAGTTTGGCCAGCTTCTGCTTATTCTCCTGGAGCCTTTCCTCGACAAACTTCTGGACTTTGGGGGTTTTTTGCTCCTGAAGCTGGAGGAAGGTGATGAAGTTTTGGCTATAAAGGAGGGACTCGGCCTTGTTGGTAAGGGCTACGGAGTAAGCCCAGTGGTGTTGCTGCCCTTGGACGTTCAGGTAGGCCTGCACTCCCCAGGAAGCCGCGGTAAAAGTTGCCAGGGCTGCGGCCAAAGCCAGCAAGACGCTGGTCAGGGAAGCCCACCTGATCCAGGCCTCCCGGTAAGGGTCATACAGGGGCTGATCTGCCTCGTCGAGGTACATGGTCCCCCTCCTCAATGGTTCTGCTGAAGGGAGCATAGGAAGGAACCTCGGGATTGTCAAGGGAAGGGTAGCGGGTGCTTGCATTTCCCTTATGAGATCTTAACATAAGTGCAACCCTTTCGGGTTCCCGCCGCCCGCGCCAGACAGGTTCGCCGGCAGGCTAACGACGCCAAAGGAGGTAGCGGTCATGAGCACCAACGTCGCCAGAGTAACCGAAATCATTGCGGAATCTCCTAAAAGTTTTGAGGATGCCACTCAAGTAGGCTTTAATCGCGCCGTTAAGACCCTGCGGGGCATCACCGGCCTGCGTATTGTGGAGATGCGGGTATCAGTGAAGGACAACCAGATCCACACGTATAGGGTCAGAATGGAAGTGATTTTCCTCTTGGAAGATTAATGCTGCACCTGAACGGCTCGTACGGAGAGGGAGGCGGGCAGCTCCTCCGGACCTCCCTTTCCCTTGCGGCCCTCCTGGGAGAGCCCGTTAGGATCACGGAAATTCGGGCCGGCCGTGCCAAACCGGGGCTGCGGCCCCAGCACCTCACGGCAGTGAAGGCCCTTACCCAAATTACCGGGGCGGAGGTGGCCGGCGCCACCCTGGGCAGCCGGGAGATCGCCTTTCGGCCCCGGTCCCTTCAGGGAGGAAGCTACTTCTTCGACGTAGCGGAGCGGACCGGCAGTGCCGGCGCGGTTACGCTGGTGGCCCAAGCCCTCCTGCCGCCCCTCCTGGGTGCCCGGGAGCCCACCAACCTCACCATCCGGGGGGGCACCCACGTGGCCTGGAGCCCCCCGGTCCATTACCTTCTCTCCGTTTTTCTCCCAGCTTTGGCGGAACTGGGGGCGGTGGTCACCTTGACCCTAACCCGCTGGGGCTGGTATCCCCGGGGAGGTGGGGAGGTGCAGCTTACGGTTCATCCCACCGGAAAATTATCCGGCCAAAAGTGGCTCACTCCTCCGGATTCGGGAAAATTCCAGGCTCTATCTGCGGGTTCCCGGGTCCCATCTCACGTGATCCCGCGCCAGGGAAAGCGCCTCAAAGACCGCCTGGGAGGAGGGCTACCGGTGGTGGAGATGGAAGCCCAGAGCCCTGACCCGGGAAGTTTCGTGTTCCTCTGGGGACCCCACGCCGGCTTCCACGCCCTGGGAGCCCGGGGCAAACCCGCCGAGAAGGTGGCCGACGAGGCGGTGGAGGAATTCCTTCGCTTTGAAAAGCATCAAACTGCCCTGGACCGGCACCTGGCCGACCAGGTGTTGCTTTACCTGGCCCGGGCCGCGGGGCCCTCGGCCTTCACCACCGAAGAGATCACCTCACACCTCCTCACCAACCTCTGGGTCATTGAACAATTCCTGGGGCCATGTTTTCAGGTGCAAGGAAACCTGGGAGAACCGGGGGAGATCAAGTGCCGGGGAAGGTGAGAGCATATTATTTTTTCTGAGATCCTACCCACCAATATCGAGCCCGGGGAATTTCCTGGTGAGAAAAGTCCCCCATCCTGCTATATAATTTTTGTACCTGGGCCTATCGGGGATTAACCGGTCAACGTTAAACGGGGAACCATTGTTAAAATTTTCCAGGGAAATAGGAGGCTTGGCCGAGAGCCTGACGGAAGAGCTCACCTCCCTCAGGCGGAATTTCCACCAACACCCGGAGCTTTCCCACCAGGAAGAGCGCACGGCCCAGGTGGTGGATGCCTATCTGCGGAACCTCGGCCTCGAGGTGGCCAGTGGCATTGCCGGACACGGGGTGGTGGGGAACCTCACCGGCGTCCGTCCCGGCCGGGTAGTGGCCTTTCGGGCCGACATGGATGCGCTCCCCATCGGGGAAACCGTGGAGGTTCCCTGGCGTTCCCAGGTGGAGGGGGTGATGCACGCCTGCGGCCACGACTTTCACCTGAGCCTGGCTCTGGGCGCCGCCCGGCTGCTGAGTAGTATCAAAGACCGGCTGGCGGGAGCCTATCGCTTTATCTTCCAGCCCGCGGAGGAAGGCCCCCCTCAAGGTGGCCGGACCGGGGCCCGGGGGATGGTGGCCGCCGGGGTTCTGGACAAACCCCAGGTATCCGCCATCTTGGGCCTGCACGTAGCCCCCACCCTGGATGTCGGCCATATCCGCTTTGGCCGGGACGTGGTCATGGCGGGCTCGGATCACCTGGTTATCACCATCACCGGCAAGGCGGCCCACGGAGCCACGCCCCACCGGGGCCTGGACCCCATTTTGGTGAGCGCCCAGGCCCTCACCCAGATCAGGACGTTCCTCTCTCAGGAGGTGGACGCCCGCCACCCCGTGGTCCTCACCTTTGGCCGCATCGAGGGTGGCAACCGCTTCAACATCCTGGCGGATAAAGTGACCCTGGAGGGGAGCCTGCGTTATCTCCAGGACACGGTGCGCTTGCAGGTCATAACCGGGCTCAAGCGCCATCTGGCCGGTCTGGCCAAGGCCACCGGGGCCAAGATCGAGCTCACCCACAAAACCATCTATCCCATCCTGCGAAATGACCCGGGGCTGGCTGACCGGGCCGTGAAGTTGCTGCGCCAATTCCTGGGTTCCAAGAGCCTCCAGGTGCACCACCCCGCCATGGGGAGCGAGGATTTCTCTTATTTCGCCGCCAAAGTGCCGGCCTTTTATTTTTTCCTGGGAGTCCGCACCCCCGGCACCCGGGGCCAGGCCCTGCACTCCCCGGAATTCAATCCCGACGAAAAGGCCTTGCCCTTCGGCCTCAAAGCCGTGGCGGGATTAATGGCCGAGCTCGCGGAGGAAAAGATTTAAGCGCGGCACCGCGGTTTCCGAATCAATATGGAGTCAAAATAACAAACCTAAGGGGGATATCCCATGCTCACGGTTATGCCGCAAAGTCATGACAAAGTCCTGGGTGTACAGGCTACCGGCAAGGTCACGGACCAGGACTACCTCACCGTCCTTATTCCGCAGTTGGAAGAAGTCCTGAAAGAATATGACAAGGCCCGGTTCCTCTATTATTTGGACGAGGGTTTTTCGGGCTGGGAATTGGGAGCCATGTGGGAAGATGCCAAATTTGGCCTCCGGCATAAGGATGATTTCGAAAAAATTGCGGTGGTGGGGGGGCCGAAATGGGTGGCCTGGGGAACCAAGCTCTTCAGCCACTTCATGGAAGGTCAGGTGAAGATCTTTCCCCCTGAGGAACTGCAGGCGGCCTGGGATTGGCTGGAGTCCTAAAGGAAAGTGGCGCGGGTGTCCGCACCTGGGGAACCCTTAGTTTCCTCTCCGCATCCTTTTTATCCACCAGGGTACCTGTGCCTCGGGGAGGGCGTCGCTGCCGGGGATATAGGGCTTGAGGTCCAGGACCGGTGAACCCTCCCGGGCGTCCAGGCCCTCCACTTCCAGGATATTTCCCTTGAGGCGAACTATTCGGCAGGAGGTGAGGCCGATGAGGTTGGGGCGCACCGGCGCCCGGGTGGCGAAGACCCCGGTGAGGGGGTTGGCCGGGTCCCGCCGGGGGTGAACCTTGAGGATAGTCCGCTCTTCGGGGCGGTCATTTTCGTGGAACCAGAAGAGCACCCAGACATGGGAAAAGCCCTCCAGGCCCTCCAGGGCCGGGGCCAGCTCCGGGCGAATTTCGATAACCGCCCGGTCGTTCTGGCGGATCACCCGGCCGATGGGGTCCACCTGAATGTCAGGAGTAGATTCATCCATGGCTTGTTTGCCTGGCGTTTCCCGGTCAGCGGTGCCCACAGCCGCACCCACTGTCAACAAAAACGTGGCAAGCACTACGAAAAGACGCCTCAACATGATGCCACCCGCTCATTAGACCCATGACCGGGAGAACAGGTATCCTGCCTGTTCCTGCACAGGCTGGAAGCCTGTGCTCCCGCTTAACGTAGGGGTTGGGGGAGAGGGTTTGGGAGAGGGGGCAGGGGGCAGCGACCCCTGGCCCCCTCTCCCAAGATCTATTTGCAATAATCTCAATTTTCACTCACCGCCGGCAAGCACTTCCGCCACCACCTCGCCTGCCAGGGCCAGGGGGACGTTCTCCTGAATCACCGCCTCCCCTAAACGTTTCAAGAGCACAAACACCAGGCCGGCTTCCTGGCGCTTTTTATCCAGGGTGAGCGCGGCCAGGACAGCCTCCCGGTCCAGGTTGGGGAGGCGCTCGGCATACCCGAAGTTCCGGAGGAGTTGTTGCCCCCACTGGGACAATTCTTCCGGGAGGTCGGCGAGCCGTTCCGACAGCCGCAGGGCCATGAGCATACCCAGGGCCACCGCCCGGCCGTGGGGCAGGCGAAAGCCTGAGGCCGCTTCCAGGCCATGGCCTAAAGTGTGCCCGAAGTTAAGGAGGCGGCGCCGGTCTGCTTCCCGGGCGTCCGCCGCCACAATTACGGCTTTAATGCCCGCAGCCCGGTGAATAACTTCCAGGAGTTCCCCGGGATGGCGGAAAATCTCCAGGCCTTCCCGGTTTAGCCGCTCAAGCAGCTCTCGGTCCCGAATAAACCCGGCTTTGAGGACCTCTGCCAGGCCGTTCACCCGTTCCTTCTGAGGCAGGGTGGCCAAAAACTCCGGGTCGATGACCACCAGGCGGGGCTGATGGAAGGTCCCCAGGAGGTTTTTCCCTTCGGGAAGGTTGATGGCGGTCTTACCGCCGATGCTGGCGTCCACCATGGCCAGGAGGGTGGTGGGCACCTGGATTAGAGGGACCCCTCGCAGGTAAATGGAGGCCAGGAAGCCGGTTACATCGCCCACCACCCCGCCGCCCAGGGCGATGAGGGCGGTGCCCCGGTGAGCCCCCTGGGCCAAAAGCTCTCGGGCCAGGCGCTGAACCACGGCCCAACTCTTGGCCCGCTCCCCGGGAACTACGGTGAGGAGGTGGGCCTGGAAGCCTGCCCCCATCAAGGCTTCCTTTACTTCCTGTCCATAGAGACGACTCACTCGCCGGTCGGTTATCACCCAAAGACGAGGCGGGAACCCCAGGGGCTTCAGGAGCCGGCCCAGGTCGCGGCGCAGGCCGGGACCCAGGAGCAGACGGTAGCTCTCGTCCCCGCCGGGCAGGGAAAGGAAAATCTCCCTCAATCCCAGCTCCCGGGCCTGAGCGATCTAATTTCTTCCATGAGCTCGGCGAACTGGTTGGGATAGAGGGACTGGGCCCCGTCGGAAAGGGCCTTCTCCGGTTCGTGGTGCACTTCGATGAGGAGGCCATCGGCCCCGGCGGCCACCGCCGCCCTCGCCAAAGGAGGCACCAAGTCCCGGCGGCCGGCGGCGTGGCTGGGATCGACCACGATGGGCAGATGGCTTTCCCGGCGCACCGCCGGGATGGTGGCCAGGTCCAGGAGGTTGCGGGCATGCCCACCGATGGCCCGGATGCCGCGCTCGCACAGGATGACTTGAGAGTTACCTTCGGACATGATGTACTCCGCAGCCATGAGCCATTCATCCAGGGTGGCGTACATGCCCCGCTTCAGCAAAATGGGCTTCTTGATCTGCCCGGCCTTGCGCAGGAGGGTGTAATTCTGCATGTTCCGGGCCCCGATCTGCACGATGTCAGCATACTCCGCCACCTGCTTGAGGGAGTCATGGTCCACCGCCTCGGTGACGATCAGGAGGCCCGTTTCCTGGCGCATTTTGTCGAGAATTCGCAGGCCCGTCTTCCCCATCCCCTGGTAGCTGTAAGGGGAGGTGCGGGGTTTAAAGGCCCCGCCCCGGAAGATTTGCGCGCCCTCGGCCTTGACCAGGCGGGCGATGGTGAGGGCCTGGTCTTCGCTCTCGATGGCGCAGGGCCCGGCCATGACCACGAAGCGGCCCTTGCCGAGAGTCAGGCCGTTAGCAAAAGTGATGACGGTGTCTTCCCGCTTCATTTCCCGGCTCACCAGCTTGTAAGGCTTGGACACGGGGATGGCCTGGGTGACCCCTGGCATATCCAGGAACAGCGCGGGGTCCACCGGCCGGGGGTTGCGCAGGATGCCGATGGCCACCCGCTCCCCCCCGGGTATGGGTTGGGCCGCATAGCCCAGGGCCTCGATCTTGGCCACCACCCCCTGGATCATCTCCGGGGTGGCGTCTTTATCCATGACAATGAGCATGTCCGTCTCCGGTGGGAGGAAGCCAGGGTCTCCATATTTCCCCGACTTCAGAGATTTAGGGGCTATATGAGAAAAAAGTAACAAACCCAAGTTCTTTATATCAGGAGAAAGCGGGAAATCAAATACTCTGGAGAGATAAAGGAGAAAGAAACCCAGATGCTGGAGGACGATTGATGCGTGGCCAAGGGTGGCGCCGCTACCTTTTCATAGTTCTCGGGAGATGTTTAAAGCCTGTCCGGGAGCATCACATCCCCTGCCAGCACAGGAGCGCCATCCCCAGGGCCAGGGCCACGGCGTAAGGCAGACCCTCGGACGCTTGGCAGGGGCAGGGGCGGGGGAGGGGGAGGACGGCTGGGACCGCAGGAGCAAGCGGTTCACCAGGAGGGTCCACCACTCTCGGGCTTTGGTCCTGAGTTCCCCCCGGCGCCAGAGGAAAAGGATAATCAGGGGAACCCCTGAAAAGCCCATGTAGATGAACAGATACAGGGTGGGAAGAGGGCCCAGCCAGGTCCCCAGGGCCGCCAGGGCTTTGACGTCCCCGGCCCCCATGCCGCCTTTAAGATAGAACCCGATCAACAGGACAAAACCAACGCAGAAGCCCAGGAGGCCCTGCCCCAGCCCGGGCCAACCGTGGGCCCCCAGTTGAAAGCCCAGGCCGGCCAGGGCCGCGCCCAACGTGAGGTAATTGGGGATGCGGCGGGTGCGGGCGTCTCCCCAGGCCATCCAGCAGGCCAATAACGAGGGGAGGGATCAAGTATCCGTTCGCTCTCAGCCACGAGAGAGCGGCATCTGGCACACTTTCAATCATCAAGGTTTTTCTCTGTTGTACCGGGTGGTCAATTGCTTATTACTGATTCGGTATTCTGGTGCAATTCTTGATTTCCGCGACCAGGGGCGAGGAGCCTGGGGTCCGGACACATCTTTCTGAAAAGAGTCATTGATGTCAGGAAAAAGACAGAATGTAGTATCAGCTACAGATTTTTTCCTGACTATCTGAGAAACTCAAAGAGACGGCAAAGCAACCAGCCAATAAGTGAAAACCGTTTGCCGCCACCCCGGCGGTGGTCGTCATCAAAAAGGAGTAAGCTTATGTATCCAAACATTTTGGGAGTTTCAGGAAGCCCTATTAAAAACAGCAATACCGACCGTTTGGTCAAAGCGGTGCTAGAGGCCAGCGGGCTCAACACCGAATTCGTCAAACTTTCCCGCCTCAAAGTGCGGCCCTGCATTGCCTGCCTGGGGTGCAAGGCCGATAATATCTGCAAGGTCCAGGATGATTTTCCGGAGTTGGTGCAAAAAGTTCGCCACGCCGGGGCCTTAGTGGTGGGGGGCTACTCCCCTTACGGGTCGGTGGACGGCTTCACCAAGGCTTTCCTGGAGCGCCTCTTTTCCCTGCGCCATCAACACGGCCTCAACCGGGGCAAGTTGGCAGTAGTCATAACCACCGGCATCGGCCGGGGCGTACCCGGGGTGGAAGCGGCCAATGAGCAGATCACACACGCCTTGAAACTGGAAGGCATGGAAATTCGGGGGCAACTCACCGTGGTGGGCAATCCCGAATGCATGGTCTGCGGCTTCGGCGAGACTTGCCCCATGAGCGCCCTCCCCTATGTCTTTGGCGACGATGTCACGGTAACTCCGGATAAATTTTGCCAGGTGGAGGACCAGACCGAGACCTGGCAACGGGCCCAGGAACTGGGTCAGGAGATCGCCCACCGCCTTCGTGAACAACTGGCCATGTAGAGCCCTGGCTGAAAAGGGAGGTTCATCCCATGAAGCCCACCAAAGTAATCATCGCCTGCAAAGTTTTCGCTGATGAATTGCAGCACGTGTTAAAAAATGAGGAGGGGGTGGAAATCATCTGGATTGACGCCGCGTTGCACGCGGATCTGCCCCGATTAGCCCAAGAATTAACCAGGGCCTTGGCTGCCATCGGGGAAAACCAAGAAAATGTGCGGGTTTTCTTGGGAGTCGGTTGCCATCCGGACCTCGTGGAGCTGGTCGGAAAATTTGGCGTCTCCTGTTCCACGGTAAAAAATTGCCTGGAAGCCTTCGTGGGGAACAAGGTCCGAGAACTGGAGCAAGACCGCACCATGCTCATGACTCCCGGTTGGATCAGGGCCTGGCCGGGGATTATGGCCTCCTTGGGGTGGGACGAAGTGGATGTGCGGATCAATCTGGGCCGCTACAACCGCATCCTGCTCCTGGAGCCGGGGATCAATCCCCTGAACGACGAGGAAATCCTGACCTTTTTTGATTTGCTCCAGGTCCCCATTGAAGTGGAGCCCCTGGATTTGCAGCACTTCCGCAGCACCCTGGCCGAACTGCTGGAAGGCCCCAGTCCCTCCTGAAAAGAAAGCAAGCTCAACGAGGGAATTGAGATGGTATAGTAATAGATGGGTATTTAAAGCAACAGGAGGGGTTAACACATGATTCTCGTGATCAACGGCAGCCCGAAGCCCAAAGGCAATCTGCACCGCATGCTGGACAAGGTGGCCCGGGATACTGGCCATCCGTATGAGATGATACGCTTGGCCGAGCTCACCATACGCCCTTGCATCGGCTGCGTCAAATGCGCCGAGAACAACCGCTGTGTGCAAAAAGATGATATGGCCCCCTTGTATGACAAAATTGTGGCTGCGGACGCCCTGATCGTTGGCTCAGTGGTGTATTTCAGACATGCGAACGCGTTTACCCACACCTTCCTGGAGCGCCTCTTTCCTCTGCGCCACGTGGAGCCCCAGACCATAGGCAAGCTGGCCGCGGTGGTGTGTGTCGGGGGAGACGAGGCTGAGCAGGTGGTGCGGGAGGTGTCCTACCAGTTGAGCAGTTATTTTGAATACCGGGTGGTGGGCTCGGTTTTTTTCAACAGCGCTACCCCGCCCTGTTTCATCTGCGGCTATGGCACCACCTGCCAGTACGGCGGTCCGGCCCGTTGGATGGCTCCCGAAGACTTTGCCAACTTCACCGAGATCACCCCGGACATGTTCCAGAATTTTGAAGACCACCCGGAAGTGGTGAAGGCGTGCGAGCTGCTCTCCCAAGAGCTCAAGGCGGCCATTGGCCATCGGCTGTAAGCTATAAGCTGTAAGCTGTAAGCTGTAAAACCAAGTTGCGCTCAACCAGGCAATATTAAGAAAAGTGTAGGTTAAATTTTTCTTCAGGCCGGTGGCACAGGTGTCTTGCCTGTGCAGGCGCAGGCTAAAGCCTGCGGCTACAAAAAATACCTTCAGGATTGCAACTCCGTATAAGCTTTAAGCTATAAGCCCCTAAGGTTTTTTAGCTTAAGTCTTAAAGCTTAAAGCTTATAGCCCCAAACCAAACCGAGACATTGCCATGGGATGTTTGTGTGATCAGCAAGCGGGTCGGGAACACGCCCTCGCACCCGTGTGCATCGGCCACCTGTGGGTCTTTGAGAATCTCCAGCCGGAGGAATTGGCGGCTTTAACCGAAGCTGCTTTGCGCCGACTCTTAAAAAAAGGCGAGGAGGTTTTTTCCCAGGGCCAGTCGGCCCAGAACATGTTTCTCATCAAGGCCGGTCGGGTCAAGCTCAGCAAGCTCACTGAAGCGGGCGATGAAATGACCCTGGACATTCGCAAGGCCGGAGATTTTCTGGGGGAAGCCATGCTGCTGGAAGACACTTTATACCCGCTTTCCGCCACCTGTCTCGAAGACACCCTCATCTGCGGGTTCGACAAGCCTGGTTTTGAAAAGCTCGTCCTGGACCATCCCAATATCGGCCTCCAGGTCATCAAGAACCTGAGCCGCCGCATCGACTGGCTCACCAGCCGGGTGGGGAGCCTTTCTTTGACCAACCTGGAAGATCGGCTTTACCATGTGCTGTCCCAAGTGGCCCGGGAGCATGGGGTGCAGGAGCGCCAGGGTTATTCCATTCAGTTTCCCCTGACCCATGAAGAGTTGGGTTTTCTGGTGGGGGCCCATCGGGTGAGCGTCACCCGGGCCATCAAGTCCCTGAAAGAAACGGGACGGATTATTCAAGCGGGCAAGACCCTCATCGTCCCCCATCCCATGGCGCCATAAAGAAAGGTTGGAGCAATTCCTCGCCCGGGGCGCCGCTGCGGGCGGAACTCAGGGCCCCTCACGCAAGACGTCGCAGACCATCACCACTAAATCCCCCTTCTGGCCGCTGGGGTCCTCCACCAGGTCCTCGAAGACCGCTTTGGAGGAAAAGCCGGCCTTCTTGAAGGTGGCCAGGGCCGCGGCTGCTTGCAGGTGAATCTCGGCGATGAGCTTTTCCAGGCCGAATTCCGCGGCCAGGCCGATAATCTCGTTGATCATCAGGGTTCCCAGGCCCTTGCCCTGGTATTCTTTGGCGATGACGATGCGGACATTCCCCAGGTGGCGCTTCCAGCCCATCTTGCGCATGTGCAGGGTGGCGTTCCCCACGATGCGGCCGTCCAGTTCGGCGATGAGGGGAAAGACCCGGTGGTAATCAAGGTGGTCTATCCATGCGTCGATGGTGGCCGGCTCCCGCACATTGTTACGTAAGAACATCAGGTCACGGTCGTCCACCCGGTGGAAGAAATCCAGGAGTTGGTCCCGGTCTTCTTTCACCATGGGGCGCAAGATCACCCGGCTGCCGTCCTTCAAAACCCCTTCTTTTTGGTACAGCGCCATTTCTTTTCCCCCTTGTCACACGCCTTGAGCCAGGCGCTCCGCCAGGTACTCGTGGAGCCCGGCCTTGAGGATGCAGCTTTGCGCGGCGGCCACATCGTATGGGACCGACTTGTAGTGAATGGAAAATTCCTGGTCATCGAAAATGGCGTAGGCCGCCTCCGGGTTGCCATCCCGGGGCTGGCCCACGCTCCCTGGGTTGATGAGGTAATACCACTCCGGTTCCAACAAAATTTTCCCCGGGGTGGTGGGTTGCGTGGCCACTTTCCCTCGAATGTCCCGGTACCAGAGGGCCCGGCGGTGGGTATGGCCGAAAAAGCAAACCCTCAGGCCCAGGCCCTTATGGAGCATCTTTAAGACCTTTTTGCCCTGGAAGTGGTAATTGATGTAAGACATAGCACTGGTGGGAGTGCCGTGGCAGGCCACGAAACCCGGACCTTCTCGGGTCAGGGGAAGCGTCTGGAAAAATTCTAAAAACTCTGGTCGCATTTCCTCCCTGCTCCAGAGAATGGCCTGGTAGGCAATTATGTTAAAATGCTGGGCTACCTCCAGATCAAGCAGGGCCAGGTCGTGATTCCCGGCGAGGCTCAGCACGGGGCGGCTCTGGATCAGCTCAACGCACTCGTTGGGGTTGGCATTGTAGCCCACCAGGTCCCCCAGGTTGATGATCAGGTCCACCTTTTCCCGGTCAAGCTGGGCCAACACTTGCTCCAGAGCATGGACGTTGCTGTGAACATCGGAGATCAGGGCCAGACGCATGGGAAAAGCGACATCCTTGGCGGCCGGGTAGACCGGCATGAGGCCCCGGCGCCTTTCCTTGACTTTTCCAGGATTTCTGGTAAGTTTCCTCCATTTTACCATGGAACCCGGATATCTCGTCGAATTCTTTGAAGAGAAAAGCATCCTGGTGGCCGCCGTCCTGGACCTCAAGGGGGACCGCCTGCAGGTGGTCACCCCTACCAACCGGGATCTCACCGTGGCCAGGAAAAGGGTCCTGCACGCCTGTCCGGGGGGCAGGCCGGGCGCCCTTTCCCGGCAAGAGTGGCTGGATCTGCTGCAGGAAACCACCCGGCGCCGGGAGGCTTTGCAGCAAAGCATCGAACTGGCCGAGGTCTGGGAACTCCTGGTGGAGGAAGAGAAGGCTCTGCCGGTGGACGACATGGCCGAACTGTGGTTCGGCTCCGCCACGCCGGACCAGGTGGCGGCCATGGGCCGGTCCCTTTACGAGGACCGCTTTCTCTTTAAATACAAGGATGGCTTGTGGCTGCCTAATTCCCCCGAGGTGGTGGAAAATCTGCAGGACAAGGCCCGCCGGGAGGAGGAAGCCAGGCAGGAACTGGCCGAAGCGGCCCAGTGGCTCAGGACCGCCTGGGAGGGGGGTAAGATCGCCGACCCGGCCATCCGGGAGCGACTGGTGGAACTCCTCAGGTCGGTGGCGGTGTGGGGCCAGGAGTCACCGGAGTATGCCCTGGTCAAATCATTTCTGGACAAGGCCAAAATTTCCGGCGAACAGGCCCCCTTCAAACTTTTAGTGCGTCTCCAGGTCTTCTCCGAAGACGAAAACCTGGACCTCTACCGCCTGGAGACGCCCCTGGCCTTTTCCGAGGAAGTCATCCACTCGGCCGAACGTCTGAAGGTCGAATCTTCCCCTGACCCCTACGCCGCCATTCGGGCTGACCTCACCCACCTGGACTGCTTCACCATTGACGGGGAACGCACCCGGGACCTGGACGACGCCCTGAGCCTGGAAATCCTCCCCACGGGCTCTCGCCTGGGGGTCCACATCGCCGATGTCTCCGCTCTGGTGGCCGTGGGTTCTTCCCTGGATCAAGAGGCCCAGGAGCGGGGCACGTCCATTTACCTGCCGGAAACCCGCCTGCCCATGCTGCCTGAGGAAATCTCCGAGGACACCCTGTCCCTCGTGGCCCAGCAGGAGCGCGGGGCTTTGAGCTTCCTCATCACCTTGGACCCGCACGGGGAAGTTCAGGAGTGGAAAATAACCCCGAGCCTCATCCGGGTGCGGCGGCGCCTCTCCTATGGGGAAGCGGACCGGCTTCTGGAAGGGGAGGACGACTTCATCGGGATCCTGGCCCGCCTGACCGAGCGCCTCAAGGCCCGGCGTTTGGCCCAGGGAGGCTATGAGTTGAAGCTCCCGGAGGTCTGGGTGAGCTTTGACCCCCGGGGGAGGGTGCAGGTGACGGTGGAGGACCAGGAAACCCCGAGCCACCAGATCATCGCCGAGGCCATGGTCCTGGCCAACTGGCTGGCGGCCACTTTCCTGGTGGAGCGGGGGGTGCCGGCCCTCTACCGCACCCAGCCGGAGCCCCGGGAGCCCATTGACCGGGAGGCGCGCAAGACCCTCCTGGAACTCTGGCAGGACCGCCGGAAGCTCAGCCGGGTGGTCATGGAGCTTACCCCCCAGCCCCACTGGGGTCTGGGCCTGCCCCAGTACACCTTTGCCACCTCCCCCATCCGCCGCTACCTGGACCTGGTGATCCACCGGCAGATTCTGAGTGCCCTGATGGGTGCGCCGCCGTTTTACAGCCCGGAAGAGTTGGAAAAAATCGCCGCGGTCATCGATCCGGCCATGCGCCGGGCCGGCCTGCTCAAGAACCTGCGTCTGCGCTACTGGCTCCTCAAATACCTGGCCGGACAGGTGGGCCAGAAACTGGAGGCCCTGGTGGTGGAGGCCCTGCCCCACCGCTCCCGCCTGCTCCTTCCTGATATCCTCCTGGACGTGCCCTTCACCGCGCCCGCCACCTTGCGCCTCAAGCCTGGAGACCTGGTCCAGGTCCGCCTGGACAGAGTGGCCCCCCGGGAAAACCAGATCAAAGTCTCCCTGGCCTGAGGTTTCCCGGGCCGGACGCCAAACAGAGAGGATATCCTATGGTAAACTGTTATCCATGTCCCTGAACAGGTGTTACCTAGGTCCCCGGTCTATACACCCGCCGAGGGAAGGGGTGGTTCCGTGAGCACCTCCAAAAATAATGCAAAATATGTTGTAGACACAGCTAACTGTGGGGGGCTGACCCTGGTCTGGGCTTAAATGGGCGGACACGTGGGTCCGCCCCTACGGCAGATGGGAAAACTTTTCAGGGCGATCTCAACTTACTAAATAATTTTGATTTATCTCTATTCCACGAAGGATTAACCTGAAAGACATGGTCAAGAAGGGGAAATTGTTAGCATGGGTGATAGCCTGCCTGGCGGTCCTGGCTTGTCGTGGGGCTGCAGGTCGGGTGCACGCAGCATGATCACCCGGAAGTGGTGCCGGTGCAGATTCTGGCGATCAATGACTTCCACGGACAGGTGTCGGCGGGGAAAAAAGTAAACGGCCGGCCGGTGGGGAGCGCTCCGGTGCTGGCCGCGTATTTGAAAAAAGAACAACGGGAGTTTGACGGGTTCACCTTCATCGTCCACGCCGGCGACCAGGTGGGCGCCTCGCCGCCCGCCTCGGCCCTGCTCCAGGATGAACCGGCCATCATGTTCCTGAACCTCTTGGGCAACCAAGAGTGCTCCTCCCAGAACCGCCTGAACCCCAAAGCCAACCTGGTGGCCACGGTGGGGAACCACGAATTCGACGACGGGCTGGACGAGTTGTTGCGTCTCCTCAAAGGCGGGAACTATGCCCAGGGCCCCTTCCTGGAAGACCCCTGGCAAGGGGCGGGCTTTCCCGTATGTGGCGGCTAACGTGGTGAACCGGGACACCAACGAACCCATTTTGCCGCGCTATGTCATCAAGGAAGTCAACGGCATTCCCCTTGCGTTCATCGGGGCGGTGTTAACCGCAACCAAAGACATGGTGACGCCTTCGGGGGTGGCGGGGCTCAAGTTCCTGGAGGAAGCCGCGGCCATCAATGCGTGTATTGCGGAGCTGAAAGCCAAGCAGGTGAAGAGCATCATTGTTCTGCTCCACCAGGGCGGCTGGCAACCGGCCTACGAGGGTCCCACCCGGACGGGGGGTGAGGTGGCCGGGCCCCTCAGGAAGATTCTCTGGCGCCTGGATGATGAGGTGGATGTGGTGGTCTCCGGGCACACCCACTCCTTTACCAATGCCCTGGTCCCCAATCAGAACGGCAAGGAGATCCTGGTGACCCAGGCCTGGTCCGCCGGGAAAGGCTATGCCGACATTGAATTGGAAATCAGCCGGGCCACCAGGGACGTGGTGAAAAAATCAGCGGCCGTCGTCACCGCCTGGGCCGACGCCGGCCCGGGGTTGACCCCGGACCCGGAAGCCACCACCTTGATGCTGGCTGCCGAAAAAAAGGTGGCCCCCTTAACCCATCGCCAGATCGCGGTGGCCGCCAGCGACATTGTCAGGACCCGGAACCGCGCCGGCGAATCAGCCCTGGGGAACCTCATCGCCGACGCCCAGAGACAGGCCATGGGCACTGATTTCGCTTTCACGAACCCGGGGGGCATCCGGACAAATATTACGGCCGGGGCAGTCACCTGGGGCGAGCTCTTCTCGGTGCAGCCCTTCAACAATTACCTGGTCAAGATGGAGCTCACCGGTCAGCAGATTTATGAGCTCCTGAACCAGCAATTTCCCCCCACGCAAACCTATCCCCGGATGCTGCAGGTTTCCGGCCTGACCTATACCTGGGACGCCAGCCAGCCTAAAGGAAACCGCATCGTAGAGGTGCGCCAAGACGGCGTGACCATTGATAAGGCCACCACTTACACGGTCACGGTGAACAGTTTCCTGGCGGAGGGCGGCGATAGATTCAGCGTTTTTACCCAGGGCGCCAACAAGGTGAGGGGCCCCGTGGATCTGGAGGCCCTCAGCGGCTATATTGAGGGGCTTCCCCAGCCCTTCAGCGCCAGTATTGAAGGGCGGATCAAGAGAGTACAACTTTTCAAAACGAAATATTCGATTTTGTCATTCTGAGCCGCCGGAGGCGGCGAAGAATCTAACCAAAAATCAGAGACCCTTCGCCTTCGGCTCAGGGTGACAAAAAAACCTTAGTGTATTTCTGAAATGATCAACTAGGAAGTCCCTGGATCTTTGTTTCTGGGCTAGGAAAATTTTAAAAGCAGAAGCTTGGCTTTTCAGAAAAACGCTGGTGGCACAGGCGTCCTGCCTGTACGCACAGGCCAGAGGCCTGTGCCACTAAAGGAATCTCCCGTTGGAGAGCTCCCTGTTTCTGCGGCTTCGGTTTTAAAAAAAGTAATATGTTAGGCCTATTTTATGAAAACCCGTTGAAAGAGCGCCTTCACGTGGCGCAGGTGGTGTTTGAGATCGAAGAGTTTCTCCAGATCCGCCGGGGACAAAATTTTGCCGATGTCCGGGTCCGCCAGGACCCTTTCCTTAAAGGTCCCCCCCTCCTCCCAGACCTGCATGGCCGCCCGCTGCGTCAGCCGGTAAGCCTCGTCCCTGGACAGCCCCTTCTGTACCAGGGCCAGGAGCAGACTCTGGGAGAACACCAGTCCCCGGCTGTCGGCCAGATTCGCGGCCATGTTTTCCGGATAGACCACCAGGTTGGCCAGGACACCCTTGAGGCGGTGAATCATGAAGTCCAGCATAATGTTGCTGTCCGGGATGATGATGCGCTCCGCGGAGGAGTGGCTGATGTCCCGTTCGTGCCAGAGGGCCACATTTTCCAAGGCCGTCAGGGCGTTCCCCCGAAGCACCCGGGCCAAGCCGCAGAGGTTTTCACTGAGCACGGGATTACGCTTGTGGGGCATGGCTGAGGAGCCCTTTTGCTTGGCCCCAAAGGCCTCCTCCGCCTCCCGCACTTCGGTGCGCTGCAGGTGCCGGATTTCCGTGGCCACCTTCTCGATGCTGGCCCCGACCAGCGCCAGGGTGGTGAGATAGTGGGCGTGGCGGTCCCGCTGGATGATCTGGCTGGAGAGGGGAGCCGGCGCCAGCCCCAAGCGGGCGCAGACCCCGGCCTCCACCTCCGGGGGGAGGTGCGCAAAGGTCCCCACCGCGCCGGAGAGCTTGCCGACGCTCACGGTTTCTCGGGCCACAGCCAGGCGTTGCCGCTGTCGCTGGAACTCGGTGTACCACAAGGCAAATTTGAGGCCTAAGGTGATGGGCTCGGCATGCACCCCGTGGGTGCGGCCCACCATCACCAGGTCCTGGTAAGCAAAGGCTTTGTCCTTGAGAACCGCCAGGAGTTCGTCCAGGCCGGCCAGAAGAAGGCTAGCGGATTCTTTGAGGCGCAGGGCCAGGGCCGTGTCCAGAACGTCCGAGGAGGTGAGGCCGAAGTGAAAATAGCGGCCGTCCTCCCCCAGAGAGTCGGCCACGTGGTCCACGAACGCGGCCACGTCGTGATGGGTTTCCTTCTCGATGGCCAGGACGCATTCGGCGTCACACTGGGCTTTGGACTTGACCCTCTCCGGGACTTCGGCGGGAATGAGGCCCGCCTCTGCCAGGGCTTCCATGGCCGCCAATTCCACCTTAAGCCAGGCGGCAAATTTATTTTCTTCTGACCAGATCCGGGCCATGGGCTCACGGCTGTACCGGGGAATCATAAGGCACCTCGGTGAGTTTGTGGGATACTATGGCTGGGGAAGGGGGCCAGGGACCGCAGGCCCCTGCCCCCTGCCCCATCCCCCATCCCCCAACCCCATAAGGGATGACGGTGACCGGGAGCGTTGCTCCCGTCACCGCCTGATTATAACCGGAAGAGGGCAAGAGAGGTCAACGAATTTGCGATATAATGGGTTAAGAGGGGGGTACAAGGAGAGCAGGGAGTGTTGCTCTCTGGCCCTCCCGTTGAACAAACTTTGGGTTCACCATGCCTGACTGGGAAGAAATTTTTTCCGATCCACTGATGCAGCGCCTGCCCCCCAACCCGGAGGTCATGGCGCTGGTGCCCAGCCTTCAGGAATGGGGTGTCCGGCTGGTCCTGGACGCGGGTTGCGGCGCCGGGCGGCATCTCCTGCCCCTGGCCAGGGCGGGTTTCCGAGTTCTGGGGGTGGATCTGGAGTGGTCGGTGTTAAGGGAATTTAAGCCGCATCTTTCCCGGGTGGCGGACTCGGCTTGGCTGGCCCAGGGAAATCTTCAGAACCTTCCAGTTACTGCTGAGGTTTTTGACTTTGTTCTGAGCATCAATGCCATCAGCCACGGAGACACCCGGGCCTTTCAGACCTACTGCCGGGAACTGGACCGGGTCCTCCGGCCGGGGGGCTTCTTGTTTATCTGGGTTTCTCCCCGAGAGGCGGGGGAGATGATGCGCCAACCTGAGACCGTGGAACTGGAGCCCGGCACCCTGGTAAAGATCGCCACTCCTGACGGGAAGCTGGTGCACCACTTCCCCACCCCGGAGTCCCTGGCGGCCCAATTTCCGCGCTACCTCGTCCACCGTCTGGAGACTGTCCAGGCCCCCATCCCCTTTATGGGCGGGATCGAAATGCCCCAACTGGTTTTTTTCGGGGAGAAATGATTGGGGGGCTGGGGCGAGTGGTCACGAATCCGTGCCCCTTCCCCCAACCCTTTACCTTAACGCGGTAGAACGGGCTTCCAGCCCGTCCAGGCACGGGTAAGATCCCCGTGCTACCAAAATCGGGGGTTGGGGTTGTTTGAGGGGATGATGAGGGACTGGGCTCCCACAGCCATCCCCTCAAACCTAGCGCACCTTACTACCGCTTCAGCGCCAGGACCTCCTCCATCATGGTGTCCGTGGTAGTGATGATGCGGGAGTTGGCCTGGAAGGCCCGCTGGTAGAGGATCATGTGGACGAATTCGTTGCCCAAGTCCACGTTGGATTGCTCCAGGGCGTTGGAGTTGATTTTTCCCAGGCCGTTGGTGCCCGGAGCGCCGGTGAGGGGCACGCCGGAGTCCTGGGTTTCAGTGTAAAGGTTGCTGCCCTCCCGGTAGAGTTTGCCGGGGGCGTTGAACCGGGCCAGGGTGAGCTGGTACTGGGGAATGATCTGGCCGTTACTGTAGTGCCCGGTGACGATACCTTCGTTGTTTATGGAAATGCGCTGGAGAAAGCCCGGACCGTAGCCGTCCTGGGAAGCGTAGTTGGTCGCCGAGGAGGCGGCGTACTGAGTAGTACTGCCTCCCGGAGTATTGCGCGTGTTGAGGTCTACGGGGCCGATGTTGTAACCGCTCAGGTCTACAGAGTACAACCCACCGCTTACCATGGTGCCGTTGGTGTTGAACACCATGGCGGAGGGCCCCCCGCCCCCCTGGTCGGTGATGCTGCCGGTAATGTCCGTGCCGTCCAGGGTGCCGCTTACGGTCCAGTTGTTGGCCGCAGCATTGGTATAGCGCATGTCCAGGACATGGACGTTCCCCAGGTTGTCATAGACCGTGATGGCCGAGTCGTAATAGCTCCCCACCGCGGCGTTGGCGTCAAGGTTCATGACCATATCCACCGAGGTAGAAACCTGGGGTGAGGCGTAATTTTGACTGAGAACAATGTCAGTGTCAACCCCGCTAGGGGTGCCGGTGGTGGGGTCGATGGCCTTGCCTTGCACCCGATAAGTATGGGCATTAATAAGATAACCTTCATCGTTTAGAGAAAAATTACCGTCCCGGGTATAAAAAAGGGCCTGGTTCAAGGGGTCCTGGACGATGAGAAAGCCGGTGCCGGTGATGGCCACGTCCACGTCGTCGGCGCTGTTTTCCAGGGACCCCTGCGCCCAAATGGTGCTGACGTCGGAGATGCGGGCCCCCCGCCCCACCTGCCCCGGCCCGGAGCCGGTGGGAATGAGCTGGGCCATGAGATCCTCGAAATGCACCGAGCTGTATTTGAAGCCCGTGGTATTCAGGTTGGCGATATTGTCGCCCACCACACTCATGGCCTCCCCATAGCTGTTGAGGCCGCTGAGACCGCTGTACATGGCGGTGGATAAAGACATAACTGACCCCTCCTCAGGATTGACTCAAGGGTTGGTCTGGCCAACCCGGTAATTTCTCGTTAGGTTGCTCAAGAACCATCCACCACGGAGACAATGTTGCTCAACAGCACCTGGCGGCCGTCCACCTTGACCCAGACGCCCTGGGCGTCCTGGAAGACCTCCTGCACCTTGCCGGTGAAGAAGTTGGTCACCTCCATGGCCTTGCCGGATTTGTCTATGGCCGCCACCTGGTAGGAATAAATCCCGTCGGGGACCGTTTTACCCTGGCTGTCCTTGCCATCCCAGACCAGGGACTGGGAACCTGCCGCGAGGCCACCCAGATTCAGGGTGCGCACCTGACGCCCACTCGCGTCAAAAACCCCCACCACCACTTCTTTAGCCTCCAGGGGCAACGTCAAAGAGGCTTCCGAAGCTTTGCCCCCTGCTACGGTGAGCATGTTCCCCGAGCCTTTCACGGTCTTCCCCAGGAGGGCCACGCCCTGGGCCATGTTTTGTGATTGCTTGAGACTTTCGAAGGCCTTGCCCAAACCCTGGAGGTTCTGGTTGGCGTTAATTTGCTGCTCCAGGGAACTGAACTGGGCCAACTGGGCCACGAAGTCCTTGGGGTCCTCCGGGCTCAAGGGATCCTGGTAACGCAACTGGGTGACCAGAAGATTCAGAAAATCTTCCTTGCCCATGTTCTGGTTAATGGCGCCGGTGAGGTCGACAGGGGAACTCTTAGTCCCGGAATCGGTTCCAGCGGCGGTGCTGGCAGTGCTGGCCACCGTGTTAAGATTGGTTGAGGCGGCAAGGTCTACCATGATTGTTCTCCCGATTTCTTGAGATGCTCACGTGGTAAAGTTTTTCGTGACGAAATTCCGCGACGTTTTAGTTTGGCCCTCAGACAAAGCGGTCCACCTCCCCTGAACGACGGCGGGACGAGGTGGGAGACCGTTCCCCTGGTTCACTTCCCTTCTCCCGGGCTCCGGCCAAGACAGGGGTGGGTTGTCGTGCGGGCTGGTCTTGCAGGCGCACTTGGAACTGGGTAAGGACCAACCCCTGCTGAGCCAGGGCCTGGAGCAGCTGCTGCACCCCGAAAGTGGCCAGCTCCGCTACTTCGGGACGGGTGGCTACCGCAGTGACGGCCAGTTCCTGGCCGCTGAGACGCAAGGTGAGCTGAATCTGCCCCAGTTCCGGTGGATTCAGACTGAGACTGACCTGGCTCTCACCGGGAACCAGGTTGGAGATAATGCCGGACCGGAGCTGGCCCCACAGGGACTCCCGCACCTCTGGGGCGAGAAAGCGCCAGGCTGGCAAGGTGTTACTCAGAGGAGCACCATTGCTGGGTTCCCCTTGGGTAAGCGCCTGAAGTTCGATGGGAAAGGCGGGAGGGCCGAAAGCTTCCCCCGGGGAACCGGCTGGCAAAGAGGCGGTCAGTTCCGCGGGTGCGCCAGGCTGCTTTTCTCCTGCTGTGTTACCATTCAGGTGAGGCTGATCCCCCCTGGCCTGGTCCTGCCAGAGAAAGGGCCGCAGGGTCAAGTTCCCAGGGAGATACAGGGGCTTGGGTTCAGCCACAGTAGGGGGTTGTTCCGCCGGAGGGGCCAGGGCCAACAGGGCGGTTTTGAGCTCCTCCTGGGTGGCCGGAGTAACCCGGCCCAGGAGTTTCTCCACCAATTCAGGCTTGAGGCCGGCCTTCAGGAGCACTTGCCGCCATTCCTCCACTTCCTCCCCCCTGACCGAGCGCTTCCCGATTATGGCCGACTGGGAGGAGTCTTCCCCGGGAGAAGATTGACCCTTGTTACTTGGTTCATTCAGGGTCAAACTGTCCGGTCTCTTCTGTAAAATCTGCCAAACCCTGGTCAGAGGGATGCCGTTAGCCTGCGTCGCTTCCTCAAGTTGGGCCAGCTGTTCCGGGGAGCCCCCGAGGCGCGCCAAAGCCAGCCGCAGGATGGGCAACATGCTCTCAGGCAAAGTCAGGCGCTCCCACAGGCGCTGATACTCCGGGCTCTGAATGAGTTCCTGGGCTTCCGGGGGCAGGTCGGCTCCTCCCAGAGATTGACCAGGAGTTGCCTGGGTTCCGGGGGAAGAACCCAACCCCTGACACCGCTGCCAGGCGGCTTCCAGGTCAGCGGCGGACAGACTCTTTTCCAGGGAGCCGGCAGCAGGGAGCAGCCGTTCCACTTCCTCCTGGGGGAGGCCGGCGGACCGGAGAAAAGCCGCTACCGCTGGGGCCTCTCCCGCAGGAATTCTCAGGGTCCCGTTCGGCAGAGATTGCAGAAAAGCTATGAAATCCCGCAGCGCCTGGGGCGGGTTGGCAGAAGCTGCCGTATTATTGGGTTGCAGGGGAGGAGAGCTATACAGGCCATTATCCGCCCCCAGACCCGGGATGGCCGCCTGAGATTCAGGCCGCTTTTGGGTCTGGTGTGGTTCCTCCCGCGGTTTTTTGACGCTGGCGGCAAAGGTATGGTGGGACTCACCAGGTCTTGCAGCACCCTCAAGGACAGGCTCTCCCTTCCCCTGGTGAGACTGAACCGTTGAGAAGTTCCTCCCCAGTCCCAACCGGGGGTCGGTTTCCCGGTGGCTGCCCAGACGACACGATCGGCGGACCGCACCCTGTAAACCAGTGTCCAGGGAGGTTCGCCGGGTCTGTAAGCGGCCCTGGAAAACCTCCTGGAAGGTGTTCCGCACCGGGGCAGATGAGGCCCGCGCCCCGCGTCCCGAGGAAAGGAACATCATGGCTGGACTGGGACTAAATGCTTGCATGCCGAATAACTATCCTGAAAACGGTGTTGGCCCCTGATAAGGCAAAATCTGTGCCAGGGGCTCTGATCCTGGTAAAGTCGAAACCATTTGGAAAAAAGGTAAACGGTTGTAAAAGAAACCGGCAAAAGAGGTCTATCTACCCGGCAAGAAATGCCCGCCCCACCTTGCACGACAGCGGGGCTGGGGGTTAGAATTTAACAAAATCACTGTATCCTCTCAAGGTTATGAAAAATACTGTGCGCAGACCCACCCGTCCCCTGTGGATCGGTCCCGTGCAAATCGGTGGCGGGGCCCCCGTGTCCGTCCAGTCCATGACCAACACCGACACCAGAGACGTCGCCGCCACCCTGGCCCAGGTGGAGCGCCTGGCTGCAGTCGGTTGTGAGATTGTGCGTCTGGCCATTCCGGATCAAAAGGCGGCCCGGGCCTTTCGGGATATTAAAAAGGCAAGCCCGGTCCCTCTGATCGCCGACATTCACTTCAACCACCGGATGGCGCTGGCCGCCTTAGAGGGGGGGGCCGACGCCTTGCGCATCAATCCTGGCAACCTGGGAGGGGCCAAGAAAACCAGGGTCGTAGTGGAGGCCTGCCGGGACCGGGGGGTGCCCCTGCGCTTGGGGGTAAACGCCGGCTCTCTGGAAGCGGACCTGTTGGAAAAACACGGCGCTCCCACCGCCAAAGCCCTGGTGGAGAGCGCTTTGCGTTGGGTAAGTACCTTTGAAGACTGGAATTTTTTTAATTTTAAAATTTCCTTGAAATCTTCCGATGTTACTACTACTATTAGTAGTTACCGGGACTTATCCCGCCAGGTGGAGTATCCGCTGCACCTGGGGGTCACCGAAGCGGGTGGCCTGATCGCCGGCACGGTGAAATCGGCCCTGGGGATCGGCTTCCTCCTGGCCGAAGGCATCGGCGACACCATCCGGGTATCCCTCACCCGGGACCCGGAAGAAGAGGTGCGGGTGGCCTATGAAATCTTGCGGGCCCTGCGCCTCAGGGAGCGGGGGGTGGAACTCATCTCCTGTCCCACTTGCGGCCGCTGCGAGATCGACCTCTTCAGCCTGGCCGAACAAGCCGAGCGCCGCTTGCTGAGCATCGCCACGCCCATCAAGGTGGCCATCATGGGCTGTGTGGTAAACGGCCCGGGAGAGGCCCGGGAGGCGGACATAGGCATTGCCGGGGGGAAAAAAGTGGGTGCTTTGTTTAAACGGGGCGAACTGGTACGAAAGGTCCCGGAGAAGGAGTTGCTCGCCGCCCTGCTCAGGGAGGTGGCAACCCTCACCGGGGAGGCCGTGGACCTGAACGACTAGGAGAGAGACATGCCAAAAAAGAAGATCACCTTAGCTTTACTGGCAAGTGTGGTCGCCCTGTTACTGGTAACGTGGGCCAACGCTGTGGCACTGGGGCCGGAGCCCCTGCCACCTTACAAGGGCATCATCAAAAACAACACCAGGCATGACATTTCCATACCATCGGAAAACAGCCTGGCTACCCTAATCTTGCCTGCCAGGGGCTGGATCGAGTATACGGTCTGGGACCCGAAGTTCGATCTCATCCCCTACATCGATGGGCAGCCTTTTGGGTGCCAAAAGGTACAGGTGACACCCAAGGCTTTTGCTTACCTGTGCAAGAAATACGATTTTATGGTGGAAATTAACCCGCCGGTACCCGTCCCGACCAGGAAGTATGATTACAAAAAGTACAAGAAGAGGTACCGGAAGAAAAGAACCGGCTAACACGCTAAAAAAACCGCCTGGAAGGGGCAAGGCCAGCATCGCCTTGCCTCTTTTTTTTCAGCAGATTCTCAGAAGATCTTTTTGGTGTCCAAGAGCAGGGTCACCGGGCCGTCGTTCACCAGGCCGACATCCATCATCTGGCGGAAGCGGCCGGTGGCTACCTTGAGGCCATAACCCTTCAGAGTCGTTACTAAATCCTCATAAAGCTGTTCCGCCAGCTCCGGGGGCCCGGCCAGGTCAAAGGATGGCCGTCGCCCCTTGCGGCAGTCCCCCAGAATGGTGAACTGGCTGACCACCAGGGCCTCCCCCTGGATATCCAGGAGGGACAGGTGCAAGAGGCGCTCCCCCTCGGCGAAAATGCGGAGATGGGCGAGCTTCTGGGCCATCAGGGTAACATCAGCCGGACCGTCGTCCGCCGCCACCCCCGCCAGGATAAGAAGCCCCCGGCCAATGCGGCCCACTTCCTCATCCCCCACCCGCACCCAAGCCTCCTTCACCCGCTGCACCACCGCCCGCATAGCATTTCTCCATTGAGAGGGTATAATTTGAGGGGAGGGCCGGCAGGAGCTCTCGGATCCCTGACCCCCTCCCCCAAAATCCGACACGGCCAACTTACCTGAAACTCAGTAATGGTGTCAAGATGGCGGATTTTCGTTCAGAGTGCCTGGTCCGGCAACCCTGGGGTGGTGTGGTGAAATAATTCACCCGGAAGAGACCAACCTTTCGGAAACCTCTTCCAAATTTTGGCGAATGTGGTATTTTTCTCATGATGTTTTCCTGATACCGGGAGATTGATTCAGCAAAAAGGAGTATGCCCATGGAAGTACGCACCATCCTGTGGCCCACCGACCTCTCCAGGAATTCTCTCAAGGCCGCGCCGCATGTGAATTCCCTGGCCGAAAAGTATCAGGCCAAGGTCATCGTCTTTTATGTCGGAGTGGATCTCATGAACTTGATCCCTTACGGCGGCAAATATCCCAACGAAGAGCACCTGAAGCATTTCAGGAGTTGGGAAATGGAGCAGGCCAAGAAAAAGCTGGAGACGATGTGCGATACCGAGCTGAAGGCCTGCCCTATGTTTGACGTGCGCTTAGTCCAGGGGGACCCTGCCGCCGAAATCTTGAAGGCCGTCAAGCAGGATAAGGCGGACATGGTGGTGCTGAGCACTCACGGCCGCAGCGCCGATGATCTGGATGCAGCCAGCCCGGAGTTTGGCAGTGTAGCCCGCAAGGTGTTGGCCAAGTCCCCGGTGCCGGTGCACTTGGTTAACCCCTTTCAACAATAACTCAGTCAGCTTCTCTGCACTCACGCCTGGGGGCGCCGGGCTCTGGAGTTGTGCGCTTTTTATCTGGCAGCCCCCGGGCTGAATTTTTCAGGGTCCGGTATGTGGACCTATGTGTTCAAGCGTCTTCTCCTGATGGTGCCCCTCCTGGTGGGGATCACCCTGGTGTCCTTTGTGGTCATCCACCTGGCCCCGGGCACCCCGGTGGAACTCCAGACCACCATGAACCCCAAAGTGTCCCTGGAGGCCCAGAAGCGCCTCCGGGAGCTGTATGGCCTGGACAAGCCCCTCCTGGTCCAGTACTGGGACTGGCTGAGACGCATGGTTTTCCTGGACTTCGGCCGCTCCTTTTCCCCTGATCGCCGTCCGGTGTGGGATAAAATCAAGGAGCGCATCGGCGTCACCATTTCCCTGAACGTCCTGTCCCTCCTCATTATTCTCCTGGTAGCGATTCCCATCGGCGTTTTTGCCGCAGTGCATCCCCACTCCTGGTTTGACCGGGGCACCACCCTGTTCGTGTTTTTCGGCTTTGCCATGCCCACCTTCTGGCTGGCCTTGCTCCTCATGATGCTGTTCGGGGTGCATCTCGACTGGCTCCCCATCTCCGGCCTGACTTCCCTGGGTTTCCGCCAGTTCACCTTTTGGCACAAAGTGCAGGACCTGGCGGCGCACATCACCCTGCCGGTTCTGGTGGCCGCGTTCGGGGGGTTGGCAGGCATGAGCCGTTACATGCGGGGCAACATGCTGGAAGTCATCCGCCAGGATTACATCACCACCGCCCGGGCCAAGGGCTTGCCCGAGGGCACCGTCATTTTTAAACATGCTTTACGGAACGCCCTGTTGCCGGTGATCACCATGCTGGGTCTGTCCGTGCCCGGCCTCATCGGCGGCAGTGTCATCTTCGAGTCCATTTTCGCCATCCCCGGCATGGGGCAATTATTCTATGGTGCGGTCATGGCCCGGGACTATCCCCTAGTCATGGGTTCCCTGGTCATTGGCGCCGTTCTCACCCTGGTAGGCAACCTTCTGGCTGACGTGGGCTACGCCCTGGTGGATCCAAGGATAAGGACGGGATGAGAAGGATTTCATGGGGGGAGGGCCAGGAACCTGAGGCTTTTATTCTCCCCCCACATCACCTTCCAACTCCCTTTTTCCCGGGAGCACAGGCATCTTGCCTGTGTTGCACAGGCTGGAAGCCTGTGCTCCCGAATTATGGGATTGGGGGAGGGGGTGTGGGGGAGGGGGTAAGGGCCTGCGGCCCTTAGCCCCCTCCTCCACGACACTATTCTTAAACCATGATAAAACGCGAATTCTGGGCGCGGTTTCAGCGGAACAAGTTAGCCATGAGCGGTTTGTTCATGGTGGGAGGGTTATTTTTGGTGTCCCTCTTCGCCCCCTGGCTGGCGCCCTATGACCCCAGTTTTATTGATATCAAGGAGGTCTTGATGCCTCCCAGCCCCGAGCACTGGCTGGGCACCGATCCCTTAGGCCGGGACGTGCTGTCCCGCATTATCTTCGGCTCCCAGGTCTCCCTCAAGGTGGGCTTCGTCGCCGTGGGCCTGGCCACCCTCATCGGCATCCTGGTGGGGGCCATGGCGGGGTATTACGGGGGCTGGGTGGATTTGATCCTCATGCGCTTTGTGGACCTGATGCTGTGCTTCCCCAGCTTTTTTCTGATTCTGGCGGTGATCGCCCTCCTGGAGCCCAGCATCTGGAACATCATGGTGGTTATCGGGGTCACCGGCTGGATGGGGGTGGCGCGCCTGGTGCGGGCGGAGTTTCTTTCACTCCGGGAGCGGGAATTCGTGGTGGCCGCCCGGGCTTTAGGGGCCACGGACGTGCGACTTATCCTGCGCCATCTGCTGCCCAACGCCCTGGCCCCGGTGATGGTGTCCGCCACCCTGGGGGTGGCCGGGGCCATTCTCACCGAAAGCGCCCTGAGCTTTCTGGGTCTGGGGGTGCAGCCCCCCACGCCCAGTTGGGGGAACATCCTCACCGCGGGCAAGGACAACATCGAAATCGCCTGGTGGCTTTCAGTGTTTCCGGGCCTGGCCATTCTCGTCACGGTAATGAGTTACAACCTCCTGGGGGAAGGCATCCGGGAGGCTATTGATCCACGTCTCAAGGAATAAAGGGATTGACTCGCACCAGGTGAAAAGGCTGTAAATTTGCGTTCCAGGGTAGTATTGATTCCCGAGAAAAACTTCGGCGGCAGGTCCAAAATTATTGACAATTACTAAAAGAATACCTAAGCTTAAGAACACTAAGGGGCGGCAAATCCCAGTAAGACATTATCCATTGTGAAGAAAGAGGGAGAAATATGAAACGCACGTCCGTAAAAATACTTTGCCTGGTACTGGCGCTGGTTTTGTGCGGGGTGGGAATGGCTTTTGCGGCCAAGGCCAAAAAGGCTGCCGGCCCCATGGATGTCAACGCAATGCTCTTAAAAAGCTATGATTTGCTGGAAAAAGGCAAATTCGATGATGCTCAGAAGTTGCTGGACGAGGTCCTGAAGAAGGATCCCGGCAACCCTCTGGCCCTGAATAACCTGGCCGCGGTCATGGTCAAGAAGAAAAAATTTGACAAGGCCGACACCTACTTGAACCAGTCTCTGCCCCGGGCCAAGGGCTATATGGTGCAGATCAACCGGGTTTGCCAAGTGGGCGGCATCTGCCTGGCCTTCAAACCCGTAGTCGGTGGCACTGGCAACCAGGAACTGGCTCCGCTGGTCATGCTGAACATCGACATGGTCAAGCAGTACATGTCCGCCGAGCCCCTGGCCGGCAAGGGCCCGAGATAATCATTTCACCTGGTGCCGCCCCCGCACCGCTTCTGGCCCCCCTGGGGGCCTTTTTTTTGCCCGGAAAACCCTGCGCCGGTGAACATTGACAAGCCCCGGAAAGCCCGATAAGCTCTGGCTACTGCGGAGGGGGATAGTGTGATGCGCCGGATGGTGATACTGTGCCTGGTTTTCGGATTGGTGTGGCTGACCAGCAATTCCGGCCTGGGGCAGATCGGTGACCCGCAGGACCTCATGCTGCCGCTGGTTAAAAGCTATGACCTCCTGGAGGTCGGAAAGCTGGCGGAAGCCAAGAAAGTTTATGAAGCCATCCTGGAAAAACACCCGGGAAACCCCCTGGCACTCAACAACCTGGGGGCCATCTATGTCCGGGAGCAGGATTATCAGCGGGCCCTTAATTGCTTGGAGCGGGCTCTGCCCAAGGCCAAGGGCTATAAGGTGCTGGTGAACCGGTTGTGCGACGTGGACGGAGTCTGCCTGGCCTTCCGGCCGGCGGCGGTGGAATATGGCAATCACGACCTGGAGCCTTTGATCGCCATAAATATCGAGATGGTGAAAGCCAAGTTTGCCGCCAGCCAGAAAGAGGAGTAGGCGCTCCCAGGACAATCATTGCAGAAAAAACCCCCTTGAAAAAGGGGGCTGAAAACCTTTCCTCAGCGATTGCGTGTCTCCAGTTCACCGGCAGCTTGAAATTAACTCAGGGAAAAGCTTCCGAAAAGGCCTCAAGCTGCTCCTTAGTTTTTCTGCGGCGGCGCTTTATCTGGAGACCTCCCCAATTTCTCCTTCCAGTAGGAAACCAGGGCGGGGTTCTGCGCTTGAGACAGGAGCTGTTGCCAGGCGTCCTCGGCTTCTTTGCGGTTCCCGGCTTTGTCAAAGAGCAGGGCCAGGCGCGCCAGGAGAACGGTCTGGTAGCTGCCGCTGCTCTGGTCCACCAGGGGTTTGAGGGTCTGGGCCGCCCGAGAGTAGTCACCCTGAGCTTCGTAACAGTAACTCAGGCTTTCGGTCACGAAGGGACTCCAGCCAAAACTGTCTTTACCGCCTAAAGCGGACCGCAGTTCTTCATAGGTCTTGGCCGCGTCGGCGTACTTCTTGGTCTGGTAAAGCAGATGGCCCTTGAACAGCCGGGCCATTTGGGCTGCAGTGGTGGCAGGGTAATCCCGGATGAGGGCGTCCAGGGACTTGATGGCTTCTCCCGCCTTATCCGGTTGGCTGAGTAGCGGGCGCGCCTGCTCCAGACGCGGCTTGGGCCCGGGCTTCCCGGTTGTGCTGCCAATACGTGTAGCCGCCCCAGCCCACCAGGGCCAGGGCCAGGGTGATGCCTCCGATGACCAGCCATTGCAGATAAGGCCTTACGTAATCCAGGCCTTGCTGGGCCACGTTGAGGATTTCCTCGGGCTCCTGAGGCCCCCGGCGGCGGGGTTTTCTTCTGGCCATATGAAGTACTCCAATCAGGGGATAATATTAAGGGAGGCGGCTCCAGGTCAAAGCCCCTGGCCCCTAGCTCAAATGAAATATGAGTTCTTCTCCCCGGGGGCCATGCCCGGTGAAGGTGATGTCTCGTTCTTGCTCCCCGGTTATAACCAGGACTACATCCAGATAATCTGCAGGGATCAGGCCCCCCAGGCGCTCAGCCCATTCCACGGCCGTGACCTGGGGCCCGGTCAGATATTCCTCCAGATCGGGGAGGAACTCCGGGGAGATCTCTGCAAGGCGGTAGAGGTCCAGGTGCACCAGGGTGAAGCGTCCCTGATACTCGTAAGCCAGGGCAAAGCTGGGGCTGGCCACCGCCTCCCCGGGCACTCCCAATCCCGTCGCCAGACCCCGGACAAACTCAGTTTTCCCGGCTCCCAATTCCCCCGTGAGGGCCACCACGTCCCCGGGGCCCAGGTGCACCCCCAAGCGGGCGGCTAAAGCCCGGGTGTCGGCGGGGCTTCGGCTCAAGAAGCGAACCCTTTTCACTCGTCGGCAGGGCTGGCCAGACCCCGAATCAAATCGAGCTTGCCCACGATGCCCACGAGTTTCCCATCCTCCAATACCGGCAGGGTGTGCACCCCTTTGGAGGTCATCAGGCGGGCGATCTCGTTCACGGGGGTGTCCGGAGAAACGGTGATGGGGTTCCCGGTCATGACGTCCTTGACCTGGTCCCCCAGGAGCTTTTCCAACCGTCTTTTGAAATGGGAGGGCATTTCCAGAAACAGATGCAGGTCCAGGATGTTCAGGGCGGGGGGGAGTTCCAGGTTCCGGCTGCGCTGCACCAGGTCCGACTGGGTGACTACCCCCACGAGCCTGCCGTTTTGGTCAAGGACCGGCACTCCGCCAATAAGGCGCTCCTCTAAAAGTTTAGCCAGTTCTTCAACACTGGCCTCTGGTCGAATAGTAACGACCTCCCGGGTCATGATGTCACGAGCCGTAAGCATATTTCTTCCTCAATAGCAGGAAACTGGCCCTGGGTAAACTCCGTCAAGAGTTCCGGGAAGCCGGTCAGAAGGTCTCCTGCAATATGGCCCCTTGGTCCGATAACTTCTTCCAGGTAATCCGCAGCCAGGCCGTGAAGATAGACTCCCAGGCGGGCCGCGTCCCAGGGGGCGAGCCCCTGGGCCAGCAGGCCACCGATGAGTCCGGTGAGAACATCCCCGGTGCCGCCCGAAGCCAAAGCCGGGTTGCCGGTGGGGTTGAGGCTCACGCGACCCTCGGGGTCAGCCACCACGGTTTGGGCCCCCTTGAGCACCACCCAGGCCTTGTGGGCTTCTGCCACCTCCCGGGCGGTGTCCAGGCGCCGGGATTGCACCTCCCTGGACGTGGTTCCCAGAAGACGGGCCATCTCCCCGGGGTGAGGGGTGAGAATCCTGGGTCCCGGTGAACCCCGTAAAACCTCGAGCTGTCCTGCCAGGGCATTCACCCCGTCGGCGTCAATGACGAGAGGCAGAGGGCAGTCCCGCACCACGTGCCGCACCAACTCCTGGGTTTCCGGATGGGTGCCAAGGCCCGGCCCCAGGGCCACCGCGGTCTTGTTAGTCAGAAAATCCTTGAGAGGTGCCAATGCCCTTCCCCCCAGAGCCCTGGCTCCCTCGGCCTCGGGGAGGGGCAGGGTCATGACCTCGGTGAGTTTCACCTCCAGGATGTCGTTCAAGCTCGCCGGCACTGCCGCGGTGACCAGCCCGGCCCCGATCCTCAGACCCGCTTCGGCGGCCAAGACGGCAGCCCCGGTTTTGCCTCCCGAACCCGCCATCACCACCAGGTGGCCGAAGGTGCCCTTGTGGCTGGCGAAGGAACGGGGCGGCAGCAGGCGGCACATCTCGGTGCCTTCGACCAGCTCTGTTTTAATATCCTGGGCCAGAGCCGGAGGAATGCTGATGTCCACCTGCCAGAGGCGCCCCACGAAATCCCGACCCGGGGGCACAATCTGCCCGATTTTAGGAAAGCCGTAGGTGACCGTAACTTCAGCCTCCACCGCCACCCCCAAAGGTTCCCCGGTGTCGGCGCTGAGGCCGGAAGGTATGTCCACCGCCAGGACCGGGGTCTGCACCTGGTTGACCCTGGCGATCAACGTCGCCAAAAGACCCCGGACGGGAGAGTTGAGGCCGGTACCCAGCAAGGCGTCCACGACAAGCGCGGCCCGGCTCAGGCGGTGCCCCACGGCACTCAGTTGCTCCTCTCCCAGGACCTCCTCCACGTCCACGTTCATCTCTGCCAGGATTTTCAGGTTCACCAGGGCGTCACCCTGGACCTGGTCCCGGGCGGCCAGGAGAAAGACGGTGACCGGGAAGCCGTCATTGGCCAGGTAACGGGCCACCACAAAGCCGTCGCCCCCGTTGTTGCCCCGACCGGCCAGGATGGCCACCGGACCCCGGAGTTCAGGGAATTCCCGGCGGAGGATCTGGTAGGTGCTGCGGCCGGCGTTTTCCATGAGCACCAAAGAAGGAACGCCCATATCTTTGATGGTGCGGCGATCCAGCTCACGCATTTCCGCAGCGGTGACCAGCTTCATGCCAGTGCCTCAACCTCTAAAATTTATAAACATTAACATATGATGAGGTGACAAGCCAGGGGGCGGCAACAAATTCCCGGCTTCTGGGCGAGGTCAGCGGCTGGAAAAAGAAAGGCGGCCGAGGGCCGCCCCTTTTACCAAAGAATTATAATCGGTTAGAGAAAGTGGTAGCAAAGGCCTACCACGAAATGGTGTTTTTGAAAGTCGAAGGTAGCTTTGCCTCGTTGTTCAAAACCCCCGACACCTGGTGGTTGCCTGACTACCATTTCCTCTAATTCAACCTTCCACTGTTGACTGATATTGTACTCCGCGAAGAGGGAAAGGTCCTTTCGCAGCATGCAACGCACCCCGGCAACGCCCTCCAGGGAGAAGTTTTTGGCCGCGTCTTGATCGCCATAAAGGATGACAAAACCCGGACCGATGCCCACGTAAGGCTGCAAAATTCCAAAGGGGACTTCCTCGGTCTTGATGAAACCGACGCGACCCATAAAGTGCAAAGCCAAGGTCATGACGGCCAGAGTCTGAGTTGGGATTCGAGCTTGTGATCCAACGACGGGGTTGGGAACGTTGCCGGTATTGACCAATGGAGGGGAGATAGTGACAACTTGCTCATCAATGCTGTTTCTGGAATAATTAAACTCCCCCTCTATGCCAAAATGGGGGAACCTATGAAAGAAGTAGCCAAGCTTTGCTCCTGCCACCATGGAAGGGCGAAAATTTACCTTATCAGTGTTCACTGAATAGGGGAGCGAAAACAATCCACCCGTTCTCCCATCCACTCGCCAGGCCTGACTCGGGACAAAAGAACCCCCTGCGAAACCTCCGACATAAAATCCCCCGGGGCCTCGGACGCTCCAGTCGACAGGGTTGGGATTGCCAGGCCGATTGGCCCAGACCAAGTAGCCCAGCGTCGTTCCGACGATTACACTAGCGATCGAGGCGGCTACCGCCGTTTCGGTTGAACCATCTCCCCTGGCTTGAGCCGGCTGGGGCCCGGACATCAGCAAGGCCAGCACCAGGACGGCACAGACTCCGATGTGACTCAAGGTTCTGTTCATGGTTTCCCCCTAAAAATAATCCCTACCTCAGGGCCAAGGGCCCACCTAGCCAATATTGCTATTGTAGAAGGGACAAAAAGTTCCTGTCAAGGGAAAATCCAGTTTCCTGATTTTCCCAATAATTGGAAAAATTATTAATTCGATATCTTGTCCAAGGTCTCCAGTTTGATTTCCAGAGTGTGGTTGCGTGTCTTCAGGGGCAGGTTGGGGGGCCCTGAGATATTCATATTGACTACCATCTTGCGGGTTGATACATTTTTATAGTTAAGATCAGAGATTTTCCTTTCACTCTTCAGGGAATCAGCTACTAACGTGGTCGTGGTCATCGATTACCAAGCCGGCAACATCACCAGTGTGGTGCGCAGTCTCAAGGCCCTGGGGGTGGAAAGCACGGTGACGGAGGGGCCAGAGGCGGTGCTGGAGGCCCAGCGGGTCATTTTTCCCGGGGTGGGCGCGGCGGGAGAAGCCATGGCCACCCTCAAAGCCCGGGGTCTGGATCAGGCCTTACAAGAAGTTTTTTTCCGGGGAATTCCCATTCTGGGCATCTGTCTGGGGGCTCAGATTGTCCTGGATTACAGCGATGAAAACGATACTCCTTGCCTGGGGCTTATACCGGGGCGCACCCGGGCCCTGCCCAGGGGGCCTGGTCTCAAAATTCCCCACATGGGGTGGAACCGGGTGGACTTCCGAGGGTCCCACCCGGTGTTTGCCGGTTTGCCCGGCACGGCGGAATATTACTTTGTCCACAGCTTTTACCCGGATCCCGCAGAAGCTGCCATGGTTGTGGGGTTCACTGAGCACGGGGTCAGCTTTCCCAGTGCCATTGGTTGGCGAAACTTGGTGGCCACCCAATTTCATCCGGAGAAGAGCGGGCGCTTCGGTCTGAAAATCCTGGAGAATTTCCTGGCCTGGGACGATCCTTATGCTGAGTAAACGCATTATTCCCTGCCTGGACGTCCGGGATGGTAAAACTACCAAGGGAATTAAGTTCCTGAACAACGTCGACATCGGCGATCCGGTGGCCATGGCCCGGCAGTATTACGAGGACGGGGCTGACGAGATTGTTTTTTACGACATCACCGCCTCCAGCGACCGCCGGAACATTATGATCGAGGTGGTGCGCCGGGTGGCCCAGGAAATCTTCATCCCCTTTTCTGTGGGGGGCGGCATCCGGACCCTGGAAGATATGCGGGAAGTGCTTCTGGCTGGGGCTGAGAAGGTGAGTGTGAACACTGCGGCGATCCAGAATCCCGGGATCATCGTCGAAGGAGCCCGGGCTTTCGGCAGCCAGTGCATTGTGCTGGGGATGGACGTCAAAAAGGTGAATCCCTCCCCCAAGATTCCTTCGGGCTACGAGATGGTGATTCACGGGGGCCGCACCCCCATGGGCCTTGACGCCTTGTGGTGGGCCGAAGAAGGACAGCGCCTGGGCGCCGGGGAGATCTGTCTCAACTCCATCGACGCCGACGGCACCCAGGAAGGTTACGAATTGACGCTCACCCGGGTGATTTCCGAGGCGGTGTCCATCCCGGTCATCGCCTCAGGGGGCGCTGGCCGCCCGGAACACCTGGCCGAGGTGCTTACCCAGGGGAAGGCCGACGCTGCGCTGATCGCTTCCATGATTCATTACGGCACCTATACTATTAAGGGTATCAAGGAATTCCTGGATCATCAGGACATCCCTATGCGCCTCACCTGGTAGGTCCGGGGAGGCCCACTTCTAGGGGTCATGAAAGAAGACCAAGAATTGAAATTTTCCGGGCATACAAAAGACATGCCGGAGATTTTGGAGCCGGAGGTGGAGGAGCCTGCCGAGGAAGAGACCACTCTGCCCATCCCCTCGGAACTCGACCCCCTGCAGGCCTACCTCCGGGAGGCCAACCGCTATGCTCTCCTGACCCCGGAGGAGGAAAAAACGCTCACCACCCACTACCGGGAGACCGGGGACAAAGAGGTGGCCTATAAACTCATCACCAGCAACCTGCGTCTGGTCATCAAAATCGCCCTGGAATTCCAGAAATACTGGATGAAAAACCTCCTCGACCTGATTCAGGAAGGCAATATCGGCCTCATGCAGGCCATCAAGAAATTTGACCCCTACCGGGGTATCAAGCTGTCTTACTACGCCAGCTTCTGGATCAAGGCTTACATCTTGAAGTTCATCATGGACAACTGGAAGCTGGTAAAAATCGGCACCACCCAATCCCAGCGTAAGCTGTTTTACAATCTGAAGCGGGAAAAAGAGAAGCTCCGGGCTCTGGGTTACGAGCCTGGCCCCAAGCTCCTTGCCGAAGTCTTGCACGTTCGGGAGGAGGAAGTGGTGGAGATGGAGCAGCGTTTGGGGGGGTGGGAGCTTTCCCTGGACGCGCCCCTGAAGGACGGTTCCGAAGAGTACCACAAGAACTTTTTACCGTCCTCTGAACCACAGGTGGAAGAAATTCTGGCGGACGCAGAGCTCAAGAAGGTGTTCCGGCAGAAACTTGCGGAATTTCGCCAATCTTTGAGCGACAAGGAATTGGACATTTTGGACTCCCGCCTCCTGGCGGAAAAGCCCTTGACCCTTCAGGAGATCGGGGCCCGCCATGGTGTTTCCCGGGAGCGGGTGCGCCAGATCGAAGACCGGCTCATCAAGAAACTCAGGCATTACCTCAGGAGTGAAATTCCGGATTGGGAGGAGCATCGCACTCCCATCCTGGATTAAAAAATTTGTCATAATCGTCAAGTTCCTACCATGCTAAAGGTTGTTGCTACCAAGAATCGGGTGAGAAGGGGGCGCATCCAAACCTTTATCCTGTGTCTTGTCGTTCTGGCCCTGGCCGGAGGGGTAGGGGGCTGCCAGAGTCTGCAGGGTTCCGGCCCGATGGGGAAACGTCCGCCGAAGACTCCCAAAGTGGAACCTTCAAGGTCCCAGGCCTACTTTCATTACCTTAAAGCCCAGCGCTTCCTGCTGGCTGAAGATATCCTGGGGGCCATCGGGGAGTATCAGGAGGCGGCCAAGTACGATCCCGACACCGCGCAGTTGCAGATTGATTTGGCCATGCTTTATCAGAGCCATGGGGAATTTACCAAGGCTCTGACCCATGTGGAGAAGGCCCTGAAAATCGACCCGAAGAACCAGGAGGCCCATTTTCTTCTGGCCGGTTTACACGTGGGTTTGAACCAACTCAAGGAAGCCACCGAGAGCTACGAACGCATCCTGGCTCTCAACCCGGAGAACCAGGAGGCCCGGCTTTTCCTGGCAACCCTCTATGCCCAGCAGCGCCGGTTCCCCGAGGCCGTCAGCGCCATCCAAGAGCTCCTGAAGCGGCAACCTGATCTGGTAGTGGGATATTACTACCTGGGACATATTTACCTGGATATGAACCAGGTGGACAAGGCCAAACAAGAACTCCGCCAGGCCCTGGACAAGGATCCGGAGTTCATACCGGCCATGTATGACCTGGCCCAAGCCTTCGAGCGGGAAAAGCGTTATACCCGGGCCCTTTCCCTCTACCGCCGAATCCTCCGCCAGCAACCCAAGAGTTCCCGGGCCTGGGCCAACATCGGTCGGGTGTACCTGATAACCGGTAAGGTAAAATCAGCTCTCAATGCCTTCCAAAAGTTGAAGGACCTGGAAAAAAACAATGCCAACGCCTTTTTTCAAGTGGGGCTCATTTTCCTGGAGCAGCAGTTTTATAACGACGCCATCCGGGAGTTGCGTCAATTACTCATTCTGCCCCGATACAAAAACCAGGCGCGTTACTTTATCGGCGCGGCTCTGGAAGAAAAAAATGAGTACCAGGCAGCCGCCCAGATTTACCAGGGGGTTGAACGGTCTTCGGAATACTACATCCCAGCCCGGTTGCGGTTGGCCTATCTTCTCTACCAGAACAAGAAAAAAGATCAGGCCCGCCGAATCCTGGACGAAGTAAAGGCGATGGCCCCGGAGCGGGAAGAGATTTACCTCACCATCTCATATTTTTACGAGGAGGAAGGCTTGTGGCACCGAGCCATTGCCGCTCTTAAGGAGGGGGTGAACCAGGCGCCCCAGTCGGCGGAACTTTATTCCCGCATGGCCCTCCTCTATGAGAAGCAACAAAAACGGCAGGAGAGTATCAAGCTTATCAAGAAGGCCCTGGAGCTGGAGCCGGACAATCCAGATGTCCTCAATTTCCTGGGCTACAGTTACGCTGAAGAGGGCATTAATTTAGATGAAGCCGAGCGTCTCGTCCGGAAAGCCCTGGAGGCCAAGCCGGAAAGCGGCCATATCATCGACAGCCTGGGCTGGATCTACTACAAGAAAGGGCACTATGACAAAGCGGTGGTGGAATTGGAGCGGGCTTATAAGAAACTCAGCACCGACGCCACCGTAGCCGAGCATTTGGGGGACGTCTACCTCAAGCAAAACCGCTACCGAGATGCCCTCCGGATGTACAAGAAGGCTATCTACCTGGAAAACGCTGACATCCGACGCCTCAGGCGGAAGATCGAGGTCCTCGAGCGCCGTCTGCAAAAGATTCAAAAGCAGGTATTATGAGATTGGGACGCGTCCTTCTGGTTGTTCTCCTGGTGGGGTTGGCGGGTTGCCGGACAATGCCACCGGCCCCTGGGGCCCCTGAACTTTCCGCCGACCAAATCCTCTCCCGCATGAAAGCCCACCGGGGTGATCTCACGGCGTTTGCGGCCAAAGGACGCCTCACTTTGATTTCCCCGCAACAAAATGCCACCGGCACCGCCTTGATCAAGGGGAAGCTTCCCCAGAACCTCAAAGTGGACCTAAAGGGACCCCTGGGACGGTCCGTTCTCAGCTTTGCCACCGACGGCTATGTGGTGGAACTCCTGTTTCCCCAGGAGAAAAAACTTTTTCGGGGCCCGGCCACGCCCACCAATCTGGCTTCCTTTATTCCCCCCGGGGTGAAACTCTACCAGGCCCTGCAACTGTTGGTAGGCGACCTGCCCCTGAGTCCGGGGCCCCCAGCTCGTACGCAGTTCAAGTCCGGTGAGAGGATGTATGTTCTGGAGTGGCTGAAAAGCGACGGCTCTATTCAGGAGCGCCTCTGGGTCGCGGCCGACGAGGTCCAGCCCCGCAAAGAGGAATGGTACGACGCCAACGGCCGGCTGGCCTTCAGCGCCGAGCTTGGGGAGTTCGGCCGCCTCGCCCCCGGCCGGCCCGCCCAGCTCAAGGTGCTAACCCCCAACCCCCAGGTGGAGCTCCGCCTGGCCTACCAGGAATTCACCCCCAATCCTTCCCTGACTTCCGCCGACCTGGTGGTGCCGAGGCCAACGGGGACGGCGGTGCTGCCCCTGAAACCATGAAGTTCGTGGTGGACCTGCCGCTTCAGGGCTTGGCCAAGTGGCTCAGGCTCTGCGGCCTTGACGCCTCAGTGAAAAGTTTTTCTTCTCTCAAGACGAGCTTGCCCGCTCGGGTTACCGGGACGTATTTCCTGACCAGACAAACGGGGTATCGCCATCTCAAGCGGGAAGATCTCCTGGTTCTCGGCTCTAATAACCCCGAAGGCCAAATGGTGGAACTCTTCCGGCGCCTCAAGCTCACCCGCGGAGACCTAACTCCCCTGAGCCGTTGCGGGGAGTGCAACGATCTCCTCGTGCCCGTACCCCGGGAAACGGCCCTGGGCTTGGTCCCGGATCACGTGTTCCATACCCAGGCGGAGTTTTTCCAGTGCCCCCGCTGTCGGCGTCTTTATTGGCCTGGTAGCCATCCCGCCCGGATCACCGCCAAACTCCAACAAGTGTTCCAAGAACAAGACGAACCCCAACCTACCCGCACCCCATCCCGGAAAGGAGCATCCCATGGCGTCTGAAGTGGCCACCAAGGGCGGCCAAGCTCTCGCGGCTGTCCTGCGTTTTCTGAAAGTCTTCACTGTGAACTTATGGCGCCGGTTTCTCATGCTGGGCCATTACACGATCAACTGTTTCCACCAGCAGCGCCTCCGGCGGGCCTGGCGGATTCTCGGCAAGCGGGTCCATCAGGCTCTGGAGGGCGGCGAGGTCAACCCCATGCTCGCCGGGGACGTGAAGGACAGCCTCACCAAAGCTCAGGCCATTGAAATGGCCAAGGACCGGCACTATCAGGCCATTGCCGCCCTGCGGGAGAAAATTCGGGCCACCCGGGCCGGAGAGGCCACCCCGCCGCCTGAGTCCGAGCCGGTTTCCGTTAAGGAACCAGAACCCGCTCCGGTTCAGGAGGCGGGAACGGATGCCGCTAAAGAACCCGGACCGGAGCAGCCCCAGGGTTAGGCGGCGGTTGGGGGGAGATCATAACACCCGTAGGGCGGTAGGGCGGGCGTCCCGCCCGCCCTTGTATCTTAAACCTTAAACCTGTCTTGGAGTGCATTTTGTATAGAGTTAAGAGCAACTTCGATTTTATTACCTGAACATCTTCTTCTGTCCAGACTTGCCACATTGCATGCATTTTCCGGATCTAAAAGCCTGGTTTGAGCATTTACCGGGAGTTGAATGATCGCACCCAACATTCCCACAAGCCTTACACTGATAAAGGGTATTCGAACACTTTCCTTTTCGATCCATGCGTTGTCCTGGACAGATAGGCATAGTTTTCCTCCTCAACTAGATGATTAGGATTTTTTAATATTTGAATGTTAGCTTTGCATTTGTCAATTTATATTCGAATAATATTAAATTTAACTAAGGTAGATATTCATGAATTCCTTTCTATGAGAGAGAAATCTTGATTAAGTTTCAATCAGAAAAAAGAAAGGCGGGATGCGGTCTGATTTCCGGCCATACTGACTCTTGAGGGGAAGGCCGGGGAAACGCTGGCCCAGAGCCACCGGCTTCCGGTCTGCACTTCCCTACCCTCAAACCCCCTTCCCAACCCAATGCTGTCCCATAGAATATTACGAATTTTTAAAAAACTTTTTATTCTCTGAATAATTCGATTTTATTCTAATCCTCTAAATAAAAAGACTAATAAATTCTACATTTTTCATGCCTCGTTGTGACCTTTAGTGAGTAGGGCGGGAAAGCGAAGCGCATCCCGCCTTTCAAATTCAAAGTTGGTGCCAAACTTATTTTTGGAAACTTCCCTCAAGCGCCACAATCGGCCGGACTGCCCATGAGTTTTTCCAGGGCGTGGGGTAGAGCGGGCAGGATGGCTTCCAGGCTTTCCGTAGCCCCTTTCAAGCTGCCGGGGAGGTTGATGATGAGGGTGTTCCCCCGGATGGCGGCCACGCCCCGGGAGAGCATGGCGTGGGGGGTCTTGGCCAGTCCGGCGGTCCGCATGGCCTCGGGGATGCCCGGCACCAGGCGCTCGGACACGGCCAGGGTGGCCTCGGGGGTGAGGTCCCGGGGAGAGGGGCCGGTGCCCCCGGCGGTGAGGATCAGGTCCAGCTTGGCCTCGTCGCTCCAGGAGACCAGCGCCGCCACGATGGACTCATATTCGTCCGGCACGATGTGGTAGCGGGTGACCTCAAAGCACCGGGGATCAAGGAGTTCCCGCAAAGCCGGGGCCGCGGTGTCCTGCCGCTCTCCCACGGTGCCCTTGTCACTTATCGTGAGAAGTCCCACCTGGAACATCCAACACCTCGATCAGATCCTCCGGTTGCACCACCCCACCTTGCACCACCCGGGCGAAGACCCCCTCCCGGGGCATGACGCAGTCCCCCACCAGTTCCCGGATGGCGCAGCCCTGGTGACAGGCCTTGCCGATCTGGGTGATGACCAATTCCGCCTCAGGCCCGATTTTGAGGCGAGTGCCGATGGGGAGGGCGTCCACCGCCACTCCCCGGGTGGTGATATTTTCGGCGAAGTCCCCGGGATTGACCTTGGCCCCGGTGGCCCGCATTTTGTCGATGCTCTCCAGGGCCAAGAGGCTCACCTGGCGCTTGCCGCCCTCGGCGTGGACATCACCTTCCAGGCCGTGCTCCACCACCAGTCGCGCCGCGGAAACGTTGTGCTTCACTTCGCCCTTCCGGTCGCTGACGGAAACCGCCACCACGAAGGGACGTTCGACGTTCTTTCCCTCTCGCGACATTTCCCGATACCCTTACAAAAAAAATAGCATAGGTGAGACGCCTGTGCCACTGGCATTTTCTCAGGGGCCGCAGCTACACTTTTTCTTCGGTGCGCCGCTTTCCAGCCTGAGGTAGGCCAGGCAACCTCCTTAGGCGAAAAAAAACCGGAAAGTCGTGCCCATGGCCCGACTTTCCGGCCCCTCTCAGCGGGTTGGGAGGGGGTGTGGGGGAGGGCAGGGACCCTCGGTCCCTGGGCCCTCCCCCACAAAACTCGGCCCTTGTCTCACTCCTTCTCCCGGGCTGCCTGGACCTCGGCGATGATCTTCTCGGCCAGGTGGGGCGGGACTTCCTCGTAGTGGGAAAATTCCATGTCGAAGGCGCCCCGGCCACCGGTCTTGCTGATGAGGTCGGGAGCATAGAGGAGCACCTCAGCCATGGGTACGTGGGCCGAAATGACCTGAGTGCGCCCCTGGGCTTCCACCCCCAGGACCCGGCCCCGGCGGCCGTTCAGGTCACCGATGATGTCTCCCATATTTTCTTCGGGGACGGTCACCACCATCTTCATGATGGGCTCCAAGAGGGTGGGGTTGGCCTGCTGCACGCCCTTTTTAAAGCCCATGGAGCCGGCGATCTTGAAGGCCATATCAGAAGAGTCCACTTCGTGGAAGGAGCCGTCGTAGAGCCTCACTTTGATATCCACCACGGGAAAGCCGGCCAGCACCCCTTCGGTCATGGCCTCCACAATGCCCTTTTCCACTGCGGGGATGTAGTTCTTGGGGATGGCCCCACCCACGATCTTGTCCTCGAATTCGAAGCCCTCGCCCCGGGGCAGGGATTGGATCTCCAGCCAGGTGTCGCCGTATTGCCCCCGGCCGCCGGACTGGCGCTTATATTTTCCTTGGACCTTGGTATTGCCCTTAATGGTCTCCCGGTACGGCACTTTGGGCTGTTTGAGGTTCACCTCCACGCCGAATTTGCGCTTGAGCTTTTCCACGGTGGCCTCGATGTGCACCGAGCCCACCCCCGACAGCAAGATTTCCTTGGTTTCGGCGTTGCGGGTGAGTTTGAGGGAATTATCCTCCTCCAGGAGCTTCTGGATGGAGGAAAACACCTTGTCCTCGTCGCCCTTGCTCTTGGGTTCCACGGCCAGAGTGATCATGGTCCGGGCGGCGCCCAGGGGTGGCAGGAGCACCGGATTGGCTTCGTTCCCCAGGGTGTCACCGGTTACTGTCTCCTTGAGCTTGGCCACCGCGGCGATGGCCCCCGGGTCCGGCCTCAGCCACCGCTTTCTGGCCTTTCCCTTCCGGCAGGAACAGTTGGCCGAAGCGCTCAGGGACTGATTTGGTGACGTTGAATACGGTGGTGTCAGACTTCATGGTGCCGGAAAACACCCGGAAGATGGAGAGGCGGCCGGCATAAGGGTCGGCCACGGTCTTGAAAACCTGAGCGGCCAGGGTGCCATCCGGATCAGGTTCCAGGTCTACTTTCTCATTGGTGGCGGGTTTGACGCCCTTAACGTAACCGCAATCTTCGGGGGAGGGCAGGTATTGATTGATGGCCTCTAGTAGCAGCTCAAAGCCCAGATTGTTGTGGGTGGCGCCAAAGAGCACCGGTACGAATTGTCCCTTGATGGTGCCCAAGCGTAAGCCCTGGTAAATCTCTTCCGGGGAGAGGTCACCTTCCTCCAGGAACTTTTCGATGAGGGCGTCGTCGCTTTCTGCCGCAAAGTTCAGGAGATCGCCCCGCCACTCGTCCACTTCGTCTTTGAGATCATCAGGTATGGGGCCGGATGCCATCTTGTTGCCGGTGCCCCCGGTATAGGCCTTCAGGCCCACCAGGTCCACCACCCCCTTGAAATTAGCCTCCTGGCCGATGGGATACTGGATGGGGACGATCTGGGCCTTCAGGATGTTTTTCAGTCCCGCCAGCACCTGGGCATAGTCCGCCCGCTCCCGGTCCATCTTGTTGATGAACACCAGCCGGGGCAGGTTATATTGATTGGCAGTTTGCCAGACTTTTTCGGTGCCTACTTTGACGCCGTCCACCGCGTCCATGACCACCACGGCGGCATCCACTACATGGAGGACGGACCGGGTGTCGGCCAGGAAATTGTCGTCGCCGGGGGTGTCGGCCAGATACACGGTGTGTTTTTTATAAGAGTAGTGATGGAAGGCGGAGGAGATGGTGATCTTGCGCTTGATCTCTTCAGGTTCGTAGTCGAGGACGGAGGTGCCGTCGTCCACCTTGCCCAACCGGTTGGTGGCGCCGGTGCTGAAGAGAAGGGCCTCGGCCAGAGAAGTCTTGCCGCAGCCGCTGTGGCCGATAAAGGCCAAATTACGAATGGTTGCTGCTTTGCCGGACATCACAATCTCCTTATCACAAGAATGCCTCCCGACTCGGGTGAGTAATCCGAGACGGAAAGTTTACGTCTATCAAATTTATGTAAATATTTCAACCGCCTTTTCCGAGAGTGGCACCTAAGAGCCGCTACTCCCGGTAGGGCCTCAGTCTCAGGCATTGACAGGGTGTCATCTGATTGTTAAACTAAAATATTGTCGGGACGTGGCGCAGTCTGGAAGCGCACCTGAATGGGGTTCAGGGGGTCGGAGGTTCAAATCCTCTCGTCCCGACCAGGAATTGACGGAAATCTGGGCAAGTAACAGACTTTCATCTGGGCTTGCCTTCATTTTTTCTAGCCCAGTGTCTCTCTTGTGCACCTTTGCATCCCCAAGACAAAGATCTGGATAGTAACCCTGGTAGGGTAGAATCGGGGAGAAATGAGGTGGCTCCGCTAAACTTGTCCACAGCTCAATTCCTGGGGTGGATGGACTCAAAGCCGGGTCCCTTTTCTGGAGTGTTGACTCCCGCCTGATTTTGTTTAAAACTAAGCAAAACGTTGGGGGAGAGACCCTGCCAATGCCCATCATTCATATTCTCCCGGAAGACAAAGAAATTGAAGCAAAACCAGGAGAGACCCTGCTCCAGGCCGCCAGACGCACGGGGGCGCCTCTTACCAGTTTTTGTGGCGGCAGGGCGCGCTGTTCCACCTGTCGGGTCAAGATCCTGCAAGGCCTGAACAACTGTACGCCTCCCACGGCTGATGAGCAAGCCATAGCCAGCCTGATGCGCTTTGATCCCCAAGTGCGCCTGGCTTGTCAGACGGTCGCCACCGGGGAGGTGAAAGTTCGGAGGCTGGTGCTGGAAAGCGAAGACGTGGATTTGGACAGCCTCTTGATCACGGGCGTTGACCCCTGCGCCATTGGGATTGAAAAGTACATTTTTATCATGTTTTCTGATATCCAAGGATTCACCTCGTTCTCTGAACATCTGATGCCTTATGATGTCATTTATGCGCTCAATCTTTATTTTAAACGAGTAGGACCGGTAATCGCCGGTCATGGCGGCCGCATCGACACCTACATGGGAGATGGCTTTATGGCGCTTTTTGAACATGAAGACCCCACTGTGGGCGCCTTGCAGGCCGTCACCGCGGGACTTGAGATCATTGCCGAAGTTCAAAGGTTAGGACCAGAATTAGAAAACCTTTACCAGAAATTTTTTCAGATACGCGTTGGCCTGCATTACGGTCAGGTAGTGGCCGGCAACTTGGGGACCCCTGGAAATAAAAAATTGACCGTCATCGGCGACGCCGTCAACCTGGCCAGCCGCATCGAAGCGGCCAACAAACAGGTGGGATCTAATTTTTTGATATCTGAAGACACGTACAACCTGGTAAAAGAGCAGGTTCAGACAAATCGAATTGCTCACCTCAATATTCCCGGGAAGACCGGTGAATATTCCCTGTATGAGATTGTTGGTTTGAAAGGGTAACAGATGTTCGACGAAACCCGGGAAAAAACCGCGCCGAGCCCAGAAAATTTCCCCCATGAGTCAAGCGAGTTTGTCCTGCTGGTCACCTTAGATCACGTTCTTATCCATGTCCACGGTCACTCCTGAGCGCTACCAGGGCTTTGAACAAGGCCCCATTCGTCCCCCCAGCGAGGCTGCCAGCCTGCTCCTGCGGGTGATGAGAAATTGCCCCTGGAACCGGTGCAACTTTTGCCCGTTGTACAAGAACCGTCCCTTTTCCCGGCGCCTGGTGGATCACGTCAAACGAGACATCGAGGCGGTGCGGGAAAGTGTCCAGGTTATCAACCAACAGCTTGATAAAAAAGACAGTCGCTCTCCCCTTGATCCCGGCGCTTGGCAGGCAGCCTGGAACTGGGTGCAAAACGGCCAACGACAGGTCTTCCTGCAGGACGCAGATGCCCTGGCCCTTAAGCCCGAGCACTTGCTGGAAATCCTGCAACATCTAAAACAGGCGTTTCCTACCATTGAGCGGGTGACCTGTTATTCCCGTTCCAGCACCGTGGCCCGCCTTTCCGTGGAAACGTTACGGGCCCTCAAGCAGGCGGGGTTGACCCGAATTCACATCGGCATGGAATCAGGCTCGGATGAGGTGCTGAGAATGGTGCGCAAGGGCGCCACCCAGGCCTTGCACGTCAGGGCGGGGCAGAACTTAAAAAGCGCGGGGCTGGAACTCTCGGAATACTACATGCCTGGTTTGGGGGGACGCTGGTTGTGGGAGAAAAACGCCAGGGAAACCGCAGAGGCCATGAACCAAATCAATCCAGATTTTATCCGCCTCCGCACCTTGGCCCTCCCCCCGGAAGCGCCCCTGGCGGTCGAGACTGACGAGGGCCGGTTCTCACCCTGCCCGGATGATGTGATGGTCCAGGAATTGCTGCTGTTTATAGCATCTCTCTCCGGCATTACCAGCATCGTCCAAAGCGACCACATCGTTAATTTACTGCCCGAGGTGGCAGGGGAGTTGCCCCAGGACCAGAACCATATGCTTGCTGTCATGCATGCCTATCTCAGCCTCGACCCCGAGCGTCGCACCCTGTACAAGGTGGGCCGTCGTTTGGGTTTTTTCTCCCGCCTGAACGATTTAGACCTTCCCGAACGTGCCAACCCAGTAAAGGCGTATTTAGCCCAACATGACATCACCCCCGACACGGTTGACGCCTTTACCGCCGAACTTATCCGCTGCTATATTTAGGGGGATCGCCGGGTGTATCTGTCTTGAGACGGTGCTCCCGATCTGCCGGGGTGACCACCCCAGTGGACGTGAAGAGTTTAGACTGTCGCGCCCTGCTGGGCTATAATAACAAAGCGCCTGTTGCTGGCGATACCAGGAGAAAGGCCGTGCCTCAGCCCTGTGGCCCAGCATGGTGCCAAGGAGGTTGATAATGTTGCTGTATTTGGTTCAACATGCCGAGGCCAAAAGCAAAGAGGAAGATCCGGCGAGAGATCTTACCAAAAAAGGCCGCCAGGATATTCTCAGGGTGGCCAACTATATCGGGAACCTGAACTTGGCGGCCAGCCACATCTTTCACAGCGGCAAAGCCCGGGCCGCAACTACCGCACAAACGCTGGCCAGTTCTCTAAAACCGCCCACAGGGGTAGCGGACACCACGGGTTTGGCGCCTCTGGATGACCCCCAGATTTGGGTGGACCGTCTCGCAAAAAAGGATGAGGATATTATGCTGGTGGGCCATCTCCCTCACCTGGCAAGATTAGCTGCCCAGCTTATTACCGGGGATAAGGAAAACACTGTCATTCATTTCAAGATGGGCGGCATGGTCTGTCTGAGACGCGAGGAAGGGGGAAAATGGGCCGTGGAATGGATGATCATCCCAGACATGATTCTTTAAGCACTTTTAACCGCCAGTCATGGGTGCTAACCACGAGATGGGGTATTAAGCGTTGGAAGGCCGCCTGAAACCGGGCTACCAGAGGGGTATCCATGTCTTATTGATTGTAATTATTGCTCTTTTAGCTTATGCCAATAGCTTTTCCGTTCCCTTCCAACTCGATGACATTCCCATCATCAAAGAAAACCTCATCATCCAGGACCTCCGCTTCTTAGCCGACCCCTCCCAGGCCAAGGGGTCTTTTCTCGACTATTACCTGAAGTTGCGGTTTGTGAGTTTACTTTCCTTTGCCTTCGATTACCAGCTTTATGGCCTTGACGTGGCGGGCTACCATGTCACCAACCTGGCCATTCATATCGCCAATGCCTTGCTGGTCTATTGGTTGCTTCTATTAACCTTTACCACGCCGGCGCTCCGCAATTCCCATATAAGAAATCGAGCTCCCCTCATTGGCCTAATAACCGCGTTGCTTTTTGTCGCCCACCCGGTGCAGACCCAGGCCGTCACCTACATCACCCAGAGGTACACCTCCCTGGCCGCGCTCTTTTATCTGCTGGCCATGGTAGCTTACATAAAATGGCGTCTGGTTTCCTTGGAGATTTCCCGTCTGGGCCTGGCGGGTTTCAGGAGCATCCAAGTCGCTATCTACCTTTTCTCCCTTATGGCGGCCCTCTTAGGAATGATGTCTAAGGAGATCGCCTTTACCTTGCCACTAGCTATTGTTCTGTACGAGTTCCTGTTATTTCAAGGGAACATGCGCAGCCGGGTGCTCTTTTTGATTCCCTTTTTCCTCACCATGTTGGTGATTCCGTTAGCGTTCATCGATCTGGTGGACATCCAGAAACCCCTTGAAGAAATCTTCTCCAGTATTAGTAATAAATCTTATATTTCCACTAAAGTTTCTCGATGGGACTACCTCTTGACGCAGTGCGCCGTCATAGTAACGTATCTCAGGTTGCTGGTTTTACCCATAAACCAGAACCTGGATTATGATTACCCCATCTACCACTCCTTCTTCGATCCCCGGGTGTTTCTTTCTTTTTTCGTGCTTCTGTCATTGGTGGGGGTGGCCGGCTACTTGATCTATCGCTATCGAGATCAGGCGCCTGCCACCCGCGTCATAGCTTTTGGCATCCTGTGGTTCTTCCTTACCTTGGCGGTGGAATCAAGCTTCATGCCCATGTTTGACGTGATCAATGAGCACCGCCTCTACCTGCCGGTGGTGGGGGCTTTCACCTCCTTTACCACCTCGGCTTTTCTTCTGGCTCAGCGATGGGAAAGACCGCACCCCTGGCTGGCCAAGTTGGTTTTTCCAGTGCTCCTGGTGAGCGTGCTGATTTTTACCGGCGCGTCCTATAAAAGGAACCAGGTGTGGCAGAATGAGGTGTCCCTGTGGGAAGATGTCCTGAGAAAAAGTCCAAACAAGGCCAGACCTTACAACGAACTGGGAGTGGCCTATAATAGGCAGGGGAGACCTGCCGAGGCCGTCCCGTTGTTCCAGAAGGCCATCCGGCTTAAACCAGGGTATAGTTATCCCTATCTCAACCTGGGAGTGGCCTATCTGAACCTGGGCCAGACTGATAAAGCGGTGGCCATGTATCAACAAGCCATCAAGATTAGGCCGAACGCGACTGGACCTTATAACAACCTGGGGGTGATATATAAGCGGCAAGGGAAACTCCAGGAAGCCGAGCAGATGTTTCGGAAAGCCCTGGAACTCCACCCCGGCAACGCCGCGGCCCAAAGAAATTTACGAAGCTTACAAGAGCAAAAAAAATCACCCGCAGCGGTTGGCTCGGCGCGTTGATCCCTGGCCTGGGAAATCGGCTTGGCCTGCGGCTGGAGAGTCTCCGGTTTGCTTCGACTGCAGAATCCCAGGCTCAATTCAGCCGATCAATCGCTCACAGAGACGCCAGAACACCTTCCACCTGCTCCTCTGGACTTCCTCATCCCCAAAATCTCGACGCCGCCAGAGGACCAAGTTGCGTTCCCCGGGGAAAATAGCCCACGGTCGAAACGGCTGCAAGCCGTAGTGGCGGATTTTGATCCACGTCCGCATGTACCCACGGCCCCGCAATTGCTGCCTTTCACAGCCATGGAGGTCCTCTTGCAGGACCAGTTTCGGGTTCATCGACAAGATGACTTCCTCCCAACGACAGTCCGGGTATACTCTCTGGCAGACCACCACCGCACAATGGATATCTTTGAGCTCCTCCACCCAGGTTTGCGGGAACACCTTCACCGCGTCCTTAAACTTTCGGGGTTGGCCCTGGTAATAACCCGTCAGCAACGCGGCCATACCCTCCGGGTCCAAGAACAGGTGGGGAGATGACAGGTTGATGTCTGGGGCGCAGTCAATGCCCACGTAATAGGTGAGATTTAGGGCAGTCATCAGACGGAGGTGATTGTCAAGCCGATTAAGCTCTCGGCCGCACCCAAGGCTAACCAGGGAAGTGTGCCCGTATTGTTGGAGGAAGGCGATGGCGGGATGGTTCCCTGTCATGGCAGTGATCAGATGCTGCTGACCTCAGATCGTTGATCGCACCATACTCTAAACCATCCAGAGATCAAAAAGGAAGGGTTACTTTCCCGGAAGGCCAAAGAAGGTGGCCCAGGCTCCTCCAGGGTGCTGAGACGCCCTGGCTATTGAATATGGTTGTCATCCCCCTTGAGGAAGGGGGGGAAGAAGGCTAGGCGCAGCAAAAGCCGAGTGGTCCGGAAGGGACCACTCGGCTTGGTTATTGCCTTGATTTTCAGTTATTCTCCCCCGTTACGCCGCCAAGATTATTGGCCGAGTTGCAGGCGTTTAACGGGGGGGAGAGTTTGACCAGACGTATGGTCACCAACGAGGCCAGGAGAATCCGCCTGTTCAGCACAGCCAGTCGGGATTTAGGGGGGTGGCAACCTAATTGTGGTCCTTGCCTGTCAGCAAGGAAGCTATTTCACAGTCTTCCGCCTGTTCATAGGCACGAATGACCTCACGCACATAGGCGGAGGTACAGTTAGAGTTATACTTCCTCAGAACCTTCCTGATATTCCCGTCGTATCTGTGCATAAATTTAGCCAGGACAGCCGCCCCGCCCATGATATTTTCCCGGGGATCATACGGGTCCACCCCATAGATTTTTGCAGTACCCTTATGCAATTGCATCAGGCCTATGCAGCGACCCTTTCCCGATCTCGCATCAGGGTCATATCTGGATTCGATGGCGCATACCGCCTGGATGAGGTAGGGGGAAATGTGGTAGCGTTGGGCTGCTTCCTTGATATAGTTCCAGTACTCTTGCTTAAGATACAGACTCCCTATTTGGGGAGGCTTTTTGGGCCAGGGCTCGGCCCAGGCCGGCACGGTTAAGATTGTGAAAAGAAGAACTAAGCTGATAGTTTTCAAAATTGTTTTATCTCCTGTGTCTTTAATTTTATTGAATGGGGTCACATACGGGTTGGAGAAGAAGAATTGAAGCCGAGTTTAGTAGGAGTTTCGGCAGGTTGGCCTACTGAACGGCATACACTTTTACAGCGGTTATATATTTATCAGGATGACACTTTTATGTCAAGGGCCTGGAGCTAACTTTTTGTGCCACTTGAGCCGGGAGGTTACATGGCTAACGTGAAGCGGTTGGGTTGGCGGATGGCAGGTTAAACCTGATGGCGGCTAATAACTTCTCAACCAAGTTGGCGTCAGGTGTGACCCGTTCGGGCGCTTTTATCCCCTTCTGCAGTGCTTCGGGAGAGGCAGCCACCAGGACCAGGGTGTAATCTTGCTCCACCCGGTACAGGTGGGCATCCTGCCAGATCAACTTGAAATAGGGCATCACCCCGTTAATCATAACGAATGGAGGTTCATCTGGGCCCGGGCATATCAGGTTGAACCGGTCTTGGCCCATCGGATTTTGATACATACCGCCGGCCACGAAATATTCAATCATAATTTCACCAACCCGGACCCTTTAGCGTTTTTCCCTATGGTTTTTGGCCTTCATTTGGGAAAAGATAAGGCAAAGGACATACCAACTTAGCGTCTCACCAATCACACTTTGCTTCTTCAAAATGTTAATATTTTGATTTAGTTAGATATTTAGGATTTTTTTGTGATGAAAAAATTTTTTACAAAGAAAAAAGCGGTGTTGCTTTCCCAAAATTACTTAGGACAGCATCAGAGAATTACGGGTCAGGCAATAAGAGAATGTCTTGCTTAGGTGATGGCAAAGAAGAAGACTTTATGCAAACAAAAGAATTTTCTTGGAAAAGAAGTTCGGGTCAGAGACTTTGGCGCAGAACCTAAAGAACAAAAGACGGCCATTTTTTCCAGTTGACGGTCTTTTCTCTGGGTGATTTTCCGGGTAAACTTACCCCGAAATTTTTTATTACCTCGTATGACTTGGCAGCCGTGACTGCCTTTCCCAAATTTTAGCCTGGAGGTCTTGCTTGTCCATCCGGATATCTGCCCCCCTGCTGGCGACCGCCCTCGCTGTGGCGCTGACCCTGGCAGGCTGTATGAACGACTGGCCCCGTGACCTGGAGGCGGCCGAAACCGTGAAGAACGAACCCGCTGTTCCTGCCGCCCCCGCAACCCCGCCGTCGGCTCCCCTCGCCGACGAGACCACCGCTCCCGGCAACGCCGCTGCGACCGCGGCGCTGCCGACTGAAAAGAAGAAGGGGTCACCTCCTAAAAAGACAACTCCCAAGGTCAAATACAATACCGGTGAGGACCCCGAGTATGCCAAACGGCGCGGCTGGCCGGTGACGGGCCCGCCGCCGCTGCCGGGCGCCATCCTGCCGCAGAAGCGCATCGTCGCCTACTACGGCAACCCGCTGTCCAAGCGGATGGGGGCGCTGGGCGAGTACCCCAAGGATGAGATGCTGCAGCGGCTGAAGCGGGAAGTGGCCAAATGGGAGAAAGCGGACCCGTCCTTGCCGGTTAAGCCGGCGCTGCACCTGATCGCAGTGGTGGCGCAGGGGGAGCCGGGCAAGGCCGGCAAGTACCGGATGATTATGCCGGACAAGGTCGTCAACCAGGTGTATGGTTGGGCCCAAGAGGCGAACGCGCTCCTGTTCATCGACATCCAGACCGGCCATTCCGACATCCGCACCATCCTGCCCCGCTTCGAGTGGCTGCTGAAGAACCCGGACGTGCATCTGGGCATCGACCCGGAGTTCAACATGATCAAAAGCGGCAAAAAGCCCGGGACCAAAATCGGCACCTATGACGCGGCGGACATTAACTATGTCTCCGGCTATCTGCAGGACCTGGTGAAAAAGTACCACCTCCCGCCGAAGGTTTTCGTCGTGCACCGTTTCACCCGCAACATGGTCACCAATGCCAAACGTATCGTGCGCCGCCCCGAGGTGCAGATCGTCATGGACATGGACGGCTGGGGCCCCCCCTGGCTGAAGCGGGATTCCTACCGGGACTACATCGTGGCCGAGCCGGTCCAGTACACCGGCTTCAAGCTCTTCTACCACAATGACACTAAGAAAGGCGACCCGCTCATGACGCCGGAGGAGCTGTTGAAGCTGCACCCCAAGCCGCTGTACGTCCAGTACCAGTAAGAACGGCTTGCAGGCAGAACCAAGTCAAAAGGGGAGGGCTACCCTAGCGAGGCAGCCTTCCCCCTTTTTTGCCAACTCGGCGTGCCTGAGAAATCGGGCGCCTACGGCTCTGTCTCAGGCTCGGTCGGTGATCTCCTGTAAAAATGTTGCCGGGGTGACTATTTTCACCCCTTCGTAGGATTTAATCTTGATGAGATCCTGGTCGCCCGAGATGAGAAAATCGGCTTGGCCCTCCAGGGCGCAAGAGAGCACCATATCGTCGGCTGGGTCTGGAGAAGCATCTTGGACAATCTCTGACCCTGGGGTAATGGTAGCGATTTTGAGAATTTTAAAAATGGCGTCAGCCACTTCTTCATCGGTAAGGCGGTGTTTCTTTAAGGATTTTTTTGTCATGGGATAGCGAAAGACCGAAATTAGTTCTTGGATGATTCCCGGGGAAATGACCAGCCGCAAGTTTCCTTCGAGAATTAGCTCTAAAATCCTGGCCGGGAGGCTGTCCGGGGTAAGGAGGGCGCTGACGAAGACATTGGTGTCAAGGACAACCCGAATCATGCCGGGGCTCTTCACCTTACCTCTCTGGCAACTCGGATAGCTTCGGCGATGGCCTCCTGGACCTCCAGAGCCTCTGCCCCGGTCATCTTCTTCCAGATATTTTTGACCGCTTGCAACGCAGCATTTTGGTCCTCTTGCAATTGCTGGAACCGCTCCAGGTCCACCAAGGCGGCCAAGGGTTTGCCGGCCCTTTCGATGATATAGGAGTCTCCCCGCAAGGAGACTTCGTTGAGGAGTTGGCCCAGGTTCTGTCGAGCCTTCATGGCGGAGATTTTTTTGAGCATGTCCGTCACCTTCTTCATTAACTAGTATGATTTATATAGTTAATATAGTTGATAGGGGAAGAGGTTGTCAAGGTTTCCAGCTCAGATGTTGGACAACTGCCTGGCTGTGCTGTCCAGAGGTTCCCGGGGTGGAGGTGACTTGGGGGAGGACACAGAACCCTCCTTCCAAGGGTCACTCGGCAGGGAGAAATGTATGGATCAGGATAAAAACCTTGATCCGTGCTCAGGCATTGGCCCATTATGGCATATACTCAAACTGCACGATAAAAAAGGATCCAGGGGAGGTAAGATGCGCTTCCTTGACATGTCTTCCTACCGGCCTTTCCGGGCCATGGGGCAGAGCTGCCGGACTCGCCCCATCCGGGAAAAAACGGTGCGCTGGATCAAGCCGGAACCCCGGGAGAGCCGGGACGGGCGCTTTGTGGGCCGGCCCCTGGCCCGGGCGGACCTCGAGACGGCCGCGGAACTCTGGCGCCAGGCCTACCCGGAACTCTACGGCTCCTCTCACGACTTCATGCTCTACCCGGAAGACTACCAGGCCCGCATGGCCCTGGTGGAGACCTGGGAGGAGGACTCGCTCACCAAACCCTGCTGCATGCTGGTGGCCCAGGAGAAGGCCACCGGCCGCCTCGCCGCGGCTTCCCTCATGACCAAAATTGACCAGAATCTCCAGATTGAATGGACCTTTGCCGGCACCCACCCCGATTATCGCCAGCTGGGGCTGATGGCCCTGTTGGGCGACCTGATGGACAGGATGAGCGCAGTCTCGGGCGCCGAATACTTGACCACCTTCCTGGAAACCTGGCACACCATCACCCAGGCGGAGACCTTAAAGATCGTCAAAGGCTGGCGGGTAGCCGGCATCTTTCCCGGCAACTTCACCCGCTGGGCCGGCGGGCAGCAGAAATACCGGGCCTGTGAGATCCACATGTACCGGTTCATCAACGAGGGGGAGAGCTTTGCCACCCAGCCGGCGGAGTGGCAGCTCCACCCGGATTTGCAGCGACTCTGGGAGGCGCTGGCGGCCTTTAATCGCCGGGTGACCGAAACAGCTTGAGGGGGTCGGGAACGGGCCGGCAATGATGGTCCCACTGCTGGTCATGCACCTCAGCGTTATGGCATTTTTTTCTCCAGAGCCGCCACGCGTTTTTCCAGGGCCTCCAGATCAGCAGCCCGGGCCAAGCCCGCCTCGGACACGACCTTGTCAACCATAGCCTTGAGCTTTTCCAGAAAGTCTTTTTGCTCGGCCTGAGCCTTTTCCATGATTTCGGCTACAGCCTGGGAGGTATCCTGCTCGGTCAGCTCTCCCCGCTTGACCATGTCGTCCACCACGGTTTCCACCTTCTGCTTGGTAAAGTCCACCACCCCCAGGCCAAAATGCTTGGCTTTGCGCCAGAGATCTTCCATGAATTAACCTCTTACCCTGAATTTTCTCCCTATTATATCCTTCTTCACTGGTATGCCGCCTCAAAAGGTAAAAAAACGACCTCCAGGATCTCTTTTGAGGCTGGTTTTCGCTCGAGGGGAGTATCCATCAGGGTCGAATACCAGGCGGCGAAGTGTGAGAATTTCGGTGATCGTTTTGCCGCGGCCAGTAATTGCCTCTGCGGAGTCCTCCTCTCCCTTCTGGCGTAATCTCCGGATTTCTTCCAGGAACGCCTCTCTCTTCAGGCCCTGAGGCCGCTTCCCCCCTGTTTCGATCCCGGTCTTAATTCGGCGCAAAAGTCTGCGGTTGCCGAGGGTCTGATGAGTAAGGACCCAGTCATAGAGACCTAGCCTGGTTCATGAAGCAGGTAAAGGGGAGGGGTTTTGGTGTAACCAATTAAGATATTTAAGGAAATGGCAGTAAAAAACCTTAGAGGGGTCAATAAGTTTTACAATCCCAAAAACAGGCCAGATTGAGAGGGGAGAGGGGGGATGCCTACCCAGGGGCCAGGCCTCTGAGCTTATGTGGCACTAAGCAGATATAAGAGAGATATCAACTCATTTTTTCATTGCAGAAAGTGCTGATAAAGAGCAGCTAGAGAAACCTGCTTATCATTGACTTCCGACATGACCCTTGGTTAAGAATGGGGAGCCTTATCCTTCCTCGACCTCAGACCTGATTCTCGCCTCGGGGATGTCCTTCAGGTGGATGTCTCGTTGCGGGTAGGGGATTTCAATGCCGTGTTCCTGAAACCGCCGCCAGATGCCCCAAAAAATTTCGCTTTTTACTGAATGGATGCCATGTTGGGGATCATTAATCCAGACACGCAGTTCCAGATTGACGGCATTATCCCCAAAGCCCAACAAACGGCAGGAGGGTTCGGGGTCCTTGAGGACCCGCTTAGTATCTGCGGCGGTCTCCAGCATCAAATCCCAGACTTTTTTCAAATCGGAGCCATAGGCGACCCCGACGGGCACTTTTAAGCGGACGAGGTTTTGACTGTACGACCAGTTGATCACCTCGCCGGTTATCAAATTTTCATTAGGGATGAGATGCTCAGTGCCGTTCCGGGTGATGACGGAGATATAGCGGACTCCCAGGAAATTTATCCAGCCGTACTCGTCTCCCAGTTGAATCACGTCCCCGGGCTTGATGGACTTATCCGCCAGGAGGATAAACCCGCTCACCAGGTTGGCAAAGACTTTTTGCAACCCAAAACCGAGCCCCAAACCCAGGGCGCCGCTGAATAAGGCGAAGACCGTGAGATCGAGTCCCAGGTAAGTTAAGACCAGGACGACCGCCGCGGAAAAGAGAAAAATGCTGCCGAGCCTGGACAACAGGATTTGGACTGCGAGACTCAACCCGGATCCGGCTGCCAGCCACAAACGCCAAATTATCGAAAGGTTTTTGGATAGCCAGTAAAGAAGCAGGAAAACCGGGAGAGCCCGGGAGATTTGGAGCAGGGAAATGTTCACCCGGTCAAGGCTAAAAGAAATATGACTCAGGAACTTGAGCCAGGGTTCGATGAGATGGGAAATATAGAGAGCCGCCCAAAGCCAGATGGCTCCGGCGAGTATCCTGGCCCAGAAGCGGTTGGTCATCTCCTCGGTGAATAACCGCACCAAAGTCAGGGCCATCAAAATTACACCGGCGGAGTACAGTCCATCCCGGGGCCAATGGAAATGCTCGGCAATGCCATAGGCTATCCAGATAAAAATAAAAGCGAGAAATGAACGAATGACTCTCTTGAAAATCGTCAACTGGGGCAGCTCGGCCTGCAATTCTGGCGGCAAGGAGGACTGCTCTTGCAGGCGGGCGAACCAGGCGTTGAGGCCCCGAGTGCCCCGGAAGGCCAACAAGATGGCGCCACCGATGACCACCACTTGGACCGCCATAGGCCAGGAGAGCACCTGCTGAAAGAAAAATTCCTGGGCCCGGTGTATTAGTTGGTCAAAGAAGGCTGGATCAAAAGGAGTAGCCATTTTGCCCCCCTCTGAGGAATTTTCTCCCTCTTCTGGCAGTCCAAGTCATGATTCATTTGTTAGTAGGATTCCAGACCTTGATGTAGGTCACCTGAGAATCCTCATAGCACCTCTGATAGCCCGGTGCAATCTATAAGATTATCCAGGCTTCGGAATTGGGCAGGATAAGGAAAAGGGCAGCCCTCCAGAGAGGGCTACCCATACAGGTTCAGGCACTATTGAGCGAGCCCTGAGCGCGGCTGGCCGATTCGGCCAGCCGACTCGTGTTACAGGAACTACTGTGGCCCGGGCTGCACGTGCTTCAGCGGCGTGCCATCAAGCGCCTCCGCCTCTGCCTTCTCGAACTTCTTCATGTCCTCGGGCGACAGTTTCGGGCGGTCCACCTTGATCGTCAGCTTGTGGAGCTTGGCGGTCAGGGGGAACGGCGGCTGGTAGTCGGCGTCGTTGACGCCGGTGAGCGTGTCGGAGCCGATGTCGAAGCTCTCGTCCCATTGCAGGATCATCGGCAATGTGCGCTCCATGGTGATGGTTTGGACTGCCTTACCGTCCACCTTGAGGGTGCCGGTGCCCGAGCGGCCGATGCCGCTGAAGTTGTTGAACGCCAACGTACCGATCCCCAAGCCATCATACTTGAAGTCAAACTCCAATGTGTGCCGGCCGGGCGTAAGCGCCTCCGGGCCCTCCCACTTGACGCGCTTGAGGTCGACTAGGTTCCACAGGAAGACCGGTTTGCCCTTGAGCAGGTAAAAGCCGTAGCCCGCGAAGCGCCCACCCGAGGTCAGGATCATGCCTTCCGCGCCGCCTTCGGGGACCGTGATATCCGCCGTGATGGTGTAAGAGGCGTCCAGAAGGAACGGCGAATCGCCTTGCGGCAGGCCCACCATCGGCCGGGTATAAACGAACTCGGCGCGGCCCGCGGTGATGTTCGGCCGCGGGGCCACGATGCGCGCCGCCACCGACGCGTCCAGTGGAAGGACCTGGTACTTCTTGGCCTCCGCAATGAACTTGGCCTTCAGCTCCTTGACCTTCGCCGGGTGCTTGGCGGCGATGTCGTCGGCCTGGGAGAAGTCCGTGTTCAGGTTGTAGAGCTGGAACACCTGGTTGTTCAGCGGATCGGGGTTGGCAGCCATGAAAGCCTGCCACGGGGCGCGATTGACCTTGGTGCTGAGGAACCAGCCGTCGTGGTACAGCGCCCACTGGCCCATCATCTCGAAGTACTGGGTCTTGTGGCGCGACGGCGCCTTGGCGTTCTTGGCGTCGAAGGTGTAAAGGAAGCTGGTGCCCTCGATGGGTGCCTGCTTGATGCCGTCCACGAACTCGGGCGCGCGGATACCTGTGGCCTCGAGGATGGTGGGCACGACGTCAATGACGTGGATGAACTGCTCCCGCAAGGCTCCCTTGTCCTTAATGCGCGCCGGCCACGACACCACCATGTTCTGGTTGATGCCGCCGAGCCTTGAGGCGTTCTGCTTGAACCAGTCGAAGGGCGTGTCAAAGGCCCAAGACCAGCCGGCCGACATGTGGTTGTAGGTCTGCTCGGTGCCCCAGACGTCGTACCACTTCATCTGCGTTTCCACCGGCATCATGCTGATGCCGTTGAAGAACGCGACCTCGTTCGGCGTGCCCAAGGGCCCGCCTTCGGCGCTGGTGCCGTTGTCACCGTTGATGTAGATGATCAGCGTGTTGTCGAGCCGGCCCAGGTCCTCGAAGGCCTGGATCACGCGCCCGATCTCATGGTCGTTGTAGGCGGCGTAGGCGGCGAAGACCTCGACCTGGCGGATGAAGAGCTTCTTTTCCTCCGCGCTGAGCTGGTCCCACGGCTTCAGAACGTCATTGGGCCAGGGTGTCAGCTTCGAATCCTTGGGAATCACGCCGAGCTTCTTCTGGTTCTCGAAGATGCGCTCGCGCAGTTTGTTGTAGCCGTCGTCAAAGAGGTGCATCGCGCTGATCTTGTCCACCCATTCCTTTTTCGGATGGTGCGGCGCATGCGTGGCGCCGGGCACGTAATAGATGAAGAGCGGCTTGCTGGGGTCGGTCTGGTGCATCCGCGTCATCCAGTCGATGGCGTCGTCCGCCATCGCGGTGATGAGGTTCCAGGTGCCGGGGGGCTTGCCATCGAAGGGATAGATCTGCGTCGTGTTGCGGAACAGGTTCGGCTGCCACTGGTTGGCGTCCCCGCCGACGAAGCCGTAGAAGTACTCGAAGCCCATGCCGGTGGGCCACTGGTTGAACGGCCCGACCTGGCTGGCGTCGAACGCCGGCGTGTTGTGGTCCTTGCCGAACCACGAGGTCACGTAGCCGTTATCGAGCAGGATCCGTCCGATGGTGGCCTTGTCCTTGTTGATGATGCTATTGTAGCCGGGGAAGCCCGTCGACTGCTCGGCGATCACGCCGAAGCCCGCCGAGTGATGATTGCGCCCGGTGATCAGTGCAGCGCGCGTCGGCGAGCACAGTGCGGTGGAGAAGACCCGGTTGAAGCGCAGGCCGGCCTTGGCGAGCCGGTCCATGGTCGGCGTCGGAATGACGCCGCCGAAGGTGCTGGGCACGCCGAAGCCGGCATCGTCGGTCATGATCAGCAGGATGTTGGGTGCCTGCTTGGGGGGCACGATGCGCGGCGCCCACCAGGGCTTGGATTTTAGCGCGTCGTCCTTGATGACGCCACCGAACTTCGGGTCGGGCGCAGGGAGCTGCTTCCCACTGATGGTTGTAGTCGCGCTGGGCGAACCCAGCACACCGGTGACCTGCGGTGTAAAGGTTTCTGGTTTTTCGGCCTTCTTGGCCAGGGCCGGTCCGGCGCAGATGACACTGGCCGCGGCCAGCACAGCCCCCACCACCACCCAGGTGCGGGCCTTATTGCGGTGGGCAGATTGCGGTGATGCCATGAAAACCTCCTTTCTTTGGGGTTACCTTGTAGCTTTTAGATTCCGCTGCACAACCTTGGGACGTTGGTTTACGGCTGGGGCTCGATCTCCCCCGGCCGCCAGGTCTTGTTGAACCAGGGTTCCAGGGGGCCATAAAGTCGGAGGGCGACGTTGTAGCCCTTGCCGGGCCAGGTTTACACCCAGTTTTTTTCGTGGCCGGCCGGTGCCTTGGGTCCGAACCAGATGGTGACGCCGCCGTCCTGGTTCATTTTGATGCCCGGAACCGTGCTGTCGAGCCCGGCCAGTTTCTGGTTGGTGGGAAGCAGCGAACGGGTCTCGTTGTCGTAGACCGTGAAGGACCAGAAGTTCTTGGCGGGGATGGGCCCCGGCAGAGTCACCTTGTACGTGCGACTGCCATCCAGGTAGCTCCCGGTCGCGTCGCGGACGGTGATGGCGTAGCCGGACCCGGTGCCCGGCCTCGATTCGGTCATGGCAGGGGTGATACCCGTCGCGTAATAGAAAAACATCATCCGGGCGTCGAGAAGACGCTCCGCGCCGTTCAGGAAACGATAGCTGCCGCCCACGAACGGCGTGAACCATTGTCGGTCGGGGTAGATCCGGGTGCGCGGATCCCGGGACGCGAACAGGTTCGTTCGGGCAATGGCATTCGCCACAGCCACCGCGTCCGTCAGAATCCCCTTCATCCGGGCATCGGGTGCGAAGGGCTGTCCCTTGCGGATGCCGATGGAGGCATACAGGCCCACCGTATCCGGATCGACCCAATCCGCCGGTTCGTGCTGGACCACCCCGTTCAGCTCCTCGTAGAAGCTGAAATCGTTGCTGCTGATGGTGTTAAACTTGACGCCCGAGATGTTGACGAAGCTGGTTGCCGAAGGCTTGGCGGCCTTGGACAGGGGGAAGATGGCCGCTTTGGCCTTGACGTTCGCCACCGCCGCAGCGATGTCGCCCTTCTTCACAAACACGCGATAGAATATCAAAAGTCGGTTGGTGCGCGGCTTCGAGACATAATAGCCTTTCGCCGGCACCTTCCCCTGGTAGCCGGGTGGAAGGAACAGATAATCCCCGCCTTTTCCCTTGTCCGGGCCGGTCAGGCCGACGTCGGTCACCCAACGGAAATTGGCGTCATCAACCGGGCCCAGGACCATGGGTGGCACCCGCACCACCATTGGCCCATCCTTCAGGTCAACACAAAACACGGCGTACACGGTGGTGGTATTGGCCGTCAGAAACAGCGAGCGGGCATCCAGCAGATCCTCGCTGATGCCGATGCCCTGGTTAAGCTTGATGCCAGCTTGCTGGAAGCCCCTGCACAGCGCATAGACCGAGGTGGCCGACATGCCTTTGAGGAAGGCGTCGATGCCGCGGCCAAAGTCCAGCTGATCGTAGGCCAACTTCGCCGTGGCCGCGTCTGGAGTGCCATTCTTGAAGTGCAACGTGCCTATTCGGGTTTTGACCGTTTCAGGCGTCGTAATCTTCGCGGGCACGTTGGGCTCGTACTTCGGTGGCGCAGCCGCTGCGCCGCTCGGCGTCTCGGCACTAGTCGGGAAGCCGACAAACACGACACACACAAGAGCAAGCGCCAGCATGGCAAGACGTTTGATGTTCATTTGTACCCCCATGGCTAAAAGGTATCGTGGTGACGGTGACAATCTCAGCCGAGAAACGGGTTCTCTGCACCCATCGATGTCATGGACTGTTGTTGGCGCTATTGGATCAACTCGATCTCTCCGGGCCGCCAGGTCTTGTTGAACCAGGGCTCCAGCGGGCCATAAAGGCGCAGGATCATGAACCAGCCCTTGCCGGGTATCGTCTGCACCCAGTTTTTCTCCTTGCCGGGCGGGGCCTTGGGTCCGAAATAGACGTCCACCGACCCATCGGCATTGACCAGGAGTCCTTTGGTCTGGCTGCTGACGCTGGGGAACTGCTGATCAGTCTGGAGCATGGAGCGGGTCTGGTTGCCGTAGACGATGACGGACCAGAAGTCCTTCACGGGGATATGGGGCGGCAGGTGCAGTTTATAGTTCTTGCCGCCGTCGAATGGGTTACCCTTCGAATCCTGAGCGGCCCAGGGGTACTGCGACCCTTTACCGACCATCTTCTCGGCCATCGCAGGAGTAACGCCCGTCGCAAAGTAGTAGAAGAAGATAGCTCCGTCCAGGTTGCTGACCCCCGGCGAGACTTCGAACTTATAGCCCCCGAAGAAGGGCAAGCGCCATTCACTGTCCGGATAGAAGTAAGCGTCCTTCTCACGAATCTTGAAAGCGATCGTGCGCGCGGTCACGGCGCCGATGTTCGCGGCATCCGTCAGAATCTTCTTCATCCGGTCATCGGGATTAAACGGCTTGCCCTTGACAATGCCGATGGAGGCGAAGAGGCCCAGCGTGGTTGGATCGGAGCCCCCACTCGGCTCTTCCTGAATGACTTCGTTTAAAAGATTCCAGAAGGAGTAGTCACCGGGAGCGACAAAGTTCGCCGGCCTACCCGAGGCATTAGCGAATTTCATCGCGGGCGGTTTGGCCGCATCCGCAAGCTGATAAACCTTAAAGTTCTTCTTTACCGACTCGACCCCAGGCTTGGGGTCGAGCCATCTACGAGAAAAGACCGGAAGGCCAGCCAGTTGCCGTACGTGCTTGGCCGCACCACGAAATAGCCCTTGGGGATCTTGCCCTTGTAACCGGGCGGCAGGACAAGATACTTGCCGCCTCGGCCCTTGTCGGCACCCGTGATACCAACATCGGCAACCCAATGATACCAGAAGTCATCAATGAGCCCCAAGACCTTGGGCGGCACCTCCACGACCAACGGCCCCTTGTGCGTGTCAAGCCAGACGAAACTGTAAACGGTGTTGTCGTTGGCCGTCAGTTCCACAGTCTTCGAGTCGACCAGGTTTTCCCAAATGACGTCCGTCTGGTTAACCGGTCCCCACTCGCGCAGCGAGGCGCGCATGCTGGCTTGGTTCACTATCGGGATGGCCAGCAGATAAGCTTGCAGCGCCCGCGACCGATCCAGGTTGTCGTAGATTTTTTCTCTGGTGGCGGCGTCGGGGTAGCCGTCGAACAGCTTCAAGGTGCCGATGGACGTTTCGACCTTGTCAGACACGGCGACGCCCGGCGCGATGGGTGTCGTCATCTTGTAGGTTTTAGGTGGGGCCGGGGCCTTGGGTGCCTTTTGCTGGGCCAGGGCCGGAACAGTGACTAACACCAGCATAAGGCTCACCATGACCCAGATACAAAGTGTTTTAGGTTGTCGCGGCATCCGTTCCTCCTTTCAGTAGAAATTCTCTTCTATCCTTGCAACGAGCTTGTTTTCATCATTCAAATATCGGTTTCTTAACCAAGTTGGGGAGCACCGGTTTGAAGGTGAAGCGGATGTTGAAGCGCTGGCCGAAATCCTGGGGATACACCGGCATCCACTGAAATTCCAGGGCCATGGAAATGGGGGGCATCCCCGGGTTAACCCGGAAAGTCCGGCCCACCCCGATGCCCAGGGGGAAGGTCACCCCGTTGCCCAATTTGTCGGCGTTCCAGTTAACCAGGATGTTGGGGGTCATCTGGATCTGCCAGGCCCCCGGCAGCATGCGCACCAGGACATACTGGGTGTTCATCTGGTTCACCGCGGGTTTGCGGGGGGTGCCGGACACGGACCACCAGTTCTGGGCAAAGATGAGGCCCACCCACTTTTTGGTGAGAAAACCCACCACCATGGCCGGCCCTATCTGGACCTTCCCCTGCCCGATGTTGTAGTTGGTGGCGGTGGGGAAGATGAAGGTGGGGCCGAACCCTATGATCGTCCTGGGGATGTTGGGGGAGAGCAGGGCGACGAAGGCCATGTCCCCTATACCGCCGGCGCGGCTCCACTCCGCCTCCCCGGCCCTAAAATTTACCCCGCTGATATAAGGGCTGGTGAGGATGGGAATCACCGGCCGAGGGATCAGGTTCCACTTGCTGGTCAGAGGGATGGGCAGCACCGGTTGGAAATTGAAGGTGAACTGCCCCCGGTAGGCCGGGGACAGTTCGCCCTTGAGAAAAGTCATGTTGCTCTGGGTGGTGATGTTCCAGATGGAACTGACGGGGTTGTTGAGCTGCTTGCCGACTTCCTGCAAGTCCTCGGGCTTGCTGGCTTCGGAAGCCTCTCTAAGGTCAGTGGTGGCCAGTCCGGGGGTTGCACCTCCAGCTACCAGAGCGCCCAACGCCATCGCTACGATCAGGTACAGTGAACTCCTTCTTCTCTTCATCCCATCCTCCTTTCTCTTAAATGATGGCAAGTCGTCTACCCTCTCCATCAATGCCGTTCCCAAAAATGATGTGCCAAGCCAATCTGCAGGTGAAGTTTCATGGTCGAGGCATGCTCCATGGGCGTTTCTCACTTCATCCTGATAAAGAACACCTGAAAGCTCTGCTGCAGGGCCGGCTGGAAATAGACCCCCAGGAGCTGGTTTTTCTCCGGGTCATAGGTCAGGTGGTACGTGGCCCCCGGATAGTTTACATCCCTGAGTTCGATGAACACCTTGATGGTGGTCCCATCCCACGCAGCCTCCGCCTGGGAGACGTTGATGGGCCGGGGATTGAAATACGCGGCCACCATTTTGCCGCGGTTATCTATGTCCTTGATGTCAATGACGTAACCGCCGTCCGGCCGCCGCCAGCGGCCTTTGAGAATGTCGAATCCCCCTTTGGCCTCGGGAGCGGCGACAGACCCCTGGGCCTTTGGCGGTGCAGTTGATTGCGCCGCGGTTCGCTTGCCATTAAGAAGATAAAAGACGCCAGCGACAATGGCTGCAAAGACCAGAACAAGTATGGCCATATGAATATACATACGCTGCCTGGCTGCTTGGGCCACACTCTTGCTTCTTCGCTTTTCCTTGGGTTTGCTTTTATCCATGAGCCCTCCGTAAATCAGACGTGATGAGGCGCCGGGTTAAAAGTCACCTCGGCGTCGATTTCGAAGAGAAGTTCCGGCCGGCAGACGTCGGCCACCATGATGACAGCAGGAAGATTCTCCAGGCCCCGGGCCGCAGCCCGCTCCTGGTACGCCAGGGCATCCTCGGGGCGCTTGACAAAGATACAAGCTGCGGCGATGTCCTCCAGGCTTGCACCCACCTGGCCGATGAGGGCCGTGATCTTGTCGAAAGTGCAGTCGATCTGGGCCCGGACATCTCCGGGATAGAGGCTCACTCCTTGTTCATCAATGGCCGCAGTGCCGGACACGTGGATCAGGCTGACGTCGGGGTGATGGATGAGAGCCCCCCGGGAGAAGGCGGAGCCATAGGTCAGGGCTTCAGGTTGGGCCGGGTTGCTCAATTGCCTGATCAGTGGACGTGACTCCTGAACCCCTATCGCCGCCAAAAGGTCCAGGACACCGGCCGCACCCGTGGACAACTCCCCCCGGATACCGGTGCTGGCCGGCAACCGCCGGGGACCACCGCCATTTATGGGCATGAGTTCCAATTCCCGGTAAATGGCGCTCCTGGCCAGGTTGAACTCCGGGTACCAAGCCAGGATGTCGGTGAGGTAAAACCAGGTGCGCACCACGTCACGATAGGAGGCCCCCTGGCTTTCGAGAATTTTTGCAGCGCGCCGGATCAGGCGTTGCACCTGAAGAGGGCGGGTATTGGCCCCATTGCCGTTCACGGCCAGTCCCTGGAGATTTTGCAGTACCAAAAAGGTTGCGTCCCCCTGCCGCCAGCCCCGGCCCACGGGCTGGCCCTGGTCTTGAATGGTCCAGACTTCCTCGCTGGTCACCGCCTGGATGATGACCCCGGCCAAGCCCTTGCCCCAGGGGGGCTGGCCCTGGATGTAGGTAATGGGGCTTTCCGGGGAGATGCTTGCCGCGCTCAAGGCTGCGTTCCGGGTAGCCAGGACCGCCGGCTTGACTGTCAGGCTCCCGAAAAGGCGCTCGTGAACGATGGTCAGCCCCTGATTCTGCAACACCCTGGCGATCTCATCATAGGCGGCCTGGGCGGCTAACGCCGCGTCCGCCCCCCTGACGGCCTGCGCCACCAGGAAGGCCTGGCCCGGCCCGGCAGTGCGCCCGTGCAACGTGCACAAGTTAAGACAAGAACTGGTAGAGCGGGCTGAGATATCCTTTGCGTGCCAGCCATCAGGCGGCCATCCCACCACAGCAGGTCCTGGGGGCCCCGGGTCTCTGCCGGGGAGTTCCTGGGAGTTTACTACCATTGCCCTTCCTTCCATATCTCCTCCTGGTGTTGGGGCAAGTCAACCAAGCCTGCACAGGGGTGAAAGGGAAAACAGGTGAAAACCTGCTGCAAGAAAACTAGGGCTTACTTTTTAATGACTGAAAATCGATGTTTAAAAATTGTTCACTGGTAACTCCCCATTTTTTCTTTACTTTTTCCGCGTCCAGGACGAAACCCACCACACCCACGACCTTGTCCCGGTCAAGGAGTGGGGCGTAAATGGCATAAAGCTCGACGCCCTCAGGCCCGTAAAGCCTTTCCTGGGCCAGGCGTTTTTCCTGCAATGCTCGGGCACACGCAGTGTATTTCGAGAAATCGTCCCCAATCGTCTTATCCTGGGGATGTTCAGTGATAACGACTCCGTCCCCATCCATGATGGTGAGACGGAGGAGCCCAAGCCCCCCTGCTGATTTTTCCTGAGCATGGAACTTTTCGAGGTGCGGCTTGATGGCCGGGATGTCTTTTTGGGACACCGGTCCTACGAGGTCTGGCGCAAATCTGGAGATGGCCTCCCTCACTTCTTGAGCAAACCTGGCAGCTTCCTGGCTCAGGGAAGGTTCTTTGGACTGGCAACCCCAGAGCAGGAGGAGCATCGGTAGAAGAACCCACCAGCGCCAATTATTCCCAAAGATCCTCTTATGTCGTTGTTTCTTCATATCTACAGCCCTCGATAATTATTAATATTTTTCGAACTGGTTTACTGTCTCTGCTCTCTTGGAACCGCTCCTTGTTCAGGCACGGTGGAGGGGGGGCTGGCCATACTTCCTGGGATTGAAATCAGGGGGATACTTGCTCCAGGGATAACCGCAGCAGGCCATCTGGTAACTAAGCTGGAAAAGGGCATGCATATATGCGGTGTCAAACTCCGAGGTGGATTTCGCCTGAAAATCTGCCGGGATGAAGGCCAGATTCTAGTCGATCTCGTCTCGCCGAGCATAGGCATAGCGGCGGTGGAGGTCACCCACATCCTGGGTGTCGGTGGCAGGGTATTGAGCACGACCACCGAGGCCCGGTAAACGCCGCTCAATGCTACTATCTATAAGGGTTACGTGGATCAAAGGGTCCCCGTGGATCGAGGGGGCCTCTGGGATCCAGAGGGCCCCGGGGATCAAGGGGGCCTCGTGGGTCTGCAACTCCGCGAGGTCCGGGAACTCCTGGCCCGGGATATACATACCCCCTGGGTCGGGCCGCCACTCCGACTCCGCCAACGCCGCCTGCTCCGTATCCGGGACGCGACCCTACCGGCCCACCGCCAATGCCTACGGCGGTTCCTCGTCGAGCTTCAGCATCGGTTACCCAAAAATTCTTGATGGGAGTAACCGGAAGAAATCCACCAATCATCATCAAGGCTAGCAGCACCATTAGTGTTTTCGGCATCAACTTCTTAAGCTTCATAATCTGCATGGCTGAATCCCTCCGCTCATTTTGTTGTCTTCTTTTTCCCGGCGGGAGCTGTTAGGGGACGAAGGTCAATTTTTTCGGCCTTTTCAGGTGGAACGAAGGTAAAGAGGCCATCTTCCAACTGCGGTGAGGTGTTCCATTTGGAAAACAGGGCGGTGAACTGAAGGCCTTTGGCTTGTTTATCAGTTATGAGGAACTTCCGGGGCAGTGGGGTCGGCCCGTCTTCGATCCAAATCTGCCAATCGATGTCCTTTTGCCGGAAGGCCAAGTGGTGGCAGGGCACCCCCTGAACCTTGTGTAGGCCAGCGTAAAACCCGGAAATCACCCCACCGGTGAGATTTTCGTAAGCCTTTGTGTAGATCAGATCGGCCAGCGGCGCCCTGAGGTCGAAGGCCCGGATGGCATGGTCCAGGGCCGCGTCAATCTCCGGGGGAGCGTCGATGGTGGTGTAAACATTCTTGCTCCGATCCATGAGCGTGATGGTCTTGCCGTCATATAGAAACTGCCGGTTTTCCACATCGCCCTGGGATTCAGCCCGCATCTGGTTGGGGCGCCGCACCGAGGCCTCCACACTCTTGCCCAACTGGATTTTCTGGCCCGTGGTTAACAGCAGGTCCTCGGTGATCTCTGCCTGGCAGGAAAACTGCTGCAGGCCCTTCAGATAATCGCACATCTTTTTAAGGATTTCCGCGGCCTGGGGCTCGATACCCGGGGTTTGGGGTTTTGCCGTTTTGGCGTCGCTGGCGGCCGGGGTCTTGGCTTTGTCGGCGCTCCACCCCGGTGAAGCCAGCAACAAAAGGCAGAACAAGAAAGCCGGCAACACACGGTGGCACTTGCCTTGGGTGGTGGGATGCAGGTCAAGGCGTTCTGGCATAATTACCTCCGTAGATTCAGGGTCTTTACCGGGCTAAGGTCTTTATTGGGGCCGCTGCTCCATCAGGACAGAGGTTTCTCGCCTTTCCGGGAGGGCTCGAAGCCCGGTGGATGTTTGCTCCAGGGATAACCGCAGCAGGCCATCTGGTAACCAAGCTGGAAAAGGGCATGCATATAAGCGGTGTCAAACTCCGAGGTGGATTTCCCGGTGAAATCCCTGGGGATGAAGGCCAGGTTGTAGTCAAGTTCGTCCCCCTGGGCATAAGCATACAGGCGGAACAAATCGCCGACGCCATTCTTTCCTTTGGGTAGTTTGGGGGCTAGAGGTCTTTCCCCGCAATGCTGCTCTCCCCAGTCAGCACCAGGGGCTTACTTTTCAGGGTCCCCCCCCTTCCATGTCCTGATACATCATCCAATCGGTCTGTTCACCGGCCCCGTGAGGGTAAATTGAAAAATCACTTTTTTCTTCTTGTGACACCCGGGCGCTATCCGCCTTGACGAAATCCTGGGTCTGGGCGCAGCCCAGAGTAAAGGCCATCACCAGGGGGAGAAGCAGCCATCCGAAAATTTTCATGACGTGGTGCATATTCTTTCTCCTTTCGAGGATTTTCCCAAAGGTATTCCTGGATTTTCAGAAGTGCTCATTTTTACTGAGATATTTTGGTTTACTTGTAATAAGAGATACCTGCAAGTTCAATCCCTAAAAAGCAAACACCGCCCCCAAGACGGGGCCGTGAAACCAGCCGTTAAACCCTAAGTTGGCCTTACTGAACTTATCGAAGCGGGCCCGGTATCCCAGGTAAGGGTAGATATTTTTGTGGACGCGATAACCGAAGGCAAGTTCCATGTCTGCATCCAGATTGCCGTCAGCCACCAGACCAAAACCACCCATGGTGCCTCGAAAGGTGGTGACCGCCTTCTCGGTGAGCCAAAGACTGAGGCGCATCCCCAGCAGGGGTTCCACGTATGAGCGGCGGATGCGGCTGGTAAAGGTTCTTTGTCTGGCCCTGTCTATCAGTGGCCCGGTAAACGAAGCGGCCACGCCCAGACTCAAGTCCTGGTTATACCAATTCCAGCGGCCGCCGCCCAGGATTTCTAAGGACAAGACCGGCAGGGGTTTGTCTGACCTGAGGGGGGTAGTTCCCACCAGGTAGCGCATACCAAAGTCCAGGTTGCCGGCCCGGACAATGTATTTCACGGTGCCCGAAAGCACCAGGGTTCGGTTGACGGGCAGCGGGCCCGGGGTGATGGATCTTGCAGCATTTTGGCTTACTGTGCCATCGAGATAGACAAAGTAGCTATCAAGAAAAAATCCCCATCGGCCCTTCCAGGCCTCAATGCGCCCCATGGCCCCGATAGCTTCGCTAAACAGTTTACCAGCGATGTCCCACCACGGCACATCGATGCTGGTGGTTCGGCCGGCGAGGTTGGTATTAATATTCGCGCCCGGTATCCATAGATAGGGGGAGACAAAGAACTGCCATTTTTCCTGCTGAAGGATGGGGAGGCGGTCATCCCCGGTGGTTTTGGAGGCTGCCTCGGACATGGTTCCCGGCGGTTCTCCAGCATACCCGAGAGTACACGCCATCGCCAGCATCAGGATGATAACCAAAACTGCCAGCAGTTTCTTCATGGATTCCTCCTCTCACCACGCCGTTGGATTCATGGTCTTCAAGGCTCGGCCCAGAGCCTGGAGCTTCAGCGCTTCCCTGTCTGAACTGCAGCCGCGGTCATCGTCAGGGCTGACCTGTTTGCCCCTTGCCGGGCATTGAACCTGGAGCTCATTCATGCTCCAGATATTGCCGGACTTCCTGCTCCAGTTCCTGGAGAAGTTCGGCGTAAGATTGACATAAGGCCGGAGCTTCCTCTGAGGCGGCCTGCCGCCAGTATTGCCAGGCGGCCAGGCAATCCCGGTAATCTTCACAAAGTGACTGGAAGGAAGGACTTTGTTGAAAAAGCTCCTGGATTTTTGCCCCCGCCTCCGGAAACTTTTCCAGCACCGGGGCCAGGGCTGTTTCTTGGGGAGCATTCTTCCTGTCTGCGGGGAGCATAGCGGTACCCTGGGAGGCATCGAATTTCAATGGGCTCTAGTTAACTCATTCGCCGGATTTTTAACAGTAATGTTACGGTAACATTACGGTTCTTTACGCCCGGGGTCGTTTCTGGTATCCTAGGCCAGTTTATAATATTATAAATGCTCTCGTCCAGGAGTTGCCCCATGGCTGCCGGTGAAAGCAGTCAACCCCTTCCGGATTCCGTCACCCATCTCAGCCCCTCGGAAGAAGCCATCAGGCAGCAACTGGAAAAAATCCTGACCAGCCCCCAGCTTGTTAATTCCCCAAATCTGCAAAACTTTCTCCGCTTCATCGTGGGAAAAACCCTGGCCGGCGAGGCCGCCGAAATCAAGGGTTACACCGTGGCTACCCAGGTGCTGGGGAGGAAGGCGGACTTTGACCCGAACCTGGACCCCATCGTTCGGATTCTGGCCGGCAGGCTGCGCCGGGCTTTGGAGAAATACTACCAGGAGCAGGGGTACAACGACCCGGTGTTCATCGATGTGCCTAAAGGCGCCTATGTGCCCGTATTTCACTCATTTTCCCGGCAGGAGGGCGCAGGTGCTGTAATTTCTGTGGTTCGCCAAGAACCAACTGTGGCACTACCCTCAGGCCCCTCCGTGGCGGTTATGCCTCTGCTCAACCTGACAGGCGACCGCCGACAGGAGTATTTTACCGAGGGTCTGGCTGAAGAATTGACCAGTGAACTGGCCCGCTACCAGGACTTGCGGGTGATCGCCTATCAGTCCACCCGGCGGTGGAAAGGCAAGGAGATAGACGCCCGGGCCGCGGGCCTGGACCTGGGGGTGCGCTTTCTGGTGGAGGGCAGTGTCCGAAGGGATGCCAAAACCGTCAAGATTGACCTCCATGTGGTGGATACGCAAAACGGCCGGCGGGTCTGGGGTAAACAATATTGCCGGGAACTCAAGGCTGACAGTATCATCGCTTTACAAGAGGAGATCGCCCGGCAAGTGGTGGCCAGGATCGGTGGTCTGTATGGCGTCATCCTCCAAACCCTGTCCCGGGAGTCCCGCCGGAAGCCCCCTGAAGCTCTCGAGACCTATGAGGCCTTCCTACGGTTCTACCACCATATCATGATCATGACCCCTCAAACTTTTGCCGAGACCCTGGGTGTGATGGAGCAAGCCGTGAGGCGGGAGCCGGAATCCGGTCTCGCCTGGAGCTTTTTGGCCTTTCTTTATGGTCAAAGCTACACTCTACAATTTGCCCCCATGGAGGCACCCCTGGAACAGGCTCTGGCGGCGGCCCAGAAGGGAGTGGCCCTGGAACCGGAGAACCAGATTGCCCGGGCCGCCTTGGCTCACGTACATTTCTTCCGCAATGAGCGGGAGTCGTTCCTACCGGAAGCTGAAAATGCCCTGGCCCTCAACCCCAATGCTCCCGCCTCCATTGGGTTTCTCGGCTGGCTCCTGGCCCTGTATGGGGAGTGGGAGCAGGGGCTGGCCATTCTGGAGAAAGGTATGGAGTTGAATCCCCATTTCCCGGGGTGGTTCCGTATGGCCCCTTTTTTTTATCACTATCTTCAGGGGAGTTGTGAGGAAGCCTATCAGGAGGCCCTGGCCTTTCAGATGCCCCAACTCTTCTGGGACCCGCTTTTGCGGGCCGCGGTCTTGGGTCGGTTGGGAAGAGAAAAGGAAGGAGCCCAGGCGTTGGCGGAGTTGCTCCACCTCAGGCCGGATTTCCCCGCCGCTGGCCGCTTTCTCATCAGTTGCTACGCCAAATTCCCCTACCTGATCGACGAACTCCTGGACGGCTTGCGCCAGGCCGGCCTGAAGATTTGATCAAGAGCATCAAGCCTCCTCTTCTCCTTGACGTCACGCTGCGGTTAGCTTGCCAAAATGAAAACTTATCGCCAATCCTGGAAATATTGCAGATATGACATACTTATTGAAATGTTTAGTCTGACGCCGATATTTATATAAAAACTCATCTTTCAATCGGTCTTATGCCGTCCCAACATTTTAAGCACAGTTCTCCCCGAGGGATATTCAAGGCTTCTACAAAAGCATCAAGACTGTTGTATTTGACTGAATCAGCCCCGATCCTGTGGGCTACCCATGCTTCCAGGTCCTGCAATTGATTAAAAGAGATAATGTCTCCCTGGTTGAAGTATCGCCGAGCCAAAAGTTCTTCATACGTGCGGGTTGAGATCCCAAAGTCGCAAGGGTACATCAAGGGGGGGCAAGCCACCCGGACATGCACTTCCCGGGCCCCGGCCTTTTTCAAGTCATGGACCTTGTGAAGAATTTGAGTTCCCCGCACAATAGAGTCATCACACAAAACAATACGCCGGTTTTTCACGGCATGATGCAGTACCGAGAGTTTCCGTTTGGCCATCTGCTCCCTGGCCACTTGGGTGGCCTGGGTATAACTTCGATCAGCGTACCGGTTGTAGAGAAAGACTTCTTGAAAATTAAGCCCAGAGCGCATATGATAGCCAATGGCATGACCGATACCGCTCATGGGTACTGGAGCCACCAGGTCAGCGGCCAAACCGCCTTCCGCCTCATCCCGCTCTGCTAACTGGCCACCTAAGTTGTTGCGAGCTTCCAACACACACAACCCATCAAGGCAGGAATCGATACTGGCGGTATAGGCCCATTCGAAGGCACAGTGGGCTCGTCGGGGAGATGGTAACTGCTTCAACGTGTTAAAACCATGTTCGTTGATGAGGATAATCTCCCCGGGAAGGACATCCCGGAGGACCTCAAAATCCAAATTTTGCAAGGCCCGGGACTCGGAGCTCACCGCGAATTTTCCCCGTGCCTGCCCTAAAATCAGGGGACGGAAGCCGTAAACGTCACGGGTGGCGAAAATCCCTTCCCTGGATAGGATGAGAAGAGCGTAAGCTCCTTTAATTTTTTCAGCCAGAGCGGTGATGCCAGCTAACGTGTCCTTTTTCCCCAAGACGATCTTGGAAAGGATCTCTACGTTATACCCACGCCAAAAAGCGATCCCCTGCTCCATCATCTCATGGATAAGCTCGTCAGCGTTAATGACATTTCCGCTAAAGGCCACCGCAATTTCACCTATAAGTGACTGCCATTTCACCGGTTGGCGCTCTTTCAGACTCACATGGCCGATGCCCCAGTTCCCCGGCAGCTTGTCCAAGTCCTGATCGGTGTAAGTGTTCAAGACCTTGCCGTGGTGGGTAATCTGATGAACCCCGCTGTCAAAGGTGGCGATGCCGCAATACTCCTGGCCCCGGTGCTGCAACAAGTCGATGCCCTGGTAAATCTCAAAGGAGCATGGCCCGCTGGCAAATAGGCCGAAAATGCCGCAATTATCCTGCAAAACTCTCATGAGTTATATTCCCTGCACTCATTTTGTCTGACGGTAGGTGAATGATATGGGAGTAACTTTTTCTGTCAAGTGAAAACAAACGGGTATGGACTGAGGGGCCCTTAAATGCTTCCTGAAGGGTGAGACATGAGCTTCAGCGAGCAAAATGTCTCTCCAGGGGATTATGGCTGGAAGCGGCAGCGTATTGACCTGGAAACCATAGTGGCAGAAGTTTTAGAGGGTTTAAGCGGAGAAAGCACCATCGCAGTTCGCTCCCAAATCGCCTTAGACTAAATTTTTCCCTCGTTATTTTACGATCTCTCGCCGAACTGGAAAATTATCACCAGACTTTGAAAAATTGCAGATATTATCCGCATGTCTTCATCAGCCTGATGCCTTCCAAGATTAAGAAAGAAAAGACGAGGCTCCGGCCTCGCCTGTTCGCTTCCCCGCTAACCTGAGGAAAACGGATTTTTCGCAGATTTCTTTTTAGTATCGGCGGACTAATAGCTGGGCGGACCACCCTTTTTTTTCATCTTGCCTGGAGGGACCTGGCCTCGGTCAAGTTTTTTCATCTGACCCGGCGGCATTGGTGCGTCGCCCCACCCGGTTTTTTTGCCTTTAGCCCAACCCGGGGGCACCTTAAAGTAGGGGGCCTGGATGTTGTAAAACACCTGGGGCGGTTGTGGTATTGGTACCCAGGGCCCCGTGGCTGCTGTGGCTCTAAACCAGGCACCGCCTTGGAAGTTAAAAAATCCTCCCCCGTAGCGGAATAAGTCATGTTCAATATTGGGGGCATACTCCACTCCCGACACTCCGGGTATGGACGTCCATTTGGGTGGAGAAACCGGCGACACCTGAGGACCGGGAAACTTTTTCGCCAGAGCAACCCCTCCCGTCAGGAGGATGACCAGGCTGAAGACCAAAATTGTTACGGTTGTCTTTTTCATAGTCCTACTCCTTGATAAAATCCCCCAGTTCTGAGGGATACACTCCTGTTAACGGGCTGTTTCGACACTGACACCCTTGCCGACGGGAGCTTCTATATTTATTTAACAAATCGTCCTTCAAAGTTTAAGTTTTAAATTCTCTGCAGGTTTATTGGCCCAACCATTAGTGACTAGCTCCTATGTGCAAAGTCAAGGTGCAAAGGTGCCCGGGCACTTGTTCGGAATCCAAGCCAGTCTCCTATTCGTGGTTCCCCGCTTCGGTGGAACCGCAAGTAATTAATCCGTAGGTTTAAGAGTGAGCTCAATGAGATCTAGCTTGCCAGGAGCTTCAGTTATCATCAGACTCGCATAAAGTTTAGAGATGATCTGCATATCAGAAGTTGGGGAGTTTGACTTGAGGACAGGATTGGGAGACCTTTGCAGGCTAAGGACTGGATATAAAGAATTTTCATTCGCTTGATAAGTTTCTAGTCAGAGCAAAACTGCAACTGTTATTATCTTAAGAGCTTTGGGAGGCAGGTTTCAAATTTTAGACATACCTTGTAAAATTTTAAAAACGGCGATAAAAATAAGAATCTGCTCAATAAATAATGTTGGGCGTCTGGGAGACGGTTGTGTCACCGCAGCGAGTGAAGGAAGCGACACGAGCGGAATGGCGGAACCTGGGCTTCTTCTACGACCGAGAAGATACGTCGAGAACTTGGCGCATCGTCGGGTCGGTTGCCGGAATCGGCAAATTCGCTCGGACGGTTCGAGAATACGCGCTCAATCCGAGGAATGAAACTTTGTCTGAACATCAGCACTTCGGGCCGTATATATATCTCGAGATCGGCACCGCCCATCGGCCGGAGATCACTGATCATTGGATTGCCGGGCCTCTGCAAAGCTTGGCCGATTTGGCTACTCTGATAGACCAAGCTGCTGAACGGGCTGAAGTAGGAGATTCTACCTCTCTCCGGCAGGCCTTCGCCCCGGAGTCCACCTACGATCTTGTTATCGAAGTGCAAAATGAAGCCTTCGATCCAGCAAGAGAGGACCCGAAGTGTTGGTAGCGACACCCAACAAGCCGTTGCACCGGAGGCGGGGAATAGCGGCGTCCTGCTGTGATAAACTGTTCGCCGCGCCCCGGTGAACGGCATTGCGTCAAGCTAATTTGCCAAATCCTGCAGTTATCCCCAGACCCTCAAAAATTGCAGATATGATTTGAATAACAGACCTAGGATGGGTCTGAACCGGGGTTGGATGCGGCGGACCTTTGCGGAATGAACCTTGGATGAAGGGCCAAGTGTTTCGATATATTCTGAATATGTAGATTTTTCAGCGGCTTGATAAGTTTCTAAGCAGAGCAGAGATTAGTAATCTCCCTTTAGAAACTCACAAAGCTATTTACTCTTTAACTTTGGCTTAAAAGTTAACAAGGTATCTCATTGACATTCGTGAAAAGGTGTGCTCAACATAAATTTTGCGGTAACCAAGGTTGGAGCCTAATCTTGGTTAAAGCCACATCTTGTCAAAGGTTCCCATGCAGGAGAATGGCAATTGGGAGATAATATCTAACGGTAACCACATTATGAAAAATAGTAAAAAAAGAAAGGTGCTAAAAGAGCTTTTTCTTAATGATTTCTTGATAGTCACCTGCTTTTGGTCATTGATTATTCTTCTGGTAATACATTTTCTTAACTTGCCGCAATCATTAGCAACGGTTCTTATTATTTTTTTTGCCGCAGTATGCTTGGCGTGTCTTCCCTTTTCTCTATATAAAATAAATACCGCCTTAAATCTTGCCAAAAAGGGTGTCGAAATTGCCGCCCAAATTACTTCAGTCGAGCCCAGTGCCTTTATGCATAAGCTTGAATTTGCCTATGAATATGATGGACATAAATATTACCAATCAAAATATTTTCATTATATTTTCTTCCCCGAAAAAGATCATATGAAGATATTGATTGATCCCATGAATCCATCCAAGTTCGTCATAGTGGAATTTAAAAAGAAATCCGTTTTCTCTATCGTGAGAGAAAGGAATTTGTAACTGTCTGACCATCCGATCCAAAAAACACTTTGAAAGATGATGTTCTGGTAGGAGGTGGTGGCGCATAACTTGCCAGGAGCTTCAGTTATCACCAGACCCTCGAAAATTGTAGATTTGATCTGAATATCATCACCTTTGTAGCTAGGTGCTGGGCAAGAGAGTGGCATGGGGGATGCTCCCGCCTTTCCGCTTTTGTTTGGGTGGATCTCCTGCATGCTCTGAAGTCTTTCATGAAGGGATTATACGGTGCAAATTTTATTTATATGGGATTTTGTCAGGAAGAGTCACTTAGATTAAGTAAGAAAAGTCCTGATGACTAAATCAGGCATTTCACCATGTTCATTACTTTTGCTAGCTTGCCAGAATAAACAAAGAAACACTGTATAAGGAAGGTAATAAATTTTCTTGACAGTTTGAGGCCAAGTATAATTAAATATAATCCTACAGAATTTTAATTTCTTATTTTATTCATTAAATTAAAAAAAGGAAGGTTACCCATGGCCAGCGAAGTACTGAAATTAGCGGCACAGATCGTCATGTCCCATGCCTCCATGACGGAACTAACCCCCAAAGAATTAGTTGAAGAACTCAAAGAAATTTATGGTATTTTGACCTCCTTGGAAGTTAGGGAGGCAATAGCGGACCTAACTTCTTCCCAAGAGGTGGAAGTGCTGAGGGAAGCAGTGAAGAAACCGCCGATTCCGCTAAGGGAGATAGTCAAGGCAAAATACGTTGTCTGCCTGGAATGCGGCAAAAAAATGCGCACCCTGAAAACTCATCTCCGCAAGGCCCATAATTTGCTGCCGAAGGAATATTTCCAGCGCTATGGCCTAGACCGCAAGAAGTATCCCTTAGTGTGCAAGGAATACTCCGAGCAGCGCCGGAAGTTAGCGATAGATAAAGGCCTGGGAAATCGACTCAAGCGTAAGGCCGCCAAGCCAGCGTAAAAGGGATAGGGAAAATTTTAAGAATCTGACCGGGGATGTGCCAGTTAAAGCAAGGGACTGGGCTCCGGGGTTATATCTTTTCAGGGACCAGAACGGTCCCTTTTTGCTTCATTGTTTTCAGTCCAAAAGTCTTGATATGTTCTGAATAGGTTGAATTTTCAGCCGCTTGATAAGTTTCTAGTCAGGGCAGTTAACTAGACTATTCCACTTTTGTTTTATTACCCCAAGACCAGGTTGGTGATCCCCGGCTAAATATCCGGCGGGGGAGGCGACCAAGGTCAAAAGGATAACTATTGATTGATGGCGAATTTCTCCCATTCAGGGTTAAAAGCAGATCAGCTCGGGTCAGGCGTCTTCTTAGTTTGAGTTGAGATTTTCGAGGGAAATTCCCGCTTGAAAATCTGGGAGATGCGCTCCGCCACCAAGTTATTGCCTTCTTCGGTGAGGTGGGCCCAAGAAAAGTAAAGGGTTTTTTTCTTCTGGTCGAACATGTTGGCAATATTGTAAAAATGAGGCATTTTGAATCGGTCCATCCGGTCATAGACCAGTTGGTACATTTTTACCATTTTCCTGTCGGTCCAGGCGGGCAGCTTCTTTTCCTCGGCGGTTAGAGCCTGGTTGGTGCAAAGGGCCGGCTGCCAAAAGAACAGGTATTGGAAACCATAGGCCTGGGCCAGGTGCTTCACTACCTCGACATTCCTGATATAGTCCTGCACGATATCATCCGCCAGTCGTTGCAGGGCTTTATCTTTTTCCGGGGTAATACTATTCGGTTTCTGTATATAGGGCCTTACTAAGTCCCTCACCTCCCCTATTCCCCGGAAGATGCTGGTTCGCCGCAGCTCATTGTTGAACTTGGTCCAGAATGTTTCTCTTTCCCGCTTAAAAAGCAGGCGGCGTATGTTATCGGCCCCGAAAATCGATCCCGGTTTGTTGTTACTCGTGCCCACCATGACTTCGTTAATTCCGTCATAAAAGATGACATAGTCGGGGATATTCCCCTGTTTGAGGAGTAACACCAAAGACATAACCTCTTGGGTCAAGGTGTAGCCCTGCTCCCCATAGTTGACTACGACATAGCGGGCCGTTTCCCGGTTCAGCTTTTTTGAGAGAAGGGAGGGGATGGTGAAGTCATCTCGGGCCCCCACCCCCCAGGTGGTAGAGCCTCCGAAGCAAAAGACCTTTTTCACTACCTGGCCCTCTGACACCGGCGGGTTCCAGGTTCTCCTGAGACCTTCGGGAGAAATGTTGAGGTGTTTGCCGTGAAACTCCTGGTGGCGCCACATCAGGTAGGGGACAAACTGGTTTTTCGTGCGGCTCTGCTCGGCAAAATACTCCTTGGGCCAATCAAGGTTGGCGTAGGGAGTAATCCGGGCTACCTGCTGGTGAGCTGTAGGCTCTTTATCACGGAGTGAATACAGAAATTTCAAACCCGCTTCAATGGCCCCGAGAACCAGCAATACCAAAATTCCGATGTACAAATATTTTCGTCGGCCGAACAAAGACCGCTGAACCTGGGGGGGATCAGCCTCTTCGACCGTTTGCAGCAACAAGAGCATGAAGACTAGCTACCTTTTCCGACTGATTTGTGGGTGATAACCTATTCCTCTCCCACCCCGGCGACCGGGCCTTTCCGGCCATATCGAGCGGCCTGGGTGAAATTGTTACCGTTGAGATTATGTAGCAGGCTTAGCCATCACAGTCAAAAGGTGGTTTTGGAGACCTCCTTTCCCGAGGTTAATCCCCCAAAGGTTACTTTTTAGGCAGCCCAATTGTTATGAGGGAGGCATGATAGCATAAGATTTTATAAAAAATCTATTCCTAAGGCTTCGGCCATAACGGGCAGTTGGCGACAGAGATCAGGGGCGCGTAGCTTGCCAGGGTCGACAATTATCGCTTGAGTAGGGAAAAATTCCAGATATAACCTGGAGATGGGAACTTTTGGGCCGCTTGCTAAGTTTCTGAGAAGAGCAGCTAATGCCCACTTAAAATTTTTTCGGGTTCAATTAAAATGGCAGGGCCACGATTGACCCCGCCTCGTATTTTTCAATGGTGTCTGAACATCTCGGCCCCTCTTGGCCGCCAACCCAAGAGGCCCAGGAGCAGGACGAAAACAGGGGCCGGCGAGCCCTAAGGGGAGTGTGAGGGCAAACACAGGTGAAAGGCCTGTGCCAAGGGGCCCATGATTTCCCGGCCCGCCCCGCAAGATACTATCGCACTAGACTCAATTTAACCAGAAGCTATTTTTTGAAGACCTTGATTATGCTTATATTCTAAATTTTTACAACCAGGACAGGGCAGGGGGCATGGCCGATGACCCGCTCGGTGACGCTACCCATCAGGAGCCGCTTTAATCCCGTGCGCCCGTGGGAGCCCATGACAATCAGGTCGATGTCTTTGTCTCGGGCAAGCTTGATTATTACTTCATCGGCAGATTCGGCTTCCCGCACGAAACCTTCCGCCAGGATACCCCGGGAGGTAGCCTGTTCCTTCACCTCTTCCACATATTGTTTGGGCAGTTTGATTTTTTCTTGGGTAAGCTCCGGCGCCACTGCATAGATGTGAGAGGAAATCTCCAGAACTGAGACAACTTTTAAGGTCCCTCCGGAGAATTGGACCAGGTCAAGGGCCTTTTCCATGGCCTTACGACTGTGTTCGGAACCGTCTGTGGCCAGCAAAATTCGCTCCCAACCGACAGCGACCTTTTCCGGGATTAACAGCACGTCCTGACTACTGAAGCCAATGACCCGGGCGGTAGTGCTGCCCACCAGGAACCTCGCCTCTTTCACCCCCATTACAATAAGGTCGCGGCCTTCGTCCTCAGCCACATCCACGATGGTCTCATAAGCTTCGCCCATAACGCAGACCGGCCTGATCTCTGCCCCCTCGTCCTCGGCCATTGCCATGGCTTTGTTGAGGGCAACCTCGCATGGTTCTCTGAGCAGTTGGGTAATGTCGCTGGCTCCCATGACCCGCAAATCACCTGAGTAGGGGGGGGCAACGGCTAAGACCATGATGTCTTCTTTCGAGATCCGCAGGGATTCCTTGAACGCGTGGAGACTGGTTTCGGAGGTGTCCATCGCCACCAGCAGTTTCTTGTACATGCCCATGTTTCTCCTTGAATACTGTTCTTGGGATTCGCCACCGGCCCGCCTATCCGCTGAAATAGGGCCTTACGGACCGGGCCTCAGAAGGCTGAGGTTTGTCCCCTAAAGTGACAAGGGTGGACCAGGTCCACCCACTTTAAGTCGGGTACATGAGGACTGTCCAGAGAATTTTACCAGTCTGGTGTTGAGGGGGAATTAGCTTTCCTCAGGATGCTTTCGCTTTTTTATACGACGTGGCTTCCGACGCCTCTTTGGCCTTTTCGGCCCTGATGCCTTTAAACATTGCTCCCAAAATGATCACGCAACCGGTAGCCAGGGCAATCACCATGGAGATATAGCTGATGGTGCTGAGTATTGTTAAAGTCCCTGGAGACATAGAGATGATCTGAAGCTGGGTCAGATATTTCGGGATGGCCAGGCCCCGGCTGACCGCCACGATCAGCATAATGGTGCCCATGACTAACTTAACCATGTAGTCCTTGACATAGGTGGTGCCGATGGCGCCGAGCTGCACCCCAAACAAGGAGCCGGCCAGGATGAGCAAGGTCATCCGGATGTCAATCATGCCCAGAATGCCCCATTTAATGGAGCCGGTGAATCCCATGATAAAAGCTATCACCAGTTCGGTGGCAGAGGCCATGAGCCCCGAGGCCCCAACCACATAGATCATGCCCGGGACCCCGATGAAGCCGCCCACGGCAATGGTGGCCGCCAGCATGCCGGTGGCAAAACCTACCGGGATGGTGAACCACAAGGATATTCTGACATTAGCGGTCTTGAAGTAAATCATGGGGGGCAGATTGATACTTTGCAGTCTTTTGGCCAGCTTGGTGACGGTGGCTTCAACACCGCTCTTTTTTAACTGCAGGGCGTCCCGGAAGACATACCCTCCCACTACCACCAGGACGATCACAAAGGCCACGCTGATATACAGGTTGGAGCCCGCTTCCCCCCAAGCGGCCAGAATAGCCTCCTGGATTTTTATGCCAAGCAGAACCCCGCCGGCGGCGGAAATGGCCATAACTATACCCAGCTTGAGGTCCACCTGGCCGTATTTCCAGCGTTTATAGGCTCCCACCATGGCTTTGGGAAATTTGTGGCACATGTTGCTGGCCACGGCCACCGCCCCCGGTGCGCCCAAGGTCATCATGCCCGGGGTCAGGACGAAGGCTCCTCCGGAGCCGATGAAACCGCTGACCAAACCGCCGATGAAGCCGAGCACGAACAGGAAAATGACTGAGTATAAACTCAGGTCAATGAAGGCGAGTTGCTCTGCCCCGTGCATTTTAAGAACCTCCTGTGATTGCTATTGCCCTTTGTTGACAAGCTAATCCCACAGGCTGCCCTGTGGGATTAGCCAACTTATAGTATCAGATGCCGATTCAAACGACCAGTTATTATGCTCTCAGATGAAGCCGAGGGCGAGGACGCACGCTTTTTGCCGGCTTGGTGGCGGGGAGCTCGACTCTGGTCACTTTCTTAGAAGCCTCAATGCCCATGGCCGACCAGAAGCTACCGGTGAAGGCGCCGTGGGCAAAGGAAAAAATGAAGGCGGTAAGCACCGGTAGCGCCGCGTACATTCCCCCTTTGGTAAAATAGGTCATCACGGTGCCCTGATTCAGGAACACGGCCGCATACAGGGCAGCGGTGAGGACACCGAAGACGATGGTGCTCTTTACAGCTTTCTTTCTTTTTTGAAGGGCAAGTTTAGGCATGACCATTTCTCCTTATGGATAACTTTTCAAATTGAACACTGGCAGGTTCACTCGGGCGTTGAACTTTTCTTGTTTGACCTTAGAATCAGTGATCACCAGTTCAACCCGCCGATATTCCCGGTTGACCTCGTCAACGGCTCGATCAACCTCCCCGAACTTTACCACATGGGTGCAGCGGATGTTTTTTTGAGCCGCTTTTTGTTCAAGCACCGCCGCGGCTGCCGCCGCTTGGCACTGGAATTCTTCTTGCAAATGCTGACCGAAAGGCGACGGAAACTTTCCTGATGGGGCGTTCCCGACACTCAGAGCGACCAGGTCGTAGCCCAGTCGCTCAGCCAGGAGGGTGGCGTATTCCATGACCGGTTCGGTGAAGGTGTCTTCCTGACCCAGCACCAGGATTTTGCGATTCCCACGCTGGCTTAGGAACTCCAGAGCCTGCTCCGGGGCCCCGGCCTCGGCAAAGGTGACAGCCATCATGGTATCCTCGTAATCAGCTCCCAGGTGCCTTTGCCTCTTAACTTCCACTTTGGAAGGCTTATGAGGCTTCTGCCAACGTTCCATAAACTTTCGGAGTCGTTTCAGGACCATGATGGACCTCTAAATCCGGTGATTAATGGTTGTTTAGGTCCGGTAAAGGCGCTGACGCGGGGTGGGACGCTGCCGGTCAGTCACTCTTTTATCCGGACGCTTTTGGGTGCTTTTGTAGATGTCGATGGCCGTATCCTGCTCACCGGCTTCCGCAAAGCTGACTGCCATCCAAAAAGCCTGCCACCTATCTAAAAATTTCATGATGACCTCCAGAGTCGTGCATTTTTACTAATTCTTTATCCAAGTTTTGTGCCAAACGGCTCAATATATTTAATTAGCTGTAATTACTTGATAAATCGGTTTGCTTCTAAAAATGTCCCCTTCTCACTCGTGTTGCTTATTGCAACATATATTTCAGCAATTTTATTATTATAAATAATATCAGTAAGTTATATATCTGTTGCAGCAGGCTGGGGTAGTGTTGCACAATGAAATACCTCCGGGTCAAATCCTGGGCCAAACCTTTAGATGAAATTGCTTTCACTGATTTTTTTCTTTATGTTTGAGGTGAACAGTGTCCTTGACTTCATGCTTGCCCTAAGGAGAGGCTGATCAGATGGTCTTTTTTCGGAAATCTGAAGAAGAAGCCCCCAAAATAAGTTCTGAGTTGCGGGAACTGCGCGCCGTGGTGGAAAAAACCAGCCTGCCCGCAGAGGTGGCTCAGGTGGTGGCCAGGGAACTGGAGCGGTTGGAGAAAACCGACCCGTCTGTTCCGGAGTACTCGATCGGTATCAACTATGTGGAGTATCTGCTCTCTCTGCCCTGGCAAAGCTTTACTGAGGATAATCTTGATCTGAAGCGGGCTGAACATATTTTGGAGTCCGAGCACTTTGGGCTGAAACACGTCAAGGAGCGGATCCTGGAATATCTTGCCGTCCGCACGCTTCGCCTGGAGCGGCCTTTTCAGGTTCTGGTGGTTGATGATGAAGAAATTGCCCGCACCAACCTGGAACATATTTTGAAAAAAGAGGGCTACCAGGTAAAGACCGCCGAAAATGGCATAAAAGCCTTAGAAAAGATAAAGGCACAGGAATTCGATCTGATCCTTACCGATCTCAAAATGGAAAAGATGGACGGCATCCAACTTTTGGAAGCCGCCAAAGAGATCGCCCCCCATGCCGCCATCATGATGGTCACCGGATACGCCACCGTGGATTCGGCGGTGATGGCTTTACAGAAAGGGGCGGTGCATTACTTGTCCAAGCCCATCAAGATTGACGAAATGCGGGAAACCGTTAGAAAAGTTTCAGAGAAGAAGCGCCTTTTTCAGAATGTGCGCGGCCCTGTCCTCTGTTTTGCCGGCCCGCCAGGCACCGGGAAAACCTCCATCGGGCAGTCCATCGCCGAAGCCCTGGAACGCAAATTTGTGCGCCTGTCCCTGGCGGGCCTGCGGGATGAAGCCGATCTGCGGGGTCACCGCCGGACCTATGTGGGGGCGATGCCGGGCAGAATTATCAATGAAATCAGGAAACTGGATATAAAAAACCCGGTTTTCATGCTGGACGAGATCGACAAGGTGGGCCAGGGATTCAAAGGAGACCCGGCCTCGGTCCTCTTAGAAATACTGGATCCGGAGCAAAACAGTCATTTTATGGACCACTATCTGGATGTGCCTTTTGATCTTTCCGGGGTGATGTTCATCACCACCGCCAATGTGGTGGAAAATCTGCCCACGCCTCTGCTGGACCGCCTGGAAGTCATCCCGTTTCCCGGATACTCGGAACATGAAAAACGGCAAATCGCCAGAAATTATCTGATTCCCCGCCAACTGCAGCAACACGGCTTATCCCACCTCACCGTTGATTTCACCGATGAAGCGATCCTCCAAATCATTCGAGGCTATACTAGGGAAGCCGGGCTGCGCAACCTGGAGCGGGAAATTGCCACGGTCTGCCGGAAACTGGCCCGCATATGCTTAAAGGGTGAGGCTGGCGCTTGTCCCACCACCATTGATGAAGACTTGGTGGAACAGTTGCTGGGACCTCGCAAGTTTGCCCACGAAGTCACCGAGGCCCAAAATCGCCTCGGCGTCACCACCGGCCTGGTGTGGACGGAATTCGGCGGAGAGATTATTTTCGTGGAAGCGGCTGCTATGCAGGGCAATAAGCAGCTCATCCTCACCGGATCATTGGGGAGCGTTCTACAAGAGTCGGCGCAAACCGCCTTAAGCTATGTCCGCAGTCACGCCGAGGAATTAAACATTGCCCCGACCTTTTTTGCAGAGCAGGATATTCACATCCACATCCCAGCCGGATCCATCCCCAAAGACGGTCCCTCGGCCGGCCTCACCATCGGCCTGGCCTTGATTTCCCTGCTCACCGGCAGGCCGGCACGCCGGGATGTGGCCCTCTCCGGAGAGTTAACCTTAAGCGGCCGCATTCTGCCGGTTAGTGGGATTCGGGAAAAACTTTTGGCAGCCCAGCGGGCCGGAGTGAGGATTGTTGTTTTTCCTCAACGCAATGCCGTCGATCTGAATGATATTGAGGAGGAACTGAAGGAAGGCTTGGAAATACTTCTGGTCACTGAAATTGATCAGGCCCTGTTAGATGCGGTCCTGATGCCTCACTGAGTTTCGAGTATCAGGTATCCATATTATAGCGCTTCAATTTCCGCCACAGGGATACCCGGTCGATCCCCAATATCTCCGCCGCCTTGGTCTTGTTACCGTTCATCTGGGTGAGAACCCAGCTGATGTATTCCTGCTCATTCTCTTCCAAAGTGTGAAGTTCTGATTTAGGCCGGCGCTGAATGTCAAACCGCTGCTCCCGAAGATCCGCAGGTAGATGTGACACCTCCACCGTAGAGCCTAAGGCCAGAGTTACAGCCCGCTCGATAATGTTCTCCAATTCCCGGACATTCCCTGGGAAAGCATAACTCAGGAGAATATCCATAACTTCATTGCTGAGCTTTTCCACCTGTTTCCCCTGGGCTCTGGAGAATTTTTCCAAAAAGTGCTGACTTAAAAGAAGGATATCATCTTTTCTTTCCGAGAGTGTCGACACCTCCAGGGTTATAACGTCCAGGCGGTAATAGAGGTCTTGCCGAAACGTGCCTCGTTCAACTTCTTTTTTTAGGTCTTTGTTGGTGGCCGCCAGAACGCGAATGTCCACCGGAATTTCCGTGGTGCCCCCAATGCGGAAAAAAGTTTTGTCTTGCAGGACCCGGAGGAGTTTCACCTGCATGGAAAGAGACATCTCCGCGATCTCATCCAGAAAAATCGTCCCTCCCGTGGCCACTTCCAATAGGCCCTTCTTGACGCCCCGGGCTCCGGTAAAGGCCTCTTTTTCATGGCCGAACAGTTCATGGGCCAGAAGCTCCTCGGTAAAGGAGCCGCAGTTGATGGCCAGGAACCGCTGGTCGGACCGGGAGCTCAGGTGATGAATGGCTTTGGCCACCAGTTCCTTGCCCGTGCCGGTCTCTCCTAAAATAAGCACGGTGCAGTCGGTGGGAGCAATCTGGGCAATGAGGTTTTTCAAAGCATCCATTTGGGGGGTCTTCCCGATCAACTGGGGAATGCCCTTCTGAGTTTGAATTTGTTGCCTTAGTTCAATAACCTCTTGTTTCAGCCATCTTCGTTCCAGCGCTTGGCGCACCAGAATTCTCACCTCATCGATTTTACAAGGTTTGGCCAGATAGTGATAAGCTCCCTTTTGCATAGCTTCGACGGCGGATGACACGGTGGCGTAGCCGGTGATCATAATTACTTCGGTGTCCGGGTAGAGCTCCCGAGTGCGCTCAAGAATCTGCATGCCGTCCACTTGCTGCATGCGAAGGTCGGTCATCACCAGGTCGAACTCGGTTTTTTCCAGCTCTTTGAGTGCCTTGACGCCGTTATCCAGTGCTACGGTCTGGTAGCCCTCTTTTTGCAATACGTGCTCCAGATTCTCCCGAGCGATGAATTCGTCTTCGACAATCAATATCCGGGCCTGCTTCATTAAGAGGGCCTCTCATCGGGAGCAGGCGGCTGAAACGGCAATCGGATAATAAACCGCGTTCCCTCACCTTCTTTGCTTTCGGCCGTAATGGATCCCTGATGCTTTTGGATGATGCCGTAAACGATGGAGAGACCCAAGCCGGTCCCAGAGCCTACTTCCTTGGTCGTAAAAAACGGATCAAAAATACGTCCCAGGTCTTCTTTGGAAATTCCTATACCGGTATCCTCCACAGTAATTATCACCCGCTGGTCCTTCTTGTTCGGCTTAGCCTCGATTTTGATCTGCCCGGGAAGGTGGGGTATGGCCTGGAGGGCGTTCATCAGCAAGTTCAACAAGGCCTCTTGCATCCGCTGAGCATCAAGCTGGAGAATCAGATCATCGGGAACGTGCTCGATAATATCGATGCCCGCAGGAACCTGGCTGGAGATGAGTCGGATGGACCGATCCACCACTGCTTTGAGGGGCGTTGGTTTGAGGGCGAAGTCTTTCACCCGGGAAAATTCCAACAGACCCTTGACGATGTCTCGAGCCCGGTCCACCTCCTGTTCAATATTGGTCAGCATTTTTTGGAAGAATGCTAAATCATAGGTCTCCAAATCTTCCAATTCTTCCAGGAGAATCTGACACGAAGTGGAAATATTGTTAAGCGGGTTGTTGAGCTGGTGAGCCACCCCTGAGGTCAACACGCCCAGGGACGATAGTTTTTTCGCCTGCACCAGTTGATCCTGACGCTTCTCCAGCTCCTGGACCATCCGGTTAAAAGCCTCCACCACCCTCTGAGTCTCGTCCCGGGTATCGAGCACGGGCAGGGGGGTAAAGTTTCCCATGGCAATACGGAGGGTGGTTTTTTCAATAGTCTTTAAAGGTTGAAGGATTTTTCGACTTACGATGAAAACTAAAAACCCTCCCAGAACCACAAAAATCCCCAATGAGGTCAGAAGTTGCGTCTTCAAAGTCTTAATGATTTCGAGGATCTTTTTGCGTTCGAAACGGACCAGCTGATTGGACAGCTCCACCAAGCGTTTGCCATGCTCACGCAATTGATCTTCCAACTCGTGGGAGCTTGATTGGCTCCCAGTCATCGCCCCCATCTGTTCCATGATGTTTTTATAAGACAAGAATTCCTGGCGGATAAGATTAACTTTGGGAGCTCCCTCCAAGCCTTTCACTTCTGAATCAAGCGTACTGAGCAAATCAAGGCCGTTTTGAATATAGCGTTGATTTTCTTCTAAATCTCCTTTTGAGCCATAAAGAAGAAAGTTCTTTTCATAACGTCTGATCTCCAAGGTGATGTTACTTAAGTCATCGGCCACCTCCACAAAATGCTGTTTGAGTTCTATTGCGCGCAAATAATGATAAGATACAACTCCGATGAACCCGATCGCTAATATTCCGGCGGCGAGGCCCAGGATTACTTTTTGACGTAAATTTAAATTCCAGGGAATTCTTAGTAATGCCATTTATAACCTCTTTTTTTATCCTTGGTCATTTTTTACCATTCAGCTTGTTGACCTTCCTTCTCCCCAGAGAGAAAAAACACTTGTGTCAGTAGTTCAAAATAATTAAACCATAATTTTCATTAGAAATCAAAGAAAGTCAAACTGATATCATCATGGGAAACCGTGGCCAGGAGGGTGCCTAACAGAGTAGATCTTCTCCTGTCCCAGACCCCTAATTTATGCAGTTTGCGCCGGAGTTTGAGAACCTTGTGGTTCTATTCTACCTATTCTGTCCAACCGGATGAGAGCCTGGGCCTTGGCCACAATCTCAACGGATTGGGTCGGGGAGAGCTGAGGAATTTCACCCCCACGCCCTCATAGACCCAAAGGTGAGCTTCTAAATCATCCTACCATTATCGCCTGGCCGTGACACGCTATCTTGCCAAACTCAATAATTATCCTCAGGTCGGGAAAAATTGCGGATATGATTTAAGTATCAAACCTGGGTGGAGTTAACCGGAGGAGAGACGAGGCGAGCCTCTGAAAATCACCATTAATTTTCCGTGACTGGCCAATCCCCGAGGTCATCGGGGGCTGGACAGTTCCCGGTAAAATCAGGTATCTTAATACCAAGAATCGTCCAGCAGTTACTCTCCACCTTCATCTTTTCCCCTGAGCGATGCCGGACACTATGAACCATCCGGAAGCAAACCTGGGAACCGTGACTTCAGTGAGAGGGAGCGTGGTGGATGCGCTCTTTCCGGAACGCCTGCCACCCCTCAACAACCTGCTGCGGGGTGGAGAGGGCGGCGCCATGGTCATCGAAGTCATCAATCATCAAAATTCCCAGGTGGTGCGGGGCATCGCCTTGACGCCGACCCGCGGTCTGGCCCTGGGCTCCAAGATTACTGACACCGGCCACCCCCTGAAAGTCCCGGTGGGGGAGCGACTCCTGGGAAGGGTCTTCAACGTCTTCGGGGAAACCATCGACGGCAAGGAGGTCATAACCGGGGGCGACTGGCGCTCCATTCACCAGAAACCGGTGCCTCTCAGCCGTCAGTCCACCATTTCCGAGATATTTACCACCGGCATCAAGGCCATCGACGTCCTGGCCCCTCTGGAACGGGGCGGCAAGGCAGGGCTCTTCGGCGGCGCCGGGGTGGGCAAAACTGTGTTGATCATGGAAATGATCCACAACATGGTGGGCCAGCACGAAGGGGTGAGCCTGTTCTGCGGTATTGGCGAACGCTGCCGGGAGGGCGAGGAACTGTACCGGGAGATGCGGCAGGCCGGGGTCCTGGACAACACCGTGATGGTCTTTGGCCAGATGAACGAGCCTCCGGGGGCCAGGTTCAGGGTGGGGCATGCGGCCCTGACCATGGCCGAGTATTTCCGGGACGACGCCCGCCAGGATGTGTTCCTGCTGATTGACAACATCTTCCGATTCATCCAGGCGGGGGCCGAGGTTTCCGGTCTCATGGGCCAGTTGCCCTCCCGCCTGGGGTACCAGCCCACCCTGGGGACGGAGTTGGCTGAACTGGAGGAGCGCATCTGCAATACCGCCGCGGGGGCCATCACCTCCGTGCAGGCGGTGTACGTGCCGGCCGACGACTTCACCGATCCGGCCGCGGTGCACACCTTCGGCCACTTGTCGGCGTTCATTGTCCTGTCCCGGAAGCGAGCCAGCGAGGGGCTCTACCCGGCCATTGACCCCTTGCAGTCCGGTTCCAAGATGCTGGCGCCCCATATCGCCGGCCTGCGGCATTACACGATTGCCCAGGAAATTCGCAAGACCCTGGCGTCCTATGAGGACTTGAAGGACATCATCGCCATGCTGGGAATTGAAGAACTCTCCCGGGAAGACCGGTTAACAGTGAACCGGGCCCGGCGCCTGGAGCGCTTTTTGACTCAGCCCTTTGTGGTCACCGAACAGTTCACCGGCCACAAGGGCAGGACGGTGAGCCTGGAAGAGGCGCTCACGGGTTGTGAGCGCATTCTCAACGACGAGTTCGCCGAGACCCCGGAACGACAGCTTTACATGCTGGGGGCCATTGACGAGGGCTGAACATGCGGCTGAAAGTGCTGACGCCTACCCGCATCATCGTGAACCAGGAAACCACCAAGGTCATTGCCGAAGCGGAGAATGGTTCATTTTGCCTCCTGCCCCGGCATATCGATTTTGTGGCGGCGCTGGTGCCGGGTATTCTGACGTTTTTCACCCCGGAGGGGCAGGAGGAGTTCGTGGCGGTGGACGAGGGCATCCTGGTCAAGGTGGGTCAGGAAGTCCTGGTGTCCACCCGCAACGCGGTGCGCAGTTTGGCATTGGGGAAACTCAGAGAGACGGTGGCCCGGGAATTTCAGGTCACGGACGAACGGGAAAAAAAGGCTTTGGCCGCCGGGGCCAGGTTGGAAGCCGATATTGTCCGCAAATTCATGAAATTGGGTGAACGTGAACGATTCTGACACACCGCCGGAGACCTCTTCGGAAAACTCCAAGGAATTCAGCCGGCAGGTCGAAGCCAAAGAAGCGCGTAAGCTCAAGGCCAGACAAGAGGACCGTCCCAAGGTCTGGTTTGGACTGGGTATGTTTGGGTTGGTGGGTTGGTCGGTGGCCGTCCCCACCCTGGTCGGCATCGCGCTCGGACTCTGGATCGACACCACCTGGCCCAGCCGGTATTCCTGGACCGTTATGCTCCTTTTTGTGGGGGTCGTGGTGGGTTGTGTGAACGCCTGGTACTGGATCAAGCGGGAAAGCCAACGTGGTTGAGACGCAGTTTAACCATCCCTTGATAATTCTGCTGGTGGGCTGCATCATGGTGCTGGCCATCCTGGTGAGAGGCTGCTTTACCAGGGGCGGCCTGCCGCCGCTGGTGGGCTTCATGGTCCTCGGTTTTCTGCTCAATCTGGCGGATTTCCATTACACCTTCCTGTCGCCCTGGGCCCGAGAGATATTCAAACTCCTGGCCGAACTCGGTATCATTACCCTTCTGTTTCGCGTCGGCCTGGAAAGCAATATTTTTAAACTCCTGCGACAGTTGCGCCGGGCCAGCTACATCTGGATAAGCGGCGTTTGTTTGAGCGGCGCCCTGGGCTATGGGATTGCCTATTATCTGGTGGGGCTGGCCTTGATTCCGAGCCTGTTTATTGCCATTGCCCTGACCGCTACCAGCGTGGGAGTCTCCGCCGGCATCTGGCAAGAAGCCGGGGCCATCAATTCGCCCACGGGGGAATTGTTGATTGACGTCGCCGAGCTGGATGATATTTCCGCCATCATCTTCATGGCCCTGTTGTTTGCCGTGGCGCCGGTTCTGGAAACTGGGGACGGAATGGTGTTTCCCCTCCTGGGCAGAACTACGTTTTTGTTGGTCGTCAAACTGATGGCATTTGGGGCCGGTTGTTATCTGTTTGCCCAATTTCTGGAGCAGCGCTTGACCAAATTCTTTCAGAGGATCGGCTCGCCACCGGCGGCCATGCTGCTGGTCGCCGGCATCGGATTTATTATCGCCGCCCTGGCCGATCTCATGGGGTTTTCCGTGGCCCTCGGCGCCTTTTTTGCGGGACTGGTGTTCAGTGGGGACCCCGCTTCCGTGACCATTGACGCCTCCTTCGGGTCGCTCTTTGAGCTTTTCAGTCCCTTTTTCTTCATCGGGATTGGATTAAATATCAATCCGGGAATTGTAGTCGGCGCCTTGGGGTTGGGGTTGCTGTTGTTACTAGGAGCCATCCTGGGAAAAGTGGTGGGGCATGGCGCGCCCACCTGGTTCGCCCTGGGGGGGAGCGGGGCGGTGCTGCTGGGCTTCAGCATGGTGCCCCGGGCCGAGATTGCCCTGATCATCATGGAACAGGGGGTCGAACTCGGACCCTGGGCCGTGCCGCCTGAGGCCTATGCCGCCATGGTGATGGTGTCCGCGGTCACCTGCCTTTTCCCTCCCCTGATGGTGAAGTCTCTCCTGAGGCGCTGGCCCCAGCCCCAGGAAGAAAGTCCAGTATGACCCTGATATTGTCTCTTCTCCTGGCCTTGATGGCGGGACTGGCGCTGGGGCTCTGGTATTTCGGCGGCTTGTGGCTCACCGTGCAACGCTTGCCCGGGGCCCGCCACCCGGGGTTTCTGTCGCTGGTGAGTCTGATGATCCGGCTGGGTCTCACCCTGGCAGGGTTTTATCTGGTCATGGCCGGAAAATGGGAGCGGCTACTGGCCTGTCTGGTGGGGTTTTTACTGATGCGCACTATTTTAGTCCGGCGCTTGGGGCCGGTTTCCTCCCAAACACCCGGCGAGTAAGGAGAGCTCCGTGGATGTCATGCGCTTGAAGGACATCAGCCCGGATGCCGTGGTCTTCTGGCGGTGGGGCTGGGTGTCCCTCAACGCCACCATTGTCTTCACCTGGCTGGTGATGGGACTGCTGGTTCTCATTGCTTGGCTGGGAACCAGGAAGCTGACTTCTGAAACCAGATTCTCACGCTGGCAAAACCTGCTGGAAGTTCTGATTGACGGGATATGCGGCCAGATTGCCGAAGTTTCCCAGGAGAACCCCCGGCGTTACCTGCTGTTTGTCGGGACATTGTTTATTTTCATTGCCGTCTCCAATCTCTTGGCCATCCTCCCGGGATATATGTATGTGCCGCCCACGGGATCTCTTTCCACCGCCGCGGCCCTGGCCATCCTGGTGTTCGTGGCCGTACCGGTCTACGGCATCATGGATCAGGGCCTGGGGGATTACCTGCGGCACTATATCCAGCCCACACCCCTGATGCTGCCGTTTCATATCATTGGCGAGCTTTCCCGGACTCTCGCCCTGGCAGTGCGTCTGTTTGGCAATATCATGAGCGGCACCAAAATTGCGGCCATCCTGCTGGTGGTGACCCCGCTGTTTTTCCCTGTTCTCATGCAGCTTCTGGGATTATTGACCGGGCTCATCCAGGCTTACATTTTCGCAGTCCTGGCCATGGTTTACATAGCTTCAGCCACCCAGGCCCGGCGGCAGCGGGAAGAAAAATATACCGTTGCCGCCGGCCCCAGAAAAGAGCCAGCGCAAGAACCTTAAGAAGGAGAGACCTCTATGGATAGCATCAGCATAATCGGCCTGGCCTCCATTATTACTGCGGGGTTGACCATTGCCATTGGCTCCATCGGCCCGGCCCTGGGGGAAGGACGGGCCGTGGCCCAAGCCCTCAGCGCCATCGCCCAGCAGCCTGATGAAACCGGGACCATCACCCGCACGCTCTTTGTGGGACTGGCGATGATCGAATCCACCGCCATTTATTGCTTTGTTATTTCCATGATTCTCATCTTTGCCAATCCCTTTTGGGATTATGTGACCAAATAAAGGGGGTGAGGGCCCGTGCTCATTGACTGGTTTACGGTCATCGCCCAAATCATCAATTTTCTAATCCTGGTGGCTCTGCTCAAGTATTTTCTGTACGGGCGCATCCTCCGGGCCATGGACCAGCGGGAAGAAAAGATCGCTGCCCGCTTGACGGAGGCCGAACAGCGGCAACGGGAGGCGGAGGAGGAACGCCAGCACTATCAGGCCAAGATGGATGATCTCGAGCAACAGCAGGGCGACATCCTGTCCCAGGCCCGGAAAGAGGCCGACTCGGAGCGGAAAAAACTTCTGGATGAGGCCCGGGAGGAGGTGGAGACGGCCAGGTCAAGGTGGTATGAAGCCATTGACCGGGAAAAGACCACGTTCCTGGAAGACTTGCGGCAACGGGCCGGTAGGCAAATATATCACATCACCCGCCGGGCCCTGGCGGACCTGGCTACCGCCGACCTGGAGCAACAGATTATCGAGGCGTTCTGCCGTCGGCTGCAGGACCTCCCCCCGGAGAAGCGCCGGGAACTGGTGGACTCCCTCAAGAGCGGCACCGAGGTCACCATCATTAGCGCCTTTGCCCTGCCTGAAGAGGCCAAGGAAATGATTGACATTATTTTAAGGGCTAATCTCCAGGATGGCCTTGACATTCACTACCAGACTTCTCCTGAAGTTATTTCTGGCATCGAATTAAAAGTCCCGGGGCACAAGATTGCCTGGAGCCTGGAACAGTATTTGGCTGACCTGGAAGCGGAAACCCGAAACATTCTGGAAGAAAAAATTCCAGTTTAGGCTGCCGGCAAACAACATCTTTGAATATGAGACAGACTGACAAAAAGCCGGACTCCCTGAAAGATACCCTGGATTCTTCTTTGGCGAATCTGGAAGAGGCTTTGGCGAGCTTTCAGCCGGAACTCAAGGTCCAGGAAGTGGGAACGGTCACCTTTGTCAGCCAGGGGATCGCCCGGGTACAGGGTTTGCGCGACGTCGGATCTGAAGAACTGGTGCGTTTTCCAGGAAACCAACTGGGACTGGTCTTCAACCTGGACCCGGATGAGGTGGGGATTATTCTTCTGGACGATAGCGAAGAGTTGGCCGCCGGCACTGAGGTGCACTCCACCGGCCGGGTTCTGGATGCGCCGGTGGGCCGCAGTCTCCTGGGCCGGGTGGTGGACCCCTTGGGGCGCCCCCTGGACGATCAGGGTCCGCTCCGGGGAGTAGAGCAGCGGCCAGTAGAGCGGGAGGCCCCGGGCATCATGGACCGGGCCCCGGTGACGGTGCCGCTCCAAACCGGTCTCAAGGTGGTGGACGCCCTGATCCCCATCGGCCGGGGACAGCGGGAGCTCATCCTGGGGGACCGGCAGACCGGGAAAACGGCCATCGCCCTGGACACCATCATCAACCAGAAGGATAAAGGGGTCCTCTGCGTTTACTGTGCCATCGGCAAGCAGAACGCCTCGGTGGCCAAGGTTATCGCCGACCTGCGCCGGTTCGGGGCCCTGTCTTACACCCTGGTGGTGGTCACTACCGGTGATGACCCTCCCGGATTGCAGTTTATGGCCCCCTACGCCGCCACCACCATGGCCGAATATTTCATGGAACAGGGCCAGGATGTTCTGGTGGTCTATGATGATCTGACCCTGCACGCCCGGGCCTATCGCGAAGTGTCCTTGCTCCTCAGGCGGCCGCCGGGGCGGGAGGCCTATCCGGGTGACATTTTTTTCATTCACTCACGACTCCTTGAACGCTCCACCCATCTGCGGGAAGCCTTCGGCGGAGGCTCTCTCACCGCACTGCCCATCGTGGAGACGGAGGCGGAAAATCTCTCCGCCTATATCCCGACGAATCTAATTTCCATCACGGACGGTCAAATCTACCTGTCGCCCGTCCTCTTTCAAAAGGGCCTCTTGCCCGCAGTGGATGTGGGAAAATCCGTGTCTCGGGTGGGTGGCAAGACCCAACTGGCTGCCTACCGGGCGGTGGCCGGTGACCTGCGGCTGTCCTATTCACAGTTTGAAGAACTGGAGGCCTTTTCCCGCTTCGGAACCCGGCTGGATGAAGATACCCGTAAAACCCTGGAGCGGGGGCGGCGGGTGCGGGAAATTCTCAAACAGCCGCAGTACGAACCGATTCCCATGCCTGAGCAGCTGGCCGTTTTGGTGGCAGTGACCGGGGGCCTTCTCGATCACCTGCCCCCGGAGAGTCTGAGTCAGGCGGAACGGCAGATTCGCCTCGTGGTCACCAGCCAGTTGCCGGGGGTGTGCGCCCGCCTCAGCGCCGGGGAAAAACTCCAGGAGGAGGACCGGCAAGCGATGCTGGAAGTGGCCCGAAAGGCTGTCGATTCGATGTAACTGATTGTTTCGGGGAAGGGGCCAGGGGTCACCACCCTCCCTCCCCTAAATTCTTTCCCCCAATCCTCTAAATAACGCGGGAGCACAGGCTTCCAGCCTGTGCAGGAACAGGCAGGATGCCTGTTCTCCCGATCAAAGGGGGGTTGTTGGGGAGCTTGAGGAAAGGAAACACAGGCGAGACGTTTGTGCCGCAGGGCCGGACAGCCCCCGGCCCCCTCAACTTATTACGGGGAGCGTGAACTAGTGCCGTGTTTCATAAATTATCAGGCAAAATATCGGGGTCACTCCAGGGTGGAGCTTAGAAAGTCCCCCTTTCCTAAAGGGGGATTTAGGGGGATTATCAACCCCTTACATAATCCCCCCTGACCCCCCTTTAAAAAAGGGGGGGAAGATGGCCATTTTTTACCGAAATTGTGCTCCCCCCCAAAACCATATTATTTACGGAGCGCGGCACTAGATTAATTTTTCACCTTCACCCGAACCCTTTCGCTTAAGCGATTAGGGAATTTAAAGAAGATCAGGATTAATCAACTTTTCGCTCTGAGTAATAACCTTTGCTGGCTCAAAAATAAATAGGCCAATTCATGCCAACTTTAGAAGGCATCAAAGGGAAGATCAAGACAGCCGAGGATTTGCACTCCGTGGTCAAAACCATGAAGGCCCTGGCCGCGGTGAGCATCCGTCAGTACGAGGAAGCGGTCAAATCTCTGGAAGAATACAACCGGGCAGTGGAGCTGGGGTTTCAGATCCTGTTGAGAAACCGGCCGGAAGCCCTGGCCCTGGCGCCAGGGCCCCCCGGCGACACCTTGGGGGCCGTGGTCTTCGGCTCGGATCAAGGCATGTGCGGGCAGTTAAACGAGCAGATCCTGACCCATGCCCTGGAAACCATGGACGGCCTGGGGGTCGAGATCCCGCAACGGTTCGTCCTGGCAGTGGGTCTGCGCATCGCCGAGCGGCTCAAAGATGAGGGACAGCCGGTGCAGCATTATTTTCCGGTGCCCGCCTCCGCCCCGGGGATTGTCCCCCAAGCCTACGATATTCTTATAGAATTGGAAAAGTGGCACGCTCACCAGAAGGTTCACCGGATTGTGCTGCTCTTTTGCCAACATCTCTCAGGCGCGTCGTATCGCCCTACCACGGTGTATCTGTTGCCCGTGGAGGAGTGGTGGCTGAAAACCCTTAAGGAAAAAAAGTGGCCCACCCAGGTTCTCCCTGCCTTCACCATGGATTGGAGCCTGCTCTTCCGGAGGTTGGTGCGCCAGCACCTGTTCGTCTCCCTGTACCGGGCCTTCGCCGAGTCTTTGGCCAGTGAGCACGCCAGCCGCCTCACCTCCATGCAGGGCGCCGAAAAAAACATCGAAGAGCGCCTGGGGGAACTATGGTCCTTGTTCCATCGCCAGCGCCAGATGTCCATCACCGAAGAGCTTCTGGATATCGTCTCCGGCTACATGGCCCTGTCGGAAGAGGAACGTTAGACAGGCCCTGAGTTTTTCAAACATGAGGCCCTCCAACGCAATCTTTAACCTTATCGTCAGTAAGAAGATTTTCATTACCACGGTGGAATCGGAGAAGGATCAGGAGATACAGGAGAAGCAGAATGGATTTTCCCAGATTGAGGCGCGTGGAAGACTATGAGCCACTCATCGGGGCCGAGGCAGTGGAGCGCCTTTACCAGAAAGCCCGGCCGCTGCAGCACCTCCATGTGGCCCACGTGAATTCCACTTATTATGGCGGCGGGGTGGCGGAAATCCTGTCCTCGCTGTCGCTGCTGATGAACACGGTGGGGGTTAAAACCGGCTGGCGGGTGATCCAGGGGGCGCCTGATTTTTTCAGCATCACCAAGAAAATGCACAACGCCCTGCAGGGGGCCGACATTAACTTGTCTGAGCGCAAGTGCGAAATTTACGAAGAAGTGATTTATGAAAACGCGGTGCGCACCCATCTGGACGATCACAACTTTGTCATCATTCACGATCCGCAGCCACTGCCTATGGTGCACCACTACCAGAAACAGGGGCCCTGGATTTGGCGTTGCCATGTGGACCTCACGAACCGTAACCGGCAATTGTGGGATTACCTGCGGCCCACCATCGAAAAGTACGATGCGGTGGTGCTGACTCTCAAGGAATACTGGCAGGACTTGCAGACGCCACAGTTGTTCTTTCTGCCGGCCATTGACCCGTTTACCCATAAGAACAGGGAGATGAGCGACTCCGAGATCGAGGAGCGCCTGAGTCACTATGACATTCCCACGGATCTGCCGCTGGTGGTGCAGGTCTCCCGCTTCGACCCCTGGAAGGATCCGGAAGGGGTGATCCAGGCCTTCAAATTGGCCCGCCAAGACGTGGACTGCACCCTGGTGCTGCTGGGCAATGTGGCCACCGACGACCCGGAGGGCCCCGAAGTCTATCAAAAACTGTTGGATCAGCAAGAAGAACGTCTCATCATCCTGAGCGTGCAAGACACGGCCCTGGTTAACGCCCTGCAGCGCCGAGCTGCGGTGGTGCTGCAGAAATCCATCCGGGAGGGCTTTGGACTCACGGTGGCCGAGGCCATGTGGAAGGGGGCCGCGGTTATCGGCGGCGACGTGGGTGGGATTCGCTATCAGATTGAGGACGGGGTCAACGGTTTTCTCGTGTCCACCGTTGAGGAAGCGGCGGACAGGATTATCGCAGTACTCAAGGACCCGGACCTCAGGCGGCGGCTGGGGCAAGAGGCCCGGGAAACGGTGAAGGAGAGGTTTTTACTGTCTTCCTACCTGGAACGCTACCTGGACCTGTTCAACTCCTTTGAGACCATTTACCGCTTGCGCCTGTGAGGCCATAATCGGCTTTTCTGATAAGGTGGCGGCACAAGGGGAGTCGGCTCAGGCCCTCTGGCCGATAAAGATAAAATAGGTCCACAAACCGCCATACGCGGGTCGGACGAGCCATTCTTGAGGAGAAAAGTGGCTTTTCAGGTGGGGCAGCAGGTGACCGTCGAGACGGACATGATTCAGGCCCATCCAGTGTTTGAAAGTCATTAAACCCGAGTCGTGGAAATCCACCACGGCGATGGCCCCGCCGGGAGCCAGATCGTGACTGGCGGCCGCCAGGGCTTGCTCCCAGCCCGGGTTGAACATGGACAGGGCGTAGGAAAAAACCACCAGGTCAAAATGTGGTTCTGCCTCTACCGGATGGTCATAAGAAGCCTGGATCAGGGTGAGCCGGTGGACCTGACTGTGGAGTTTTTTCCTGGCCACTGCCAGCATGTCGGCTGACAAATCCAACCCCCAGAGTTGGGCTTGGGGAAACAGGCGCCCCAGGTGCAGGAGGTTCTTCCCCGTGCCGCAGCCCACTTCGAGAATACGGGTGGGGCTTGAGCAGGCCGCCACCTGCCGCACCAGGGCCTCCCGCCCCAACAGGAAACTCCAACGGGTGAGGTCATAAATCTTGGCATGGAGCCGGTAATAGCGCTCCAGAGAACGGCGCTTCTCCTGGTGGACTACAGGCTGGGAGAGCAGGTTCATTTCACCTCGGCCAGGTGTAAGCTTCCGTAAGTGCCTACCCGGTCCTGTTGGTGCAGAGTTTGAGTGAGTTCCGGGAAAAACCGCAGCCTGGCAGTCACTATCTCCGGCAGGAATCGCAAATCCGGTCCGGCCGAGCGCAGCAGGATTTTGGCACCTTCCCGGCTGTTCCGGAAGATCTCATCCCACTCCTCTAAGAGGAGGTCGGTGTCATGCCAGGCGAGCCAGTCCTGGTGGTCCAAAAGGACAAAGTGACTGTATTCCCCGGGGTTTTCCTGTAAAAACTGGGTGACCGTGGCATTGTGGACGGTGACCCGGTCGATACGATCCCGCAAAGTTTGGAAATTATCAGCCAAGAGATATCCGGGGCAACAGTCTGAGGTGTAAGAACCCGTGAGATAAACCCGCCAGAAATAGTTTTCCCTGAGAGGCAGCCTAGTGAAAACCCGCCTGAGATTATCCCGCACGTAGTAGGCCAGCCCTCCCTGGTAATGATCTTCAATGAGGCGGAGTTGAGCGGTGGGAACCCCAATAAAGGCCAACGCGGTCGGCTGGCGCAGCAACCAGGTGAGGCCTCGACGGAACAGGTGTGGTTCTATCTGGCAGTAAAGGCTGGTTTGTTCTTCGAGGCTCCCGGCTGTGAGCAAGGCCTGCACCGGGTAGTTCAAGCGCTTCAGGCCCATCAACAGGGTATGGAAAAGCCAGGCAAAATCTCCAGCCGCCCCCCGCCAGTAGAAGGATTTGCGAATCCCCCCCGGCCTGAAATACTCGATTTTGGCGTCCCAATATTCCTGTACCCAAGCCGGTAATCTGGGCCGCACGGCGGCGTAGATATTCCGGTACCCCGGGACGCCACCGTTGCCAAACATGGAGAACAAGAAGTCGTAGTCACCGTGTTGGATCAAGGCCATCTTGAGGCACAAGAGGGCATTCTGTCTGAAGTTCACGTCGACGGAGTGGATGGCCTCGGGGCCGTCCAGGAGGTAATCCAGGGCGTTACACCCGGCGCTAGTGATGACCACCACGGAACTTTCCGGGTCAATCCCCAAGAGCTTCCGGTCAATACGGGGATCTTCCCAGCAGGTGTTGTAGATCAGGCGGTTCCCATGGATGAGATCAAAAAACTTATTCTCTAGCTCTCTCACCATTTCGGGTTCCCTCACCTTGTTCAAAAATTACTAGAACATTTCAGAGATATGTGAGTTTAGTATTAGATTCTGATGATAAAATTCCATCACGATATTTTTTGACCAAGTTTCTTGGTAAAATTTTTTCCGGACCAGTCGGCAAGCGCGGTAAATGTTTAGCATAACCAAATCGTTGCAGATTTTCAGAAAAATTTTGATATGCTCTGCCTGTCACCCGCAACATCCAGGACTCTGGGGGATTTATCGAAATACTCCAGAGGCTTTGAGGAACTAACCAGAAGCTATCTCAAGGAATAAACAGGGAGGCTTGATGAGCACCATCTGGCTGTTGGTCATTTGCATCAGTGTCTTATTTTCGGTGGTGAACGGCAGGATTGACGAGTTCACCAAGGCAATGTTCGAAGCCGGAAAAGCCGCGGTCGAAGTGTGTTTGTTCCTGGTTGGTATTGTATCTCTCTGGCTGGGAATTACCAAAATACTGGAAGACTCAGGATTAATGTACAAGCTCTCAAATTTTTTTACCCCAGTTATGTCTTTGCTGTTCAAAAATATCCCCAAAGGCCACTCCTCTATAACCTATATAACGCTCAATATGTTGGCAAATTTTTTGGGGATTGGCAATGCGGCCACACCCTTGGGAATAAAAGCCATGGAGGACCTGCAAACGCTCAATCCTGAAAAAGATACCATCACTTTTGAAATGATGCTGTTCATTGTCATAAATACCTCAAGCATTCAGCTCATTCCCTTTACGGTAATTGGGCTGCTGGCCAGTTACGGCTCCAAAAATCCGAACTGGGTCTTTTTGCCAACCTTCATTTCTACAATAATTTCTACTGTAACTGCCATTGGCATACTTTATATATTCAAAAAATTCAATGATAGGAAAAGATCATGATGAATACGTTAAATGTTGCCTTTCAGTATATCATACCGCTATTTTTTCTCTTCACCGTCGTTTATGGATTTGCCAAAAAGGTGCCTGTCTATGACTCGTTTGTCACGGGGGCGAAAGGTGGCATAGAAATTATCCTGGGGATTTTTCCTTATGTGCTGGGCATCTTTATTATGGTTAAAATCTTTCAGTCCTCGGGAGCTCACAGCTTCATCAAAGGGATGTTTTCTCTGGTCTCGTCGCCGCTCAATATCCCAGCAGAAGTGTTCTCGATCGCCATGGTAAAGCCCTTGGCGAACGCGGCAACTCTTGGTGTTTTTACGGAAATTTTAAAAACCACAGGGCCTGACTCCCCCGCCAGTCTGATGTCGGCGGTCATTATGGGAAGTGCCGAAACGACTTTCTATGTCCTGGCGGTGTATCTCGGGGCCGTGGGCATCAAGAAGGCCAAGTATCTGGTCCCCGTTTGTATCACCGCTGATCTGGTGGGCATTATCATCGCTATAATTATTGTGAAACTTCTGTCCTGACGTTTTCAGAACTCCGACTCGGTCATGGTGTGCAGGGGGCGGGAATGGCAGATAGATTTCCCCTCAGCCCCCCTGCCGCCTAAAGGGGGGAGAGGGAACCAGACTGGAACTCGGATGATATCCCCCTCGGCCTTATCCTACCTACTTTACAACTTCCATATGGGCTTTCGGTGGCGCATGGCCCAGGGGCATCTCCAGCTTAACGTTGCCAAGGTTCAGGGGGAAATCCCCCGGAATTTTGAAGATCAGGGGTTTGCCTTCTTTTACCAGGATGGGTGTGGAAGAAAGGCCCCGCTGGAGGGCAATGAAATATTCACCAGGCGGCACCTTGGAAAGATTTACCCGAAATCCCCCCGAACTGCGGACGGGTATCTTGGGGAGGTTCGAGTCAAGGGCCGCCAATCCCTCTTTGTCGGTTCTACTCGTTAATTTTTCCTGTTTTTTTACTATTTGAAAATAGGCTTTATCCGATACCTTGTTCTTCACCTGATACCAGTTGGTGACCATGCCGGTGATGACCACCTCTCCGGCATTTACCGGTCCCTTGCCCCACAGAACCACTATAGCAATCACCACACCCACAGCTAACCATTTCTTCAACACCAGGTCCTCCCTGTCTGGATGACGCACCGTCACCCCATGTCCGGTCATCGAAAAACCCGAGTGCTGCCAAAGCCCCATACGGGCCCCCCGGCGGTCACCCAACCGGGACACTCGGGATTTTTTTCTGGTGCATGGCCATAAAAGCGGCCATTTCCGGGTGGTCTCCCGGGGATGATACTGGCAACCAGCAATTAATTGACCATGGTGTCCAGTTAGCGGGGGCGCGGTATTTCAGGTCTTAGGGTTTTTCCCCGGACCCTTGTGGCAGTTTCTTCAGTAAATCTTGATCAACCTTAAATTTTAGACTTTGGGCCCGGCCCACATCCTCCCGGGCCTTATTGTTGTCCTTTTCCTGAAAGTAGGCGTGAGCCCGATTGTTGTAGGCGATAGCAAAATTGGGATCTAATTGAATGGCCTTGTTGTAGTCAGCGATAGCCTTATCGTAGCTTTTCTTATGAAAATAGGCCAAACCCCGATTATTGTAAGCATTAGCATAGTTGGGGTAAAGCTGAATGGCCTTGTTGTAGTCAGCGATAGCCTTATCGTAACTTTTTTTACGAAAATAGGCCAAACCTAGATTGTTGTAACCAATGGCCCACTTAGGAGCTAACTTGATTGATTGGTTAAAGTCTTTAATCGCCTTATTGAAATCATTTTTATCATAATAGGTTAACCCCCGATTATTATAAGCTATTGCTAGGTTTTTGTCCAATTGAATGGCCTTGTTGTAGTCACCTATGGCTTTATTATAGTCCTTTTTGCTATAATAAGCGTAACCTCGATTATTGTAAGCTATGGCAATTTTAGGGTTTAACTCGATAGTCTTGTTGTAATCCGCGATAGCCTTGTCAAATTCTTTTTGGGAAAAATAGGTAAAACCTCGATTGTTGTAGGCAACGACATACTTAGGATTTAACTGAATGGCCTTGTTATAGTCAGCGATAGCCTTGTCGTAGGCTTTTTTATTAAAATATGCCAGCCCTCGATAGTAATAAGCTATGGCAAACTTAGGATTTAACTGGATAGCTTTATTGTAGTCAGCGATAGCCTTATCGTAGACCCTATTATTTAAATATGTTAGCCCTCGACTATTATAAGCTATGGCATACTTAGGGTTTAACTGGATAGCTTTGTTGTAGTCAGCGAGAGCCTTATCGTAGGCTTTCATAGTATTATAACAGAAACCTCTGTTATTGTAAGCTACGATATATTTAGGATTTAACTGGATAGCTTTGTTGTAGTCAGCGAGAGCCTTATCGTAGCTTTTTGTATGATAATAGGCCAACCCCCGATTGTTATAAGCTTGGGCATACTTGGGGTCTAACTTAATGGCCTGGGTAAATTCCTTGATAGCCTGGTCATATTGCCCTTTTTTTATCTGCTCGAGGCCGAGTTTGTTCAGGGACTTGGCATCTTTGGCCAGGGCTTTTTGGGGGGAACCAGCCGCCAAACTTAAGGTGATGATGATCAATACTGCCAGAATTCGAAAAGCTCGCTGCATGATAATCTCCTTCAGGTGGTTTCTGTGGCCTTGCGAGAACCCTATTTTCTCAGATTTGCTTCCGTTTTCGAACTGTTTTTCGGTGTATGATAACCAAATTCTCAATATTCGTCATGAGGCAAAGCCCAGACAGGGAATCTCTAATCCCCCAAAAAAACAAGGTACAGCGGGTGCACGTTCCCTTTGGTGGTCAACTTGGGTTGACGGACAGGTAGTCATAGGAAAATTTGTCCACTAACTCTTCCAGATTTTTTAGAATAATTTTTACGGAAGAGGTTCCTACAAAACCAACCTTTCCGTTATACCAGTCAGTTGCTTGAACCTCCATGAGGTCCCCAACGGAGCCGATTTCTCTTTTTAAAAAGACCCACTCAACTAAATTTACTCCTATATGGTAACTAATAATTGATTTAGATTTAACGTAAATGGCGTTAATCCTTACCAAAAGGATTGGCGTAGTAGGAGATTTCAACTTTTTGTAAACTTTTATGCCAAGCTTTTTTAGTTTCGTTTCAACATTTGCTTGTATCATATTTCTTTTTAAACCAAGTCTTTCTATCTCTGGCGGTATGTAGCTAACCACAACCGTCACTCCCTTTAAACCACGAAGCGCTTTTTTTTGTTCAAATGCGAAAGAAAGAGAGGAGAACAAGAGGGAAAAAATGACAACCGTGGTGACAAATTTTATGCGGTTCATTATTTAAGCTATCAGATTTCGCCTAAGAGTCGAGAATATCCAACCCTTAATATGCGAAATTATTTCCTGGTGTCAAGTATTTTCCTGCCATGATGCCTCAAGGCGCTGGCACCGTTATTGGTCATTCGGTTCGGCATCCCTCTTCCAGCCAGCGGCCAGGAAGATTACCAAAAATCTTAAAATATTTGAGAGTGTTATCCTAAGATACATAAGAACATTTTCTGATACTCGGCGAAATTTTGTTCTTGCTCGAAATAGGCCCATAAGCGCATGGTCAGGTCTATCATTTTTTCAGACCTGGAGACCACTTTGGTCCTTCGGGTAAAGCGAGCTACTCTATGGCGCGTATTGGCGTTGTCAATTTCCAAGAGTTGGGTTCCCGCTTTGTCCACCACATGCTGTCCGGGAGGTATCACCTCATGGTAGACGGACCAAGCATCGGTGTAGTAAGTGCATCCGGGGCGAGCGATACGTTCCCAGAGTTGCCTAAGGGTAACATTATCACGGCCACCCACCACCCAGGAGACACAACGCCGGAGGTCACGATCATAGGCTTTCCAAAGCCAACGCTTGTTTTTTTTGCCTGAAGAAAATGCCACAACTCATCCAGTTCCATCTCCCGGATCTCTTCCCGGACTTCCGGCTCCGGCAACGCCTCGGCTGCCTGGCGCACCCACTTGTAGGTGCTTACAGCGGAGACGCCAAACAGTTTCCCCAACCACCTAAAGCTGGCCTTTCCGAAGCTGTAAAGCAGGACCGCCAAGGCCTTGGTCGCCTCCGAGCGGCCGCGCTTGGGTGTATCGGTAAAGTTAAGGCCGCAGGTTTTGCAGCGGTAACGCTGGAGCCCGCGCACAAACCCGTGCTTGACAAACGAGGTGCTGCCACATCTCTTGCACGAAAGTTCCATGGGGTCACCTCCTGGATGGTTTCAGGAGGCATTCTACCACATAATATATCTTTTGTTAACACTCTCTCCTGGAATACCTTTTCTTCTGAGCTCTACTCCTGGCATATGCTCCCCTTCAATCTCTACTTTGCCTGGGCCGCCTGGCGTCGTCTCCAGCCCTTAGATCACTATTTTAAATTCCCGCCTTGGGTAAATTCCGAGTTCAAAAGGGTGCAAAAGCTCCTGGTGTGGTTAGATTATGTAAAGATATCTGACATCTGATCCTCACCGAGGAGAAACGCATGGACACGCCCGGCAACACAGAACGGGTTCAGCCGGAAAAGCCGTCCTCTGGCCAGGTGGAGCCAGGCAATGACCAGCCCAAGCCCGGGGGTTGGTGGCGCCCGGTCCTGCTACTGGCAGTGGTCGTCACTCTCATAGTCCTGGCCCAAGTCTTCGGGCTGGGAGAGAAGCTGGGGGCTTTGCGGGATTGGATTAACAGCCTCGGCCCCTGGGGACCGGCGGTCTTTTTCCTGATTTACGTGGCGGGTACAGTGGCGGCCATACCCGGGTCGGCCATGACCGTGACCGGCGGGGCACTGTTCGGGTCGTTCTGGGGGATCATCCTGACCCTGAACGCCGCCACCGTGGGGGCCAGCCTGGCCTTTCTCATCTCCCGCTACTTCGCCCGGGAGTCCATCGTGCGCTGGCTGGGCGAAAACGAGCAATTCCAGCGCCTGGATCGCCTCACCGAAAAGCACGGGGCCATTATGGTGGCTCTGACCCGTCTCGTGCCCATTTTTCCCTTCAACCTCCTTAACTACGGCTTCGGCCTGACCCGGGTACCTTTCTGGACCTACGTCTTCTGGTCTTGGCTGTGCATGGCCCCCGGGTCCATCTTGTACGTGGTGGGATCGGACGCCATCTTCACTGCTGCGGCCCGGGGTGAGGTTCCCTGGAGCCTGGTAGGGGTGTTGCTCGTGGCTGTGGTGGTTCTCACGCTGCTAGTGCGCTTCGCCCGGAGGAAGCTCCAGATGAAAGAAAGCCTGGCTCGGGTTGCCAGCGCTTCCCCGGAGGTTGACGTGGCCCCCCCCACGCCGGAGCTTTCTCCCCTGGATGAACACAACCAGGAACTGCTGGCCAACGCTCATCCGACGGACTGGGTCAATCCCGAGCCCGCCCCGATCTATAACCTGGTGGTGATCGGCGCCGGCACCGCGGGGCTGGTCACCGCAGCCGGAGCCGCCGGCCTGGGGGCCAAGGTGGCCCTGGTGGAACGGCACCTCATGGGCGGCGATTGTCTCAATTACGGCTGCGTGCCTTCCAAGGCGGTCATCCGCTCCTCCCGGGTGTGCGCCGAAATTCGCCAGGCCGGTTCTTTTGGAGTGCAGGTGCCCGCAGGGGTGGAGGTTGATTTTCCTGCGGTTATGGCCCGCATGCGGCGCCTGAGGGCCGGGATCAGCCATCACGACTCCGCCCAACGCTTCCGAGACCTGGGGGTGGACGTCTTTTTGGGGCAAGCCCGCTTCACCGGCCCTGACACTGTGGCAGTGGTCGGCAACACCCTGCGCTTCAAGAAAGCGGTGATCGCCACCGGCGCCAGAGCCGTGCGTCCCTCAATCCCGGGACTGGCCGAGACCGGCTACCTCACCAATGAATCGGTATTTTCCCTGACCGAGCGCCCCCACCGTCTGTTGGTCATGGGCGGCGGCCCCATCGGTTGTGAGTTCTCTCAGGCCTTGCAGCGCCTGGGCTGCCAGGTGACCCTGCTGCATAAATACTCCCACATTATGAACCGGGAAGACCCGGACGCTGCTGAAATTGTCCAACAAACGTTTCTCCGGGAAGGCATCAACCTGATTCTCAACGCCAAGCCCACCCGGGTGGTCAAGACCGAAACGGGCAAAGCAGTCCATTATGAGCAGGATGGCCAGGAGAAGGTCATTGAGGTGGACGAGATTCTCATCGGCGCCGGCCGGGCCCCGAATATAGAGGGCCTGAATCTGGAAGCCGCCGGGGTCAAATACGAGGGGGGCAAGGGCCGGGGCGTTATTGTCAACGATAAGCTCCAGACCTCCAACCCCAACATCTACGCGGCCGGGGATATCTGCTTGCCGTACCAATTCACCCATCTGGCCGACGCCTCGGCCCGCATCGTTATCCAGAACGCCTTGTTTCTCGGGCGCAAAAAACTCAGCGCCCTGACCATACCCTGGTGCACCTATACCGATCCCGAAGTGGCCCACGTGGGCCTGTCGGAAAGTGAAGCCCAGAAGAAGGGGATTGCTTACACGGTATTCGTCAAGCCCTTGCGGGAAGTGGATCGGGCCATCATAGACGGGGAGGAGGAGGGTTTCGTCAAAATCCTGGTCAAGAAAGGCTCGGACAAAATTCTGGGCGCCACCATCGTAGCCCGCCACGCCGGGGAGATGATCAGCGAGGTGACCTGCGCCCTGGTGGGCGGCGTGGGCCTGGGAACCCTGGCCTCTGTCATTCACCCCTACCCGACCCAGGCGGAGGCTATCCGGGCCACGGGCGATTTGTACAACCGCACCCGCCTGACACCCTTCGTGAAAAACCTCTTCACCAAATTCCTGGCCTGGCGCCGGTAAGCAGATGGCAGCAGGGAGTTAGATTTTTGGGAAAGGGGGCCAGGGGTCGTGGACCCTTGCCCCCTCTTCCATGCCCTCTCCCCCAACTCCTTAAGCCAGTAGCCAGTAATCAGTTGCCAGTTACCAGTAATAGACGCCAAGTTCCTTTTACTGACCACTGGTCGCTGGCCACTGGTTACTGAATAAAGGGGGGTTGGGACCATTAGTGTCCAGTAAGGATTTTGCAATATCGGGCCATCTTCAGGAGGGCACTAGGTAGGCGCAGACTTTAGCCTGTGCCACCAAAAATCTTACTCTATGCAAAGAGTCTCTTTGCCCAGGAAAAAGGTTTTCTGTCCGGAGATTCCTGGTAGTCTTCGTTGGTGAAGATAGGCTGCTGGGGGCAGGTCAGCCCAAAGTCCCGTTTACGGCGGTAAATTGAAAAAGCAGTTGCACGACTTGGGTTATGACATTAACCCAGGAAGCCTGTATCCACTGCTGCATGCCCTTGAAAAGGCCCTCCTGTTGCGCAGCCGCGTGAAAATCTTCAAAGGCCGGGCCCGCAAATACTATGACATCACCGACCAGGGGCGCGCCGTTCTGGAGGAAACGCAGAAAGAACTGGCCGGCATCATGACCAAAGTGCTGTCGGGAAGCCTGAATACCTTAGGTCCAACCGTTCCCAAAGAATACGCGAAGTCCGACACCAACAACCATCTCAGTTAAGCACGCGGCCTTTCTCAAGACCTTGTTCTCTCTTCAATTCTCTTGAAGTATAGCAGAACCTTCTTCCATGACTGCGGATAAAGTTGGATAATAAAAAAGACACGCAGCCTTAATCCCCGTCATAAATTTCTTTGACAGGGTATGTTATTTGAGTTAAGGTTTTTCAGAATAGCCGGTCAGACAGAAACGCTGGTCAGTAAGACGCTGGCAAGTGAAATCGGCGAGGGATATGCGGTCCCTCCACGGTTCGTTCCCTGACTGCTACCCCTTCCTGATCTTCAGCAGGGGAAAATTGTTGCATTATTTCAGGAGGTTCATCGGTTAATGAAGGAAACAGGCAAGGTCAAGTGGTTCAATGAAGCCAAGGGGTATGGCTTTATCTCCCGGGAAAACGGCCCCGATGTCTTTGTGCATCACACTGCCATTGTGGGAGATGGCTTCCGGACCTTGGCGGAAGACCAGGAAGTGGAGTTTGAAGTAGTCGAGGGTCAGAAAGGCCTTCAGGCTCAGAACGTCGTCAAGCTCTAAAACACAGACTCAAATCCGCAGAACTCCGGGGTCAGGGCTTCCGGAGTTTTGCCATTTCAGGGCCCCTTTCAGCTGGCTATTACAGGAGCAGCCGCCACGCATGAGGAAGGGGCCTCCCTCCTGATAAATCGGGCGTATCATTCAAACCCTTCCGAACTTAAAAAAGCAACCACCCCTTTGGGAGGACATCGTGAGGCCCTGCCGATTCACCTTTTCTGAAAGACAATTTAAGATTATCATGATGTTATGGTGGAACTCGCTGTCTTTTTGTTCATCTTATTTCTTTACGGTGTCACGATATTTAATGGCGGTTTCTGAGACTGAGCCTCTCTGGCTTGGTCGAAGCCGTCTTTTTGTAAACTTGATAAGGGTCCCTGCCAACACTTCACAGCAAACTACCTGAAAGGACCAGACATGGAACCGCGGGTCATCATCAATATCGTTCTGATCCTCCTGGTGGCCTGGGTCCTGGGCGACGTGTTTCGGCGGATCCGCATGCCGCCCCTCTTGGGGGAACTCATGGCCGGTTTATTGCTGGGGCCGCCCCTGTTGGGCTGGGTCCAACCCCGGGAGGCCATGACCGTCCTGGCGGATCTGGGGATCTTCTTCCTCATGTTCTATGCCGGCATGGAGATGGACCCCCACGAATTGCTGGAGCATTTCTGGATTTGTCTGGCCGTGGCGGTCGGCGGTTTTGTCTTCCCTTTTGCCTTAGGGTACGCCGTGGCTCAACTGTTTGGCGCCACGGTCCTCCAGTCCCTGTTCATGGCCATGGGTTTGTCGGTGACGGCCCTGGCAGTGGGGGCGCGGGTCCTCCAGGACATGGAAATCCACCATTCCAAGGTGGGCCACATCATCATCGGGGCCGCTATTGTAGATGATATTTTGGCCCTGGTATCTTTTTCGGTCCTCACGGGCCTGGCCAAAACGGGACAGGTGGACTTATTTCAAGTCCTGGTGCTGCTGGCTGAGGTGGCTGCCTTTTTTGGCGGCACCATTTTGGTGGGCCATTACATCTTGCCCAGGTTTACCCGTCGTCTCAAGGATGAAGAAGCCAAGGGCTTCACCTTTGCTCTGACCGCGGCGCTGATCATGGGTTTTCTGGCGGAAATCGTGGGCCTGCATCTGATTATCGGCGCTTTTCTGGCCGGGCAGTTTGTGCGCAAGGAAGTGGTGGAACCCGACCTCTATCGTCGCTTGCACGACCGCTTTTACAACATCATTTACGGTTTCTTGGGCCCCATTTTTTTCGTCAGCCTGTCGTTTCATGTGGATTTGAATTTGCCGGCCAAAGATTGGTGGTTTCTGGCGGCCATCATTGCCGTGGCCATTCTCGGCAAGGTGGGTGGGTGCGCCCTGCCGGCCCGCATTGTGCAACGCAACTGGCAGGAAGGCACTGTCATCGGCCTGGGTATGAACGGTAGGGGCGCCGTGGAACTTATCGTGGCCAAGGCCGTGCTCCTTTTGAGTTACAGTCTCATGGAATCCAATGTGATCACCGAACCCCTCCTGACCCAAAGCCAATTCACCATTTTAATCCTCATGGCTTTTGTCACCACCCTCCTCACCCCCATTTCTCTCCGGGCTATAGTGCCGCCTCTGTGTGCCGAGTCCGACAAGGATTTCTGTGAACTCTGGCGCAGCGCCCAATAACGAAAATTCCTGAAAACCAGAGGGTCGGCGCCGGGAGTTACCCAACGCCTAGTATTGCCTGGCACCCAGCTTGGTCATGGTGAACGAAGGAAGCACCTTTGACCCGGTAGTGTCCGGCACCAACATTACGTTGGAGGATAATCCCCAGGGCTGACAGGATGTTAATTTCCCTCCCCCTGGATGGGGGAGGGTTAGGGTGGGGGTGATAGAATCATAAGTAATTATAACAGGTTATTCTCCTTCACCCGACATTCGCCTGGGGAGAGGGAGCTAAACCCAGAAACCTTTTAAAAGAGAAACCCGGAACATGGCAGGAGACTCTTTCACGGGTAAAGCTTTGGTGGCACAGTCCTTCAGCCTGTGATGGCAAAGGGAGCCGACCGGGAATCAATAAATTCCCCTAAGGTGATCCCAGGTGCTTGAAGCGAACCTGAAGATTTGATACATAACTCCTGGCAGGGGCGCATCGCAACGGTACGCCCAGGACTCCTGATATTTCGGGAACTACTTGATATGGGGGAGAAATTGAAAATGACTCGTGTGGTCCGTGTTCTAATTGGCATCGCTTTTCTGGCTTTGGTTTTCTGCGGTACAGGGGCATCAGCGGCTGAAGATGTCGGCGTCCCGGTGCTCTGCTACCACCGCTTCGGCCCCGCCAAGGCTGACGGCATGACGGTGACCACCAAGGTGTTCGAGGCCCAACTGAAGTGGCTCAAGGACAACGGCTACACGGTCATCCCCCTGCGGACGCTGGTGAACTATCTCCGGGGCCAGGGCCCGCCGCCGCCGCCAAAGTCCGTGGTCATTACTGCCGACGACGCTCACAAGACAGTCTACAGCGACATGCTGGCCCGTGGTGCGCAAGTACAACATGCCGGTGACCTTGTTCATTTATCCGTCCTGCGTTTCCAACCCCTGCCTCCTATGCCATGACCTGGCAGCAGGTGGCAGGATCTCCAGAAAACCGGTCTGTTCGACATGCAGTCGCACACCTTCTGGCATCCCAATTTCAAAAAGGAAAAGAAGAAAGCTCAAACCCGAGGAATATCAAAAGCTGGTGGACACCCAGCTGAAGAAGTCAAAGGCCATACTGGAAAAAAAGTTTGGCACCACCGTGGACCTGTTGGCCTGGCCTTTCGGCATCTATGATGACGAACTCGAACAGCACTCGGCCAAAGCCGGGTACGTTGTGGCCTTCAGCATCGACCGCCGCCATGCCAGCAAATCCGAAAAGATCATGGCCCAGCCCCGCTATTTGATGGTCAACGGCGACGGCATTAAGAATTTCGCCGCCATCATCGAAGGTCGGGCCCAGGAAAAGGGACACAAGACCTACTAGCCTACGCCTTGTTGGCTTGACATTCTCAAAACCACGAACTTATAGAAGGAGACAGGCTTGAAAAGAATTTGTACCGTTCTACTCATCCTCGTCGGGGTCCTGCTCTTGGCCACCGTGGCGCTGGCCCAGGAAAGCAAGTCTACCGACGCCCCCAAAGCTTCTGAGCTCAAAGCCGCCGAAGCCCCCCCAGCCACAGCAGGAAATACCACAGAAACCCCGCAGCCTCCCGAGAAGAAGACCGGGGAAGCGCCAGAGACCCCCGCAGGGCAGCAAGGAGAAACACCAAGGGCTCAGGACAAGCAGGTCAGCAATGCTCCCCAAGCCTATGTGGGCAAGGTCGTGGACGCCAAGACCAAGGCACCTATAGAGGGTGCGCCGATCACCCTCGGTGATCAGATGGTGCGCACCGACCAGGAGGGAACCTTCAGGATAGAGGGCGCCGGAGAGATGCTCAGATTGAGGGCCGCGGGCTATAATCGGCGTGATGTGCCCCTTTCGGAGTTAAACAATCCCCATACCGAGATAACGCTCGAACCTCTAACAGTGAAGGCGCTCTACCTCACCGTCTACGGGACTGCCAGTAAAAAAATCCGGACTGCCGCGCTCGAGGCTCTGGAGCGCAATAACATGAACGCCCTGGTCCTCGACGTCAAGGGAGATCGCGGTTTCATTCCCTTCAAAGTCGATCTGCCCCTGGCTGAGGAGATCGGCGCCCAGAAGACCATCCTGGTCAAGGACTATCCGGCGTTCTTGCAAAAACTGAAAGAAAAAAACCTCTACCTCATCGCCCGCATTGTCGTCTTCAAGGATGATCCTCTGGCTGCGGCCAAACCGCAGTGGGCCGTGAAGAAAAAAGGCGGCGGCGTCTTTCGCGATCGGGAAAAACTTTGCTGGACTGACCCCTTCGTCAAGGAGGTGTGGGATTACAACATCGCCATCGCCAAGATTGCCGCGGAGGTGGGCTTCGACGAAGTTCAGTTTGATTACGTCCGCTTTCCCGACAACCGGGGAGTAGCCTTATCCCAGCCGACCAATATTGAAAGCCGCACCAAGGCCATTACCGGCTTCCTGGAAGCGGCTTATAAAGCCCTCAGACCTTACAACGTTTTTGTGTCCGCCGATATCTTCGGCTACGTTCCCTGGAACGAAGGCGACACTGACATTGGCCAGCAAATCGTGCCCGTCACCAATGCCGTGGACTACGTTTCCCTCATGGTCTATCCCTCCGGCTATCACCTGGGCATCCCCAAGTACCGCAATCCGGTCCAGCATCCCTACGAGATCGTTTACCTGACCCACAAGCGGGCTTTGGAGCGCACCAAGGTCTCACCCCTGCGCTTTCGCCCGTGGCTGCAGGCTTTCCGTGATTACGCCTTCCGGGGAGGTGATTTTACGGAGGAGCGCATGCGCCTCCAGATTAAGGCCGCCGACGACTTCGGAGCCAGTGGCTGGATATTCTGGAACCCCCGCAACCTCTATCCCACGGGCGTTTTCTCTACCGGCAACGGCAAAAAGAACAAGAGCCGACAACCGGCCACCAGCTCCAAGCCGGCCGCACCCAAAACACAGAGACAGGCAAAGACCTCCGCTGACCAAGGCGAAGGGGCGGCAACTGAATCCAAACAACAGGTTAATTAAGCTTTGCAATAGCAAGAGAAAGATCATTGACTATCAACTTGGTGGCGACTAAAGTGCAGTAACAAATTCGTGCAAACACTTTTGCCAATGAGGCCCCTGATGCCTTACCGCAGGTTTTTTGCAGCACTTACGGTCATCGCCGCAATTGTCGTCCTTTCCTTGCTCCCTGCCTGTAAAGCTAAGCCGCCGGTGAGACCGGTGGCGGTGCCGGCCATTCCGCCAAAGCCGAAACCACCCCCGCCACCAAAGCCCGTGCCGCCCTTAACCCTGGAGCTGGACCCCCGCTGTGCCCGTATCGACGCGGTGGCCCGCCAGGAAATCGCTTCGGGCGGTTACCCAGGGGCCGTCATCCTGGTGGGACATCAAGGGAAGGTCGTCTATCGCAAGGCTTTTGGCTACCGTTCTCTCCTCCCTCAGAGGCGACCCATGACGGCAGACACCATCTTCGATCTCGCCTCCCTGACCAAGGTCGTGGCCACCACCACAGCCATTATGCAACTTGCTGATGCCGGCCGTTTGCGGCTTGACGCCCCGGTGGGAAAATATTGGCCGGCTTTCGCCATGAACGGCAAGCGAGGGATTACCATTAAGCAACTCCTGACCCACACTTCCGGGTTGCGGGCCGAGGTCAATCCCCGGGTTCGCTGGCATGGGTACGAGGGCGCCGTCGAAGCCATCGCCAAGGATCATCCGGTCAAGCCGCCGGGAAGCAGCTTTCGATACAGCGACGCCAACTTCATTGCCTTGGGGGAGATTGTCCACCGCGTTTCCGGTCTACCCCTCGATGCCTACTGCAAGCAGAAGATCTTCAAACCCCTGGGCCTGCGCCATACGTCGTTTCGGCCGCCAAACAACTGGCAATCCCACATTGCGCCCGCCGATTTTTGGGGTGACCGGCTGCGCTGGGGCGAAGTCCACGACCCCATCGCCAACCGCATGGGCGGGGTAGCCGGCAACGCCGGGGTATTTTCCACGGCCGACGATCTGGCCGTCTTCGTCCAGATGCTCCTCGATGGCGGCGTCAGCCGGGGAAAACGCCTGCTCAGCGCCAAGGCGGTGGCCGCCATGACCAAACCCCACCATATTCCGGGAAGTTACGTCCAGCGCGGCCTTGGCTGGGATATCGAATCACCTTACAGCAAGGAGCATAACCTAGCGTTTCCCAAAGGTTCCTTTGGACACACCGGCTATACCGGCACTTCCATCTGGGTCGATCCCCGCTCCAAGACCTTCCTTATCATTCTCACCAACCGTTTGCATCCCGACGGTAGAGGGGGGGTCAAACCCTTGAGGGCCCGGGTGGCGAGCGCCGTCGCCGTGGCACTGCACATGGGGCCGCCGGCCCGCGTTGATGCCGGGGACGAGCCCATGTTCGCCATGGCCGAAGTTGGGCATGGCCAGAGCGACGCTCCTGACCAGGTCAAGTCGGGCCTGGAGGTGCTGATTGCCTCCGGCTGCGCCCTGCTTAAGGGCAAGAACATCGGGGTGATCACCAATCACTCCGGCATCGATGCGGCTCGCCGCTCCATCGTTAACCTCCTGCGCCAGGCCCCGGGAGTCAAGCTGCGCGCCATTTTCAGCCCGGAACACGGCCTGGCCGGCAAACTTGACGAAAAAGTCTCCTCCGGCACCGATCCCGCTAAGCGGACTGCCGGTTTACAGCCTCTACGGCAAGGTCAAAAAGCCCACCACCCAGATGCTTCAGGGGCTGGACGCCCTGGTCTACGACATCCAGGACGTGGGCGCCCGCTTCTATACCTACATCACCACCATGGCCTACGCCATGGAGGCCGCCGCGGCAGCAGGCCTTGACTTTTACGTGCTGGACCGGCCCAATCCCATCACCGCCTCCTTCGTCCAGGGGCCGGTGATGGACCGCAATATGAAGTCCTTCATCGGCTATTACCCCCTGCCCGTGCGCTATGGCATGACCCCCGGGGAGTTGGCCCAGCTATTCAATCGGGAAGCCGGGATCGGCGCCCGGTTGCAGGTGGTGCGGATGCAGGGCTACCACCGGCAGGCTTGGTTCGATGAAACCGGGTTGCCCTGGGTCGATCCGTCGCCGAACCTCCGGTCGCTGACCCAGGCCACGCTCTATTGCGGCGTGGGCATGGTGGAGTCCGCCAACGTGAGCGTCGGCCGGGGCACCGCCACGCCCTTTGAAGTCATCGGCGCTCCCTGGATTTCGAGCCATCAGCTGGCCACCTACTTGAAAAAGCGAAATATCCCTGGGGTTGACTTTGAGCCTGTGGTCTTCGTTCCCCAGGCCAGCCGTTTCCGCGGGCAAAGGTGCCAGGGGGTGCGTCTGCGGCTGGTGGATCGAAATGCCTTCGATGGGCCGGCTCTGGGCATCGAGTTGGCTGCGGCTTTGTACCACCTCTATCCGGGGAATTTTCACCTGGGCAATACCCTCAGTATGATCGGGTCCCGAGCAGTCCTACAGGCCATCAAGAACGGTGACGATCCCCGACAGATTCGCCAGAGTTGGCAGCCCGGGTTGACTAGGTTCCTGCAGCTCCGTAAGAAGTATTTGCTTTACTAAAACCTTATCCCTTTCCCTTCTCGGTCACCGGTTTTGCGTGTCGGCGACCTAACTGTGGCTACTTACCTTTCCCGAGAATCCCGGGTCTCATGTTCTTCGTATCATCTCGCTCTTTTTCGAGCTAAAATTGATGACGATCCAAGTAAAAAGGGCTTGAAAATTGAAATAAAAATAAAATGTTTGCAGAGAAAAACATTCCTTGAATTTTTTTCATAATTCCGGAATCATAAAGAATATTTGAGAACAGTTGGTGATTCGTAAGGCGTCAATTTCCAGCCAGGCAATTCCCTCAAGGGAAGGTAATCAAGGGAGAAACCTACAAGGTGGGGCGGTTAGTGTTGGCTTCCTGCTTTCCTAAGTCTTTCGGTAGCTGCCGATACTAGAAAGGTGGCACATGAGCTACAACGAGTTTTTTGGCTTCTCAGATTCACCTTTTCTCGATGTTCCGGATCTGAAGTTCCTGTTTTTAACGAACCAGCATGAGCTGGTATTGGCAGAACTGGCCGAGTTCATCACTACTCGCCAGGGAATCGCGGTGATCAGCGGGGACGACGGGGTCGGCAAGACCATGATGGCTCATGCCCTGCTGCAAAGAATACCTCCATCGTTCCAAACCCTGGAAATCATCAGGCCCGAGGTAAAACCCCTGGCCATCACGCACCTGATCGCCCAGTCGCTGGCCGTCACTCTCAGGGCAGGAAGTCTGATGGATCTCACCCCCCTGGCCGACGCCTTTCAGGAGGCTGCCCGGCAGGGAAAATTTTTTCTGTTGTTCCTGGATGATGCACATGTGCTGACGGACCAGCACCTTGAGGAAATCTATCTTATCTCCCAGATGGAACACCAGGGCCAGCAACTCATGCCCATCATCCTGGTGGGCCGCAAGGGTTTGGTGCAAAAACTTGCCAGCAGTGTCAACCAGCGCCTCCGAAATCTCGTCCGCAACAACCTCAGCCTTACCAGTTTAACCTTTGAGGAAACCACCCGTTATATTGACCACCGCCTGCAGCAAGTGGGGTCGAGCTTTGCGGCTTGCTTTGCCGATGGTTGCTCAGGTCAGCTTTTTTCCAGAACAGGTGGCATTCCCCGCCGCATCAACCAGGTGTGCGATCAAGCCCTGAATCGGGCCTGGCAGGAAAACCACACCCGGGTGACCCGTGACCTGCTTGGGGATCAGGAGCCGGTTCCTCTTTACAAACCCCTGACCGCCCCACCCAAATATAACTTTCTGACCAGGTTCGGAGCCTTGGCAGCAGCGGTGCTGATAACGGGCCTGGTTGGATATATGGTCTATAATAATTATTACACCATACCCCCCCAGACCTCCCCACCGGTGGCCGACACTATTGCTCCACCGGCCAAGACTTTACCGGCGCCCCCGGAAGAGAAAACCCAGCCGACCCCGGTGACTGTCCCCCCGCCTCCGCCACCGGACCAGGCAGAACGCGAGTCAGCCAGCCAGCCAGCAACCCTTACTCCAGACCTCAAGGTCTCCGAGGAACCGGAACCAACCCAGGAATTGACCAGAGAGGAGACCCCTGCCGTCCCGCCGCCGGATAATCAGGCCACCGAGCCGGAAACCTCAAGACCAGCTGCGCACAAAGTTGCTCCAGAGGACGGGGGCCTCCTAAAAATTGTCGCTAACTACTACCCAGATGACCAGGAAATCGCGTATGACGCCGTTATCCTGGCAAATCCCCGCATAGACAATGAAGACATTATTTATCCCGGACAAAACGTATCATTGCCGAAGGTTGATAAAGGTGACAAGGTGATCACCTTAGGCAACAACCAACATTATTCGATTTACACGACTACCTATAATTCGTCCGAGGCGGAACGAGTCGTATCAGCATTAAAAGAGCGCCAGGTGCGCTTTCTGGTCAGAGAAACGTGGCTTCCAGATGCGGGGAAGATATACCGCATTTTTTTGGGTGGCTATGACAGCAAAGAAAAATTAACAGAGGCTATAGCCTTGACAAAACAAAACTGAAATAATATCTCCAACATTCGTTTCTTCCCCTAGCTACAAAAACCCCGCCATCGTTTTCTTTAATTTTTTTTCTGGGTTTCGACATTGAACTCCTGTAACAAAGGGCTGCTTTTCTTGCCAAGCTGGGACAGGCTCGCCGCCAATTGCGCCGGCGAGGCCAGGGGGGGCAAACAGGCCTGCTCCACACAGATGTAGGCTGCCGGTTGGCCCTCTTGGAGGGTGTAGAACTGAACCCCGTGGATTAGTTTCTCAATCCTGGCAGCCTCTAGTGGATTTTTCAGGACCAACCGACGCTCCGGTAAAAAGTGTCGGTAAATCTCCTGGAGCAGTTCTTGGGTTTGCCGCGCCTCGGGTGGCCCCACCACGGTCAACTCCAACGGAGGCGTCAGATACAGGGCTTGCACCGTTAAGAGTTGGGCGAAGGCCAGGGGGACCTGGCGGGCCGGCCCCTGAAACCTGGAGAGGATGGCTTGGGCACGCTGGTAAAATTTCTTCTCCCCGGTGAGATGGTGCAGTCTTAAACAGACCAGGGCGGCCACGGAGTTTCCCGAGGGCAGGGACCGGTCGTAGATGCTCTGGGACCTGACCAGGGGCGTCTTTTGATCCTTACCCACGGAAAAGTAAACTCCGCTGACAGAGTCCAGGAAGAGCGCTTCCATACGGTCAAATAATTGTTGGGCCTGCACCAGCCACTGGGGGTCAAAGTCTGTGGCAAACAGGTCCAAGAGCCCCGCGGCCAGAAAAGCGTAATCTTCCAGGAAGCCGGGAACGCTGGCCCGGCCCTGGGAATAAATGCGGTGCAGACGGTTTTCTTTGACCAGGTTTTTCAGAAGAAAGCGGGCATCCTGGGCTGCGGCTTGATAATACTTTTTGTCGCCCAATACCTGGGCCCCCTGGGCCATAGCCGAGATCATCAGGCCGTTCCAGGCCGTGATGACCTTTTCATCCCTGGCCGGTGGCACGCGTTTTTGCCTGGCTTGCCGCAGAGCTTCCAGAGCCGGGCCCAAAATCTGCTGCACCTTCTCCGGGGCAAGAGAAAAACGGACGGCCAGTTCCTTCTCAGAAAAGGGCCTGGTGAGAACATTGGCTCCGTGAAAATTACCGGTCGCGGTGACTCCCAAAGCCGCCTTCACCAGGGGGGCCGCCTCTTTACCCACAACTTTCTCCACATCCGCCTGGTTCCAGAGATAGTACTTACCTTCCTGCCCCTCGCTTTGGGCATCCAGGGCGGAGAAAAAGCCGCCAGACGCCGCGTGCAGGTCCTGCAGGACAAAGTCCAGGGTTTCTGTGGCAATTCGGCGGGAGAGCTCACTTTGGGTCACTTGATAGTGACTCAGATACACCGGAACCAGCAAGGCGTTGTCATAGAGCATCTTCTCAAAATGGGGCGCCACCCACTCTGCGTCCGTGGCATAGCGGTGGAAGCCGCCCCCCAACTGATCATAGATGCCGCCCCGGGCCATCTTTTCCAGGCTCAGGCCCGCCATCTTTAGGGCTTGGGGTTCTCCGGCGAAGCGGTAATAATGGAGGAGAAAATTCAGTTCCAGGGCTTGCGGAAACTTCGGCGCCGTCCCGAAGCCGCCGTGTTTTGGGTCGAAAATAGAGGCCAGCCTCTGAAAGCCTGACTTCAACAACTCCTTGGCGGGCTTTTGACTTGCCAGGCTGACCTTGCTCCGGTTTTTAATATTTTTGGTCAGCTCCTCAGCGGTTGCCGCCACCTCTCCCGGCTGCTGCCGGTAGGCCTGGAGCAAATCCCGGAGCAGGGTAGTAAAGTTCTCCGGAGAAAAATACGTGCCCGCAAAAAAGGGCTTCAGGTCGGGGGTTAAAAATACGCTGAGGGGCCAGCCTCCCCGGCCGGTGAGCAGGACGGCCGCTTGCATATAGGTGTCATCCAGGTCGGGCCGTTCTTCCCGGTCCACCTTGATGCAGATGAAGTTTTGGTTCAAGAACTCGGCGATCTCCGGGTTCTCAAAGGACTCCCGGGCCATCACATGACACCAATGGCAGGTGGAGTAGCCGATGGATAGAAAAATGGGCTTGTTTTCCCGGCGGGCGCGCTTCAGGGCTTCTTTCCCCCAGGGATACCAATCCACCGGATTGTCGGCATGCAAGCGCAGGTAAGGGCTCGTTTCACGGCTTAACCGGTTAAGCCGGCGGTGCGGCGATTTTTCAGCCGCAGCCAGGGCAAGAGTATTTCCCACCACGGTGAGGCTCAAGATCAGGGCCAGTATCACAGTGAGCCAGATGGATCTTCTTATTTCCAGGGAGGCGCCAGCCATCAGATTTACCTTTACTTTGGTGTCCTTTTCAGTAACCGACTTGAAGTTTCATCCCGCGGTAATTATCTAGAACATAAGTCCCAGGGCCCTGGTTGCCAACCGCAACCCGTATCTTTACCTGAGAGAGCCATGGTGTACAAAAAAATCAGCGACTACGGAGTTATCGGCAACCTGTGCACCATGGCCCTGGTGGGAACCGACGGGTCCATTGACTGGCTCTGCCTCCCCTACCTCGATTCCCCTGCCGTCTTCGGGGCCTTGCTGGACGATGCCCAGGGGGGCCGCTTCTCCCTGGCCCCGCGGGGGGAATGGGATTCCACCCAGGCTTACCTGCCGGAAACCAATATCCTCATCACCCGCTTTCGCACCAGAACGGGAATCCTCCGTCTCCTTGATTTCATGCCGTTGGCTACAGACCGGGAAAACCCTCAGGAAACTGCCCCGGCTCTCTACCGCCTGGTGGAAATGGAGCAAGGCTCGATGGAGCTCCAGCTGGTATTCGAACCCCGCTTCGACTACGCCCGGGCCTTCACCTCCCTTACGACCGGCACTTGCTCCATCCTGGGACAAAGCGGCCAGGAAACAATAACCCTCTCTTTCTCTAAAGAATGGCGTGAGGTCGATGCCACTGAGGCACAGGTGGCGGCCACGTGGCCTCTGACTGCCGGCGACACCATCCGTTTTCATCTTCACTATGGCCGAGGCGAACTCTGTGAGCTCGACCCGGAGCAGGCCGACCGGGCCTTCCGGGAGACCAGGGTTTTTTGGCAAGACTGGCTCAAGACCTCGGAAACCGGGCGCACCATGAGTTTCGGTCCTTACCAGGACATGGTGAACCGCTCGGCCCTGGTGCTCAAACTCCTCTCGTTTCAGCCCACCGGCACCATCGCCGCGGCGGCCACCACTTCTCTCCCCGAGGAGATCGGGGGGGTGCGTAACTGGGACTACCGCTTTTCCTGGCTGCGAGACACTTCCTTTACCCTCCAGGCCCTCTTCAACCTGGGCCATCTCACCGAAATGAGCGGCTACCTAAAGTGGCTCAAAGGCCTGATCCAACGTTGCGGCGCCGAAAACCTGCAGATCATGTACGGCCTCAGGGGGGCAGAAGACTTGCCCGAGGAAGAGCTTGCCCATCTGGACGGTTACAAGGGCTCGCGGCCGGTGCGTCTTGGCAACGCCGCCGCCCAACAACGCCAGCTCGATATTTACGGCGAAATCATGGACGCCGCCCTGAAGCTCTCCGACTATGTGGGGAAAATCGACCGGGACCTCTGGACTTCCCTGGCCCGCGTCTGCGACTACGTGGTGGAACACTGGCAGGACAAGGACCAGGGCATCTGGGAGGTGCGCTCTGGTCCCAGCGATTTTGTCTATTCCAAGGTGATGTGCTGGGTAGCTCTGGACCGGGGCCTCACCATCGCTCGGCGCTACGGCTTCCCGGGGAACCTCCGGGAATGGAAAAAGACCCGTGCCACAATCAAAGAGGAGGTGCTCACCAGAGGCTACAGCGAGACCAGGGGCGCCTTCCGGCAGCACTATGATACCGACGCCCTGGATGCCAGCAACCTGTTGCTCCCCCTGGTGGGTTTCCTCCCTTTTGATGATACCAGGGTTATCAGCACGATTGACAGCATCCAGCGGGAACTCGGGCGAGATGGCCTGCTCCTGAGGTACACGGGGGAAGACGGCCTGCCGGGCGGCGAGGGTGCTTTTCTCCTGTGCAGCTTCTGGCTGGTGGATTGCCTCATCGGCCTGGGTCGCCTGGAGGAGGCGGAAGCCCTGCTCCGCCGCCTGGAGCGCGTCGCCAACCACCTGGGATTGTTTTCCGAGGAATACGACCTGGTCTGGCGCGAGGCCCTGGGCAACTTCCCCCAGGCTTTCACCCACATCGGTTATATCAACAGCGTGGTGGCCCTGCAGCAGGCCAAGGCCGAGCGGGACTTCCCACACCGAAAGGAGATGGAGGCGTCCGTGCCAATGAACCCCTTCAAGCAAGTCCTGTTAAATGAGGGCGAGCCGACTGGAGATCTCCCTCCCCAGGAAATGGCCTCCCAGCTGAAAAACACCATGAACATCCTGCGAGGCGCCTTTTTTGATCCCGATGGCCGGGTGGCCTATGAGCGGATGCATAAGTCTGAGATTTATCAGAATTTTTTGGAACTCAGCCGCAACCTGAAAAACATGGACCTGAAGGAGCTGGCCCGGCGGGAAGAAAAGATCGCCTTCTGGATCAATCTTTATAATGTCATTGTCATCCATGGAGTTATTGCTCTGGGTATCAAGGATTCGGTCAAGGAAGTCTGGAACTTTTTCCGCCGGGTGCACTACCAGATCGGCGGGCATCTGTTCAGTCCCGAGGACATCGAACACGGTATTTTGCGGGGCAACCGCCGCCCGCCCGCTGCTCTTTTTCGGCGGTTTGGCCGCCATGACCCCCGTTTGGCTTACCTCGTCAACCCTTTGGAACCTCGCATCCACTTCACCCTGGTCTGCGGTTCCTCCTCGTGTCCTTTCATCGATGTCTATACCCCCGATAATCTGGAGGAGGAGCTCACCATCGCCTCAGAAACGTTTGTCAACTCCGGTGGCGCCGTCCTGGACCGGACCCAACAGGCCATCTCCTTGTCCCGGATCTTCAAGTGGTATGCCCGGGACTTCGGCGCCACCCAGGCCGAGCATCTTGGCTTCATCGCCCCCTTTTTCTTTGCTGAGGAGGACCGGCAATTCATCGAGACCCACGCCGCCAGTCTGAAGGTGACCTACCAGGACTATGACTGGCGGCTGAACCGGTATTAAAGAATCCAAGGCAATCGCAAGCTTGCCAAAGAGGAGCATATGGTGTCTGAATGGTTTAAATTTTGGGGCCTGGTAGTTCTGGTCTGGATAGTTTTCCTGCCAGGCCACTCTGAATCAGTGGCGGCGGAACCCTTTTCTTATGACGACTATGGCGCGGCCTTACAGGAGTTTGTCAACCAGGAGGGTATGGTCAATTACCGGGGCCTGAAGGCCAACCCGAAAAAGCTGCGAGAGTTTTTGCAGGCCCTGGCTCAAGTCCGCCCAGAGGATTACCAGGGATGGCAGGATCCCCAGAAGATCGCCTTGTGGATCAATGCCTATAACGCCCTGACTCTCAAGGCCATCATTGATCACTACCCGATAAAAGTTTCCTGGTTCCGTTCCCTAAAATTCCCCAGGAACAGCATCCGTCAGATTCCAGGGGTGTGGAAGAAGTTGCGGTTTCCCGTCATGGGCCGGCAGATGACCCTGGATGACATCGAACATTCCACCTTACGCCAGCAATTCAACGAACCCCGGATTCATATGGCCCTGGTGTGCGCCGCCATGGGTTGTCCTCCGCTTCGCAATGAGCCGTTCGTCGGGGAGAAACTGGACCAGCAACTTAATGATCAAACCCGCCGCTTTCTGGCCGATCCCCAAAAATTCAGGATTGACCGCGACCGGGGACGGGTTTACCTCTCCCCGATTTTCAAGTGGTTCGGCCAGGATTTTGTCAAAACCTATGGCGCCACCACGAAGTTCAGCAGCTTTACCCACAATGAACGGGCGGTGCTGAATTTCATTCAGAATTATCTCCCCAAGAAGGAACGAGAATATCTTTTTCAGGGGGATTATTCCATTTCCTACCTGGACTATGATTGGTCCTTGAATGAACAAAAATAATAGTAAGGCCAGTCAGGCAAAAATGGCCCTGGGAAGATCCAGGGGACCACAGAAACTCAAGGTTGGTTGATGCTCATCCTCGGGTCCCTCCTGGTTGTCCTCCAGATATGGCTGGCTATTATTTCCCCGGACCTGGAATCAGGAGCGGAGCCGGGCCGGCTGGTGCTGGCCCTGACGACATCGGGAGTGGCTGCCGGAATGATATATTTGCTGGCGGTGGCCCGGATAACCCGGCTCCCGGACCGCACCCGGTTGTTGATCTTCGTGCTTGTCGTAGGGGCGGTCATGCGCCTGGTGCTGCTCTTTTCCACTCCCATGCTGGAGGATGATTTCTACCGGTATTTGTGGGATGGCGCGGTCACGGCCCAGGGAGTCAACCCCTATAGTTACGCTCCTGCTGACCTTGCAGCCGGTCCTGGTGCTCAGGAGACGGTCCCTTCGGTTTTGCGTCAGTTGGCCACACAAGCCGATAAAGTGCTCCCCCGTATCAACCACCCCCAGCTCACCACCATATATCCCCCGGTGAGTCAGTTGGCCTTTGCCCTGGCCTACTGGCTGGCCCCCTTTAGCCTGACAGCCTGGCGCCTGGTGCTGCTGGCTTTTGACCTGGCCACCCTGGCTCTCCTTTTTGCCATCCTGCGCACCTTGAACCTGCCTCTTCTGTTTCTGACGATTTACTGGTGGAACCCGCTGTTTCTCAAAGAAGCGGTCAATGCCGCCCATCTCGACGTGCTGGCCCTGCCCTTTGCCCTGGGGGCCGTGCTGCTGACCCTCAAGGGACGTCCACTGGCGGCGCTGGCGCCGCTGGCGGGGGGCATCGGGGCCAAACTCTGGCCCCTGCTCCTGGCGCCCCTGATCTTGCGGCCCCTGCTTTCCCAGCCTCGGCGTCTGGCCCTGGGTGTCTTCCTTTTGGGAACCATGCTAGTATTATTATTCCTCCCGGTTTTGGCCGCCGGGGGCGGGGAATCGGCCGGTCTCTTGGCCTACGCCCGCCAGTGGGAAATGAACGACGCGCTTTTCAAACTACTGCATTGGGGGGTGCTGGCGGCGCTTGGGGTATTCGGCCCTTTTTCGCAGGCGGCTCCGGTGGTCACCCGGATGGTCGTTCTGGGACTTGTGGCTCTCTGGATTATCTGGCAGGTATGGCAGCCCTGGAAAGACGGGAATGACTTTGGTGAGCGGGCTCTCATGATCCTGGCGGCCCTCTTTCTTTTGAGTCCCACCCAGTTCCCCTGGTATTATATAATGTTAATTCCTTTTTTAACGCTCCGGCCCCGGTGGTCGCTGCTGCTGCTCACCGTCTTGCTGCCTTTGTACTATCTGCGCTCTCTGTTCCTGGCCCGGGGGCAGGCAGCCTGGTTTGATTATGGACTCGTCTGGCTGGAGTATCTGCCCGTGTGGCTGCTCCTGATAAAAGAGGGCCTGGCTCAGCGCCGGACCCTCCAGGCCGGGTGACATGAGAGGCAACGCCCGCCTAGCCGTCATCATTCCCGCCTTGAACGAGGCAGCCGCCATTGGCCGGGTCCTTGCGGCCATTCCTGGTTGGGTGGATGAGGTGCTGGTGGTGGACAACGGCTCCACCGATGCCACTGCCGCGGTGGCCCGGGAGCAAGGAGCCCGGGTAATTTGGGAGCCACAACGGGGATATGGCGCGGCTTGCCTGGCCGGGATCAACGCCTTGACCACTCCGGATATCGTGGTCTTCCTGGACGGGGATTATAGCGACCATCCCGAAGAAATGGACCGGTTGGTCGATCCTCTGGTAGAAAATAACGCGGACCTGGTGATCGGGTCCCGGGTCCTTGGGCAACGACAACCCGGGGCCCTGACCCCCCAGGCCCGCTTCGGCAACTGGCTGGCTTGCCTGCTTATCCGGTTGATCTGGCGCGTAAGATATTCCGATCTGGGTCCCTTTCGCGCCATTGGTTTCCCGGCCCTTCAGTTGCTGAACATGCAGGACCGGGATTACGGCTGGACGGTGGAAATGCAGATCAAGGCGGCGGCACGCCACCTCCGCATCCTGGAGGTGCCGGTGAGCTATCGCCTCCGGGTGGGGCAGTCCAAAATTTCCGGCACCCTCAGAGGAGTCGTGGGCGCCGGCACCAAAATCCTGGCCACCATCGGCAAGGAGGCGTGCCGCTATAAGCGGGGGTGTTCTATTGCCTCCGTCTAATTTCCATAAGCTTGAGCCTCTTCACCAGTTTTGTTAAAAAACCTTAAACAAATAATGGGGTAAGAAACATGCACAAGAAAATATTATCGCTTTTCATCTCCTCTGGACAACAGCTTTGGATTTTGCTGAAAGAGACATATTTCCAGTGGAGTGAAGATAAAGCGTCACACCTAGGCGCTGCCTTGGCTTTTTACACCATATTCTCTTTAGCCCCAATATTAATTATTGTTGTCGCTGGTGTCGGATTCGTCTTGGGCAAAGAATCTGTCCAAGTTTATATTTTGGCCGAGTTGACCAAAGTTTTGGGAGAAACTAACGCAACCTACGTTATGACTACAATTATAAGCAGCTATCAAGCCGCCTCCGGGCTCCATGCCACTATCATAGCTCTCGTTATAATGCTGGTGGGATCAACCACAGTCTGCGTCATGTTACAAGATGCCTTGAACACCATGTGGGGAGTTGATACTAGTTCTTCGGGGTTTTTACATTACATTAAAAATCGTGTTTTGGCTTTTTTAGTTATCTTGCTCGTTGGATTTTTCCTTTTTTTGTCAATGATATTAAGTTCCCTCATTTCTACTATGAATTTATTCTTAAGTAATTATGTTCATATTCCTTTTATTTTAATTGCGTTGTCTGATAACATTGTCACCCTCATTCTTCTCGCCATATTGTTCGCTCTGTTATTCAAAGTACTCCCGGATGTGAAAATATCCTGGGGGGATGTCTGGGTCGGGGGGGCGATAACCGCGCTGCTGTTTACCTTGGGGAAATTTCTGTTAGGGATTTACTTGGCCAAAAGCACCATCAGTTCGGCTTATGGGGCCGCCGGCTCCCTGGTAGCTCTGTTGCTTTGGGTATATTATTCCGCCCAAATAATCTTTTTAGGAGCGGAATTCACTCAGGTCTATGCCAGGAAATATGGGTCTGAGATAGTCCCTAGGAAGCCTGTGCCCTGAGCCCTTGAATTAGAAGTCGTAATTAAAAAGCACATCCCCACCGGTGTTGCGACCCCCCACCTGGGATTGGACACTAAAACGCTTGTTGAGGCGGTATTGGATCACCACCTGGTAAGGGTCATCCCGATATAAGGGATCGCTCCGGTGTTGGTAGGTAACAGTCAACCCTTTGGGAAGGGGTCGGGACATTCCCAGAAAATCTTGCAGGATCATTCTGGTGGCCAACCCACCGAAGGCTCCCGCAGCCACACCGGCCCCGTATTGCTCCCTGCTCAAAGCTCCAGCCGGTTTGCCATACAGCAGATAAGCCATCCAATCATTTTCGGTGATGGGAGGGTCGCCCCCCAAAGTGATCTTGGGGTTGCTCACCGGCCCGGCAGCATCGGCATACAGGGTGACATCGCTCATCTCATACTCGATGCGGGCGTCCAGGAAAGGGTCTACGTCAGGTTTGGCCGGCAGATCCACAATTCCTTTAGTCACCTGGAAGGCGCGGCCCATGATGAATACTTGCCCTTTTATGGCCCGAATTTTCCCACTATATATGAGTGCCTGGCCTCGCCGTTTCCTGACCTCGATATTGACCGCCGCTTCTATTTTGGCCATGCGGTCATCCACCCAGACATTGCCGGGGGCCTGGACACCCAGATCAATGCTGAGATTCTTCCAAACCTCCGGCTCAGCAGTCTTTTTGGGTTTTTTCGTTTTGGGTTTGCCAGGAGTTTTTTGCCGCACCAGGACTATATCTTTGTTAACTTGGTTCATGCCCAGATTAAAGAAACTAAGGCGAAATAAGGCCCTGGGTATCCCCAAATTCCCATTGACAGCCAGGTCCGGCCACCGGCCATCCAGGTTGACGGTGCCGTTGACAAAGGCTTCGGAACCAAGCTTGTCGATGGCCTTGAAGTTATCCAGCTGAACCCTGGCCCTCACCTCGTCGGGCATGAAGCCGGCCAGGGTAATATCACCGGTCAGGGTGGTGGTCCCTTCACTTTTTAAGGTGAGTTGCGGGATGGTCAGACGGTTGCCTTGCAACCGAATTTCTCCCGGCTGCACCTGATAAATCGCCCCGGTTTGGCGCAGTTGGAGAGATCCTGCCCCCCAGCTGACCTGGCCCGAGACCTGCGGCTGGTTGATGTTACCCTCGATTTTGGCCTGAAGTTTCAAAGGACCCTTGGCGCTCTCCACTTCTTTGGTGATCGAGGGTAACAATGACAGATTGACGTTTTCTCCCTGGAGTACAACCCGCATACCGTCCTGGACCAGGGCATAACTAAAAGGCATGAGGGAGAAGCGCAGGGGCAACTGGCCGTCCCAGGACAGCATCGGTCCCGTATCCTTGGTTCTCAAGCTGCCGGCCAGTTGCAGACGATTGTCCCGGTAGGTGACCGAGGTCTGAACGGACTGAAAATCAAAACCCTGGTAGCTTCCCGGCCCCAGACTGACGTTACCCTCAATAATTGGTTGGCGGGCCTGACCGGCGAGGGTGGCCTGAGCGGTAATGTTTCCCTTCAGGGGAACGCTCTTGGGAACGAACCATTCTGCCGCCAGTTTTTGGATGTCCAGGCTGCCTGATACCTGTTGATCTGTAATACTGGCCTGGAGACTGACCCTTCCCTTATTTATCTGGAAGGTGGCTGGCTCCACCACAACGCCGGGGGCAAGCCTGACCACCACGGGCCCCAGGTTCTTGGCGGTAATATTTTTCAGACGGAAAAAGGCTCGGCTTAGAGAGACGGAGCGCCTGCTGAGATCAGTGTCTCCCCCCACCTCAATCTTGACACCCTTGGGACCGGAGGCTCTCAAAGTAAAGTTCCAGCGTTGGTTGGTGCCGTCTCCTTGAAAATTGGCTTGGGAGAAGACCCCTGCCGGGGTTTTCACCCCGGTGGCCTGAAAACTTACCTGCCCCTTGGACGGCGGCAGGCCGGTGCTGTTGGCATCCAAAGCGACGGTCTGGATACCGAATTTTTCATAGGAGAGTCCCCGGCCCCGGGCTTTGAGAGCAACCTGGGGGTTGGTCAGGGTCCCCTTCACGGTGCCTTCCCAGGAAAATTGGCCGCCCACTTGGGCAGGAATGGGCCAGTTCCCTCCGGCGGCTGATTTCCCCCGGTGAGAGAAGTCTAACTTATCCCCGTCCAGGGTGCCTTTGAGCTCTGCCGACAGGTTCCCCAACTGCCCACTGACCTGAGATATTACCAGTTTGCTCTTTTCCCAGGACAGGCGCCCTTGTAACTTTTTCAGGGGATGGGGACCTACTTTCCCACTGGCTTCCATGTCCCCCGTCACCTTGACGCGCTCCGGGGCGTCCACCCCGGGAGAACTGAATTTGCCGCCCAGCTTCGCAGTAATGACAGTCCCCTCAGGGGCGCCCAAGCCCAGAGGCGCGGGTTTAAAGGAATCCACCTGGAGGTTAAACTCCCCTTTCGTGAAGGAAAAAAGAGAACCAGTAGCGTCGAGGGACAGCTGACCGATATTACTCTTGACTGATCCTTGTAATTGCTGTTTCTCCCTGTCCCCGGTCAGGGATACCTTGAGTTGGTCCACCTTGGCCGCTCCATACCGCACGGGCTCAGATTCGAGGGTCCAGGACAACTGGGCCGGCGGGAAGCTGAAATCCGTTCCCTGCAAGTGGAATTGTAAGGTAAGGGGACTGAGCTGACTGACTTTTTTCACCAGGGATTTATCATAGACCGCCAGGAGGTCGGGTTTCAGATTCCGCAAATTGCCCCGGAGATCGTAGGTCCAGGTCTCGGCTTGTTGGCCCAGATTGCCTTTAACGTCCAAGTTGGCATCCTGAACTTTCCCGGTCAGGGACAGCTGAACCTGGGACGTAGTCCCTTGCACCTGCAGCTTGGCCCCCACTTCCCAGGCAGGAGGCCATTGTTTCCAGAACCTGTGTATCTCCCCCGGAGGAAGGGCCAGCTCCCCATTGGCCTGAATTTGACCTCCCTTACTTAAGTCAACTTTCCCTACTAAATTGAGCAGGGTCTGCTCTCCGCTTTTAACCTTGAGGAGATGCACATCTAAAAAATTCTGTCTGTAGGTAAGACGGCCGGTCAGGCTGACCCGGCCATAAGCTGTAGAAGTAGCCGTCACAATTTTTCCCACCTGGATGGTTTGCTCGGGCGTCAGCGGGTTATCCAGGTTTAAGGCCAGTTCCAGGTCCAGGTTTTTAAACTGTTGGGTTTCTCCCCCCCGGGTAAGCTCAACCTCCCCGTCTATAATGAGGATTTGCGAGAATCTCACGGAACGGACCGACACCGGGAGCTGAACCGGGGCTTCTTTGGGGGTCGGGGTTTCACTGGAGGGCGGCAAGATTTGGGTGACATTCCAGTGCCCCTTCTCGTCTTGCCGGAGAGCCACCCGGGGTTCCAAGAGGGCCAGCTTGCCGATCACCGGCCTGAGTTCCACCAGAGACCAGAAAGACAGTCTGACTTCCAGGCTGCGGGCCCGAAACAGCTCCTCCTCGGGAGTGGCCAGCACGATGTCGGTGAAAAAGAGCCCGTGGAAAAGATTCCCCTTAATCTCCCCGACTCGCAAGTCTCCCTGGAGCTGTTCCTGGGCCAGAGCCACCGCCTTGCCCCCGGCCCAGCGCCAGAAGGCATCTGAGCGTAACAAACCCCACACGGCAAAAACGCCCAACAGGAGAATTACTAACAGAACTGCTAAAATCCGACGCACGAGACGCATAAGGTTACCTTATAGTACCAAAAGCTGAGGCCAGGTCTTCTCTCTTGTCATTCTGAGGAAGCCGCAGGCGACCGAAGAATCTCTAAATGCGAGATGCTTCGCTTCGCTCAGCATGACAACAAAATAACTTTGCCATAACTTGTAGGTCAATGGCATCCACTCTAAAAAGACGGTCCAATGGTGAAATGCACCCGAAAGGTATCCTCGCTGGGGTCGATGGGGTTGAGGGGCCAAGCTAAATATAAGCCTACTGGACCGATCGGAGTAAGGTAGTTAAGGCCAAACCCTGCGGCATACTTTAACTGGCCGAGATCGATATCAGAGGCCTCCAGGTAAACATTGCCAAAGTCCAGGAAACCTATGGCACGAAGTTTCTTATAAACGGGCACCCGGGCTTGCACGCTGCCTTCTATCACCGCGTCACCCCCTAAAGGATCGCCGCTGGAGGTTCGGGGTCCCAAATAATCCAGACGATAACCTCGGACGCTGTTGTAGCCGCCACTGAAAAAGCGGCGTTGGATGGGAATCTGGGTGGTTGCCTGGATAGGTTGAATAATGCCAAATTTCAGTCGGCTGGAGACTACGAAGTTTCTGACAATACTCTGGTAACGACGGATCTCGGCAATGGTCCGGTAAAATTCCAGATTGGAGCCGAGGAAGTCAAGAGCACACTCCCCACTGATATTAATTTTCCCTCCACCAGTCGGATCGCTGGGGTTGACTGTGGTATCCTGGCTTAAGCCAAAGATGACCATGGAGGACTTGTAGAGCCTGCCCGGCTCAGTATTTTGCAATGAAATCAGGGTATCCAAGGGGATATTAAAAGGCCGAGCGTATTCAAAGGCGTGACCGAAGTTAGCACGTAATTTCCAAGGGAGGTCACGTTCCAGGCGAGCCTGGGTATAATAAGACCGGTCGGTAAAGCCTGGCACATCCCGGCGGATGAAACCAAGTGAGGCCACGAAGTCGAGATAACTCGTAAAGATTTGGGGACTTATGAAGCTCCCGGTGATCCGGGACTCAATACTGGAATATTTGCTATCTAGATCCAGCATACGACCGCCGCCAGCCACATTTCTGACCCGCAAACCCAGGCGCGCCCGGAACTGCTCCTCGTCTCCATAGCCCAAGCCCACCTTGATAGATCTTCTTTTCTTTTCCTGGACTGTTACCGCAATGGGAATGGAGGTCTGTTCGGTAGGAACCTCCTTGGGGACAACGGTGGTACTCCGGAACAGATCGGTGTCGTAAAGATTTTTCTGGCTGTCATAAACCTTAGCTAAGGAAAATATCTCCCCCTTTTTGAAGGCTAACTTCCGTTTAATAAGGAACTTGGGGGTTTTCACCTCTCCTTCCACTTCTGCTTCACCAAAATAACAGAGCGCTCCAGGGGCAATCCGCAACACAATTTTGGCAGTATTGGCTTGATCATTCAGGTAGACCTTGCCGGCCATCTTGGCCCGAAAATAGCCGTGGTTCTGAAGATAATTAAAATATATACGTTTCAGTTCCTCATAACTGCCATCGTTGTACCGATCCCCGGCTTTGAGAGGGCTCTGGGCCTGGAGTTCCGCCAGAGCGGCTCCCTCGATAACCTCAGTGCCTTTCACCTCAACCTGGGTTACCCTCACCCAGGGACCCTCCTTAATGTGTAAGACCACCGCCACTTGACCGTTTCTTTCTTGAATATCCGGGGTAATACTCGTGTGATAAAACCCCTCGGTGCGGTAAAAAAGCTTGAGTTGCTCGATATCTGCTTCCAGGAAGGCTTTTCGGAAAGCCGGCTTCTTTCTCCAGGGCCAACGAGAAGGCAAGGTCATAGTCAGTTGTTTTTTAACCTGGCGGGCCTTGATGGTTTCCGCCCCCACTATTCTGAAAGACTGCAAGGTCAGGTGAGGCTCTGTGGCGGGCTCCTCCGCCTGAAGGAGTGGAGTCCATAACAACAGGAGCAACAACCAGCCAAGGATCACGCCGCCAACCTGACTGGACGTGGGTCCGGATTTTATTCCAAGAGTTGTCTGCACAATCAAAAACGGTTCTTTGGTTTATCTGATTTTATTAAAGAAGACCGCCAGCACCGGACTTTCTGGGAGCCGCACCATCCTTGCTAACCAACCGCTTAGCCCGGCAGGAGGCGCCTTGACCGGATGCTCAGGTAACCTGGCGGGGCTTGACTGCTTTGGTCCCCACAAGGTCTTGAGGATTGCTTGACTCAAAGAAAATTCTCTCAACAATCCTCCCCTTGTTGCCGTTTTATTACCCAGATATAACCATAAAATAAATTTGCTGCAAAGACCAATTTTACCCAAAAGTCTGGCTTAGTGGGTCCTCGGGAAAACTTTTGGGAATAAATAAGTCCTTGAAAACCTATCTCAAAAATCGTGAATTTATCAGTGTCCAGGTGAACCGCCCTGGTAGCCAGCGCACTCGGGAGGATAAAATATTTGAGAGTGTTAACAAAAGATATATTATGTGGTAGAATGCCTCCTGAAACCATCCAGGAGGTGACCCCATGGAACTTTCGTGCAAGAGATGTGGCAGCACCTCGTTTGTCAAGCACGGGTTTGTGCGCGGGCTCCAGCGTTACCGCTGCAAAACCTGCGGCCTTAACTTTACCGATACACCCAAGCGCGGCCGCTCGGAGGCGACCAAGGCCTTGGCGGTCCTGCTTTACAGCTTCGGAAAGGCCAGCTTTAGGTGGTTGGGGAAACTGTTTGGCGTCTCCGCCGTAAGCACCTACAAGTGGGTGCGCCAGGCAGCCGAGGCGTTGCCGGAGCCGGAAGTCCGGGAAGAGATCCGGGAGATGGAACTGGATGAGTTGTGGCATTTTCTTCAGGCAAAAAAAACAAGCGTTGGCTTTGGAAAGCCTATGATCGTGACCTCCGGCGTTGTGTCTCCTGGGTGGTGGGTGGCCGTGATAATGTTACCCTTAGGCAACTCTGGGAACGTATCGCTCGCCCCGGATGCACTTACTACACCGATGCTTGGTCCGTCTACCATGAGGTGATACCTCCCGGACAGCATGTGGTGGACAAAGCGGGAACCCAACTCTTGGAAATTGACAACGCCAATACGCGCCATAGAGTAGCTCGCTTTACCCGAAGGACCAAAGTGGTCTCCAGGTCTGAAAAAATGATAGACTTGACCATGCGCTTATGGGCCTATTTCGAGCAAGAACAAAATTTCGCCGAGTATCAGAAAATGTTCTTATGTATCTTAGGATAACACTCTCAGGGATTGTTTGGCGGGATCGGGCTCAAAAACAAAAAATATCCTGATGGGATGGTCATCTCCCGCCGCTTTTCTTTCATCGATCCCCTGGAGGATGTTTTCCACTTTCCAGCTCCAGGCAACGATGGGAAATTCAGAGATGTCGATACTGACGCTTTTCTCGAGGAAGACCAAGGAAGCCTGGGAGTGAAGTTTGACTGCCTTGATGCCATTGTTCTCCACCCAATTAGCCTCCCCCTTCCTCCACCCCAAAGAGGCCCTTTCGCAAGCGCCATCCCTGGGGTGTTTGACCCTCCTGAAAATGCTCAGAAGTAAGCCCCAAGTCGATAAAAGCGCTACGGTCTTTGCTCCCCAAAGCGGGCGAGATAAAAAGAAGGGGGCAAAAAACCGCCAGCCAGCAAATGCAACCTTTTAATTTCATTAGGTGCTCAAGCAGCTGAAAATCTGAAGAGAAATTGATGAAGTTCACATTGTCAGATTGAGGACCTTTTCCAACCTAACTAAGAGCAACCAGCCACCCTAAAACCGCCAAGGCGACCATAGAGCTCCAAAAAATTAGCCTGGGAAAGAGGATGATACCTGCATAATACTCATTATATTGTTGACGATTAGCGGCCATAGAAAGAATTTCGGCCCCAATTTCCCAAGCGGCCTGGGCGCTGATTAGGGTGAATATAATTCCCAGGACATTACCCGGGTCGCGGACGAGTTTCAAAATCACCATCAGCGCCGTGTATGCTATAAACACCGGGGCGCTTTGCAGGTGTCCGAATTCGTGGGCAAAGGCCAGGGTAGTACGGGCTTCCTCGGGCAGTCCATGGCGCAGCAGTCGGTTGATGAGGGGCGGATGAGGGACTATCAAGCTTCCCAGACCGGCTTCATGCCAGAAGCCCGGCCCGAGGCTCACCGTCGCAGTCATCCCATACCAGGTGCGCTCGGTTCTCGTCTTCTTTTTCTCCAATCTTTTTGAACCTCGTAAATTCTCAAAAAGAAGAACAAAGGCAATCAAAATTACGGGAAGATGTTTTCACGGCTTTGATGGTGCCAAATTTCGATTGTTATTGGGTGATGACTGTAGGTGCTCTATCCTTGGATTCCCCATTTTCTATGGAAAAAGTTGTAAATCGGCGTAAACACGAGTCCCATATGCACTCCGTATAAAAAGCTTTCAATCACTCCGATGCTAAACCCCCCAAAGGTCAACCACGGTAAAAGCGGCGAGTGACCAGGTCACCACTCTAATGTTGAGACCATTCATAGTTTTCTCCTATTGCAAGCAATGATTAATGCTGGTGTCGCTCGGATTGATTGTTGGAGCCCCCCTTTGAGGAGTCCTTCTCCTCGCCCCCTCCTCCGTGGCCATGGCCCTTGCCATGTCCGCCGCATCCCATGCCGGAGGAATGCATCCAGATAAAAAAGACGAACAAAAGAATCCAAATCCAGTTGTTACGCAGAAAATCTTCCATAACCTCCCTCCAAGTCACCGAGGAATTATTTAAAAGAACACTGGTACCTGACGACCGCCCGGACATCAGGCAAATCCTCACCAATGCTGGCGCCCGCTCTCCGGACAAGAACTGTTCAGGCTTACTCACCGGCGGCGGCCCAGACGGTTGCGCAGTGCCAAAATGAACAGGGCCGCCTGCGCCGGTATCATGATGCGGCTGACGGCGCTTACCACATGGGCTCCTGTGGTGGCCGGGGCCGCCCAGGTAGGACGCAAGAGAGTGGCTTGTTCCAAGAGAAAAATGAGGGAGGAACCAAAAGCAACTCTTTCCCCGGTAACGGTTTCTAAACCCATGGAAGACATCAGGAGGCCCATGCCACTCAACAAGCCCAAGAGCCATCCCAGGGCTCTGAGCGGCCGTTCGCCATAGCCGCTCAAGGCCCAATAAAGATTGTACCAGGAGAGGGGGAAGCGGCGGCGCCAGGGGTTGGCCCGGCGGTGCATCTCCATTTCCCCGTAATGAAAATCGCCCGCCTGCTTTAAGTCCCCCTCCTGCTCGTAATTGAGCTTCAAGTACCGGTAAAGCTTCTCTAAACCGGCACAGACATCCTCATACCTGAGACCGTACTCGGGCTGTGATGCTAAGGAAAGGAACCCAGGTTTGCTCTTTTCTTGCAATAGGAGCTCATCAAAAACGATCTGGCGGCCGTGCAGGACCGGCCAACGCACGTTATGGAATGCCAACCGGCGCATATCGCTGCCCAGGAAGCTCACCTGGTCCAAGGATAGATCCTGGAAGTGGAGTCGCCCGTTGGCCTCGAAATGAATCTTCTGAAAGAAAGCGCTAAAAGAAGCCTGGGAAGAGGCGTTAATCTGCTGAAAAAGACCCTCATCGGCAAAGGCGGTCTCACGGAAATCTGCTTCGCCGTGTATTTCGGCCCGGGTGAAGTTGACCGGATTGTTGAATTCGGCCTTGGCGAAGTTGGCCGCCTGGGCGAACGTTACCTGAGAAAAGTCGGCCGCAGCAGAAAACTCGGCCTCATGAAAGTCAGCCCATCTGGCAAAATGGGCACTCTGGAAACTTACTGGATCTGTGAATTTTTGTTGGGCAAACGAGACCGGACATGGGAAAAACACGCCCCGGAAATCAAAATCTTGACGTGCCAGTTTGTCTTTGAGAGTTTGATCGAAAAGATACTTATCCTTTTCCGGCTTCAGGGAATGAAGGATGCACAAATCATCCGGATCAGCGTCCCAGGGTGGATTTTCACAATGCCCCCCTTCCCAGGAATACTTCATCCAACTTTTACAGACCGACATGATAGCGCCTTCGGCTTGAAAAGGAAAATCGAGATGTTGTAGTGCTTAAACCTTCTTTGCTCGTTTTTCGAAAGAAAGGCAGGGTAATCAATGGGCAGCCGTGGGGCTTTTGGGAAACTCCATGACGAACTCTGCCCCAGCCCCGGGTTTGCTCCAGACGAAAAGACGGCCGCCGCTTTTGTGAATGAGATGGAGGCTCACCTTGAGTCCCAGGTGGGTGCTTTCGGCGGTGTGGCGGTCAGAGGGAGATAGCAGGCGGTCTTTGAGCTTTTCCACCTCCAGGCCGGGGCCGTTGTCCCTGATCCCCACCCGCACCCAACCATCCCGTTCGCTCACCTCCACCTGAAGGTGATCGCCGAACTTCATAGAGTTGCTCAAAATATTTTGCAGGATGACTTCCATGGCGTAGGGCTCGAAAGCAAAAACCAGAGACTTGGTGCAGTGCTCCAGGGGTTCACCGTTGATTTCCACCTGTATGTGTTTGTCCCGAAAGCGCAAATCCAAAAGGTCCTGGATGGCATGGATCAGGAGGGGGTAAACATCCATGTTTCCCGAAACCAATGACTCGCTGGTGAGAGCCTTGAGAAACATCAGTTCTTGTCCCAGGGTCTGGGTGAGGCGCTGTGAGGCCTCTTCAAGAATTTCCACATTGCGGGCTAGGGCTTCACACTCCGTGTGAACAGAAGAGTCATCGAGGGCACAATGGTGAAGTTGCTTCTCTAAGCCCTCTAGTTTTCGCCTGACCCGGCCGGCAAACCCCTGGATGCCGATGGCCAGGTTTTTGTAATGATGCCGCAAGGTGGCCACCTGGAGTTCGAATTCCTGGTGCAAAGTGTCCAGGCGCTGCCGGTTTTCTTGGAGGCGCTTGAGGATGATGCCCAGAATGGCGCCGACCAGGGCTCCCAACAGGGTATAAAGCAGCATCATGGGCCACATTTCAGCGTGGAAACTATGGAGCAAAGCTGGCCCTAAGTCCAACGGGGCGCCGGAGTAAATGAAATCGTGGGCCGCCCGCACCAGCATGGATAGGGGGTGCACCACGAGGAAGCCGACCACGGCCCCCAGGAGCAGGCCCAGCCAGGGAAGAGGAGGCGCCTTCTTATGACCGATGGTGGGTTCAAGCATCACTGGTTTCAGGGCTTCAGATTTCATATTGTTGTCTGCCATCTCCCAGTATCTTTGAATGGATTCTCTAAATCAGGTTGTCGCTGGTTGGGGCATTTTACCTTCTTAATGGGTTTTTAACATCTCTCTTATTGTTTCCAGCCGGCTCCGCATTTCCTTGAGCTCCTGCTTATGCTGCGAAGCTAGGCTTTCCCTTTGGGGCCCGCTCATTTCCTTCATCATGACACTCACCCGTAACATCATCTCCGAGACCTCGGCGGACTGCTTTGCCGTCAAGGGGCCCTCAAACATCAAGAGGTGCAAATCCTTCATCATGGCGGCCAACTCTCCCATGTTGTGCTGCACCCCCGGACCGATAATGGGCTGGGGGGCTTTAGAAGCGTCTGAGCAGGCGATAAAAAACGCAACCATAGCCATAAGGAAAACTAGAGCGCGAGGCATGTCCGTCTCCTTTTCTGACTTTAAGCTTACCGGAGATATTCGCTGATAGATTCAGGAATCATGCTCATCCGTGGCCTTTCGGCGGCCCTCCAGCCTGGTTTCCAAATCTTGTTTCAGGTCAATCATGCTGGTTTCTCAGGACCCGATATAGCGGCTGTGGTTCATTTCCGTGAGGCTTTCCAGGGAATTGATCACCTGATCGATCTCATGGGAGGCCTGATGAATCAGCCCCAGTTGGCGCAGCAACTCCGGGTCTTCGATGTGCTTCTGCAGGTGGGCGCTGAAGCCGCCGATGACCTGGTTGGCGTTGCGGATATAATGAGCCAGGGTCACCATCAATTCTTGCAAGGTTTGCAAGGCGGCTTGGCGGCGCTGGGATTCCACTCTTTGGAGATGCCAGGCCCCGAGGCACAGTCCCGCCACCCCGCCCATGAAGGCAAAGGCTCCTCCCATGGCCAGCATGTCAGGACTGAAGGCCAGGTGCACCTGGCGCCCCCAAAGGGACAGATCCATGGTGGCCGCCGGATGCTGCGGTTTCAGCATGTAGGCCAGCATAGCGAAAGGGTGCACCAGCAGGTAGCCTATCAATGTGCCTGCCACCGTGAACCAGATGAGACGTGAATATCGCACTAGTGACTCCGGAGCAATTTCCCATCCCGACAAGGCGGGGGTCAGCCCCCGCCTCGCCGAGTCACTTTACTTCTTTTTTATCTGGCCTTTCATTTCCTTGAGCCGCTTTTGCATATCTTGCAACTGTTTCTGGTGTTGCCCCTGCATCTGGGCGCTCTGGGGGCCGCCCATCTGCTGCATCATGCCGCCCATCTGGTTCATCATCTCCAGCATCTGTTTCTGTTGCTCAGGGGTCATCTGGCCCGACTGCATCATTTGATGCATATCGCCCATCATTCCGGACATCATGCCCATGTTATTTCTCATGCCAGGATCCATCATGTGCTGTCCCGATCCCGTCATGTGCTGACCTGAACCACCATGCATCTGAGCGGCCACGAGTTCAGGAATGGCAAGGACGAGAACCACGGTTACCAGAAGCATCGATACCCTTCTCATAAACAATTCCCTCCTTCTCCAAGGATCTCATGTAATTCAGAAGGCTTAATTTATCAGCCTCCTCTTAAACCGGCAGGCCTATCTCTTGACTAATCTCCCTACAGGCAGACCGCTCTCCGCAAATTTAAGAGATACTGCCTAGCCGCCAGAGCGGCCTTGGCCCCTTCCCCGGTGGCAATGATGATCCGTTTGCCATAGGCATCAGTAACATCGCCAGCCGCGAAGATTCCCGCATGCGAAGTGGAGCAATCGTCGTTGATCATAATTTCCTGCCGCTGATTGAGTTCCACCAGATGCGCCACCAGCGAAGAGTTAGGCTCCAGACCGATGGCCACAAAAACTCCCTTCACGACCAACGTCATGGTTTCGGCGCTGGCTTTTTTCCGAATGGTTAGGCCGTTGAGATTCTTCTCCCCGGTAAATTCCACTACATTGAAGTTTTCAAAGAGCTGCACATTGGGGAAGCAGGTGACCCGGTCGATGACGGCTTGATCAGCCGTCAATTCCGAGGTTGAAACGAGATAAATATCCTTGGCGATGGGGCCGAGGTTCTCTACGACTTGGAGAGCCGAGTTGCCGCCGCCGATGACTGCGGCAGGCTCATTTTCCACAAAGCTAAGTTCCTGAATGGCGCCGTAAAAGATGCCTTTACGGAGGAACGCCTCTTCCCCGGGGACCTTGAGCTTTCTTCGGGTCATCCCCGTGGCGATGAGGAGTGCTTTGGCGGAAAACGTTTTGAGTTCCGAGGTAGTAACGTGAAACTCTCCATTATGTGGTTCAATCTTCTCCACTTCACTTATGAGATGATCCAGGTAGTGTGATTGAATGAGTTGAGCCTTGAATTTGTCGATCAACTCTGGGCCGGTTATAAAATCGAATCCCATATAGTTTTCGATCTTGGTGCTATCCACGGCCTGCCCGCCCAGATCCTTGGCGATGATCAGGGCTTCCATCTTGAGGGTGGCCGCATACACTCCCGCCGTAAGGCCCGCCGGGCCGCCGCCTACAATGATCAAGTCATAGGTGGTGCGGGCGCAAGTCCGGTCTTTTAGGAACTTATCCCGGCAGCCCTCCGAACAAAAGTAATACCTGACGCTATCGCATTCTGCGGTGACGGCTTCGGCTTCCTCGACTTCCATCAGGCAAACAGGATCTTGTTTCATGGCGGGTTCTCCACGGTTTCAAAGTTCGTCTGCCTGGTTCTCCAGCACATAAAGGGTCACCGGTTGGGCAATGCCCTTGAGCTCAGCCTCAAAGGTTTGGCGCACCGCCAACGTTGCCTCAACATGGTGGAACACTGAGTCCGAAATCACCACCTCGCCCTTTTGGGCCTGCCCCTGAATGCGGTGGGTGAGGTTCACCGCTGCCCCGATGATGCCGTATTTGGCGCGGGATTCCGAGCCGATGTTTCCTACCACCACTTTCCCGGCGTGCAGGCCGATGCCCATGTAGAGGGGGGGAGCCTTCGGCTCGGAAGCGTTTTCCGCGGCCATGGCCTCCTGCATCTTCAAGGCGCATTGGACGGCCTGATTTGCCGTGGGTTCCAAGGGGCGGTCCAGAGGATCGAAAAAGGCCAGGATGGCGTCTCCCAGAAAGTCTACGATGATGCCTCGATGCTGCTGGATGACCTCGATCATGCGAGAGAAGTGGCGGTTCACCAGATGGATGGTGGCCTCGGGGCTCAGGGTCTCGGCCAGGGGGGTGAAATCCCGAATGTCCGCGAACATGATGACGACCTCGCGCTTTTCTCCCCCCAGGCGGGCCGCTTCCGGACGGCTGAGGAGCTCCCGGGCTATTTCCGGGTCTACATAGCGTCCAAAGGTGTTGCTGATAAAGTCCCGCTCTTTTAGACCCGCCACCATGTCATTGAAGCTCTGGGTCAAAAGCCCGATCTCATCCCGTCGCTGAACAGGCAAAGGTTCGCCGTATTGACCCCGGGCTACCTCCCGTGATCGGTGAGCTATCTCCCGGATCGCAGCCACGGTAGGTCCCACCCCCAGTCGCATGAGAACCAGTATGGTGGCCAGACACATGAGTAATCCCAGGGCATAGTAGAGTCGAAAGGTCAAAATGGGTGCTAATATCTTTGCCCCTGGGGCATGCAGCATGATGGCCCAGGGCGCTTCGTGTAGGCGGTAATAGCCAATCACCCGGTCCGGGGTAATGCCCTCGCCTATGAAAGTGGCAAAAGGCTTTTCCTGTATGGCCGCCAGCATTTTGAGCTCCAGGGGATCCTGGGCCTCGCCCAGGCAGTGGCGGGCTTGCATGGCAGGATTGGAGTGGGCTAAATACAGGCCCTCTTTGCTTACCAAACAGGCCATATTGGTCTGCATCCAGCCCGAGGTGACGATGTCTTTCATGAGATAATCAAGCTTGAGCACCACCTCCACCGTTCCTAAAGGATTGCCTTCCCGGTCCAGGAGGTCGGCCTGTAGTTCCACGGCTTTTTGATCTTTGGGATAGGAGTACCGGATCGGGGAAAAACCGACCTCCAGACGGGGACCGGTTTTTTCAAGTTCCGGATTCCGCCAGGCCAGCCTGACTTGGCTGACACCGGGCTGGTTCCGCAGTAGCTCAAGGAGCCAAGCCTGGGTTTCCCAACCTCCCGGCGAACTCTTGGCCGCGCCCAGGAGCTGCAGCCACTCCTTGGGTGTCCGCAGGCGCATATCCATCTGGTGGGCGGCCCGTTCCAACCGCAAAATCGCGGCTTCACGCCATTCGTTGAGGAGGGCCTGCCTGATGTAAACGTATCCCAGGATGCCGGTACCGCCTAAAAACAACAGGGCTGGCAGGATTAAAAAGACAAACAGACGTCTTTCAAGGCTTTTAAATCCGCGCATATCCTTCCAATGAGTGCTTTTTTATCCCTTTTGATGAAACCTCAAAATAGCATGCGATTCCCTTCCCAGTTCCCGTCCTCTCTCAGAACCGCATCCGCAAGCCGCCGCCCCAGCCGAAGTCGGAGTGCCATTGCCCGATGAGGGAAACGTTTTTGGCAATTAGGTAAGTCGCCCCGCCGCGCAGTTCCCAAAATTTATGAGTGTCGTATTCGGCCTCGCCATAAAGGGCGAAGCGCGGGGTCAGCTGCAAGTTCTTGCCAAGGTTGAAGCGGGCTCCACCCTCGGTATCCACCCATACCCGTGATTCAATATGGAGAGGAAATAGGTAGCGCAATCCGAATACCCCCACGGCCTTATCGAGGTTATCTTTTTCCCAGAGAAGGTCAGCGCCGGCGAAGACAGTGAAAAAGCGGTTGATATAACGGTCCCAGGTGAAAATGGTCTCCCATTCCTGGCCCTCCACCTTTTGCCAGCCCGCTTCCCATTCGAAGGTGACGATGTTGCGGGTGTTTGACAGGATGGCGAAACCCTGGGTCATGTTGCTCAGGGCGTCCACCCGGGCCCAGGCATACCAGGGGTCTTTATAGAGCTGGGGCTGAACTGCGGCAAGTTGGGGATCCACGGTAAAACCCTCGTAATGCACCACCCGGGCCATACCGCTCTTCATGTGATAGAGGATGTGGCAATGAAAAAACCAGTCCCCCACTTCATTGGCGTCGAATTCAATGACCGTGGTGGACATGGGGGCCACATCCACAGTGTGCTTGAGGGGAGAGTAGTCCCCCTGGGCGTTCACCACCCGGAAAAAGTGGCCGTGGAGATGCATGGGATGGTGCATCATGGTGCGGTTGACCATAATAAAACGAGCCACCTCGCCCCGGCGGATGCGAATCACGTCGCTCTCTGACAGGGGTTTGTTGTTGATCAACCAGACGAAACGCTCCATGTCGCCGTCCAGGGTGAGGCGAATTTCCCGCACGGGTTTGTCCTGGGAAAAAGCCGTGGGCCGGGTCGCCCTCAGTTTATCGTAGGGGGGCCAGGGGCGGCGCGGGTCCATGCCGTCGACCGCGAGATTTTTCGAGGCGGAGACGTCCGTGGCCAGGGGACCGAAGTTATAGCTGAATTTCTTTCCCCCCCGGCGCGCCGAGATGTCCGGTAATGCACTGGCAGGAGTGGTTTTTTCCTCTCCTTCTGGCATTGGCCTCCCGGGATGGGCGGGCGGGTGTTTCATGCCCTTCATATCGTGCATCTTCCCCTCATCCATATCCATTTTCATAGACTTCATGTCCATGGTTTCCATACCCATCATTCCAGGCCGGTCGAACTTACCGGCTTTCACCTTCCGATCGGGCATGCCCATGGACCCCTGGGGGGTGAGGGCGAAAAGCTTTTTCGGGGTGACTTTCCCCATCATGGAGTAGAGATTAGGCTTGGGCACCTCGGGGGCCGGGTGGCGCTCACCAGACCCAATCCACACCGACGCAAACCCCGACCCGTCGTGGGCGGTGGCCCGCAATTCGTAGGCTCCTCTTGGGGGTACGTGGAGGAGCACGTCATAGGTCTCAGCAATGACTATAAGAAACCGCTTTAGTTTGACCGGTTCCACCCCCAAGCCATCTGCGGAAATGACGGTCATGGGGCCGCCGGCAAATTCCAGGTGGAAGTTGGAGGCTGCGCCACCATCGATAATGCGCAGCCGCACGGTCTCACCAGGCTCGGCCGGAAGGGTAATTTCAGGTTGGCCGTTGGCCAGAAAATAGTCGTAGGCTATGTCCGAAAGGTCCATGCTCGGCATGCGCAGAAGCTCCCGTTTGACATAGTCGCCCAGCATGCCGAGGCGAGCCGCGCCTAAGATGCTCTGACCGCTGCCTTTCTGAATTTCATACCATTCGCTGCCCCGCTTGAGAGTGCGCAATACTGCGTGGGGCTTTTCATCAGTCCAGTCCGAGAGCACTACCACGTAGTCACGGTCAACTTGCCGCTCTCCTCCACGAGGCTCAATGACGATGCCGCCGTAAACGCCTCTTTGCTCCTGCAAGTTGGTGTGGGAGTGATACCAGTACGTGCCGCTTTGGCGGATGGGAAATTCATAAGTAAAGGTGTTGTGCGGCTTGATGGGAGGAAAGCTCACATAGGGGACGCCGTCCATATCCGGGGGCACCAATATGCCGTGCCAGTGAATAGAGGTGTCCACGTCCATCCGGTTATGCACACGGATCCGGGCGATGTCGCCTTCTTTGAAGCGCAAGGTGGGGCCTGGGATGCCGCCGTTGATGGTCATGCCCTTCCGTGGTTTTCCCGTGAAGTTCACCTCCTGTTGGGCAAGGGTGAGATCGTATTCGACAACCTTGGCCCGGAGCGGCGAAGGACAGCAGATAATAACCAAAAGAAAAGCTGCAAACGGTATGAATCTTTGGAACCGCATGTTGACTCCTCCTCTCAGTTATCAAAAGCTATTACCTGAGTGAATGGCTCCGAACCTGCCACTTCCTTTACAGGTGTACCCGCTTGAGGCGCAGGGCGTTCCCCACCACCGACACGGAACTGAAGCTCATGGCCGCCGCCGCGATGATGGGACTGAGTAAAATACCGAACCAGGGGTAGAGCACGCCCGCGGCGATGGGCACCCCTAAGCTGTTGTACACAAAGGCGAAGAACAGGTTCTGCTTGATGTTCCGCATGGTGGCGCGGCTCAAAACCCGGGCCCGGACAATGCCCCGCAGGTCGCCTTTGACCAGGGTGACGCCGGCGCTTTCCATGGCCACGTCCGTGCCGGTCCCCATGGCGATGCCCACCTGGGCCTGGGCCAGGGCCGGGGCGTCGTTGATGCCGTCGCCGGCCATGCCTACAAAGCGCCCTTCTCCCTGGAGTTCCTTCACTTTTTCAGCCTTCTGGTCCGGGAGCACTTCCGGCATGACTTCATCGATGTCCAACTTGCTGGCCACCGCCTCGGCGGTGGTGCTTGTTGTCGCCGGTGAGCATGACCACCCGAATGCCATCTTGGTGAAGCCGCTGAATGGCCGCGGGAGTGGTTTCCTTAATAGGATCGGCCACCGCCACGAGGCCGGCAGCCTTGCCGTCCACAGCCACAAACATCACGGTCTGGCCTTCCTGCCGCAGGGAATCCGCCTGTTCTCCCAGCTTTCCGGCCTCAATGCCCAAATCTTCCAACAGCCGCAGATTGCCCAGGGCCACCTGGTGACCGTCCACCTTGCCGGTGACCCCCTTGCCGGTGAGATATTCGAAGTCCTGAGCATCCTGCAGCTTGATCTCCCGCTCCTGGGCGCCTTTGACGATGGCCGCGGCCAGGGGATGCTCGCTGCCTTTCTCCAGGGTGGCGGCGAGGCGGAGCAGGGTTTGTTCATCCACGCCGTCCAGGGAGGTCACGCTCATCAGCTTGGGCTTGCCCTCGGTGAGGGTGCCGGTCTTGTCCACCACCAGGGTGTCTACTTTGCGCATCACTTCGATGGCCTCGGCGTTCTTGAAGAGCACCCCCACGGTGGCCCCTTTGCCTGTGGCCACCATGATGGACATGGGCGTAGCCAGACCCAAAGCGCACGGACAGGCGATGATGAGCACGGCCACCGCGTTGATGATGGCGTGGGCCATGCGGGGCTCGGGACCAACCAGGGCCCAAACGATGAAGGTGATGACCGCCATCCCCACCACCGTGGGCACGAAATAGGCGGCCACCACGTCCACCAGCTTCTGGATGGGGGCCCGGCTGCGCTGGGCTTCGGCCACCATCTTGACGATCTGGGCCAGGAGGGTGTCGGTTCCCACTTTCTCGGCCTGCATCACCAAGGAGCCAGTGCCGTTCACCGTGGCGCCGATGACCTTGCTGCCCTGCTCTTTTTCCACCGGGATGGGTTCGCCGGTGACCATGGACTCGTCCACCGAACTTTTACCATCCAGGATCACACCGTCCACCGGCACCTTTTCCCCGGGCCGCACCCGCAAGCGGTCACCCTCTCGCACCTGGTCCAGGGAGACGTCTTCTTCGGCGCCGTCCTCTAGGATGCGCCGGGCTGTCTTGGGGGCAAGCCCTAAAAGCGCCCTGATGGCCATGCTGGTCTGGCCCCGGGCCTTCAGCTCCAGCACCTGGCCCAGAAGCACCAGGGTGACAATGACCGCCGCGGCCTCAAAGTAGACCGCCACTTCCCCCGTCTCACCCCGGAACGAGGGGGGGAAGATGCCGGGAAACAGCTCGGCGATGACACTGTAAATGTAGGCCACGGACACGCCCAGACCGATGAGGGTGAACATGTTCAGGCTGCGATTGATGACTGACTGCACGCCCCGGACAAAAAAGGGCCAGCCGCCCCAGAGGACCACCGGCGTGGCCAGGCCCAGTTCCACCCAACCCCACACGTGAGCCGGCGCCAGGCTTTCCAGGAACGTTTGAAATCCCGGAATCAAGCCGCCCATGGCAATGGCCACCAGGGGGATGGTGAGCACCACTGACACCCAGAAGCGCCGTCGCATGTCCACCAGTTCCGGATTTTCCTCCTCTTCAGCATAGACGGTGCGGGGTTCCAGGGCCATACCGCATTCCGGGCAGCTTCCCGGGCTGTCCTGCACGACCTCCGGGTGCATGGGGCAGGTCCACTCGGTGCGGCTCAGAGGGGCTTCCGGCTCGGCCCGCTCCAGGGCCATACCACACATGGGGCAGGCGCCGGGTTTGTCCTGACGCACCTCCGGGTCCATGGGGCAGGTATAAACCGCCCCAGGAGGGGCCGGTTCCTCAGCTTTTTCAGGTTTCTCGACGTCGGCCTCCAGATACCGTTCCGGCTGATCCTGGAACAATTCCAGGCACCGGGGACTGCAGAAGGCGAAGTCCTGGCCTTCATGCGTGGCCTGAAAGGGACTGTCCGACTGCACCACCATGCCGCAAACCGGGTCTTTGGTTTTTTCGGGCTTTTCCGGGGGCTCCCGGCGATGCGGCCCACTTTCGCAGGTATCCTCCGGCTCCAGGGCCATGCCGCACTCGGGGCATTGGCCGGGTTCCGGTTGGCGCACCTCGGGATGCATGGGGCAGGTATAAACATTTCCAGGACTTTCGACTTGTTCAGTGCTTGTATGTTCGCCGGCATATTTTTCCGGATCCTGGTTAAACTCAGCCAAACAATGTTTGCTGCAAAAGAAATATTCACGCTCCTGGTAAACGGCCCGCAAAGGGGAGTCAGGAGAAACTTCCATGCCGCAGATGGGGTCCTGTGGTTTCCCTTGATTCGTTTGTTCAGGCTTATTCATACTGAGCTCCGTCCTTGGGAAGAAATAATGAAATCAATAAAGTCTTAGTGGTAACGGTCAAATCCTCTGCGGAGTATTTCCAGGAGATGGGCCTGGTCAGTCTTGAGATTTCTCTTCCCTCCCAAAATTGTAAACCAGGCCGATGACCGCGCCGAACAACCAACCCATGATAAAAGTCTCGATGATGCCGATTAAGGTGTCCTGGAAGGGAACGTCCATTCTGATGATGAGTCGCACATCGAGGCCATGGAGCAGACTGTTGAAAAACACTAAGGTGCTCTGCTTTCCCAGGAGGGCCATAAAGACCGCACACCCCACATAGAGGAGGGCGGAGGCTACACCAAAAGCCAAACTGAATCTCTGGACATGGATGGGTTGCATCTCTCTGCCTCCTCCACATGGCAACAAGGCAGCAATATACTGCCTCCGGTTCAGGCTTGCCTTACCTTAGCAACATATTCTCGGGTGCAGATGAACCAGGCCCTTAACGGAGATAAGTTTCCGGTTTCTCCTGAAACTTCGCCAGGCAATGGCGGCTACAGAATACATACTCCTGGCCTTCATGCACTGTGCGATGCGGACTGTCCGGCTCCACCGTCATGCCGCACACCGGATCCTGCAATGCCCCTGAGTTCTTCTTGGTCTGCTCCATGGGGTCACTCTCCTCTTATTTGAATGATTGGGTTTGCTAAGGAAAGAAGGAAATTAGCGGATACCACCATTGATCGTCTCAGATCCAGGTTGGTGATGGCCAAATTAATGGGAAAAGCGAGCCCTTCTCCCTTGTTAAAACTAAATTACTGTCAGGGAATTTCCGGACCACCCTGGCCGAGGGGGGGCTCCTCTCTAACCCTCCCACAAATTACCAGGGGCGTTTTGAGACTGGAAAATCCTTGGTGATATAGCACACGCCCACAATGTCACCTAAATTTTGTTAATAAAATAAGTAGCTCAAAGGGAATGCGCAAGGGCACAATATAAGTCGGGGTGATGGCAGTTGTCATGAATAACCGACGGAATCCTCTTAACGAAATTTCTTCCAAGGGTCCTTTGTCTACATAACCCCAGAAATGCCTTTCTCCAGCGCTTGTAGAATACAAACAAAAGGTGCATCTCGGCCAGATGCCCATCCTGTCGACACCAAGGCTTTAGCCATCCATGGAGGTAAGTTTAGATCACTTGCCACTGTACGTAATAAAAAGATGATTGACGGGAGATAGATTTCAGGGTCATCATCTACCTGTTTTTTCTGAGGAAAAGGAGGTAGTGATGACCAGTGCACAGGTTCCTCAAGAAGAATCTTCAGACCGCCTGCCATTCCACCCACCCGAAAGTCCGCCTCCGGTCGCAGGCAGCTTGAGGCTCCGAGATTGCCAGCTTGAAAAATGGTTAAAGCAGTTGGACGAAAAGGGACTATTCGGTGGTCTGTACATCAAGGAGTATTTGGACGACCGCAAGCGGCGTAATTGCCGGCCCAACACCCTCCACGGTTATTTCACCACGCTCACGGTCTTTTCAGCCTACCTGAAGGAGAGAGGCCAGACCTCCTTTGACACCATCACCCGAGAGGATCTGAGCAGCTTTATTGAACATGAGCAGGACCGGGGCCTGCAGCCCAACACCGTGTCTACCCGGTTGCGGCTCCTCTATGCCTTTATGAGCTATCTGGTAGATCGGGAAGTGGTGCATCCTGATGTGCTGAAGAGAAAGCTGCGGGTCAAGGTGCCGGAGGCCCTGCCCCGGGCCATGGCCCCGGAGGATGTCCAGCAGCTTCTGGCGGTCATTGAGAAACCCCGTGATCGAGCCCTGATCCTGGTGTTGCTCCGGACCGGAATGCGCATCGGGGAACTGCTGGCCACCAGGATGAGTGACGTAAATCTCCGGGAGAAGCAGATCATCATTATGGAAGCCCAGAAGACCCGGGTGGGACGGGTGGCCTACTTGAGTGAAGACGCCTGCCGGGCCTTGGAAGTGTGGTTGAACCTGCGAGACCTGGCTAAGGAGCGCCTATTCTATGGCCAGGGACGGCAGCGCTTGGGCTACACCGCGGTCCGGATGAAGTTCGCCGAGTATCTGGAAAAGGCCGATCTGGCGCATAAGGGCTATAGTCTGCATTGCCTTAGGCACACCTGCGCCACCGAACTGTTGAACGCCGGTATGCGCCTGGAGTGCCTGCAGCAGCTCCTGGGGCACAGCAGCATCGAGATGACCCGGCGCTATGCCCGGCTGACGGACAACACCCGCCGAGAGGAGTACTTCCGGGCCATGGCGCGCATCGAAAAGGGAGAAGCTTATGGCCATCACCAGCGCCATCTTGAACTACCGCCGGTTCTTGAAGAGACGGAACTACTCGGGCCATACCATTAAAAACTACATGCATACGCTCAAGCAGTTCGTGCTCTGGGTGGATGTGCCTATCGAGGAAGTTAGCCATAAAAAGCTGCTGGCTTACCTCGATTACCTGCTGGACAGGGGGCTACAGCCCAAGACCATCAACTGCCATCTGGACAGCATCCGGGGGTTTTACCACTATCTTATTGAAGAAGAACAGGTGGCGATGGTCCATCCGGTGAAACGGGGCTACGCCTTGCGCTTGTCCCGGCCCTTGCCCCGCCACCTGAAAGACGAAGAGGTGGGCAGGCTCTTAAAGCTTATCCACGACCGCCGGGACCGGGCTTTGTTTATGCTCATGCTCCGCTGCGGGTTGCGGGTGGAAGAAGTGGCCCGGCTGAAACTGGCAGCCTTGGACCTGCGCCGCAGCCAACTGTTTGTCCACTATGGCAAGGGCGCCAAGGATCGGGTGGTGTATCTGAGCGATGATGCCTATGAGGCCCTGGTGCAGTATCTTCGGGTGAGGCCGGCCAGCCGGGTCAAAGAAGTCTTCCTGGTGAATAAAGGGCGATGCCGAGGTAAAGCCATCTCGGTGCGGGGCATCCAAAAGCGCCTGGAGCACTATGCCCGTCAGGCAAGGCTCAAGGTGTCGTGTCACCAGCTGCGGCACACCATGGCCACCCAGCTCCTCAATGCCGATGCCGCCCTGGTGACCATCCAGGATCTTCTGGGGCATACCCGCATCAAAACCACCCAGCGGTACTGTCGGGTGTCCAATCTCAAGGTGCAGCGGGACTATCACCAGGCCATGGCGGTGGTGCTGCAGAGGACAAGGTGAGGGGCAGCTCATGACAAAACCAGGTAGCATGTGCATCGAATCCGGCAGGGGGCGCCTGCTCCGACGAGCTCGTTAGGGCCCATTCTCGCAGGCGCCCCCTGCCTGGGCTAGCCCAGGCAGGGCAACACCATAAAACTTCTCTTGACAGACAGGAGAAAATGAGTCAGAAAAGGAGCACCTAACCCACCACAATCAATAGAAAAAACAGGTTCTATTACGTACAGCTTGCCAAATCTCGCAGTTATCACCAGACCCTCAATATTTGCAGATATGGTCTAAATATCAGAATTGGGTGGGGTTGTCCTGAGAAGAGGCTATCCGAACCCTTAGAGGCTGGCGCCCTCGATGATGTGCTTTAGGTATCTATATGGGATGGAAAGCAAATATTTCTAGCAGTCCCAATGAGTTTCTCTCAATACAACCTCTGGCTCTTGAGACAATTTCTCTTATTAAAAAAGAGTTCGTCTCAATAAATAATAACGTTTTTCTGATGATACCTCCCACGACCTTTGTATAACTCATTAATATTAATGCCATTTCTCTATAGGCAAGGTTGGCATCATTTTTGCTTCTTTATCAAACAAAAATCATCACACAAGGAGGAAATAACCGTGTCAAAGCAAGAATACATTGATTCTTACCTCTTGCCTTATTACACAAGGTTAGAAACTATGGATGGGAAAACGGCTACCGACTTTTCCCAGGCGGCATTCTTGGCCTTCATTGCGGAATTTCCAGATTACCCGATCAATTCAGCAAACATGGAGTTTTTGAGATACTGCTTCGAGCAGCATCTCAACCAGGGCTAAACCAAAGGTTCCTTGACACCTTGGAAGTTTTATGGATGAGGACGGCATGGAGCGGAAAGAACTAATCGGGATAGCCATTGAAAGCCCGCTATACTTTACTATGTCTGTGAATATGAGGCTAAATTACGTAAACCGGCGGGAAAGATGTTTTTCATCCAACGGTCTCCGGGAATATTTGTTAAGTTGGGTGAGAACAGGTCATTTTAATACCGTCAGGTCAAACTAAAGGCAGGATAAACAAGGAAATAAATTATGACCACTTTGGAAGACTGAGTTCTTACCCCCCTTCCTGAGCCTCGCGCTCGTCAATGAAGTATTATAAATCTAGAAAAACTCAGGGCACTTATCGTATCATTTGCCACTTTCATAAAACAAGCTGACTATGGGCTAGATGGAGAATATCTGCAATTCGCCTGGTCTCTTTGAATCGGGCTTCAGATAATGTGGCCAGTAATTTACTAAAACGAACTCACATCCCCGGCGCCCTCCCGGATGACCTCGGGCTCATCGTCAATCAGGGAAACAATACTGGACGGGGCTGGCAGAATAATCCCGGCATCGATCACCAGAGACAGGTGGACCTTGAACTTCTCGGCGATCTCGTAGGGGTCGCTCTCCGGGGGCTGGTCCGGCAGGTTCGCCCCGGTGGAGATAATGGGATGCTCCAGCATTTCCACCAGCTCGAGGCAAATGGGGTGATCGGGCACCCGGATGCCCACGGTGTGGCGCTTGGTCTGCAAAATCTTGGGCACCTGGCGGGAAGATTCCAGGATGAAGGTATAGGGCCCGGGTAGCAGCCGCTTCATGGTCTTGTAGGCATAGTTGCCTACCCGGGCGTACTGGCTGATATTTTTCAGATCGGCGCAGATAAAACTGAAGGGCTTGGACAGGGGCCGCCGCTTGAGCTGGTAGAGTTTACTGATACCCTTCAGGTTGTACAGGTCGCAACCCAGGGCGTAGCCCGTGTCCGTGGGGTAGCCGATGAGGCCTCCTCCGGTAAGAGCCTCCATCACTTGGCGCAGCAAGCGCACTTGAGGATTGTCCGAATTAATGCGCAAAATCATGGTCTTTCCCCCTGACATGGTTAGCGCTTCCTTTTCTTGCCTTTACTCCTCTTGGCCTTTTGGGGGACAGCTTGAGATTTTGCTTGCTGCCCCGTGGCCGCGGCGGGGGTCGAGGCCTGGACCCACACCTTCTCCACCTGGTCCTTGAGCCAGTGGGCATCCCACCACTCCGTCGGGTTGACGAAATCACCATGAATCAACACAGAAAAGTGCAGGTGATCTCCCCCGGCTAAGCCCGTGGACCCGGTGAGTCCCAAGGTCTTGCCTTTCTCCACCCGCTCTCCCTTTTTGACGTCAATCTGGCTCAGGTGGCTGTACATGGAAAAGACACCCATACCGTGGTCCAAAATCACCGTATTGCCGTAGATACCGAGGGGCTCCGCCAGAACCACTACGCCATGGTTGGCTGCGGGCACCGGGCTGTGAATCAGGGAGGCCAGGTCCTCCCCCTGGTGCACCTGCTCATCTACCGGCCGCTTCTGCCAAATATAGGTGCGTTGATCCCCGAAGCGGGCCATGGATTTTCCCTTGAAACGCTGGAGCGGGCCGGACCACAGAGGTTGGGGCTGACTGGTGGCGCAGACCTGGCGCACCTTGTCGTGGTTGGCCTGGCGTTTTTTGCGGTTGACTTCCAGGTAGGTCTTCAGGAGGTCGCCCTGTGGCGCCTCCGGAAACTTGGCAGCCACCTGGTTCAGAAAGCCCTCTGACAGGTTCATGTTGTCATGGCGCCAGCGTTTGGGCCGGAGACGTAAGGAGACGCTCTGCTTGGCCTCGTTCCCTGCTCCAGCCCGGGCTATGATCTCCGCCGGGAGGGAGGCTGGGGATTCCAGGGGGATGGCAAAGAACGCGCCATATTCCCCTTTGGAGCCCTTGGGCACCGGATATCCCGGGAAAAAGCGCTCACCCACCCGGACGCCGCTTTCCTTGGGGGTCTTGTTAACCCGGTAAACAATGAGGCCGGTGCCTCCGGGGTGCAAAAGGTGGCTTACTGACACGAAGGCCACGCTGATGGGCACAAGATTTACTTCCACGTCCCAGGTAAGGCTCGTGCCGCCGCCTGTGAGAAAACTTCGCCAGGAGCGGTCTTTGGCGCTGATGGTGAGGGTGGCTTTGCCGTCCTTCAAGCCCAGGGCCTTGGGGTCCAGGGCGACGGGGATTTCCACCGTCGACCCTCCTTCTCCCCCGGGGGAAAGGTGCGGTTTAGCACCGTCTTGTCCTGCCCTGCCTGGTAAATAGTGACCCTGATTTCTTTCATACCGCTGCCCCGGTCCCCGGCCTTGAGGCTGAAGGCCGAGTTGGGGCCCACCACGGCCACCTGTTCGGAGACTTTAAGCCAGGGGGCTTCCGAGTCTATGCTGCCCAGGACCAACCAGGTCAGGAGGGCCAGACCCCCTATAGCCAGCCCCGCCAGGAGGAAGTTGCTCTTTCTCCTCCAATTAAATCTCTTCTTTTTGAACATGCCCGTATAGTACCAATTCTCTGCCAGCCCGGCAAGAAGAGGGCCGCTCTCACCCTTCGACACATCTTGTTTTCCGCCGCTAAACGACTTATTTTAAAAATTTAAGAATTTTCGAAAAGTTGCTGCTTCTCCCTTTTCCATGGAGATATTTTAATGCCTGACCAGGATTTAGAAGTAACCCTCACCCTTGGGGGCTTGCACTGCGCCGCTTGTGTGGCCCGGGTTGAAAAAGCCCTGAACCAGGTGCCCGGGGTGGATCAGGCCCGGGTGAACCTGGCCACCCGCCGGGCCAAGGTGCACTTTCACCAGAATGAAGCCACCGTGGAGGATTTGCAACAGGCCGTGGTGGCGGCCGGCTACGAAGTGGAATCCTGGGCGGAGGAAGCCCCGCCACCCCCACCGCCTGAAGAGGAAGCCCGGACCTTCAAAAGGCGCTTTGTCATCGCCCTAATTCTGAGCCTGCCGGTGGTCCTGGGCCACCTGCTGCCCCACTTGCCCCACTGGCTGGGGCTTTCGCCGCAGACCTGGCATTTTCTGCTGCTGCTTTTCGCCACCCCAGTTCTCTTCTACTCCGGCGCCTCCTTTTTTACCGGAGCCGTCAAGGCCGCCCGCCACGGGGCCACCACTATGGACACCCTGGTGGCCCTGGGCACCTCGGCGGCCTATGGCTATTCCGCCTGGGTCACCTTTTTTCCGGAAGCCGTGGCCGCGGCGGGGCAAGTACCCGCGGTGTACTTCGACACCACCGTCATGATCATCACCTTCATTCTCCTGGGCCGCTGGCTGGAGGCCCGCTCCCGGGGCCGGGCCTCGGAGGCCATCCGCCGCCTCTTTGCCCTGGCCCCCCCCACCGCCCGGGTGCGCCGGGACGGCGAAGAGCAGGAGGTGCCCCTGGCCCAGGTGACGGTGGATGATTTGGTAGCCGTGCGCCCGGGGGAAAAAATTCCGGTGGACGGCGTGGTGGTGGAAGGGGTCAGCAGTGTGGACGAGTCCATGCTCACTGGCGAAAGCCTCCCCGTGGCCAAGGAGCCGGGGGCCGAGGTCTGGGGCGCCACCCTCAATCAGCGGGGCTTTCTGGTTTTCCGGGCCACCCGGGTGGGCCAGGACATGGTCCTTTCCCAGATCATCAAGTTGGTGGAGGAGGCCCAGGCCAGCAAGGCCCCCATCGAGCGCCTGGCCGATAAGGTGGCGTCCATTTTCGTCCCCATAGTTATCGGGCTGGCCGCCCTCACCTTCCTGGGCTGGCTCCTGTTCGGCCCCACCCCGCCCCTGACCCGGGCCCTGGTGAACATGGTGGCCGTCCTCATCATCGCCTGCCCCTGCGCCCTGGGGCTGGCCACTCCCACCGCGGTCATGGTGGGCTCCGGCCGGGGCGCCGAACTGGGTATTTTGCTGAGAGGCGGCGAACCTTTGGAACGGGCCTACCGCCTCACCACCGTGGTCTTCGACAAAACCGGAACCCTCACCCGGGGTCACCCTCAAGTGACCGACATCCTGGCGTTTCAAGACGGGAGTGAAGAAGCGGTGCTGGCCCTGGCCGCAGCCCTGGAAGAGAAATCGGAACACCCCCTGGCCGAGGCCGTGCTTCGGGCGGCTCGGGAGCGGGGGCTCGATCTCCCGGCTTTAGAGGATTTCCAGGCTGTCCCGGGAATGGGAGTGAAGGCCCGGGCCAACGGCCAGGCCGTGCTCCTGGGAAACCTGGCTTTTTGCCAGCGGGAAGGTATTCCCACGGCACAGCTTGCCGAGCACCAGGCCCGCCTGGCCCAGGAAGGCAAGACCACCATTTTCCTGGCCGTGGACGGCCAACCCCGGGGCCTTCTGGCCGCGGCGGACACCCTCAAACCCGGAGCCGGGGAAGCGGTGGCGGCGCTGCGGGACATGGGCCTGCACCTGAGCCTCATCAGCGGCGACAACCGGCAGACCGTGGCCGCGGTGGCCGCGGAGGTGGGCATCGAGCACACCCTGGCCGAGGTCCTGCCGGGGGACAAAGCCGCCAAGATCGCCGAACTCCAGGCCGCCGGCGAAGTGGTGGCCATGGCCGGGGACGGGGTCAACGACGCGCCCGCCCTGGCCCAGGCCGACGTGGGCATCGCCCTGGGCACCGGCGCCGACGTGGCTCTCGAAGCCGCGGACCTGACCCTCATCCGGGACGACCTGGCCCTCATTCCCCAGGCCATCCGTCTTTCCCGCCAGATGATGCGCATCATCCGCCAGAACCTGTTCTGGGCCTTCTGCTACAACACCGTGGCCATCCCCGCCGCGGCCTTGGGCCTCCTCTCCCCCGCCCTGGCCGCGCTGGCCATGGCCCTGAGCTCCGTCAGCGTAGTGACCAACAGCCTGCGGTTGCGAAAATTTGGGGCTTAGGAAGCTCTTGGGGGAGGGGGCTAAGGGGCGCGGCCCCTTATACCAAGATGCAATCTAACAAGTAATATTAAGGTAGGGGAAGTTTGTCATCGAACGAAGTTTTTTCGGGTCTTTGGCAAGATTGTTCAGACCCTGACAGAGGTTGTCCTCTACCTCATCAAGATCCCTTAACGCCTTGTTGGCAAAATTCTTCTCCCGTAACTCCTCCCAAATATGTTCGGAAGGATTCAACTCTGGGCTACGCGGAGGCAACTTGATCAGCCTAATATTTTCGGGTACCTCCAATCTCCGGGAGATATGCCACCCGGCCTGATCTACCAGCATGAGGATAAAATAATCCGGAAAATCCTCCGCCACCTGCCTCAAGAAGATATTCATCATCTCCGTATTGGCCCAAGGCAAGATGAGGGAGGTCATTCTCCCCAATGCCGGGCACACCGCTGTGAAGACATAGAGATAAGTTCTAATAACCTGCCGGGGCGCTTGCGGCCTCGTCCCCAGAGGCGACCAGGCGCGCCTGACATCACTGATGCGGCCAAAGCGTCCCTCGTCTTGAGCAAAGAGTAACACCGGACGATGATCTTCCGGGGCTCTGTCGGCCAGTTTTTCAGCCATTATTTCGGGAAGTTTTTTTAAAAGCCTCCTGCTCCTCTTTATCGGCATCGACATGGAACGGCCGGGGCACCACTTTCCGCCAACCCTGCCGTTTAAGTAACCGATAGACGGTGGTCTTGTGGACTGTTCGACCGATCCGTCTTTCCAAAGCCTCCTTGATTTCTGCTACGGTAACAATCTGGCCGGTAAGCGCCATCTGCCTGAATGATTCTATAAAGGCAGTCTCTTCGTCCCAGCTTAAATAGGAGCGGCGCCGTCCACCCTTCCCGGGTCCCTCCACCGCTTCCGGCCCCCAGCGATTATATCTGGAAATCAGATTATGAACCGATTGCTCCGCAAGTCCGGTATGCAAAGCAATTTCCCCGGCAGAGCGAGGATCAACCAGGGCATTCCAAATAACCAGCCATTTTTGCACTCGCCAAAACCCCACCGTTGCTTTAATTTTTGCCTGAATTTCTTCCTTGGAAAGGTGGGGGATACTCTTGGTAACTTTTCCCATGACTGCCCCCTTGATAATTTTTGGAGCAGTCTATCATATTACTCATTAGAACGCAACTTAGTATTACCCCCTCCCCCAAGCCCCCACCCCCAATCCCTTATAGAATCGGGAGCACAGGCTTCCAGCCTGTGCCCCTCAAATATTCTTGTTCCCAAGTTGTACTTGGGAACGAGAATAAAGAATAGTATGGGAGAAGCTACAACTTTTCATCCAACCCAAAAAGTAGGGGCGGGTTTAAAACCCGCCCCTAATACAAAACCATCCCTTAATCACTAATTCTTTTCTTAAATCTCCCCAGCCACCAAACGTTGATAAAGCGTGAGGTACGCCTTGGCTGAAGCGCTCCAGGAAAAGTCTTCGGCCATGGCGTTCAGCATGATTTTTTTCCAGAGCTTTTTGTCCTGGTAGGCGTCGATGGCCTGGTGGAGGGCCTTCAGGAAGGCCTCAGCCGAGTATTCGGTGAAGACAAAGCCGGTGCCGGTGCCCTGGGCCGGGTCCACCGGCGTCACCGTATCCACCAGCCCCCCGGTGGCCCGCACCACGGGCACGGTGCCGTATTTCATGGAGTACATCTGGTTCAAGCCGCAGGGCTCGTAGCGGGAGGGCATGAGGAACATGTCGGCCCCGGCTTCGATGAGGTGGGCCAGTTGATTGTCGAAGGCGATCTTCACCCCCAACTTGCCCTGGATACTCCTGGGCCTCGGCGGTCAGCAGTTCATGATATTTTTCCTCGCCGGTGCCCAGGATGACCACCATGACCTCCTGAGCCATGAGCTCCGGCAGCACCTCGGCCACCAGATCAAAACCCTTCTGGTCGGCCAGCCGGGAGATGATGCCCAGGAGAGGCGCCTTGGCCAGTTTATTGTCCAGATCGAAGGCCTTGATCAGGGCGGCCTTGTTTTTGGCCTTACCCTTAAGGTCATTGGGGCCGTAGATGGCGGTGATGAGCTGGTCGGTCTCGGGGTTCCAATCCTCATAATTGACGCCGTTGACGATGCCGAACAGCACGTCGCGCCCGGTGCCGCAGCACCCCCTCCAGGCCGTAGCCGAACTCCGGCGTCTGGATCTCCTGGCTGTAGCCCCGACTCACGGTGTTCACCGCGTCGGCAAAGACGATCCCCCCCTTGAGGAGGTTGATCTTGTCGTAATACTCCAGGCCGTTCATGGAAAAAACCGACCAATTCAGGTCCAGAAGCGGAAACTTTTCCTTGGGGAAGAGGCCCTGGTAAGCCAGGTTGTGAATGGTGAGCAAACATTTGGTACTGGCGAAAGTTGCTTCATACATCCAGCGGTATTTGAGATAGACCGGCACCAGGGAGGCCTGCCAGTCGTGGCAGTGGATGATGTCGGGCTTAAAGCCCAGTTCCTGGCAAAAGGGCAAAACCGCGGAGCAGAAAAAGCTGAAGCGCTCCAGGTTGTCGAAGTAGTCTCCCTTGGGGGTGCCGTAAAGCTGGCTGCGCTCGAAAAACTCATCCCGGGCCACAAAGTAAAAGGGGGCGTTCCCCTCGGCCGGAGTCATGACGTCGAAGGTCAGGGGCTCGTCGCCCAACCGGCCCTCCAGGTTTTCAGCGGCGGCAATGACCGGGATATTTTTTTGTTGTATCTGCCCATAGTAAGGCATGAGCACCTTGACGTCCGCCCCCAACTCTTGGAGCGCGTGCGGCAGCGTGCCCGCCACATCGGCCAGCCCGCCGGTCTTGGCATAAGGCACCGCTTCGGAGACCACAAAGAGAACTTTCAGATTTTGTGCCACGGTCATTCCTTTCTGAAATAAGGCGGTTGCCATATTCCGTTCATTACCGCACCGTTAAGAACTTTGGGATTTCAGCTTACGATATGAGAACCTTTGCACCCCGGAAAATAAATATCTCTGCCCCAACTCGCCAATCATAAATCTGGGCATCCTAAGTTGAGCCTCAGGTTACCTGGATGTATTTTTCTCGTAACTCGAACCGGAAAACTTGAACTTAATACCTGTACACCAGTTCGATGTCATTGGCCACAAAGCCTTTTTCCCCCTCGGCCAGGGTGAACTCCATGACGTAATCCCGGCTGGGGAGATTCTCCGGGTGGACGCCGGGAGGCAGGTCCTTCTCCAGGAAAAATACCGAGGTATAGGGCGATTCATCCTGGCGGGTGTCGGTGATCCAGAGCTTGCCGAAGCCGTGGATGAAGCGCAGAAACCCGTAGGCCCGATCCAGAAAGTAAGCGGTGCAGATGCCCCGAACCCGGCTGCCCACCTCACCCCAGTTGGGCGCCCCGGCGTAACGGATGGCGGTGGGCAACAGCCCCGGAATCAGGTAACCGGGAATGAACAGGTCCACCTCCCGGCGCAGCCGGGCCGACACGTTGGAGAAGGCTACCAGCTCCACCCGGCAGCCCTTATTCTGGACCATGGTCACCACACTTTCGAAGTCCCCGTCCCCCGTGAACAGATAGATGAGGTCCAAACGCTCCGACTGGGCGATAATGTCCAGTGCCATCTCCATGTCCAGGTTGGCCTTGCCATAGGTGCGCCCGGAGTCGTCCGTGTACCAGCGGATGGGCTTTTCCACCACCTTGAATCCCAAATCCCTGAGCGTGAGGATGAAGTTCAGGGTGTTCTTGTAGGCTGGGTCGGAAACGGCCCGTTCTTCGTCGATGGCTACGTAAGCGTTCAAGCGGCTAACTTCATCGGTGTTGAAACCGGCCAAGCGGCGGATGACTTCATAGCGCATGCCATAACCGCCGCTGCGCATGATGTTCATGGAGTCTACATATACTCCTACTCTGCGATAACTCATACTAATAGAAATAATCCTCCTAAATAAAAATTTCTGGTTGACTCTGAGCCGTGACTGACAACGGCCCTTGAGTCGACCCTGCCTTTAAAAACTGAGCCGCCCCTCAGTGTGGGACTTGTAAGGCTCAGCGTCGGTAAGGACCCGGCCTTTCCGGGCCAGGCGCTCCTTAAGATAGCGGGGGAGTTGGGGCAGAGAGGCGGCGAACCCCGGCTCATACCACCCCAAGTCAGTGATACCCCGGGACGCTAAGCAGGTCTCAACCTGGGAGGCGCGGGGCCAAACGAAATCTCTTCCCCCGGCCACATGAAACCCATAGAGATCCATGAAACTGGTGACAAAGGCGGTGTAGGCCGACACCTCATGAAAGACGGCCCTCAGGGTGCAGTTGATGTCGGCCATGAGGCGCCCGTGCATACTCCCGGAGCCGGACTGGACGGCCGCGAGTCCCCCGGGACTGAGCTTTCTGAGAACGAGGTCATACATCTCTCGGGTGAACAGGAGGCTGGCCGGCCCCTCCTCCAGGGGCTCAGGAAGATCCAGGATGATCACCTCAAAGGAGCCGTCCGGTTGATTCGCCAGCCAGACCCGCCCATCGGCAAAGACCAGGGACGTCCGAGGATCCTCAAACGCGCCCCGGTGAAAGGTGGGGAGTAACGAGCGGCAGACCTCCACCAGTTCTTCATCAATGTCCACCATAACTCCCTGGGCCACCTGCGGGTGGCGCAGCACCTCCCGCAAAGTGGCCCCTTCTCCACCTCCCATGACCAGGACCCGACGAGGGTTAGGGTGGGCCACCATGGCCGGGTGCACTAAAGCCTCATGGTAAACAAACTCGTCAAGCTCCGCACACTGGAGGCGGCCGTCCAGGATAAGGGCCTTGCCCCATAGGGCGCTCACAAAGATTTCGTACTCCTGGAAAGAAGTCTTGCCAGTGGCCAAAACCTCATCCCGCTTGACTGCCACGAGATCGGCGGGACTATCCTGGTCCAGGAACCAGTTTCCCGCAGGCCAGTGAGTAGGATTCTTGTGATACTGTTCTTCCGTTGCCATAGATGCTTAAATCGGTCAGGGTCTTAGGGAGTGTAAAGAAAAATGGACAAATCCGCAACCCTTCCCCCAGACCCGGGAGCGTCAGGGACTTCATCAAAGGCCCGTGCTCAGGCCTGCAAGAGAAAACCCCGTACCGCCGCCGCCACCTGATCGAACTGCTCTGCGGTCATGGTGGGAAAAAGGGGCAGGGTAACCAGGCGGGGTGTTACTGCTTCTGTCTGGGGCAGGCCGTGGTCAAAGTCGGAGGGCCACAAACCCTGGTATAGAGAAAAACGATGGACGGGGGGGTAATGGATGCTGGTCTGGATGCCCCTCTCCGCCAGGGCAGCCATGAAACCGGCCCGGTCCGTTCCCGGGGGTAAGATCAAAGGGAACAGGTGGCAAGCGGAGGCCTCGAGTTCCTGGACAAACGGCAAAGTCAGGCCGGGGAGGTCCTGTAACTTTTCCCGGTACCGGCGGGTGAGCTCCCGGCGCCGGGCGTTGGCCTTCGAGAGTTTGGCCAGCTGGACCAGGCCCAGGGCGGCCCGCACTTCGTCCAGGCGGTAATTGTAACCCAGGGCGGTGACGTCATAGCTGAAGCTGTGGCCCCGGTGGCGGTCCCAGGTGAGGGTGGTCATGCCGTGGGAACGGGCGACGCGTACCTTGTCTGCCACCTCAGGGTCGTGGGTCACCAGCATGCCACCCTCGCCGGTGGTCAGGTTTTTATTGGCAAAAAAGCTGAAGCAGCCAACCTCTCCCAGGGTGCCCAGCATCTTGGCGCCCGCGGCCGCATGATATACCGCACCCGGCGCATGGGCCGTATCCTCGATGACCTTCAGGTTATGCTGCTGGGCCAGGGCGCGAATGCCGTCCAGGTCACAGGGGAACCCGGCGTAGTGCACCACCATCACCGCCCGGGTTCGGGGAGTCACCTTCCGGGCAGCGTCCGCCACCGACAAATTCAGGTCCTCGGGGCCGCCCACATCCACGAAAACAGGCCGCGCCCCCGTGTAAAGGATAGCGTTGGCCGTAGCCACAAAGGTAAGAGATGGACAGAGAACCTCGTCTTCCGGTCCCAGACCCAGGGCCAGGCAGGCCAGGTGGAGGGCGACAGTACCGTTGGCCACGGCCAGGGCATGGGGTACGGCAAAAAAGCGGGCGAACTCCTCTTCGAAGCGCCGGGTCTCAGGACCCATGGAGAGCCAGCCGGACCTTAACACGGCGGTCACCGCGTCGATCTCCTCTGACCCCAGGGTCACATCCGCCAGCGGCACCTTCCAGTAAGTCATAGGAAAAAACGGCTTGGATTGAGAGGTGAATCAACCTGGCTTAGAGATTGTACATCTCCGGCTTATAGCGTTCCCGGTGGTCCCGGATAAATTTGATGGTTTCTTGCAGCCCTTCCTCCAGACTTACTTGGGGCTGCCAGCCCATGAGAGCCTGGGCTTTGCGGTTATCGCACAGAAGCTCCATGACTTCGCTGGCCGGGGGCCGAACTCTAACCTCGTCATGGATCACCTGTTTGTTCCCCCCCAGCAGGCCGATGATCCGGTCCGCTAATTCCTTTATGGAGATGGCGGTTCCAGAGCCGACATTAATCACTTCCCCAATGGCGGCAGGGCTCTCGGCAATCTTGATAAAGCCTGCCACCGTATCCTTGACATAATTCAAGTCTCGCCGGGGAGTTACCAGTCCCAGGCGGATGGTGTCCCCGTCCAGCCCTTGGCTGGTAATGGTGGGAACGACGGCCCGGGCCGATTGCCCGGGGCCATAGGTGTTGAAGGGGCGGAGGATTGCGGCGGGGATGCCAAAGGAGAGATGATAGCTCTCCACCAACTTGTCGGCGCCGATCTTACTGGCTGCGTAGGGTGACTGTCCCTGTAAGGGATGCTTTTCGTCGATGGGGGTGTACTGGGCCGTACCGTAAGTTTCACTGGTGGAGGTATGGACAAAAAGTTCCACCCCCAAGCGCCGGGCCGCCTCCAGAAGGTTTAAGGTGCCGGTGCAATTCACCGCCACGAATTGTTCCGGAGCGATATAGGAATAAGGGATGGCAATGAGCGCGGCCAGGTGGAAGATGACCTCGCAGCCCTCTGCGGTTCGTAAGGTCCAGAAGGGGTCGGTAATATCTCCTGGACAGACCTCTACCCTCGATTTTACCGAGGGAGGCAAACTTTCGAGCAAGCCCCAGTCATTGCGGGAATTGTACCGCACCACGGCCCGCACCCGGGCGCCTAGTTCTACCAGGCGCTCAACCAGGTGGGAGCCGATGAAGCCACCGGCACCCGTCACCAGGACGCATTTTTTTTCCCAAGGCATCATGGATCTAAGTATTACCAGAGAAAAGGATCCGGAAGATCACTAAATCCACCTTAGCACGTTTCCCGGCAGTTTTCTCGAACCTGGTAAAAAAGTTCCGAAAATTTGTCAGCGCAAAAAAAACCGGCAGGAGGGAGGGGAGATGGGGGAGGTTCCTGCCGGCGAGGGGGAGGAAAAACGAGTTTTCCCTTTATTGTCAAGTTTTTCTCACTGTACAATAAATTGGTCTGCTAATCAAGCCCCTTAAAATAAAAATTCAAATTTTTTTTCATCAAATTCCTGGTTGGCCCGATGGTAGTCTTCATACCGTCCGATATCCAGCCAGTACCCGGAAAACGGATAATAGCCCACGGGGTTTCCCGCAGCCAGAAGACGCTTCACAAGGTCGGGGAAGTCCAGATACGACGGACCATCGATGAACTCCAGCACCTGGGGTTCAAAAACATACACTCCCATACTCACCAAATGGGTGCTGGTCGGCTTTTCCAGATAATCCCGGATGCGTCCGTGGCCGTCCTTGATGATGACCCCCAGATCAATCTCAACCTGGCGTTCGTAGGCCCCTATGGTGGCAAGACTTCCCTGGGCCCGGTGGTGATTGACCAGATCATGGTAGTTGAGGTTGGTCAGGACGTCGGCGTTCATCACCAGAAAGGTGTCCGTCAGGTCCGGTATTTGGCTGAGAGGCCCGGCTGTTCCCAAGGGCTCCTTCTCAAAAGAATAGTCGATGTCCACCTCCCACCGGGAGCCGTCCTGGAAGTAGGCCCGAATGAGCTCGGAAAGGTACCCCACCGCCAGGGTGATGCGGCGAAAGCCCTGAGCCGCCAACTGGCGTATGACGACCTCCATGATGGGCATCCCTCCCAGGGGAACCAGGGGCTTGGGAATCACCTCAGTTAAGGGCGCTAACCGCACCCCCCTGCCGCCTGCCAGAATAACCACCCGCACGTAATATGTCCTTTTGTTAGCCAAAGTGCAGGGAAACGTCAGCCGCACCTGGCTCCAGTTTGCCTAAGAGGAAAACAAGCAATTGTAATGCCAGACAGACAAGCACTTGAGATACCGTCAAATTTTATAACACCCTGGGCTCATTTGTTTATTCTATGAAACATGTGAGAACAACGTTATTCAAAAAATTGTTCAAGACCTGCGGGGCTTCCTGTAACCCCTGTTTAGCGGGTCTCACGCCGAAAAAAGGGTTTTCGCCCCAAAAACCAAAGTCTTTGCCATGACCAGCCCAGGGGTACCAGGGGTAATTCTCTCAGGGTGCGCCGCCACAAGTACCAGGCCACCATGGCAAACAGGATATCAGCGAGGTAAGGGGCCAAAGCCGGGGTCAGATGCGTGCTGAAGGCCAGCCGCCACGAGGCGGTGAAAACTACGTAGTAAATCAGAAAGGTGAGCAGTCCCACGATGAGCCCCCAGGTGCGTCCATGGATTCGGGGGCTGAGCCCCAGGGGCATAGCCAGGAGGCAGAGCAACAGCGCCCCCAAGGGCAAAGCCAAGCGTTGGTGCAACTCCACCACCAGACGGACGTGACGCTTCGAGCCGGTGGTCTCCGCCCTGATGCCTTCCTGGAGTTCCCGGAGGGACATCTCCCTCTCCGATATCCGGCCCCGGGAAGCAAAGGTGAAGAGCTGTAAAGGCAGCTCATAGGTCTTGAATTTTACGGTCTGCCGGTTCCCCAGTTCGGTCCCCCAGCGTATCACCAAGCCCTCAAAGAGACGCAGGAACATGGATTCTTGAGTGGGTTCGTAGCAAATCTCACCACGCTCGGCATAAATGGTCTGGGGATTTTCCGCCTCTCGTACATCGTTGATAAAGATACCTGTCAGCCGACCGCCCTGAGGCGCGACCCGGTTCACGAAGAGCGTCAGGTTTCGAAAATCGGTATTGAAAGTTTGCTCCTGCAGTCCCAGGTCGGCCCGCTTTTTGACCACCTCAGCCAAAAGTACCCGGGTGGACTTCTGACCCCAGGGGCTGCCGTAGGTGGTCAGGAACAGCGTGATGAGGGCCACCACCAGAGAAAAACCCAGGATAGGGAGCAGGAGACGGAAATAGCTCAATCCGGCCGTCTTCAGGGCCATCATCTCGTGGTCCACCGAAAGGCGCATGAAGGCCAGAATGATACCCACCGTTGCCGCCATGGGCAGAGTGAAGACCATGAGATAAGGCAACAGATAGAGGGTGGACTTGAGGATTTCCCCGAGACCGATGCCCTTGACCAAAATCATCCGGGTGATCAGGAGGAGCCGCCCGGAAAAGACAATGATGGTGAAGGCCAGGAGGCTCACCGCAAAGGGTGTCAGAACTTCGGCAATCAGGTAGCGATGGATAATGCGGGCCATGGTCAGGCTGCCAAGCTTGTCCGGCTTGGGGGCAAGCTCTCAATCTCAGGGGTATTTTCTTTGAGAAGATACCAAAAGACAATCTTTCTGTCGGGCTAAAATCTCGTAGTCCCGGGGAAGCCGCTGTTTAAGCCACGAAAATTCCTGGGGTTTCAGGTAAAAAAATACCAGGGGCCGGGACGTGGTGAAGGCGGTCAATTCGTCTAGATTTTTAAAAAAGAGGCTACTTTCGGGGGCAAGTTTTTCCCCGAAGTTGAGTTCGGTGCGGAACTCCAGAAGATGAAAAACTTGTCTGCTGTAAAAGCTGAGGCCCTGGGAATAAAGGTAGACCCCCACCAGGGCGGCCCCGGGTTGCCAATGGTCCTTGAGGGTCAGCCCCAACTCCCTGGGGGACCGCTGTAGGGCCAGGCGTTCCATCCCCAGGGGCAGGAGGGCGCCTAAAAGGAGCGCCCCCACCAAAAAGACTTCTACTCGCCGTAAGATAAGCACCAGCGTGGGGATTGCGGCCAGGAGGACAAGACCGATGGCCAGATACGGCTCCAAGATGGTAGCCTGCTGGAGGAGCGGCATCAAGGTCGCCACAGGCAAGAAGTACAAGACCACCAGAGCCCAGGCCACCAGAGCCCAGAGGAGAAGGCTCAAACGGCAGCCTGGGGCGCCCCGCAGACTCGCAACCTTTGAGTGGAGCCCGGCCAGAGCCTCCCCCACAAGTAAGGCCAGGGGCAGGAGGGCGGGCAGGATATACGGGGCTAATTTCCCCCGGGAAACGGAAAAAAAGGCTAGAACCACGCTGGCCCAAATCACCAGGAAAATCCGATCCCCGGAGTCTATGGGGGCCGGGCGGCCCAGGGCCCAGGGTGCCAGCGCCGTCCAGGGCAGCAGGAGCCCCAACAGGATAGGCCCGAAGTACCACCAGGACTCGGCATGGTAAGACACCCCGTCCAGGTAGCGCTCCACGTGGTGTTCCCATAGAAAGAAGCGGGGAAATTCCGGAAAGAGCCAGGCCACGTAGAGGAACCAGGGCAGGACCACCAACGCCAGCAGGGCCCAACCCCCCGGGCGCACCAGGGCCCGAAAGGCTTGCCGTCCCCGGAGAAAGGCCTCCAGGCCCCAGATGATACCCGTCAGGACCAGAGCCACCGGCCCCTTCACCAGAAGTGCCAGGGCCAGGGCCAGGTAGGCCCAGGGCCAGAGATGACGCCGCTCCCGGCTCAGGGCCAGATATCCCAGGCCGATCCCCAGGTTCAGAAAAAAGGTGAAGACCATGTCCAAGGTGAGGAGCCGGGCCAGGATAATGTACCCCCCACAAGTAGCCAGGACCATGGCCGCCCAGAAGCCCTGGCGTTCCCCCCACAGGGCCCGGCCCAGCCCATAGGCCAGGTACAGCCCGGCCAGGGCCGAGAGAGCCGCCGGCAGCCGGGCGGCCCACTCGGTGAAGCCAAAGGCCGTAAAACTCAGGGACGTCAGCCAGTACACCAACGGAGGCTTTTCCAGGTAGGGGACCAGGTTCAGGTGCGGGATGAGCCAATCTTTCAGGAGGAGCATCTCCCGGGCGATCTCGGCGTAGCGGCCCTCGTCCGGGTCCATGAGACCGGGGGCGCCCAGACGGAAGAAAAACAGCCCCAGGCCCGCCAAAGTAATAAGACCCGGGTATAGCCAACGCTTGCGGGCGAAGGGGCCTGAGGAGTAGGTGGTCAGCATAATGGCTGGTAATTAATTGCAGAAATTTGCGCTACCTCAGAGAAGTCCTGAATGACCCCTTCCCTCCAGGAGGACATGGGAGCTGTGGCTTAAAAACCTACCAACTAGTTGCCTCGAACCAATGTCTGTCATTAGTAACCAGGTGAGGTGATTTAGCCAGGAAATTTTTGCCAGGTTCAGGTCCGGCCACTCCTTAGATTCCTCAAATTACTAGTATTTGTCAATAGATATAGCATGGCCCGCTTGTTGCAAACCTTCCGGACAGGCCCCCTTCGGGGGGATATCTGAGATTTACCGGGAGTAACATGATGAATCCTGTATCCCTGGCCATGAGGCCCATCCTGCCCCCCCTGGAGCCCCAGTCTCCCCGCGATCCTATCCTGGAGTGGCTGCCTCACAAGCGCCGGAACCCCTTCAACAGCAACAAGCTCCTGGCCCATGTTTATCGCTGGCGCCTCATTCGCCGGGGCCGGCCCTTGCCCCCGCCGGTCCTCATCACCGTGGACCCCACCAATGTCTGTAATTTCAAGTGCGCCTGGTGCAATGCCGCCTACATACGGGAACACCGGCAGGGATCTTTGTCGGCCACCGCCTTGCACCGGCTGGCGGACTTCTTACCTCTCTGGGGGACGACAGCATGACCTATAAATGTGTGTAAGGCGATACCTGCCCAGTTGCCGTCAAAGTTCTGGTTCAACTAAACAGCTTTATCTTCCGTAAGTTTTATGAGGGCTAAGAGCAGAAATAATTTGAGTAAATCCACGCCATTTCCCACGAGGTGCCTATGCGCCTGAGCGTTTTCGGTCTGGGCAAACTGGGATTGTGCACCGCGGCCTGTTTTGCCGCTCGCGGCCACCAGGTTTGGGGCTATGATGCCGACCCTGACCTCATGTCAGCCTTGCAGGCCCGGCAGAACCCCATCCAGGAAACCGGTCTGGATGACCTCCTGACGCTAGCCTGGCCCAATCTGCAAGTCACGGACAACCCGGCCACCCTGGTCCAGGACACGGACATTTCCCTCATCATCGTACCCACCCCCAGCGGCTCGGACGGCCGTTTCAGCAACCGCGCCGTGGAAGCCGTCCTGGGGGTCATTGGCCCCGTCCTTAGAGATAAAAAAACCTATCACGTGGTGGACCTCGTCTCTACCGTCATGCCCGGCTCCTGTGAGGGAGTTTTTAAGCCCTTCCTGGAAGAGCTCTCGGGCAAGGTCTGCGGCCAGGACTTTGGGTTGGTCTACAACCCCGAGTTCATCGCTCTGGGCTCAGTGATCTACAATTTCCTCAATCCCGACCTGGTGCTTATCGGCGCTTCAGACGCCCGCGCCGGCGAAGTGTTGCGGCAGCTTTATCAGGCCTCCTGCGACAACCAGCCCCACATTGCCGTCATGTCCCTGATCAACGCCGAAATTACTAAGTTGAGCCTCAACTGCTTTGTCACTCTGAAAATCACCTTCGCCAATGAGTTGGCCGCTATTTGTGAGCAGGTTCCCGGGGCTGAGGCGGACGTCATCACCAGCGCCCTGGGGGCGGATACCCGCATCGGCGACAAATGTCTCAAGGGCGGTCTGGGGTTTGGAGGCCCCTGCTTTCCCCGGGACAACCTGGCGTTCCAGGCCTTTGCCCAGGATGCCGGTTGGGAGGCCAGGTTGGCCCCCTCGGTGGTTGGGCTCAACCGCAGGATTCCCGACCGCCTGGTTCACCTCATCCGCCGGCGGGTCAGCAAGGGGGTCCGCATTGCCCTCTTGGGTCTGGCCTATAAGCCGGAAACCCCCATCGTGGAAGAGTCGCAAGCCATCACGGTGGCTAAGAAACTGGCCCACGCGGGTTTTAGGGTACAGGTCCATGACCCCCAGGCCCTGAGTCAGGCTCGGGAAGTCCTGGGGGGCCTGGTGCGCTATTGTCCGGACCCGCATACCTGCGTAAAAGACGCCGCGGCGATTGTGCTCCTGACCAATTGGCCTCTCTATGCCCACTTGGATTGGCCGGCCTTGGCCGAACTTACCGCGCCCGAGCCCCTGCTGCTGGATTGCTGGGGAATCCTGAAGGGGAGAGACTTGCCGAAGTTCCGCTACGCCTGTGTCGGCGTCGGAGTTCCTGTACCTGCCCCTGAGGACCTGGCCTATGAACCAGCCGCCAACCTTTGACCAGGTCGGTATCGAGCAGGTCGGGGCTTACTGGGACGCTCGTCCCTGCAACCTGCGCCACTCCCCCCAACCGTTGGGTACCAGGGAGTATTTCGACGAAGTGGAAGCCAGGAAATACCGGGTGGAGCCGCATATCCTTACTTTTGCTGATTTTTCGCGCTGGCAGGGGAAAAAGGTCTTGGAAATCGGCTGTGGGCTGGGAACCGACACCATTAATTTTGCCCGGGCCGGAGCCCAAGTGACTGCGGTGGAACTCTCCGAGACCAGCCTGGCTCTGGCCCGCCGTCGAGCCGAGATCTTCGGCCTGGACATCACCTTTCACCAGGGCAATGCCGAGGAACTCACTTCCTTGGTGCCCATCGAGCCCTATGACCTCATTTACTCTTTTGGCGTCATCCACCACACTCCTCACCCCCGCCGGGTTATCGAGGAAATGCGCCGCTATATGGACCGGGACAGCCTCCTGAAACTCATGGTCTATCACCGCCATGCCTGGAAAGTGTTCTGGATTCTCCTGAAATACGGCAGGGGAGCCTTCTGGAAACTGGAGGAACTGGTGGCACGCCACTCCGAGGCCCAAACCGGCTGTCCCATCACCTATACCTATACCAGGGCTTCGATCCAGGAATTGCTGTCTGGCTTAGAGATTCTCTCTTCTCAGGTTGATCACATCTTTCCCTATAAGATTCAAGACTACCTGAGATATCGCTATACCCGGGTGTGGTATTTCCGTTACCTGCCGGCCAGTTTTTTCCGGTGGCTGGAACGGCGCTGGGGCTGGCACCTGTGCGTCACCGCCAAGTTGAAAGAAGAAGGGGTGAGCTGGTTTTGAAAAATTTCCTTGTGGTCAATCAGCAAAATATGGAGAAGGCAGCCGCGGGCCAGGAAGAAGAATCCTTGTCATCCCTCTGCCAACGGCTGGAAGGGGCCCTGCCCTTTTCCACCCAGGAGATCATGGCTGACTTCGGGCTCCTGGAGAACCATCCTTGGGAGCATCACGCCAGTTCCCCCGCCACCAATTATTATGCCTGCCTCTCGGCCCTGGCCCGGGCCAGCCGTCCCCGCCGCATTTTGGAGATCGGCACCGGCTTTGGCCTGAGCGCCGCAGCCTTGCTCAGCGCCTGCGATCAGATACAGCTTCTGGTCAGCCTGGATCTCGGTATTTTTGGGGATCATTACCACTTTTCGGAGAACAACCTAACCTTTGCCGCGCGCAAAATTCATGCGTGGTGTGAAAAAAAGAGCATATCCCCTGAGCGGGTCAAGTTTTTCCAGGCCAATACCCAACCCCAGGGCAAATCGGATAATGACAATCTGGCGTGCCAGGCCCCGCACTGGCGTGACCTCCCTGAACTGCAGGAACTTTGTGAGCATGAGAGTTTTGACGTTCTCTTCGTGGACGGCAAACACAACGAGGATGGCCTGTACCAGGACATGAAGACTTTTTGGCAGTTCCTGCGTCCCGGCGGCCTGCTCTTGTGCGACGATCTGCATGACACCTCGTACCAGGATATCTTTCCCTGGGCCGGGGAAACCGTGGCCTCTTTTCAGCGGTTCGTCGCTGAGTTCGCCGGGGACATTCAGGAGCACCATATCTGGCCGTTTCCCCGGGTGCTTCCAGACGGTGCCGCCGGTTTGCGCCCCTTTGGCCTCATCCGCAAAAAAAATTCTACCAGGATCGTTGAGGCCAAGGCGGCTGACAGGCCCATATCCTTGGAGCTCAACCAGGTGTTGGACGACCTGGCCCGGGCTCACCGCCGCCTGTATTTCCGGGACCAGACCCCGGCCTCCCTGGCGGCCCTGATCACGTTAGCGGAAGAGTTCCAACCCACCCATATCGTGGAACTGGGGACCTGCATGGGCCTGTCCCTCAGGGCCTGGCTGGCGGCCCGCACCCCAGCCCGCCTGACGGCCATCGACCTGTCCTTTGCACCTCTACGCCACAGCCTGGCCGCCGCGCTGGTGGACCTCTCCCGGGTGACCCTTCTGGAGCAGGACATCCTCAGGACCGACTTTTCCCAGCTTTGGGAACCCGGTGATCGAGTGCTCCTGTACGTGGATGCCCATGACCAGCCCCAGGCGCCCATCATGGCGCATGTCCTGCAAAACGGGCTGCCGGCGCTCCCGGCGGGGAGCCTGGTGGTGTTGGACGATTTGTGGCACAGTCCTACGCCCCTGGGCCCCGACAACGTGGAAGATTTTTTCCGCTCCCGGGTGCTCCCGGAAATCGACTCCTTGCAGTGCTTCCCGGGCCACTACGCCTCGTACTGGCAAGGTGGCGCCTTCCTGGGGTTTGCCGAAACTATGCCTTTCCTCACCTGGATCAACCAGCAGCGCCTGCATCTCGGGTTGCACCCCGGTGCGAAGCTGGTGTCCTTCTCCTGGCCCCCGGAGAATGTCTCAGATCAGGCAACACTGACTCCCGAGGCCTGCGAGACCGCCACCGGGTTGTACTTCTACCACCCCTTGAAAAATTTCGCTTTGGCCGGTGCTGACCGCCTGAGCTTGGAGCGCAACACCCTCACGGCCCTTTCCCATTATTTGCAGGGTGTGGAGCTTTTCCCCCAGGGTAAGCTCCGTGCGGCTCTGGACCATTTTGCTGCAGCCGGGAAACTCTGCCCTGATCTCGCCGGGGCCAGCTTCGCCCAGGCCGTCTGCCTGGCCCGCCTGGGGGACCTGGAAGAAGCAGTTCTCCCTCTGGAACGGGAACTGGCCGGACCCTTTCCCCACGCCCGGGCTGGGGACCTCCTCCAAGACATTCACCGCTGGCTCAGCGGGCCAGGAAATTCCCAAAAAAATCAGGATCGTGGTCAGGAAGCCTCATCCCTGACCATTTTTGCCATCCCCAAGGCCTTCCAGGGACACACCGGAATTATCCAGAGAAATGCCCTGGAAAGCTGGACTCGGCTGAAGCCCCGCCCGGAAATCATCCTGTTCGGCAATGACCCGGGAACCGCAGAAATGGCCCAGGAACTGAACCTGCGCCATCTGCCGGAGGTGGCCGTGAGCAGCGATGGCACCCCCCTGGTCAAAGACCTCTTCCGACAGGCCGAGGCCCTGGCCCCTACCAAAACCCTGGCCTATATCAATGCCGACATCATTTTGGGTCAGGATTTTCTGGACGCCGTGACCACGGTCCAGAGCGAATTTTCTCGCTTCCTCATGGTGGGTCAGCGCTGGGACCTGGACATTTCCGCACCTCTGGATTTTGGCGATCCGGACTGGCAGGAAGCCCTGCAACGCCGGGTGGACCAGGAAGGTGTCCTTCATGCGGTCAGCGCTCTGGACTATTTTGTCTTTTCCCAGGGCCTCTGGCCGAATGTTCCCGACCTCGCTCTGGGGCGCACCGCCTGGGACAACTGGCTCGTGGCCCAGCCCCTGGCCGCCGGAGTCCCGGTGGTGGATGCCACTGCCGTGGTACTGGCAGTGCATCAAAATCATGACTACCAGCACGTCAGGGGAGGCACGGACGCGGTCTGGAAGGGTGAGGAGGCCCGGGGCAACCAGGAGTTGGCCTGGGAATCCCCCTTTCTCTGCTATAGTTCCCACGCCACCTGGGAACTGACCCGGTCGGGACTGGTTCAACGAAGCCGGGAAGGGCAAGCCATGACCCAGGCCTGGGAGGGAGTGACGCTGCTGGCCCAAGAGGACTTTCAGAGGGCTTTGTCCAAGTTCGACGAGACCTTGAAGCTTATGCCGGCAGGAATACCGGGGTTGCACTATGTCCGGGCTCTGGCCCTCACGGGGCTGGGCTGGCGGCAGGAAGCCGTCCAGGCCCTCAAGGACGAACTGGCTCCCCATCCCAGTCATCATCCGGCCAGGAAACTCCTGGCCAGCCTGGAGCGTTCCCCGGACACCGGCGCGCCGCCCCCCATAACGAACCTCGAGGCAGACCGCCCCCTGATCAGCGTGGTCATCCCCACCCACAACCGGGCCGGGTATGTGTCCGAGGCGGTGGCCAGCGCCCTGGCCCAGGAATTCCGCAAACTGGAGGTGGTGGTGATGGACGACGGGTCCACCGATAACACCTCTGAGATTCTGGCCCAGGTGTCTGACCCACGCCTCCGCTATCTCCGCAAGCCCAAAAGCAACGCCCCGGACACCCGCAACCATGGCATCAAGGCCGCCCAAGGGGAATGGCTCCTGTGGCTCGACTCCGACGACCTGCTGCTCCCCGGCTGGCTGGCCCGCCTGGGGAGCCTTCTGGAAGCCGCTGCGGATGCTGACGTCTACTATGGCAACCTTGAGGTGGTGGACGCCCAGGGCCGGCGTCAGCACATCATCCGTTATGAAGACTTCGCAGGGAAAAATGAACTCCTGCTGACCCGCCTGGTCCGGGGCAACCCCCTCCCCTTGCCCGGCAGCCTTATACGGCAAGACCTCCTGGAAGATATCGGTGGCTTTGACGTGGAATTCACCCGGGCCCACGACTACGAGCTCTGGACCCGCCTGGCCCCCGTGGCCCGGTTCCAGCACGTACCGTTCCTGGCGGTGCAGTGGCGCTGGCACGATGCCAACATGTCCTCGGGGTCGGTGAACCGGGACCTCTCCTTCGACGCCCGGGTGGTGCAGGGCCTTCTCACCCGCCACCCCTTGTTGGACCTCTTTCCGGACCTCCCCTGGACGGACTGGCCCCGGGCCCAGGCCCAGGCGGCCCAGCAGTTAGGGGAGATTTTCTCTCGCTACGGGGACCTGGAGGCCGCCCGGGAGTGGCTGGTGGAGAGTCAGGAACTCGACTCCGGACCGGCCCGGATGGAAGAGCATGCTCCCAGCCTGTAAGCTCCCGGAGCCCCCTCTGGGAGGCTCACCAGCGATTCCTGAAGCTGGACCCAAGGCCGCCAAGAAGCTGCGGGTGCTCCTGGTGTCCCACTGTTTGGTGGAGGAGCCCCGGGCTGGCACCGAGAGTTACGTGGCCAACCTGGGGAGAGCTCTGGCGGACCTAGGCATTGACGTCATGTTCCTGGCTCCTGAGGGCCCTCCCTCCCGTGGCCCCCAGGAAGCCATCCCCTGGCGGGAAACCAGGCTGGGGGAACAGCCATTGTTGCAGTTTACCCGGATCAACCAGGACTTCGGCACGCTTTTGCGACACCCCGGTTTCGAGGTGGCTTTCAGGAACATCCTCCAACAGCACCGGATGGACCTGATCCACTTTCACCACACCTACCTGAGCTCCATCTCCTTGCTTGAGGTGAGCCTGAACCTGGGGCTGCCGGTGGTCCTCACCCTCCACGACGCCTGGCACCTGTGCCCCCGACTGCACTGCGTCAATGACCAGGGCCTCTGTGGCGGTCCCGAAGACCTGGAGCGCTGCACTACTTGTCTGGAGCCCTGGCTCGAGGAGCGCACCCCCGAAACCAGGCAGAAGCTTCTCCAATTCTTGACCAAGCGCCGGATGGTTGTCCAAACCTTACTTTCCCGCTGCCGCCTGGTAGCCCCCTCCCGGTTCCTGAGAAACCTGCACTACCGTTGCGGGGTGGTTCCAGGTGGGATCATTCACCTGCCTCTTGGCCTGGACGATCTGGGTCCAGTCCCCCAAATCGCTCTTGATAATCCTTCCCGCTTTGTCTTTCTGGGAAATATCATTCCGGTGAAGCGCTTGGACCTGGCGGTGGCGGCCTTTGCGCCCCTGGCGGGCCAGGCGGTCCTGGAAATCTGGGGCGGGCTCCCCCGGGTCCAACAAAAACCGCTGCGGAAAAGTCTCGCCCCTTATCCCCACATCCGCTACCGGGGCCCTTACTCGCGAGCCGACCTGCCCCGTATTCTGGCCGGCGCCGCAGCCACCGTCATCCCCTCCGACTTCGAAAATTGCCCCCTGGTAGCCCGGGAAAGCCTGATGCTGGGGGTGCCAGTCATCGCCTCCCGGGCCGGGGGCCTTCCGGAAATTATCCAACACCACCAAAACGGCCTCCTCTTCCCACCTGGAGACGCTGAGGCCTTGCACCTGCAAGCCACCCGGCTGATGCGCCACCCGGACCTGCTGGCGCGCCTGCGCCGAAGTATCGCCCCGGTGAAGAGCCTTCAGGAAGAAGCCCAGGAGTTGGTGGGACTATACCGGAGCATGACCCCAAGCCTTAATGGGGTAAGGACAGCGCCTTAGCGGCAACGTCGCGCCGGCGCCCTCCCCGGCAGATCTATTCTTTTCGTTCTCCCCCCCTTGAGGCAGGCTTTTGGTGGCACAGGCTTTCAGCCTGTGCCGACGCAGGCTAAAGCCTGCGGCTACACATTGCCCTCTTGAAGACGGCCCGATATTGCCAATTCCTTGCCGGACACTTCGCTTTTGAAGTTTTTGCCCACCAAAACGTTGCTTTTAGGCTAAGACAACTTGCGAATTTGGTAAAATGATATCCATGAAATTAGCAGATTTAGTGGGTGAACGGTTGGTCATCGGCATTCCCGGGACAAAAATCACTCCGGAAATTGTCCGTCATTTTCAGGAACTGCATGCGGGCGGGCTGATTCTCTACCGGATCAATTTTGACTCCCCCCAGCAGCTAAAAAACCTGATTGCCGATCTGGAAGAGGCTCTCGGCCGGACCCTGCTGGTGACGGTGGACCATGAAGGCGGGCGGGTCATCATGTTCCGGGACGGCATTACCGTTTTCCCCGACAACCTGGCCCTCGGTACTGCTGGAAACATCGACTATGCCAGGCAACAGGGTGAGATAGAGGCGAAAGAACTGAGAAGATTGGGGATGGATGTGAATCTGGCGCCGGTGCTCGATGTTTTGACCGAGGCTTACAGCCCGAATATCGGCATACGTTCTTACGGCCAAGATTGGCGAGTGGTGGCGGAGATGGGCGCGGCGCGGATTAACGCCATGCAACAGAGCGGGCTGTCAGCCTGCGCCAAGCATTTTCCCGGCAAAGGTCATGCCCCCGTCGACGCCCATCTGGGACTGCCGGTTATCCCCTCCACCTGGAAAGAGATGGAAGAGGTGCATCTCAAGCCGTTCGTGCACGCCATTCAAACCGGGGTGGATCTGGTGATGTCTTCTCATCCCTACTATCCCAACCTTGATCCTGATCCTCAAAAGATCGCCACCTTTTCCCGCAGAATTATTTACGATTACCTCCGAAAAGAACTCAACTTCCAGGGGGTCATTGCCAGCGACGATCTTGAAATGGGCGCCATCAAAGCGATCTGCCCCATCGGCGAAGCCGGGATTTTAGCGGCGCAGGCGGGACATGATTTGCTGCTGGTGTGTCATGACCTCGAGGCCCAGAAAGAAGTTTACTATAACCTGGTCGAGGCCTATAAAAGCCGGCGGCTTCCCTTGAAAGAACTGGAGGAGAGCGCCGAACGAATCAAGAGATTGAAATTAAAAAGAGAAAAAAGATTTGCCGGGGGAGATCCCTGCCCCGAAAAAGCAGGCGCCCTCCTGGCTGCCAGCATCTGCCGGGAATCTGTCCAGGTTCTCCGGGATGAAAGAAAATTGCTGCCGCTTAAGAGCACTGAAAAAAGCCTTGGCGTGATCTTTCCGCAATTCTCCTTCTTTGATCCTAAGATCATGATTGAACAGGAAGTTTTGTCGGAAAAGGAGTTCGTCCGGAAGGAGTTTCAAAAATATGGCCTCGATCCCGAGATATTTATTGTCTCCATCGAGCCGGCGGCTGCAGAAATTTACCAGGCTTCGCACCTGGCCAAAAACTCAGATCTGACCATCCTCTTCTGCTTTGACGCGCATCTCTATCCCTCCAACTACAGACTGCTGGAGGCGCTCCAGGATGCCGCCAAAGAGCTGGTGGTGGACCTTTTGCGGGACCCTTATGACGCGGACTATCTTAAGGAAGGGGTTGTCGGCCTGACCGCTTTCGGCTGGAGAGCTTGCCAGATCAAGGCTGCCATTGAAAAAATGTGTTCCTCTCTTGCTCCCTTGCGGTAAGAGGAAGGGGTGAGGGAGGAGCATTGACGTTGAAACAAAAAAAGTCCATGGTCTCGATCAGGGTGGATTAAGGAGGAACCACTTCCAACTAATCCTGACGGATGCGGTTAATCAGGCCGGTGATGGATACCGGGTCGCTCACCGGCACCAAAACTGTCCGGCCCCCGTAGCCGGAAACGATGTCCCAGCCCTCCACCTCTTCCTCCGGGTAGTTGCTCCCCTTGGTGAGCACGTCAGGCTGCAGCCGGGCCAGAATCTCCCGCAGTTGGGAGCTTTCGAAGAGGGTGAGGTAGTCCACTGCGGCCAGGGCCGCCAGCATCCGGAGCCGCTCCCCCTCTTTGATGACGGGCCGCCCCTCCCCTTTCACCCGCCGCACCGACTGGTCGGTGTCCATCGCCACCAGCAGCACGTCCCCCAGACGCCGGGACTCCTCTAAAAACTTGACGTGGCCCACATGGAGGAGGTCAAAGCAACCGTTGGTAAAGACAATGCGCTTGCCCTGGGCCTTGAGGTGGGACACCATGAAGGGGAGCTCGGCAGCCCCCACGATCTTCTCCTCCTGGTGCACCTGCCCCTTAAGTTCCCCCTCCATCTCACTTAAGAGAATGGGGGCGGTGCCCCGTTTGGTCACCACCACCCCGGCGGCCAGGTTAGCCAGGGCCGCGGCCTCGGTCAGGTCGAAACCGGAGGCCAAACCCAGGGCCAGGACCGCCACCACCGTGTCCCCGGCCCCGGACACGTCAAACACCTCCCGGGGCGTGCGGGCCTGAAGCCGCCGCGCCCCCTGGGGGCCAATCAAGGTCATGCCCTCGGCGCCCTCGGTCACCAGCAGGGCCTCGAGGCCCAGGTTCTGCCGAAGTTGCTCGGCAGCCTCCACCCGCTCCCCCCAGCCCGTTAGCGGCCGCCCCACCGCCTGCTCCAGTTCCCTAACGTTGGGGGTGACCACCGTGGCCTTGGCATAGGGGGTGTAGTCCGCGCCCTTGGGGTCCACCACCACCGGCACTTTTTGCAACCGGGCCAGGCGAATGGCCTCTGGCAGGAACTCCGGGGTCAGGGCCCCCTTGGCGTAGTCCGACAGGATGAGGGCCTGAAGCGAGGGCAGCCGCTCTTTGAGGTGCCCCAAGGCCCTGGTGGTGAAGCTCTCCGGCGCCGGCGTCCGGGTTTCCCGGTCGATGCGCACCACCTGCTGCTGCCCCCCGTACACCCGGGTCTTGCGGGTGGTGCGCCGGGCGGGGTCGGTGAACAGGCCCTGAGCTCCAACCTGCAGCCGGCCTAATTCCTGGCGCAGGGCCGCGGCGGGGGGGTCTTCTCCCACCAGGCCGATAACCTCGGCCTGAGCTCCCAGAGCCGCCAGGTTGTTGACCACGTTGCCGGCGCCCCCCAGGGTGCGGGTCTCCCGTTCCACCTCCACCACGGTGACGGGGGCCTCGGGGGAAATGCGGTTCACTTTTCCCCAGATATACTCGTCCAGCATGAAGTCCCCGGCCACCAGGACCCGCACCTGGGAAAACCGCCCCAGGTCCGCTTGACGCAGCCGTTCCCAGGGGGTTGCTGGGTTAGTATGCAAAGAGGGGGTTGAGGTCTTTGACCCCGGACCCCCTCGGCCAGAGTTGTTTTGCCGCTCCGTCATCCCGCGTCGATCTTTTGCCCGATATAAAAATACTGAAAGCCTAATTGAGTAACTTTTGACGGTTTATACAGGTTGCGGCCGTCGAAGATCACCGGTTGGGCCATCAGCGTTTTCATGCGCTCAAAATCCGGCTCCCGGAAACTGGTCCATTCGGTGCTGATAATAAGGGCCTCAGCGCCCTTTAAAGCTTCATAGCAAGAGCCCGCGTAAGTCACCTGGGGCATCTCCCCCAGTTCCTGGCGGGCCGTATGCATGGCCTGAGGGTCATAGGCCCGAATAGAGGCGCCCATCTCCACCAGACGGGAAACGACGGTCAGCGCCGGGGCTTCCCGCACGTCGTCAGTGCCGGGCTTGAAGGACAGCCCCCAAACCGCCAGGGTGCGGCCTTTCAGGTTACCGTCAAAAAAGCCTTTCACCAAATCCACGAAGTTTTCCCGCTGGTCCAGGTTGATGGCCTCGGCCGCTTCCAAGAGACGAGGCGGATAGCCCAGCGACTGGGCCGTGTGGATCAACGCCTGCATGTCCTTGGGGAAGCAGGAACCCCCGTAGCCCAGCCCCGGAAAGAGAAACAGGTGGCCGATCCTGGGGTCCGACCCGATGCCTTGGCGCACCATACCGATGTTGGCCCCGGTGCGGGCGCAGATGTTGGCCATTTCGTTGATGAAGGAAATCTTGGTGGCCAGAAAGGCGTTGGCCGCGTACTTGGTGAGTTCGGCGCTCACTACATCCATGATGATAATGGGGTGATGGGTGCGCACAAAAGGGGCATAGAGTTCTTTCATCAGTTCCGCCACCCGCACGTCGTCGCAACCCGCCACGATGCGGTCCGGCTTCATGAAGTCGTCCAGGGCCGTGCCTTCCTTCAGAAATTCGGGGTTGGAGACCACGTCGAACTCAAAGTCCACTCCCCGGGCGGCGAGCTCCTCACTAATGACCGTGCGCACCTTGGCAGCCGTGCCCACCGGCACCGTGGACTTTTCCACGATCACCTTATAGCCGTTGAGATGCTTGCCGATGTCCCGGGCCACCGCCAAGACGGCGGAAAGGTCGGCGGAACCGTCCTTGTCCTGGGGGGTGCCCACCGCGATGAAAATAACCAGGCTTTTTTGCACGGAACCTGCCAGATCCGTGGTGAAAAACAATCGCTTTTCAGTAAAGTTGCGCCGGACATAATCCTCCAGTCCGGGCTCATAAATGGGGATACGCCCTTGTTTGAGTCCCTTGATTTTTTCGGCGTCTGCATCTACGCAGATCACTTCATTGCCCATTTCGGCGAAACACGCGGCTGTCACCAGACCCACGTAGCCAGCGCCGACAATTGCCAGTTTCATATCGAGTTGTTACCTCCTTCTTCTGTCTGGGTAGCAAACTTCGGAAGATATCTCCGCTGGAGCTCAGTTTTCTTGAGCAATTTTCCTCCCTTCTGGAATATATACCGGCAAGCGTCTCAGTTTTCCAATGAGGCTGGGGATGATCACCGTAAAGCCAAAGCGCTTGTCGTCAGGACGGTCCGTGAAGCTGAAGGCCAGACCCCAACACTGACGCTGGAGAATCAACCCGTATCTCCTCTCGAGCTTGTTGTTAAAAAGAAAGGTGTGATTAACCGTAAACCAGGTTTTTATCGAGGGCAAGAGGTTCAGATAGGTGGTCACATTTATCTCATTGGCGAAATTCTTAACAAAAACATAATTGATGTCCAAATATTTTTGGCTCACGTTGTTATAGAAGACAAATTTTACCTTGGCCCGGGTGAAGCCCTCCTCGTAAGGGGATAAGGCCACTTCCGAGCCCACGGTTACACGGCGGAAGGGGTAGAATTCCATTTCTCCCAAAAAGTCCGAGAAGCGCCGGTGGGGCTGCGGCTCGCCGTCGAGTCCCATGTGGAAGTTGTTGAAAAAGACGCCTTGGGTGAAACGAAACCAGAACATGTCGCGCACCACCGCCTGCCCTTGGGTGTTTTCCCACCTGTGCAGCAGGTTGCTGGTGAAACCATAGGTAATGGAATTGATGCCACCCAGGGGGTTTTCTCCTTCCCGCACCGGCAGGTTGCGGCTGGTGCGTTCCACCCAGCCCCAGTCAAAGGGATGGTAATACGGCAGGCGCCGGGGCTTATACATGGGCATGTTCCAGTAGGTCACATACGGCCGCAAATAATGCCGGTGAAAATCCTGCTTGTCGCCCTGGCCTCGGCCATAATCCTTGAACCAGGAGCTGGCCAGGGAGACTTTGACGTCATAGAGTTCCCGGGAGACCGAGGTATCTGTGGGTCGATTATCATCCAATTTATCCACCAAAAACAAGGTTTCCCGAAACCCGGCCCGACCCTCCAGGGAGAGAACCGAAAAGAGGTCAGTCTGCAGCCAGGCCCGGGGGTGGAAGTCCAGACGGTGACCGCGCCCTCCATCCCGTTGGACATAATATCCGTAAGACGAATCCAGACCCACCAGTAAGGGTAATTTCCCCACGGGCATCGTCAGGGTAGTCAGGTTAACTCTGGGGACCTGGTTAAAAGGAAACTCCTCATCCGGGCGCAGCGACTGGTAGTAGCGGCCATAGGCGGTGAGGTTGGCCCGGGGGAAATTACCGGAGACCACCAGGGTGGAGAGCCGGGTCTTCACTTCTTCCTGTTCCAGTTGCCGGCCGAAGTTGGCCAGCAGGTTCCGAGAGTACCGGCTCAGGCCCAAGTACCCGAAATTAAAACGCTCCAGAAAGGCGGCATCACTCACCCTATCCATGGTGAGACGCAAGTTCAGGTTGGATGTCAAATGCTGGTCCACCATGCCCGCCACCCAGTAGCGGTTAGGGGTGCGGGCGTCCCCGCTGTCGTCCTTCAGGAAAACAAAGCGGAGCTCCCCGGCCGCCTGCCTTCGTCCCCGGTAACGCAGGTCTACCCCCTGCATGTAACCCCGCTTGCTGAGGTAATTCTGATAGAAGGTGGCGTCGGCGTGGTTGCTGATGGCCCAGTAGGCGGGAAATTCCAGCACGGTGCCACTGGTTCTGGTGAATTCCGCGTTGGGTATCAGCAGACCGGACTGACGATTGGTAAGCACGGGGAGGACCATGAAGGGCGAGTATAATACCGGCAACCCCGCCAGCCGCAAGGTGTTCCCCCGGCCCCGGGCCACTCCCTCCAGGACCACCGTGATTTTCTTGGTGTTAAAGCTCCAGGCCGGGCGGTCGGCGTCGCAGGTAGTAACCGTTGCCTTTTCGGCATAGTAGGTATGCTCTCCCGTCTTACGAATCAGGGCGCTGTCCACATGGAAATGGTTTCGCTTGAGAAACAGGCGCGCCTCCCGCATCTCACCGCCACGGGTCACCAGGTTGAAGGAGCCTTCCTGGCCGGAAAAGACATCCTCCCCCAGAACCAGGACGACGTTGCCCTTAAGATGGGCGATCTTGGTGGCTTCGTTGACCTGGGCCCACTCTGCCGTCAACCGCCGGTCGCCCTGGACGATCTCTACCCTTCCTTCGGCAGTGTAAGTCCGGGATTTGGCATCGTAAAGCACTCGTTCGGCCCGAATGCGCCAGGGGCCCCCCTCGAGGCGCTCGTTTTTGAGGAGCGGCACCTCTTCGGCCCAGGCAAAACCGGCCCCGAACCACAGGATAAGCCAGACCCAGAGCGCCTTGTGCCGCATACCCCTCCCCTTAAAATCGCAGTATCATACCACAGGCTTTCTCCTTCTTTCAAGATGCGGTGCTCGTCGGCGGAATTTGCCGAATCTCAACAACGCGTCTCTCCATGTCTTCCCGGCAAGACTTGTAATGCTTCCCTGCGTAAAAAGGTAACACCTGTGGCATTTTTACCCACTCATAATAATTTAAAGAAATTTCAATTAGTTAACTATATTTTTTATAATGTCCTGGAAGATTTGCCTCACCGAAGAACCACCGTTTTGTGAAAACTTTTTCATAACTCGTTGATTTCCTGCGCTTTTATACTTGGCACGGACTTTGCGATTATCTTCCCAATAAATTCATGGGTTGGGGGGCAGGCTTGCTGCCTCTCTCCGGGTGTGGCGATGAAGGACAAGGGCGGCACCCTGTTAATTGCCGAGCGGGGCTACGAATTGGTGGGAGATCTGGAAGCCTGGGCCCGGGAGAACGGCCACCAGCTTATCTGCGTGGACACCATTAAGGACGTACTGATAACCCTCCAGCAGGAACGGGTCAACGTCCTGGTGCTGGATGCCTGTCTTCCCGAGCAGATAGGGTTTGAAGCCATTTCCATTATTAAGGGTCTCAGCCACAAACTCCCTATTATCGTCACTGCCGATGAAAACAACCCCGAACTGGAGGGCCGTATCCGGCAAAAAGGCATTTTCTATTACCATGTCAAGTCCTTTGGCCCGGATGAGTTGATGCTGGCCATATCCAACGCCATGGAGCGGTCATCCCAATAGACGGTGAGGATAGCTCGATGCATTTAGAAAAGAAGCTGGAGTCGCGCAAGTTTGTCATCCTGGCGGAGATGGAGCCGCCCAAGGGCACCGATGTAGCAGATCTGGTGGCTAACGCCACCAAGGTAAAGGGCCGGGTGGACGCCTTTGTAATCCCTGAAATGAGCAATGCCGTGATGCGCCTGAGTTCCCTGGGCGGCTCCCTGCTCCTGGCAAACCGCGGCCTAGAGACGGTGATGCAGGTGTGCTGCCGGGACCGCAACCGCCTGGCCCTCCAGGGGGATTTGCTGGCCGCCGCGGCCCTGGGGGTGGAAAATGTCATGGCAGTGACCAGCATGGACATTACCCACGGCGACCACCACCGGGCCCGGGCCGTGAACGATGTCGACCTCCTGGAACTCCTGGGCGCCATTGACACCTTGAAGGCCGGGAAGGACATGGCCGGCGTGGAACTTAAAGGCTCACCCAATTTCTTTGTGGGCGCCACGGTCAACCTGGCCATGGGGTCCCCGGAGGTGGAACTGGCCGCCCTGGACCAGAAGATGGCGGCCGGAGCCCGCTTTTTCCTGACGCCCCCCATCTTTGACCTCACAGTTCTGGACCGGTTTATGAACCGCCTGGGAAACCGCCAGGCTTACCTCATCCCCACGGTGCTGCTGCTCAAAAGTGTGGGTATGGCCCGCTACATTGACCGGCACCTGGAACATATCGAGATCCCGCCGGAAACCATCCGCCGCCTGCAAAAAGCTCCGGAGCGAATGCGGGAGTGCGTGCACATCGCGGCCGAACTTCTCAGTGCGCTCAAAGCCAGGCAGGTGAGCGGCGTCAATATCGCCACCATCGGCTGGGAGGACAAGCTGCCCCAGATCCTCTCCGCTGCCGGGATGTGACGGGGAATGGCAGGAGAAGACATTATGGCAAGAGCACCTGAAAGCGATACCCCCATGGGATCCGTGATGATCGTGGGCGCCGGCATCGCCGGGGTCCAGGCCGCCCTAGACCTGGCAAACTCCGGGTTCTTGGTCCACCTGGTGGAAAAAAAGCCGGCCATCGGCGGGGTCATGGCCCAGTTGGACAAGACCTTTCCCACCAATGACTGCTCCATGTGCATCCTGGCCCCCAAGTTGGTGGAATGCGGCCGGCACCTGAATATTCAGATTCACACTCTCACCGACGTCAAAAGCCTCACCGGCGAGGTGGGAAACTTCACCGCCACCCTGGAGAAGACGCCCCGCTATATCGATATGGGCAAGTGCACCGGCTGCGGCGACTGCGCCAAGGTCTGTCCGGTATTAATCCCCGATGACTTCAACGCCGGGCTGGCTGACTGGAAGGCGGCTTACCGTCTCTATCCCCAGGCCATTCCCGCCACCTTCGCCATCAAGAAGCTGGACCGGGCGCCCTGCACGGTGACCTGTCCGGCGGAGATCAACGTTCAGGGCTACGTACAGCTCATCAAAATGGGCAAATACCAGGAGGCGGTGCAACTCATCATGGAGCGCCTGCCGCTGCCGGGGGTGTTGGGCCGGGTTTGTCCCCACCCCTGCGAGGATGAGTGTCGGCGGCGGGAGATGGACGAGTCCATCGCCATTTGCAACCTGAAGCGCTTTGCCGCCGACCAGGTGGATCTGAGCACCTTGCCCCGGCCGGAAATCACACCCCGGGAGGAAAAGGTCGCTATCATCGGTTCGGGGCCCGCCGGCCTGGCTTGTGGTTATCACCTGGCCCTCAAGGGTTACCGCTCCACCATCTTCGAGGCCCTGGACAAGCCCGGGGGCATGCTCCGGGTAGGCATCCCGGACTACCGGCTCCCCAAGGACATTTTAGACAAGGAGATTGACTACATCCTGGGCCTGGGGGTGGAACTCAAGTGCAACTCCGCCCTGGGCCGGGATTTTAGCCTGGATGATCTTCTCAATCAGGGGTATAAAGCGGTCTTCCTGGGTCTCGGCTGTCATGTAGGGAAAGCTTTGGGTATCCCGGGGGAGGACGCGGACGGCGTCCTGCAAGGGGTGGAGTTCCTGCGGCGCCAGAACCTGGGCGAGCCCCAGGAAATCGGGAAGAGCCTGGCCATCATCGGCGGCGGCAACGTGGCCATTGACGTGGCCTGCACCGCCCTGCGCCTGGGCTCCGAGGTGACCATCGTCTACCGGCGTTCCCGGGAAGAAATGCCTGCCTTCCACCACGAAATCGAACAAGCCTTGTGCGAAGGCGTCAAAATCATGTATCTCACCGCGCCGGTGAAAGTTGTCACCGGAGCCGACGGCAAGGTCACGGGACTGGTGTGCCAAAAAATGGAGCTGGGCGAGCCCGACGCGTCCGGCCGCCGGAGACCGGTGCCCGTCCCCGGCAGCGAGTTCGAGATCCCGGTGGACATGATCATCCCGGCCATCGGCCAGGAAGCGGACCTGAGCCCTCTGACCGACAGCGGCATTAACGTCAACCGCTGGGGGAACATCGAGGTGGATGAGATCACCTACGAAACTTCCCGGCCGGGGGTCTTCGCGGCGGGCGACGTGCACACCGGTCCCTGGATCGCCATTGAGGCGGTGGGAGGCGGCCTAGAGGCGGCCGAGTCCATCGACCGCTATTTCAGGGGAGTGGATGTGAAAGCCGGCCGGGAGGCAGGGAAGGAAGCCCACGCCCGTTATGCCGCCATCCCCAAGGACGAGGAGGGCCAACCCCGGGAAGTCATGCCCACCCTGCCGCCGGAGTACTCCTGCACGTGCTTTTTTGAGATCGCCCAGGGCTACCCCGAGGCCCAGGCCCAGGTGGAAGCGGCCCGGTGCCTCAACTGCGGCATCTGCTCCGAGTGCATGCAGTGCGTGGAAGCCTGCCAGGCCGAGGCGGTGGACCACAGTCAGCAGCCCGAGACCGTGGACATCCAGGTGGGCTCCGTCATCCTGGCCCCGGGGTTCGCCACCTTCGACCCCAACCGCTGCGAAACTTACCACTATAAAAAGTTCCCCAACGTGGTCACCAGCCTCGAGTTCGAGCGCATCCTCTCGGCCTCTGGGCCCTATGAAGGGCATCTGGTCAGGCCCAGCGACCACAAGGAGCCCCAGAAAATCGCCTGGCTCCAGTGCGTGGGTTCCCGGGACGTGAAATACAACCCCTACTGCTCCTCGGTGTGCTGCATGTACGCCATCAAGGAAGCGGTCATCGCCAAGGAGCATGCTCCCTACGACCTGGACACCGCCATCTTCTTCATGGACATGCGCACGCACGGCAAGCAGTTCGAGCAGTACTATAACCGGGCCGAGAGGGAGTATGGCGTACGCTTCATCCGCTCTCGGATCCACACCATCGACCCGGCGGCTGACAACCGCCTCGAGATCCAATACGTGGACGAACGCGGCGGGAAACACAGTGAAGTGTTCGACCTGGTGGTGCTCTCGGTAGGCATGGAGGAAAGCCTGGAGACCCGGGAGCTGGCCCAGCGCCTGGGCGTGGATCTGACAGAGTACAACTTCGCCAAGACCGAGACTTTTCAGCCGGTGGCCGCCTCCCGGCCAGGCGTCTATGTCTGCGGCACCATGCAGGGGCCCAAGGACATCCCCGAGTCGGTCATGGAGGCCTCGGCCGCCGCGGCCGGTTCCAGTGCTTCCCTCAGTGCGGCTCGCTGGACACCCAAACCCAGGTGAGAGTGCTGCCTCCGGAAAAGGAAATCGGCCCTGACGAGCTCCCCCGCATCGGGGTGTTCGTGTGCAACTGCGGTATCAATATCGGCGGCATCGTGGACGTGCCGGAAGTCAGGGAATACGCCCGGAGCCTTCCTCAATGTGGTCTATGTGGAGGACAACCTGTTCACCTGTTCCCAGGACACCCAGGTGGCCATGATGAAGGTCATCGAGGAACAGAACCTGAACCGGGTGGTGGTGGCGGCCTGCTCCCCCCTGACCCACGAGGCCCTCTTCCAGGATACCATGCAGGGGGTGGGGCTCAACAAATATCTTTTCGAGATGGCCAACATCCGGAACCAGGACTCCTGGGTGCACATGAAGGAGCAGGACAAAGCCACGGAAAAGGCCAAGGACCTGATGCGCATGGCCATCGCCCGGGCTTCCCTGCTCAAGCCCCTGGTGGAAATTCCCCTCACCATCAACCAGCGGGCCTTGGTCATCGGCGGCGGGATGGCCGGCATTAACGCCGCCCTCAACCTGGGGGACCAGGGCTACGAAACCATCATCGTGGAAAAAGAGCCAGAGCTGGGGGGCAACGCGCGCAAGCTGTTCCACACCATCGAAGGGGAAGACATCCAGAAATACCTGGCCAGCCTCATCCGCCGGGTGGAGGCCCACGACAAGATCCAGGTGCTCACCAATGCCTTAGTGGTGGCCTTCAGCGGCTACAAAGGCAACTTCACCACGGAAGTGCTGGTGGGTCCGGGGATGTATGAGCGGAAAATCGAGCACGGCGCCCTGGTGGTGGCCACCGGGGCGCGTGGAGTACCAGCCCACGGAGTTCCTCTACGGCGAACATGACCGGATAATGACTCAGCTCGAATTCGGGCGTCTGCTGGACGTGAACCCTGCCGTGGTGGACAAGTGGCAGCGGGTGTTCCTCATCCAATGCGTGGGCTCCCGAAATGAGCAAAACCCGTCCTGCAGCCGCATCTGCTGCCAGGGCGCGGTGAAGCACGCCCTGCACCTGAAAGAACTCAATCCCGATCTGGAGGTATTCATCCTCTACCGGGATATGCGCACCTACGGGATGCTGGAGGACTACTACCGGGAGGCCCGCAACCGGGGCGTGCTCTTCGTCCGCTTCGACCCGGAGAACCAGCCCGAGGTAAAGGAAGTAGACGGCAAGCTCCAGGCCACCTTTATTGATCACGTTCTGGGATTTCCGGTGACCCTGCCGGCGGACGCGGTGGTGCTGAGCGCCGCCACGGTGCCTGCCGACGTGGATGAACTGGCTTCTCTCCTCAAGCTCCCCCGGAACGCCGAGGGCTTTTTCATCGAAGCCCACGCCAAGTTGCGGCCTGTGGATTTTTCCAGCGAAGGAATTTTCTTGTGCGGCACGGGTCATGGCCCCAAACTCATCAGTGAGAGCATCGCCCAGTCCCTGGCCGCGGCTTCCCGGGCCAGCGCCTTCCTGGCGGACACGACCCAGACCATCAGCGGCATCACCGCCCTGGTGGACCCGGCCCGCTGCGCCGCCTGCCTGATCTGTGTCCGGGCCTGCCCGTTCCATGTTCCCGAAATTACCGAAGAAAATGTTTCGGAGATCAACAAGGCCCTGTGCCACGGGTGCGGCATCTGCGCCGCGGAATGCCCGGCCAAGACCATCGAATTGGAGCACTTTGAGGATGACCAGCTCAGCGCCAAAATCAAAGCCCTGTTTTAAGGAGAGCGGCCATGGCTGACTTTGAACCCAAGATCATTGGCTTCTGCTGCATGTACTGAGCGTACTCCGCGGCGGACCTGGCAGGTTCGATGCGATTGCAGTACCCGACGGATGTGCGCATCATTCAGGTGCCCTGCACCGGCAAGGTGGACATTATTCACCTCCTGCAGGCCTTCGAAGCGGGGGCTGACGGGGTCTTCGTCGCCGGCTGCCTGGAGGGCGACTGCCACTTCATGGAGGGTAACCTCTATGCCAAAAAGCGGGTTATGCGGGTCAAGGAGATTTTGGACAAAGTGGGCCTGGATAGCGGTCGTTTAGAGATGTACAATCTCTCCGCCGGCATGGGGGGGAGGTTTGCGGAAATTGTTAGAGAAATGGACGAACGGGTGCGGGCCCTGGGCCCCAGCCCCATCTGAGTGGCGAAGGGCAGAGCCCCAAGGCCAACCCGGGAGGTGACTGCATGATACGGGCAGTGGGAAAACCCCTGGAAGAAATCATCGACAACATCAAGGACTGCGACAAGGTGCTCGTCTGCGGCTGTGACGGCTGTGTCACCGTGTGCGAGGCCGGGGGGTTGAAAGAAGTAAAGATCCTGGGCTCGGCCCTGCGCCTGCACTTCGCCCAGGCGGACAAGCCGGTGACCATTGACGAACACAGCCTCACCCGCCAGTGTGATAAGGAGTACCTGGTGCAACTCCAGGACACCATTGACAACTACGACGCAGTGGTGTCCCTGGCCTGTGGCTGCGGCGTCCAGTTCCTGGCGGAGATGTATGACAACAAGCCCGTCTACCCCGGGGTGGACACCACCTTCCTGGGAGTCACCGAGGAGCGGGGAGTATACACCGAGCGCTGCCAGGCCTGCGGCCGCTGCATCCTGGCGGAAACGGGCGGCATCTGCCCCATCGCCCGCTGTTCCAAGCGCATGCTGAACGGCCCCTGCGGCGGTTCGGACCAGGGTAAATGCGAAGTGAACAAAGAGATGCCCTGCGGCTGGCAGCTTATTTACGATCGCCTCAAGACCCTGGGGCAGTTGGAGCGCTTCGAGCGGCCGGTGGACCCCAAGGACTGGACCAGCAGCCGTGACGGCGGCATTCGCAAGATCGTTAGGGAGGATTTACGGATATGAGCGCGACAACGCCGAGCAAAATTGAAAAACTGCTGGCGGCCGGTCACTTTGCCGTCACCAGTGAGGTAGGTCCCCCCCGAAGCGCTGACGGTCACGAGATCGAGCACAAGGCCAATCTGATCAAGGACCACGTGGATGCCATCAATGTCACCGACAACCAGACCTCAGTATGTCGGCTGTGCTCTCTGGCCGCCTGTATCCGTATCAAGCTCATGGGACTGGAACCGGTGCTGCAGATGGTGACCCGGGACCGGAACCGCATTGCCCTGCAAAGCGACATCCTCGGGGCCGCGTCCTTCGGCATCAACAATATCCTGTGCCTGACGGGCGACCATCAGCACTTCGGGGACCACCCCAAAGCGATCAATGTTTTTGACCTGGACTCCATCCAGCTCATCCAGACGGTGAAGATAATGCGGGATGAAGGCCGGCTCCTGGGCGGGCACGAATTCGAGGTCAAACCCCAGATGTTCATCGGCGCCGCGGCCAATCCCTTTGCCGGACCCAATGTGGAGTTGCGCCTCGCCCGCCTGGCCAAAAAAGTAGCCGCCGGGGTCCAGTTCATCCAGACCCAATGCATTTACAATATGGACATCTTCAAGACCTTCATGAAAATGATGGTGGACCGGGGACTCCATGAGGAGGTGGCCATCCTGGCCGGCATCACCCCCATGAAAAACGTGGGCATGGCCAGGTATATGCAAAAACGGGTGCCGGGGATAGATGTTCCCGAGGACATCGTCAAGCGCATCGGCGGGGTGCCCAAGGAGAAACAAGCGGACGAAGGCATTGCCCTGGCCATCGAGCAGATCGAGGAACTCAAGGAGGTTCCCGGCGTCAAAGGCTTCCACATCATGGCCATCGAGTGGGAGGAGAAAGTCCCGGGGATTGTGGAACAGGCGGGCCTCTATCCTAGACCCTCAGTAAATTAAGGCTGAAAGGTCCAAAGCGTTCATTGACTTTTCCGGGTGGGCGCAGTATTAATGAAAAAAATCACGAAAGGCTCACTTTTTGTCCCGAGCAAGGGGAGGCCTCATGTCGAAAAAATACATTCTCATTGTGGATGATGACCCGGATCTGGTGGAAACCGTAGGCATGTTGCTGGAGAACAAGGGCTACGAGGTAGGCAAGGCCTATGATGGCATCGAAGGTGAGGAGGCTATTAAAAAGCGCCGTCCTGACGTTCTGGTCCTCGATGTCATGATGCCCCGGAAAGATGGGTACAAGCTCTGTAAGGAGCTCAAGACCAACAAATGGACCCAGGACATCCCCATTATTCTCCTGACTGCGGTGGGTGAGGCGGTATCCACTACCACCTATACCCACGCAGAAGGCATGTCCACCGAGGCTGAAGACTTCATACCCAAGCCGGTAGACGCTCCAACCCTCGTGGAAGCGATAGAGCGTCTCCTGTAACTGAAACCCGCCCGAAAGAGACCAGGCAGGGGTCGGCCGGACCGACCCCTGCCTGTCTGACAACCATTGCGGGAGCCGGTAACAGGAAACCCTTTTTTAGGAAAACTAAAAAGCTCCCTGCCAGTTTATCCATTCCGGCGTCAGTCTCGGCTTGGCGGTGCGGAGGGCGAAGCCATTCCGAAGATTAAGGTTGGAGGCCTCAAAGTTATCGAGGCGGGCGCCTGTCTGACGTCTGCTGTTACAGGAGACGACCCACGCCTGGGGGCATGGCTGTGTTCCCCCCTGGCAGCCAGCAAGATCAATATTTCCTTCCTGGCTCACGTGGCCCGGGAGGCCGGCCACGCCAGTTTCACCACCTGGTGCACGGACCTGGCCTCCGGAGCTGATAGCTATTCCCTGGTCAAAGGGAAGATGGACAACCAGGGAACGGTGGACTGGTTTCCGGAAACCTGTATCATTACCCTTTTTCCCCATGAAAAGCGGGCGGAGATCAAGGGGAGTTTTCTCCACAGTCTGGCTCAGGCCCGGGTGGTTATCCGCGCCTTGGCCAGTTCGCCCTCGGCCATCTCAGCAGTACTGTCCCTGAGGGCTAAGGACAGGTCCATCCATCAGCTCTTCGGGCACTTCCAGTTTCCGGCTTATAATTCCCCCCAGGAATTTTACGCTTTGCAACGCCCCCCCGAGGAACTGGTACGGGAGGTGGTGGCCACCTACCAGGAACAAACCATCCGGGTCTATGCCATCCTGACGGAATCGGACCTGGATCTCTGGGTGGCGAACATCCCCTCGGCTGCAGCCCTGGGGGGGTTGGGTCAGGCCCTCATCGACCTGGGGGAGCTCAGGCGGCGGGTCCACTTCCTGGTGGCGGTACCCGGACCGGAACAGCGTTTTCTGGTGGCCTTTAGTTTGAAGGCGGCCCATTTAACGGAAATTCAGCAACTTTTTGAAGCCCATATTCCGGACATTACCATGACGCGGCTCAGCTCCATGGCCGCCATTTTCCTCCATGGCCCTCATTTCGGGGACCGCTACGGCATCGCCGACGCCTTGGTCCGGGCCCTGGAAGGGGCTGGCATCTCCCTGGCGGCCCTGAGCTGCACCGTGTCGTCCATCTCGGTTGTGGTCAGCGAGGCTGAAGTTCCCGAAGCGGTCAAAGTCCTGGGAGAGACCTTTGAAGACCAGTCACAGCGAAGACCTGGGGGTGCTGGTTAGCGGGCCCCAGCACGGTGTGCTACAAAATTGCACTTAGCCCGCTACCCAATAGCGTAAAAACTGGAGTGGAGAGCATCCGGTTTGAGCCATTGCCACAATAGAACTTTTTCTTTTCGCCAATAAATTCTCGTTAATTTAAATAATTATAACTAGAAACACCCGGAGATAGGGAAACACCATGTGTCCCCCTGACAGCACCTCTTCTGGACAACAGACCGTGTCCTCACTTCTTTCCAGAGGCCATTTTTTATTCGGAGAATGTTTCCGACTCCTGTTCGACAACCTGCCCGACCCGGTGGTGGTGGTTGACGACCGCCAGTTCGTAACTTTTGTCAACCCCGCCGCGGCGCGTCTCTTCGGAGATAAACTCCGTCCCGGCACTCTCTGTTCCCTGGAAAAATGGGTCGAGGGTTGGCCTGCTTGGTTGGCCCGATCTTTATTTGGGGAGACCAGTGAGACGCTCCCCATAGTGGTGACTGATGAGAAGGGGGTGTCCCGCTCGTTGAGCCTCAGCGTCAGCCCCATCCGTCCCCCGGTGGGGGACTCCCAGGGGTTGCTGTTGCTGTTCCGGGAACTTCAGGTTGACCTCCTGCCTCAACGCGCCTTGCAGATCCAGGAGGCCACCTTGAACAGCATCCTGGAAAACTTCCCCACCCCCTTCTTCCTGGTGGACCCGGACCTCACCGTGACCCATATTAACAAGCGTATGGAACAACTTACCGGCTATTCCCGGAAGGAAGTAGTGGGCCGCATGGGTTGCGGGACCCTTCTGAACACGGACCAGTGTGGCACTGAAGACTGTGTGCTGCGACTGGTAATGCAGCGGAAGTCACCGGTGCCAAGGGTGCGCCGGGTAGTCAAAGACCGCCAGGGCCGGGAATACCACGTGGTGGTGTCCGCCTCTTTGATCACCGACCATACCGGCAAGGTCATCGGGGGGTTCGAAGCCGTGCGGGACATTACCTCCCTGGTGGAGGCCGAAAAGAAGGTCGAACTTCTGTCGGAACTCACCCGGGAAGGGATCCTGATGGTTGATGAGCATCAGCGCATCCTCTTTGCCAATTCCCAGATGGAAAAAATTACTGAACGGACCAAAGACGAACTCCTGGGCCAGGACCTGGGCGACGTTCTCTCCCCCCAGCACCATCGCTCGGCCGCCGACCTGGCCCGCATGGTCAAAGAAGGCTATCATTGGGACCTGCAGTTCTGCAATACCCTGGAACCTTCCAGCACCTCCGAGGGGGAACGCCGGGTCTTTGAGACCAGCATGACCGGCACCCAGTTGGGCGACCATATCATTATCTATGTTTACCTGCGGGATTTGAGCTTCCGGGTCAACCTCAGCCGGGAACTGCTGAAAAACATTAATTTCTTGAATAATATCATCCAGTGTTCGGTGGACGGCATCGTGGTGGTGGACCGCAAAGGTAACCCCCTCATCTTCAACGAGGGCGCCGAACGCATCATAGGTTATAAGGCGGAGGAGGTTATCGGGCATCCCGAGGTCTTCCGTCAGTTTTACCCCCAAAAAGTGGCTCAGGAAATGATGCGGCGCATGCGGAGCGAGGAATATGGCCCTAAGGACAAACTCAACACCACCCAGGTTACCTTTATCCATAAAAATGGGGAGGAGGTGCCGGTACTTTTTTCGGCGGCCATCGTGCGGGAACACAATAAAGAAGTAGGGAGTGTCGGCATCTTTTCAGACTTGCGGGAGATTGTCAAAATGCGCCGGGAGTTGGAGGAAATCCAGGCCCAGCTTCTGCAGGCGGAAAAGATCGCCTCCCTGGGAAGACTTTCCGCCGGAGTGGCCCACGAAATCAACAATCCCCTGGCGGGCATCCTCATTTATGCTGAACTCCTGCAACGGGAGATGGACACCGAAGTCCAAGGGAAGGAATTTGTTGGAGAAATAATTAGTCAAACCATGCGCTGCCAGCAGATCGTCAATCGTCTTCTGGAGTTCAGCAGACATTCCCTGGGTGAGCGGACCCACGTGGACCTGAACAATATCGTCGATCGCTGCGTGGAACTAATCATGCACCAGGCCCTCTTCCATAACATTCAGGTGGTTCGGGACCTGGACCCCGAACTGCCTCGATTCATAGGAGACCCGGGCCAACTCCAACAGGTCCTGACCAATCTGCTCATTAACGCCGCGGACGCCCTGCAGGGCCAGGGCACCATAACCATCTCCACCCGACCCAATCCCGGGAGAGACGGGGTGTCTCTCACTTTTTCAGATACCGGGCCTGGGATTCCGGCAGAAATCCGGGATAAAATCTTCGAGCCCTTTTTTACCACCAAACCGGTGGGCAAGGGCACCGGCCTGGGGTTGTCCATCGTTTACAGCGTAATCCAGCGGCACGGCGGCACCATCGACGTTGACAGCAAGCCCGGAGAGGGGACCACTTTCACCATCCGTCTGCCGATGGATCTTGAGGAGGCCGAGGCCACCCAGTTTACCATTGAGTGACACAGTTTGTTCGGGGAGGTGTTAGTATTGCGTTTCAGAAATACCTTGAAAAAGTATTCGATGCCGGTAAATCATATCTTCCCTCCCCCTTTGATGGGGCAGGGGGATTAATCGCCTTCAGACAATTTTAAAATTATTTCTGAAAAAAACTCTAGACCCTTTCTCAATCGCCCTATAACTGACGGAAAGCACCGCAATGGAAGAGCAATTTACGGTCCTGGTGGTGGACGATGAAAAGGTGATCAGGGACGGCTGCACCCTGACCCTCAAGCCCGAAGGCTATCTCGTGGCCACCGCCGAAAACGGCCAACAGGCCCTGGAAGTGCTCGCCCGTGAGACCGTGCATGTGGTCCTCTGTGACCTCAAAATGCCGGTGATGGGGGCTCTGGAAGTCCTGGAGGAGATGGGGGCCAAGTATCCCCACATTCCGGTGATTATCATCACCGGTCATGGCACCGTGGACGACGCGGTGGAGTGCATGAAGAAAGGGGCCTACGACTTTGTCACCAAGCCTTTCCGCCTCGACCACCTGACCCTCTGCGTTCGCCGGGCCCTGGAAAAGCAGCGCCTGGAGCGCCAGGCCCAGGAATTCGAGGAGGAGCGGGCCCGCAACCTTTACTCCCTGGCCCTGGAACAGAGCCGGATGCACACCATCGTCCACTGCATGGGCGACGGGGTTCTGGTGACCAACCGGGACCTGGAGGTGGTGCTGGTGAATGCCGCTCTTTACCAGCTCCTGGGCTTATGTGCGATTTCCCCCCCTGCCCCCCTGGCCGACTTCATCCAGGATGAGACCCTGCGGGAGGCCATCCAGGCCTTGGTGGCGGACGGTGAAGCCAACCAGACCATTTCCCAGGAGCTGTGCTGCGGCCGGGTGCACCTGAGGGCTTTGAGCGCCGCGTTCCGCGGCCCGGACCACCAGGTGCTGGGAACCGTCACGGTATTTCACGACGTCACCAGCTTCAAAGAGCTGGAGGAAATGAAAGACGATTTCGTGCGCATGGTGTCCCATGAGTTGCGTTCACCCATCTCGGCCATCAGACTCCAGCACGCGGTCATCCTGGACGGCCTGGCCGGGGAGCTCACCGACAAGCAACGGGAGCTCATTACCCGGGCCCAGGCCAAGCTACAGGGCCTCCTGGAGCTGATCAACGACCTTCTGGACGTCGCCAAGATGGAGGCCGGCTTCCGCCACTTCGAGCGGGGTCCCCTGCAGTTGCCGGAGGTTTTAACCGAGATCGTGGAATTTTTAGAAGCCAAAGCGGAGGTCCAGCGGGTTAAGCTGCAGCTGGAGGCCTCCCCTGATCTCCCCCCCATCCTGGCTGACCACCGGGGCATGGAGGAGATTTTCACCAACCTCATCAGTAATGCCATCAACTATTCCCCGGACGGCGGCCGACGTTACCATCTCTGCCCAGACCCAGGGGGATTTTCTGGAAATTCGGGTGAGCGACCAGGGCATCGGCATTGAACCCGAGGAAATCCCCAAGATCTTTGACAAGTTTTACCGGGTTAAAAGCCCACCAACCCGCCAAGTCATTGGCACCGGTTTGGGACTCCCCATCGTCAAGAGCGTGGTCGAGGCCCACCGGGGGTCCATTGAAGTGGAGAGCCAGGTGGGAGTGGGTTCCTCCTTCCGGGTGCTTCTCCCCATCGTGGCATGATATGATGTAAGGTAATGAAGGCCAAAGACTTTTCCCACCGGGTCCTGGTGGTGGATGATGAGCAGGTGGTGCGTACCGGCATTGCCCAGGCCCTGGAGAGGTTGGGGTTCGAGGTGCGGCTGGCCGCAACGGGGGGCGAAGGTCTGAGAATGATGGCCGCCTGGCCTGCAGGGATCGTCTTGCTGGATATCCGTCTGCCGGACATGGACGGGCTGGAGATGTTGAAACGCCTGAGTCAGGACTATCCTGAAACCGTGGTCATCATGATCACCGGCTACCCCAACATCGAAGGCGCAGTGGCCAGCATCAGGCAGGGGGCCCTGGACTACCTGGTGAAGCCCTTCCATTTAGACCATCTGGAAACCCTGGTGGCCAAAGCCCAGGAGACCATGCACCACCGGGTGCCGGCCGTCCCGCCGGTGGCCGAAGATATGGCGGGTCTGGGCCTCGAAGCCATAGTGGGCCAGAGCCCGGCCATGCAGACGGTCTTTGCCAAGATCAAACGGGCGGCGCCCAGCGACAGCACCGTGCTCCTGACCGGGGAGTCCGGCACCGGCAAAGAGCTGGTGGCCCGGGCCATCCACCAGTTAAGTCATCGGAAAGATAAGGAATTCGTTCCGGTGGACTGCTCGGCCCTGGTGGAGTCGCTTCTGGAAAGCGAGCTCTTCGGGCACGTCAAGGGTTCTTTCACCGGGGCCCACCAGACCAAGCACGGCCTCTTTGAACTGGCCAACCACGGCACCTTTTTCTTCGATGAAATCGCCAACCTGAGCCTCAACATCCAGGCCAAGCTCCTGCGGGTCATCCAGGAACGGGAATTCATGCCGGTGGGCAGCCAGAACCGCATCAAACTGGACATCCGCATCATCGCCTCCTCCAACCGGGACCTGCGGGAAGCCATCAAGGTCGGCGACTTCCGGGAAGACCTGTTTTACCGCCTGAGCGTCATTCCCATCCACTTGCCGCCCCTCAGGGAGCGCACCGGGGATATCCCCCTCCTGGTGGATCATTTCATCCGCAAGTACAACCTGAAAAGCAAACGGGAGATCAAGGGGGTGTCAGCCCCGGCCATGAAAATGCTCAGCCGTCTATCCCTGGCCGGGAAACGTCCGGGAACTGGAGCACACCATCGAGCGCATCCTCATCCTGGAGGACGGGGACCTCATCCAGCCGGAGCATCTGCCCAGCTTCATTTCCGGGAGACAGGGAGATTTCCAGGTCTTCAGCGACGGCGAGCTTACCCTGGAGGAACTGGAAAGGCGCTACATCCAGTTCATCCTCCGGCGCACCAAGGGCAACCGCAGCGAAGCCGCCCGCATCCTGGGCATCAACCGCAAGACCCTGGGCCAAAAAATCCAGAAGTACGGCCTCAGGACGAATTTCTAGAACCTGTTGCCAAGCCTCAAATTCTCCTGCAGTGTCATGCTGAGCGAAGCGAAGCATCTCGCATTTTCAATGAGTTGAGATCCTTCACGTCGTTCAGGATGACAGAAGTAGAGGTTTTATTATCGCATTTCACAGATATCTTGAAAAAGTGAGGGGATATTTTCCCTCCCCCTTGATGGGGGAGGGCTGGGTGGGGATGAAGAAAAACAGAGGAAATTGTGCCAGCTTATTCTAATGGTGTGGAGGTCTCCAAACTAAAGAGTTTAGGACCCTGCTTCAGGCGAAATTGTCCATCCACCGTTTCCCAGATCCACCCGGAATAGCCGTAGCCTCCCACTGCCTTGGTAACCAGCGAGCCGACCCACGTTTCTGAGCGTGGCGCGTTCACCGCTACGGTGCCGAATTTGCCGAAGGTATAGTCCGGCACCGGATGGCAATAATTCTCCCCCCTCAGGGCCTGGGAAACTCGTTTTGCCTCCGGCCCGCCAAAAACGGCAGCCCGCAGACCATATTTGTGGTGCTGAGACCGGGCGATGACCTCGGAAATTGTCTCAAAAGCGCTGGTGAAGGCCACCGGACCGAACACTTCTTCTCGCATTCCTGCCATATCATCGGTGGCATCCCGCAACACAGTGGGAAAAACCAGATTCCCCTCAATCTTGCCCCCTGTAAGTATTTGCGCCTTTTTACTGATGGCATCCTGAAGCTGGGTCTTGATGCGGCTTACCGCCAAATCACTGGCAACCGGGCTTACATCAGTTTCCGGGTCCTCTGGTCTTCCCACCTTCAGTTTCCTCACCCGGGCGACAAATTGCTCAAGAAACTCATCGTAAATGGTCCGGTGAATAAAGATTCTCTTGGGGGCGCTGCAGGTCTGGCCAGAATAGGAGAACTTGGCGTTCATCAGGTCGTCAAAGGCCTTATCAAAATCAGCATCCGGCAGCACGATAAACGGATCTACGCCTGGACCTTCAAACACAAATTTTTTACCGGTGCGGCGAAAATCCTCTTCATACGGCAAGATATTGGTATCGAAACCGAAGACTATCACCGTCGAGACCTCGGGGTTGTTTAAAGAATCTTTGATAAAGCTTCTCCCGTCACCTCGGTAGAAGGTGATATCCTGGCCAAATATCGGCGCGTACATCTGCTCGGTCAAAGCCATCAACTCATCACCCCTGGATGAAAACTTTGCCAGCACCTTGTTGCCGACAAGATAGATGGAGGCGATCACGGTGTTCAACCAGGCGCTGCCATTGTAAGAAAGCATCACGGCCACTGAGGAACCTGGTCCTCCCGCAGGTCCTCTGCTGGCCAGGAAGATTTCCGTATGGTCAAAGAGCTTTAAGCGCTCCACCGTGAGATCCACTTCATACGCGGTGTCTTTAAAGGTGAACTGGAGATTTTTAGCGGCCAAACTCATCAAATCCTGCTTATAGCGGGGGAGGATTTCGGCCAAGGCCATTACTTTTTCCAGTCTGTCTGCAAAGGTCATAAGTCCCCTCAATCAGGCCAAAGCTACGGATTTAAACCGATGGTGTCTAGAAGCTATGGGAAATCCTTAAGTTCTCCTAAAATGTCATTCTGAGCGAAGCGAAGAATCTCGCATTTTCAATGAGTTGAACCCGTTCACGCTCGACTAGTGGTCAAGGCTGAGGACCGATCATTTCCTGGGGACGAATCAAACGGTCGAATTCTTCTGCCGTCATAAGCCCCAGCTTGGCCGCCGCCTCTTTCAGGGTAATCCCTTCGACAGAGGCCAGGTTTGCTATCCGGGCGGCGTTGTCAAAGCCGATGAGTGGTTTGAGAGCCGTCACCAGCATGAGGGAGGCTTGCACGTTTTTTTCCATCTGGGAAAAATTAGGGACAATCCCCCGCACACAGTTAAGGGCAAAGGACTCGCACGCGTCGGCCAGCAGTCGCACCGACTGTAGCACATTATAAATGATGACGGGCTTCATGACATTGAGTTCAAAGTTCCCCAGGGCTCCGGCCAGGCCAATGACTACGTCATTCCCCATAACTTGCGCCGACACCATGATCAGGGCCTCCGCCTGGGTGGGGTTGACCTTGCCGGGCATGCTGGAACTCCCAGGCTCATTGGCCGGGAGGAAAATCTCGGCTAGGCCGGCCTGGGGTCCGGAAGCCAGCCACCTGATGTCATTGGCGATTTTCATGAGCGTGGCCGCCAGGGTTTTCAACGTACCGCTCATCCCCACCAAGGCATCGTGGGAGGCCAGCGCGGCAAATTTGTTCGGTGCCGTCCGGAAAGGCAGATCGGTCAGTTCCGCGATCTTGGCGGCAACCTTGAAGGCGAACTCTGGGTGGGTATTGAGGCCGGTCCCCACCGAAGTCCCTCCCAGGGCCAGCTCGTAAACCGGCTCCAGAGCCTCCCTGACTCCTGCCAGGCACAGCTCCAACTGGGCCACATAGCCCGAGAATTCCTGCCCCAGGGTCAGTGGCACCGCGTCCATCAGGTGAGTGCGCCCAATTTTGATGATATTTTTGAATTCCTTCGACTTTTCGGCGAGATCTCCCCGTAGCAGGTCAACCATGGGAAGAAGCCGCTGGGTTACCTGGTCCGCCACAGCGATATGCATGGCTGAAGGGAAGCTGTCATTGGTAGACTGGCCTTTATTGACGTCGTCGATGGGGTGAATGGGGGCATTGCTGCCCATCAGGCCCCCGGCCAGGTCAATGGCCCGATTGGCCATGACTTCGTTAACGTTCATGTTGGTTTGCGTGCCACTTCCCGTTTGCCAGACCACCAGGGGAAAATGCTCATCCAGCTTCCCCGAGATGACCTCCTCGGCCGCCTGCGCCATCAGGCGGGCTTTTTCCGGGGGGAGTTGGCCCAGGTCCTGGTTGACCAGAGCTGCGGCCTTTTTCAGGATGCCGTAGGCCCGGATAAACTCCCGAGGAAACCGTTCGCCACCAATCTTAAAATTTTGCAGGGAGCGAGCTGTCTGCGCGCCATAGTAACGGTCGGCCGGTACCTGCACTTTCCCTAAGCTGTCGAATTCAGTGCGGTATTCCATGGTCGCTCCTTCTCAAGGACAAATTACTTTTTATATACTATTTTTGCCGTTTTTCGCTTGTGGCCTCAATGAACTTGACGGGCGACTGGGTTGGGGCCTTTGAGAAGCGAGCTTCAGGTACAGGTCTGGCGGGACATAGGGAAAGATTCTCCCACGCTCCTCGACTGTGATATTGGGAAAATTTTGGGGTCAGGGGAAGGTTTCTCCGTGATAAAGCTATGCTATCCTTAACCCATACAAGACTGATTGTCTGAATCATGAGGAGGAGAAAAGATGACCACAGAAAAAGATAAGGCTGCTTTTATTTGCTCTCGGGATACTCTGGACGGGGCCTATCCGTCTCTCATTCTGGGAATCAATGCAGCCCGGCAGGGAATGGAATCCAAGGTGTTTTACACGTTTATGGGCATTAACTTGGTCAAGAAAGGTGGTATGGAAAAGGCCAAGTTTATCCCCCCGGGGGTGATGGGGGCAGTGCCCGGGATGTCCACCATCGCCACCGGGATGATGAAGAAAAAGATCGATAAGGCCCAGATTCCCTCTTTGCCGGAATTGATGGAGATGGCTACCATTGAAGGGGTTGAGTTGATTGCCTGCAAGATGACCTATGACATGATGGAATTACATGAGGATGAGTTACTGGAGAATGTGATCATCTGGACGGCAGAAGACTTCATCAAGTACGCCAAAGACAGCAAAATTTGTCTGTTCACCTAAACTGGCGGAGATAATGGTGGGGTGGGCACAAAAAAGATGATGGGTTCTTTACGGGCTCAACATGGGGCCAAGGGTTCCCACCCACCGATGGGGGACCGGCAAAGCTGCGGGTGCGGCACTATTTCGGTTATTATCCCCACGCTGAATGAAGAGCATTATGTCCTCTCCGCCATCCGAAGTGCAAAACAGCCTGAGAGAGAAGATGAAATCATCGTGGTGGATGGCGGCAGCACCGATGACACCGTGAAGGTTGCTCAACCGCATGCGCTAGTCCTCACCAGTCCGCGGGGCCGGGCTCTGCAGATGAATACCGGCGCACAACATGCCGCCGGCGACCTTCTCCTTTTTCTCCATGCCGATTCTTGCCTTCCTCCCCATGCCTTGGCCAATCTGGAGCAGGTGATGGCGGACCCCCAAATCGTGGGAGGCACCTTTACCTTGAGATTCGATCACCCCCACCGGCTTTTACGTCTTATTGCCTGTTTCAGTCGTTCCCGCTTCAGGTATTTTCATTATGGGGACCAGGGCATTTTCGTCAGGCGGGCAATTTTTGAACAACTAAGAGGGTTCCAGGAAATATCAATTATGGAAGACGTTGATTTTCTCAGGCGCTTGCGTACCAGGGGCCGAATCGCACTGATTAACCTGCCCATCACCACCTCGGCCAGACGCTTTTTGGAAAATGGCATCCTGCGCCATCAACTGCTGAACATTGCTCTGGTAATCTCGTATCTTTTGGGGGCCAAGCCTCAAGCTCTCTTAAGATGGTACGAGCGAACTGCTGACCGGCGACTGGCTTAATGTCTGATTTGTCTGTCAATGCAGGATTTTCTCAGGGTTAGACGCAAATCGGAGTCAGAGGCTCACGGCACGCCCCGAGATCTCAAGGGATCAGGTTTTGTTATCTACCTTGAGAAGGGAGGTCTGTCGTGAAGAATGCCAACCTTTGGAAGCGGGGGCTTGAAAAATCAGTCTTCCAACGTGGTTAGGCCTTCCCGAATGGCATACTTGGTGAGTTCGGCCACGCTCCTGATGCCCAGCTTGTGCATGAGCTGTTGCCGGTGGGTATCCACCGTCTTGACGCTGATTTGCAGCAGTTCAGCAATCTGGCTGGTGCGCTTGCCCTCGGCCATCAGCTGCAGCACCTCCCGCTCCCGGGGGGTGAGCACGGAAAAGACGGATTGGCTGGGACTGGTGACTTGGGTAACATAGTCTTTGACCACGATCTCGGCTACCCCGGGGCTCAGGTAGGTCTTGTTGGACATGGCCAGCCGGATGGCCTGGGCCAGTTCCTCGAAAGCGCAGTCCTTGAGGAGGTAGCCGTGGGCCCCAGCCTTGAGCATATTCGTGACAAAGCGGCGGTCAGCATACATGGAAAGAGCGATGACCTTCACTTCCGGTAACTCGGAGAGGATCTGCAGAGAGGCCTCGATGCCGTTTAAGTCCGGCATCTTGACGTCCATAACGACCACGTGAGGGATGAGTTCTTTTACCAGAGTCACGGTCCGGCGCCCATCCTCCGCTTCGGCCACCACCTCCATGTCAGGCTCTTTTTCCAAGAGGATTTTCAGGCCCTGGCGCACAATCTGGTGGTCATCGGCAATTAAGATGCGTATGCTCATGATCCTTTTCCTTATTCCTTCAGACAATGTTTTGATCTGGCCGAAAAAAATGACCAGTTTTTACCCAATGAAGTAAAGCTTCCCGGAGCTCATTAGGTGAACACCATTGTTCACGTCTCTTGACAAACTCAAGCCGAGTTTTCAACGGCATGGTAAAGTATAGTGGACATTCCAGGCACATCTCAATCACTTCTTGCCTATCCATAGCGTCCTCCCTGGGCCACAAGTACAGATGGCCGCTCGTTGGAGACTTACTATTTTATGGATTTAGCAAGAAGTGTACCAACAATTTATCTGGAAAATAGTTGTACGATGCAACTAAATATTGCGTTGGAAAATCTTTCTTATTAGTTCAGGCTTGGAAAATTATCTTATGAAACAATAATTTTATTAGAAAAATACTATTCAGGGTTCATCCAGGGATTATTTCCCGGCGGGCTCCTCTCTGATTTGCCTCAGAGGTTAATTTTCGGCGAACGGCTTGACGGGTGCCTCGAGGAGCTGAAATTCGTTTTGTGAAAAAAATGTTTTCTGCGAGTTTTATAACCAGAAAATCGGCAAATGTCGAATAAAAAAATAGGGTGTTTTCTGCCATCCTCTCAGAAAAAAACTGAACCCTATCAGGTACCCTGGATCCTGACTATCGTTGGGGGAACGCAGGCCATCGCCGGGGCCCCGCCTTTCTGAGGACGGGAAAGCCCTCACGGTGCCCCTCGGGTTTCCTCAAAAAACCCCCTCAAAGCGAGGCAAGGTGGCTGAAAGACTTCCCTCAATGAGAAGATAAAGCGTTGGTATTATTCAAGAAGGACCCGAGAAGGGCCTGTGGTCTCACGCTCTCCTGAATATTTACCGGAGCAGCAGATGCTTTTCCTTTGCCCCTGCTGCATCCCCCAAACGCCTGACGACTGGCACTAACCGGCGTTGCAGGGCCCCGATAACTTTCGTATAATGGCGGTACGCGGGTATCAGGGCCTGAGTTTGTTCAAGATTTAAAACACTAGAACCTATTTCAAAACCTGCTTTGCCTCGGAACTGTCATTCTGAGCGCAGAGAAGAATCTCGTATTTTTAAATACTTGAGACCCTTCGCTATGCTCAGGGTGACAGGAAAAAGGGTTTTGAAATGGCTTCTAGTATCAAGGAGTCCTGGTGGGGGAGAAGCTGGCAGCCAATGACACCCATAAGGACCCCAGGGCACCCGCCACCAACCGCAAACCCGGAGCCCCCGTAGCTCAGTAATGGATAGAGCAAGGGATTCCTAATCCCTGTGCCACAGGTTCGAGTCCTGTCGGGGGCGCCAATGATTTTAAAGGGTTATGGCATTAAACTTAACCCCTCTTTTCTTGCCTGTGCATCTCCTGTGCACAAAAGCAAAAAACCTGGGTAAATTGGGCGGGGTTGTGTGCCTGTGTATGGGTCAAATCCCTGGCCTGAATAATTGGAATTTGTTGTAACTGTCTTCCTTGGACCTCAGGGGGGGAGAGGTCGTTTTTGAATTAAGGCGGGGGGTTTTTATGACTCCTGGCTAACAAAGGCCATTTTTTCCTAAAACGTCCGTGTCCGGACAAGCCATTTTTCACGGAACTTATCAAACGAGAGGTAAGGGCAAGGGGTCGGTCCTTTTCGCTCGAAAATGAGGGTCTGAGTGGGTTGAAAGCCTCCTATGAGTTGACGTTGTTTAAAGGGGCTCCCGTGTACTAACAGGGTATATTGTAGCGGAAAAAGCCACCATCAGAATCGCAAGGAACGCTTCACATACTCCAAGATTGGCCTCCAAACAATAGCGTCCGACTGCCTGTGTGAGAGCGTAACCTCGATGATTCCCTTAGAAACGGGGATTTTATATTGGATTACTTGCCAGGGTGACGGCCCCTTAACTCCTGCACGGATATAAGGTAAGACCAAAGCAAGACGATTGTTGACTTTCTCAATTCGCAGTGGTTGCATTTCGATAATCTTAGGACCACCTGATGCCTCCATCTTTTTAAACATACTTAGCACTTCGACGCGCCCATCTTTCAATTCGGCAGGTGTTGTAGCTGCTAATTCGGCCTGAGTGAAGTCAGGAGGTGAGATGATACTTACTCGAATCATCGCACCGGTCGGGTCTGGTTTGGCGCTCACGGCTATCAAACTTTTTTTTCTGCCACTCGGCCTTTCAACTCCTGATTTTTTAGTAAGCGCTTCGCTTAATGCAGCAAGATTCTTTCGCGAGTCTTGCGAAAGAACTAACCAATACCGTGGAATGTCAAGCGAGATACCGTAAGACAAATCCACGCGATGAAATGAGGTGTCACGAGAGAACGCCGTGTTACAGAGACAGGCGAAGACCAGCAATAAGTATAAAACTTTTTTTTGAATTAATTCCTTTTTCATAACTGGGCTCTAATTGATGGCGGCTGTTTGTTTTACTCCTTTTCTTGGACCTTCTTGAGTCCCAACTGGAGTACGGGGGGTGATTCAGGGAAGCGGCATGAATTGTTAATCTCCTCTACTTATACAAAAAAAGGTTGCCTACTCAATGAAAAATCGGAGCAGGAACATCGTAAATCTTCCTCACCAGATCCCTGGCCGCCTCTGTCCAGGTGCTTCCCCTGCCCTTCTCTTACCTGTCGCCCTGGTGGGCATCTATTTGGAAAACTTCTTTACCTGTCGCCAGATCTCCATAACGAATTAGTCCGTAGCTCCAGCCTTGGGAGTGCAGGAAATCTAAAGTGTTATCCAGATAATCCATAAAAATCCTCTGCCCCCTATCCAATCGCCTCACCATGGGCCTCTGGTGAGGTCATATCGGCATCCCTTATCCTCTTGGCTCAACTTCGCCCGGTGTCTTTTCAATTCCGCTTGCAATCATCTGCAAACGCCTCCCCGAAAATTGCCCCATGCTCAGGGTCAATGCCAACTTGGGCTCCGCATTTCTCACAGGTAGCTGAAAGTGCTGCCCGATAGGTTACGGGTGGGTATCCAGTTACAATCCGGCTTAATGAAAACTCTCCCAGGATATGACCCTTTTGCTTTGCTAAAGCCCTGGCCTCCCTGATTAGCTTTGATTTATTTTTTGCCAGATGAGGCATGGTATAAACCTTTGGTCCTTCCAGGAGTTTAGCCCGTGCAGATCGGTTCGGGAAGTTTATGACATTTACCATAGTTAATTCCTGCGTCTTTCTCCAGGCTCGGATTGTTCCATGGGTATTCGCAAGATGACCATATAAATGGCCCCATACCAGGGAAAGGAGTCCTGCAACGGCGGTTTCACCACTCCCAGAAGCATCCCCCGGGGAGGGGGGAGAGTGCGTATTGGCTCCGGGCAAAAAAGGGGTTCCTATCCCCCCACGATATTTTTTCATTTTTAGTGACCCATCAAAGGAGTCTCAAAGGCGTTTGTGAAATTTATCGCCTCCCCCTTTCTGGGAGTACCCTATTAACCTTTTGGTTATGCACTTTTTGTCGTTCATGTCGTTCATATTGACAACTTTTGGCATTTGGACGTAATGTGAACTTAGGTGAAAATTGTTAATGAAAGTCTGCTAAGCTGTTGCTATGAATGGTGATTCAAGGCCCTGGTTGGAAAAGCATTTAACTAACATTAAATAGGTTGATCCTATGTGGCCGTCAGGCCAGAGGACAGCTCAGCAAGATATTTGGGAATATAATCTGTTTTTGGGTAGAATGTGAAGGCGCAAGGTTTTATAAATCTTCATCTCGTCAACCGATCAATTCGTGAACTCTACCGGGCTATAACCCCGGTCCGCATTAGAACCTACGCTGACAATTTTGTTCTTGGCTACTCCTGGGACGACACTTTGGGGGACAACTTCATTATCATTGGCAGATACGAACCGACACTCGGCGCAAATATTCTTGCTAAGCGCATTATTTCCCATTACCAGCTCACTGGTACAACAGTGAGTGTTAAGTTTTCAGACAACCTCAAACCACCTGGTCATGTTGAACTTTCCAGTTCAAACATTTTTACCATCGAAATACAGTCATAATACCAATACTCACATAATATCGTTGCAGCGATCCTCGCTCATGAGGTGGCCCATATTTTTCTACACCGGAAGGGCATTTATTTCCCAGACGAGTTTGAGGAAGAGATTCTTGCCGATACAACTGCAACTTACCTTGGATTTGGGACGACTATTCTCAATGCTGCTTCCAGGACTAAGAGTTGATATGATAATAACATTCAGACAAAGATTAATCACTTCGGCTACCTTTCCCTAAACGAGATTGGTTACATTGTTGCGAAACGGGATATGGCTTTCGGCCAAGACTCCAGCCAAATGTTAAATTCAGAGCTTGCTCGGTCCAGCCTTTACAGCGGACGCATAAGACTCCAAAACAAGCTGAATCGAAGTCCATTTGTTGTTCGGCCCTTGCATCAACGCATCTTTCACTCTTTATTTGGCGGCAGCGAATCAAAACTCATCAGACAAATCATGTTTGATTGTCCCTGCTGCTCTCAGCGCTTGCGCTTACCCGAGACTTATAGGAAAATCTCAGTCCGTTGCCCGACCTGTGATTCACGCTTCTTCTGCTACTCGTAAGCGGCGCAATAATGGCTGCAACCAATCCATACACTTGTCCTGCCCGCCTCGTTGTATTTTCAGCCATGCCCACGGTGGGAAAACCGGGGGGTTGAAAAGAGCCAATTTCCCCTATGTCATCGGTGAAATGGAGGGATCGAACTTGCCGGTGGCGCTGATGAAGATATAGGATGTATTTAGTATGGCTTCTACCCACCAAGGAGGAGGCCCCCCCGGGGGAGGGGGGAGGGTCAACAGGGAGGTTACTGGAAAAAGGGGTACCTACAGTCCCACGCTAAATTTATGGCCCGTTGCGATATACAGACCATATCTACAATTTTTAGCGGTCTGGTGATAACTTTCCAGTCTGGCAAGCTGTACGTAATAGAACCTGTTTTTTCTATTGATTGTGGTGGGTTAGGTGCTCCTTTTCTGACTCATTTTCTCCTGTCTGTCAAGAGAAGTTTTATGGTGTTGCCCTGCCTGGGCTAGCCCAGGCAGGGGGCGCCTGCGAGAATGGGCCCTAACGAGCTCGTCGGAGCAGGCGCCCCCTGCCGGATTCGATGCACATGCTACCTGGTTTTGTCATGAGCTGCCCCTCACCTTGTCCTCTGCAGCACCACCGCCATGGCCTGGTGATAGTCCCGCTGCACCTTGAGATTGGACACCCGACAGTACCGCTGGGTGGTTTTGATGCGGGTATGCCCCAGAAGATCCTGGATGGTCACCAGGGCGGCATCGGCATTGAGGAGCTGGGTGGCCATGGTGTGCCGCAGCTGGTGACACGACACCTTGAGCCTTGCCTGACGGGCATAGTGCTCCAGGCGCTTTTGGATGCCCCGCACCGAGATGGCTTTACCTCGGCATCGCCCTTTATTCACCAGGAAGACTTCTTTGACCCGGCTGGCCGGCCTCACCCGAAGATACTGCACCAGGGCCTCATAGGCATCATCGCTCAGATACACCACCCGATCCTTGGCGCCCTTGCCATAGTGGACAAACAGTTGGCTGCGGCGCAGGTCCAAGGCTGCCAGTTTCAGCCGGGCCACTTCTTCCACCCGCAACCCGCAGCGGAGCATGAGCATAAACAAAGCCCGGTCCCGGCGGTCGTGGATAAGCTTTAAGAGCCTGCCCACCTCTTCGTCTTTCAGGTGGCGGGGCAAGGGCCGGGACAAGCGCAAGGCGTAGCCCCGTTTCACCGGATGGACCATCGCCACCTGTTCTTCTTCAATAAGATAGTGGTAAAACCCCCGGATGCTGTCCAGATGGCAGTTGATGGTCTTGGGCTGTAGCCCCCTGTCCAGCAGGTAATCGAGGTAAGCCAGCAGCTTTTTATGGCTAACTTCCTCGATAGGCACATCCACCCAGAGCACGAACTGCTTGAGCGTATGCATGTAGTTTTTAATGGTATGGCCCGAGTAGTTCCGTCTCTTCAAGAACCGGCGGTAGTTCAAGATGGCGCTGGTGATGGCCATAAGCTTCTCCCTTTTCGATGCGCGCCATGGCCCGGAAGTACTCCTCTCGGCGGGTGTTGTCCGTCAGCCGGGCATAGCGCCGGGTCATCTCGATGCTGCTGTGCCCCAGGAGCTGCTGCAGGCACTCCAGGCGCATACCGGCGTTCAACAGTTCGGTGGCGCAGGTGTGCCTAAGGCAATGCAGACTATAGCCCTTATGCGCCAGATCGGCCTTTTCCAGATACTCGGCGAACTTCATCCGGACCGCGGTGTAGCCCAAGCGCTGCCGTCCCTGGCCATAGAATAGGCGCTCCTTAGCCAGGTCTCGCAGGTTCAACCACACTTCCAAGGCCCGGCAGGCGTCTTCACTCAAGTAGGCCACCCGTCCCACCCGGGTCTTCTGGGCTTCCATAATGATGATCTGCTTCTCCCGGAGATTTACGTCACTCATCCTGGTGGCCAGCAGTTCCCCGATGCGCATTCCGGTCCGGAGCAACACCAGGATCAGGGCTCGATCACGGGGTTTCTCAATGACCGCCAGAAGCTGCTGGACATCCTCCGGGGCCATGGCCCGGGGCAGGGCCTCCGGCACCTTGACCCGCAGCTTTCTCTTCAGCACATCAGGATGCACCACTTCCCGATCTACCAGATAGCTCATAAAGGCATAGAGGAGCCGCAACCGGGTAGACACGGTGTTGGGCTGCAGGCCCCGGTCCTGCTCGTGTTCGATAAAGCTGCTCAAATCATCCCGGGTGATGGTGTCAAAGGAGGTCTGGCCTCTCTCCTTCAGGTAGGCTGAAAAGACCGTGAGCGTGGTGAAATAACCGTGGAGGGTGTTGGGCCGGCAATTACGCCGCTTGCGGTCGTCCAAATACTCCTTGATGTACAGACCACCGAATAGTCCCTTTTCGTCCAACTGCTTTAACCATTTTTCAAGCTGGCAATCTCGGAGCCTCAAGCTGCCTGCGACCGGAGGCGGACTTTCGGGTGGGTGGAATGGCAGGCGGTCTGAAGATTCTTCTTGAGGAACCTGTGCACTGGTCATCACTACCTCCTTTTCCTCAGAAAAAACAGGTAGATGATGACCCTGAAATCTATCTCCCGTCAATCATCTTTTTATTACGTACAGGGCAAGTTAGCTGCTGTTTGGGGACATAAAAAGGCAGGACAATGCTAACCCTGTTTTCCAGGTTTACCCAATGAAAAATTAATTAATTTTCGCTAACCCTCCCCCTCCCAGAGCCCTTGCAGCTGCCTTAGTTTACAATTTTCCCGGGAATTCCCGGCTTGGCCCAGTCATAAAAAAGAAAACGGGCATGCAGGGGAAACAGCCGGATACAACCGTGGGAGGCAGCATACCCAGGAACTATGCCCTCATGAATGTAATAATCCCCGCCAATATTCAGGGCATGATCCATGTGGGAATCATATTTTTTGGAATAATGTACTTGATGCATATGATTTACTACGAAATTTCTTAAGGGCGTCGATTTCGAGCTTCCAGAAGATATTGGAAAAACGTGTTTCAAATTCCCCCATTCATAAAGGCCGAGATATTGCAGGCGGCGTTTTATAAGAATGAACTTCTCATGCTTGGCCGCGTAAGACAAATATTGCGGTAGAATCTGCGGCTCGACGGAATAGTCGAGAGGCACGAATATTCTATTTCTATCAGTGCTGATGTTACCCTTCCCATGCATGACCAATAAATAATGCGTTCTATTAATGAGAGCGATCCTATCCTGAACATTAAGTGATTTTTTCTTTAAAGAAGGTATGGAATGGACAAATGACATTATGGTTTCACCACTCTTTAGTTCAACTTCCACGCAGGGCACGCCATACCTTGTAATTATCTGTCCTGTCGTCAACCTTCCCTGTTCAGCTAATTCCTTATAAATAGGACTATTTTGCTCCATGCCTTGAGCTCGAACTGGCGACGGGGGGGGCGGTGGCACCGGGAGGGCCTCCCGGGTCCCGGTTTCAGGCCCTGTTCCATAGGTCTGCGCCGGTGGGGGCGGCGGGTAACCGGAAGGGGGAGCCTCTTTGGCCGGAACGGCATTGGAGTCGAACCGCAGGCCCAGGCGGAACATGGCCAACCCTTTGCTCAAGGGCAAGATTTCCCGGGACATGCGGTAAGGCCGATCCGGAAACATCTCCGCAATGATCTTGACCCCGGTGGTTGAGACCTCAGTTTTGACGCTCTTTACAAGGCTCTCGTCGCCGGCCTGGGTCTCGGGCAGTTTGGCGGCTTGAGCCTGGGGAAACTCTATCACCACCTGGGAGCGGTTCGTCCCGGTATAGGGCGTCACCCGGGGGTTGGCGGCCTGATTTAGGATCACGGTTACCATCGTCCGTTCTCCCACCCGACTGATACCCAGGTTGCGTACTTCTACGCTCGGGGGCGCGGCCATAGTCGGGGAGGGGAGCCCCCAAGCAAAACCAATCCCCAGGATCAAAAGAGCCCTTCCAGCCTTTCGCCACCAGTTGTCCGCAGAGAGTGTCATACGATCATCTCGCCGAGGTTTTGTGTTAGTGTTTCCTATCTTATAACAAGTAGAATTCTTGCCTACCAAAAAGATTAGAAGATCAAATGTCGGGCCTGAAAGAGCGTCTTAGGGGCGTTAGAGCAGGAAAGGGTATAGTTTCTTTATCTGCTCTTTATCTGCAATAATTTCAGAAAGTTTAGAAACTCTATATTGTTACCATATCGTCATTCTGGCCATAATTCTGGCCGCCAGGGGGCAGACCCAAAAAAAAGCCAGGAGCAGCGCCCCTGGCTCAAAGGACAGGACTTTTTGCACTCTGCTAGGTTTCGTTACCCTGCACCTGACCGACCCTTAGCCGCGTCCGGAGGAAGCGGCTAGCAGTCAGGTCCTACCCCATTCCCGGTTCCACCATCGCAAGGGGGACTGAAAGATCAGTGGAACCAGGGAGGAAGAAAAGCAGGCTCAGGGTAAGGCAGGGTCAGAAAATCCAAATTCTGCGCAACATCCTGGCCCAAAAGCAGTTTCAGTAAAGAAAAGCCCTTCTTTTCAGGATATACTGTCTCGACTTTTCCCCGTATACCTCCCAAGCGGCCGGCCCGCTCGACGGCGTCATTGAAGTTCCCCATGGCGTCCACCAGACCAAGTTTCTTAGCCTCCTGGCCGGTGAAAATGCGGCCGTCCGCCAGGGCCCGCACCTTTTCCAGGGGGAGCTTCCGGGTCCTCGCCACATCCCGGATGAACTGCTCGTGGATGTTGTCCAGCAACCCCTGGAGCACCTGCCGTCCCTCGGGGCTCAGAGGTCGGAAGGGAGACCCAATGTCCTTTAAGGCTCCGGCTTTGAGGGAGTAGACGTCCACTCCCAACTTCTTGGCGAGCTGCTCCAGATTGGCCAGTTTCAAGATCACCCCGATGCTGCCGGTGGCCGTGCCCGGGCTGGCCATAATGAGGTCAGCGGCGCACGCGACATAATAACCCCCCGAGGTGGCCATGCTCCCGAAGGAAGCCACGACCTTTTTCACTTTCTTGGTCTTTTCGACTTCCTCCATGATCTCCTGGGAAGGACCCACCACGCCCCCCGGGGAGTTGACCCTCAGGACAATGGCCCGGATGCGTTGGTCTTCCCGGAATTTCTTGAGGTGCTCCAGGGTGGGGGTGGACTTGGAAATTATCCCGGTGACCTCCACCACACCCACCTTGTCGCCCAGGCCCAAGATTTCTCTCGGGTCCCAAAAGGCCAGCGTGCTCGTGGACCAAGAACCTAGGAGCACCACCGCCACCAGAAGTACAGTCAGGAGATGTCGCGGCATGGTGGTCGTCTCACTCGGTGCCCAGGTCGTCGCTGCGATCCCGCTCCAGGGTTTCCCGCAAGATCTCGCCCAGGTTGGAAGTGGCATCCTGGGAGGACTTCATATAGTCCCGGTAATTTTTCTGCTCCTCTTCGGTTTCCAGGCGGCGGATACTGAGCCCGATGCGCCGCTCCAGGGGCGAAGAGTGGATGACCTTGGCTTGGACCGAGTCCCCTACCTTGAGGGCCGCCATCTTCTGCTTGTCCCGGCTGAGCTCCGAGATGTGCACCAATCCCTCGATCCCCTCCTCCACCTCAACGAAGAAGCCAAAGTCGGTGATGTTGGTAATGATGCCGGTTACCAGACTATTTACCGGGTAGCGTTCTTCAATGCTCTGCCAGGGGTTGGGATTGAGCTCTTTAATGGACAGGGAGAAGCGTTCATTCTCCTTGTCGATATAGAGCACCTTGGCCTGCACTGCCTGTCCCTTTTTGTAGAGCTCCGAGGGATGTTTGAAGCGCTTGGTCCAGGAGATATCGGAAATGTGCACCAGGCCATCGATGCCTTCGTCGATGCCGATGAAGATGCCGAAGTCGGTGATGTTTTTAATTTTCCCTTCAATCACCGAGCCTACCGGGTACTTTTCGCCGATAACCTCCCAGGGGTTGGGCTCCACCTGCTTTAAGCTCAGGGAAATGCGCTTGCGCTGGGGATCCAGCTCCAGGACCACCACCTCCACCACGTCCCCCGCGGTCAAGATCTGGTTGGGGTGGCGGATTTTACGGGTCCAGGACATTTCGGAGATGTGAATCAGACCCTCCACCCCGGCTTCTAGTTCCACGAAGGCCCCGTAGTCGGTGAGGCTCACCACCTTGCCGGTGACCCGGCTGGTTAGGGGAAATTTCTCCTGCACCATGGTCCAGGGGTCTGGGGTGAGCTGCTTCAGCCCCAGGGAGATGCGTTCCTTTTCCCGGTCGAAGCTCAGGACCTTCACCGTGATGGTGTCTCCCACCTTGAAGAGGTCGGCGGGATGACGGATGCGACCGTAGGAGAGGTCGGTGATGTGGAGCAGCCCGTCCAGACCCCCCAAGTCCACGAAGACGCCGTAGTCGGTGATGTTCTTGATGACCCCTTCCACCACCTTGTCCTCTTCCAGGGTGGCCAAAAGCGTCGCCTTGGCCTCCTCTTTGGCCTTCTCCAGCAGGCTGCGGCGGGAGAGGACCACGTTGCGGCGCTTGCGGTTGAACTTGAGGACATTAAAGGTGGAGGTTTGACTGATGAGGTGGTCAGTGTGGCGTACCGGCACCAGGTCCACCTGGGACCCGGGCAGGAAGGCCAGGATACCTCCGAGATCCACGGAGAGGCCGCCCTTTACCTTGGCCACGATGGTGCCCTCCACCACGCCTTCGTTATGATAGGCGTAGCTGATCTCCTCCCAGACCTTGATGCGGGAGGCCTTGTTCTTGGAGAGCATGAGAGGCCCTTCTTCGTCTTCCCGGCTCTCCAGCAGCGCCTCTACCTGGTCCCCCACCTCGGCGGTGACTTCACCCTCTGAGGTGGTGAATTCGGCAATGGGAATCTGGCCTTCACTTTTGTAGCCAATGTCCACCATGACAAAATCTTTGGTGATGGAGACGATGCGGCCCTTGACCACTTCCCCTTCCTGGACCCGGCGCAGACTCTCTTCGTAGAGCTCGCTCATCTGCTCGGCGTCCGATTCCTCGGTCACCGTCTCCAGGGAGATCGTCGGGGTGACCTCTGGGGGAATTTCCGCCTGGGCCTCTGCGGGAGCCTCGGCGGGGGCCTCTGAAACGGTCTCCGAGACAGGCGCTGGGGTCTCTGTGGGCTCTTCGGGACTGGCCTCAGTGACAAGCACCGGTGTCTCTTCCGGCTCTTCGGGGCTAGTCTCTGAGATAGTCGTCAGAGTCTCGGCGACCTCTTCGGAACTGGCCTCAGTGACAGGCTCCAGGGTCTCTTCCGGCTCTTCGGGACTAGTCTCTGAGATAGTCATCAGGGTCTCGGCAACCTCTTCGGAACCGGCCTCAGTGACAGGCACCGGGGTCTCTTCCGGCTCTGCCGGGCTGGTCTCCAAATCGGCGGCCGGGGCCTCGCCGGGCTCTTCGGGCTGCCGGGCTTCTGCCGTTTCGGAGGTTTCCGTAGTCATCTCTTCCTGGGACTGTGCTTCCGCCTCCTGGGTGTCCACCGTTTGAGGCGAGAGGTTGTTGGGTGCGTCCTGTTTGTCCATAAGATCCATAAAAACTGGTCCCCCTTGCATGGTTATTAAAGTTTTATGTGCCAGCCGTCCTGGCCCTCAGGCTCTCCCTGATTCTGGCCAGGCATTGCGTTACCACCTCGTCCGGAGTGAGGTTCGTAGTGTCCAGGTAATGGGCCCCCTCAGGCATGGTCAGGGGCGCCAATCCTCGGTTCTGGTCCTGGTTGTCCCGGGCGGCCATGTCCGACAAAGTGTTGATAGGGCCTGGGGCGCCGCCCTCAGCTTGCCACTCCTGTTGCCGGCGGGAGGCCCGGGTGGCCAGGTCCGCGTCCAGATAAAATTTCACCTCGGCGTTTGGGAAGACCACGCTTCCCAGGTCCCGGCCCTCGGCCACCACCCCGCCGTCCTGGGTGAGGTTGTGCAGGATCTCGCCCACCCAGCGGCGTACCTGGGGCTGGGTCGCCATCCGGGAGGCCGCCTCGGTTACCTCCGGGGTCCGGAGCTCCGGGGTGATCTCCCGACCGTCGAGGGCCACGTGAAACCCCTGGGCGTCCGCCACAATATGGGGGCGGAACTGCGCCAGCATCCGGGTCAGGGCTTCGTCGTCCGCCGGGTTCAGCCCCATTTCCCGGGTCTGCCAGGCCACGGCGCGGTAGAGGGCGCCACTATCCACATAGCGGTAGCCCAGGGCCTGGGCTAGACGCCGCCCCAGGGTGCTCTTGCCGGCCCCTGCCGGCCCGTCGATGGTGACGATAATGCTGTGCCCCACCCGCAGCCTTACAACCCCAGCACCTTTTTCAGAGCCGCAAGAAAACGCTCGTTTTCTTCCGGCAGGCCCACGTTGACCCGGATGTGTTCGGGATATCCATACGCGTCCATGGCCCGGATAATGACCCCTTCTTTAAGCATAGCCTGATAGACTTCCCTTCCTTCCCGGCCAAGGTAAATCAGGATGAAATTGGCCTGGCTGGGAACAAAGGTCAGCCCCAGCCGCGTGAGCCCCTCCTCCAGGAAAGCCCGGCCTCGGCGCACCACTTCCCGGGTGCGTTCGAGAAACTCGGTATCCGTGAGGGCCGCCCGGGCTCCCACCTGGGCCAGGCGATTGATATTGAACGGCAGGCGCAGGCGGTTCAGGTAATCCATCAGCTCACTCGGCCCAAAGCCATAGCCCACCCGCAGGCCGGCCAGGCCATAAGACTTGGAGAAGGTGCGCAACCCCACCAGGGGTCGCTCTTCGCTCACGTATTCCAAACTGGTTGGTACGTTGGGGTCGTCAACAAAGTCTATATAAGCTTCATCCAGGACCACGGTGACAGTAGCCGGGAGAGTTGCCAGAAAATTCTCCCAGGCATCCCGGGTGAACACGGTGCCGGTGGGGTTGTTGGGGCTGTTCAGAAGAATGAGCCGGGTGTCGCTGGTAACCGCCTGGGCCACGGCCTCGAGGTTCACGGCCATGTCTTTCAGGGGCACGGTACGGAAGACTCCCCCCACTGCCTGAGTCAAGAGGCCGTACATCAGAAAGGTGTGGGTGGTGCTGATCACCTCCCCACCAGGAGGGACTAGGGCCCGTACCAGGAGATCCAAGACTTCATCGGAGCCGTTTCCCAGGATAAGCTGGCTGGGATCAAGGCCCAGATGACGGCTCAAATCCTCCTTGAGATAGTAGGCATGGCTATCCGGATAGCGGTGCAGCGAGGCGAGGTGTTCTTGAATGGCGTCAAGGGCCTTGGGTGAGGGGCCCAGAGGATTTTCATTGGAGGCCAGCTTGATGGCGTCAGAGAGGCCGAGCTCCCGGGCCAGTTCCTCCAGGGGCTTACCGGCCTGGTAGGGGGTCAGTTGAGCGAGGTGTGGTTGGACGATAGAGGCGATGGAAACACGTGACACCATAAAAAGGGTTGAATGCCGAGGGCCTGATCAGACACTAAATCCAATGGGTAGACGGGGTGGAATCGGGGTTGTGGTGGAAAATACCGAGATTTTCAGTGCAAGCCCACCGTCTCACTGGACCGGGCCAGGGCTGCCTCCTTGATAACGATTTATTTTAAAAAGCCAACCAGTTACCTTGTGGCCAAGGAACATCCGCGCCGCTTTTAATTTTAAGTTAAGATTTTAATTTATAGCGCAAATTCCTTTAAAATGCAAGTGTTTTTCATGTAGAGAAGAAAATTGTAACTGGGACCAGGGGTCCGGTCAAACATTGAATTTTACGCCGTTTCCTGCTAAGGTGCCTTACAATGCCGCACCCCAAAGGACCCGCATGCTCAATGCCAACCTCTATGTGGATCGGATCGACCTAGCCCGCTACCTGACGCCGGAGGAGGTAAACCGGAGTGGCAGTCGGGACGCCAGGGACCTGGCGGCCCGGCTACAGCAAGGGACCCTTAGCCTGGGAGAATGCTCTTTTTTCACTCCGACGAAACGCTATGCCCTGTCCCTGGCCCTCAGGGCCACGGAGGTCTTGCCTGTGGTGCCCACCCTGGAACTCCCCCGTCCGGTGTCGCCGGACCTCTTTGAACTGAATAATCCTGGTCCCCACACTCAGGTCCTGGTGACGGGTAATAGCGAGTTCACCCTGACGGTCATGACCGGCCTCCTGGCCGCTACCGTGAGCCCCTTTTACCTGCTCTTGGTGGACTGTCGGGGGGATACGGTGGACATGGCCATGGTTTACCGCAGCTTCACCCCCCAACGCCTGACCCAGTCTCTGGATGTCCACCGGCTGGCAGTGCGCCTCGCCCACCGCCGTCTCCTCCTCCCCGGGATTCTCGCGCCCCTGAAGGAGGAACTGGCTGTCTATACAGGCTGGGAAATCCAGGTGGGGCCTCTTTGTGCCGGAGAGTTGCCCCTGTTCCTGGGGGAAGCCTGGCAACCGCCTCCCGGCGAATCTTGATGAGGCTTTTTGACAATCCCTCGTCGGCTTAAGGTCCTTCCCTAAAAAAAAGAAAAAAATCTGACTTTGGCTCACAAGGCCTTTGCTCACTTGGAAGAGAATGTCTATAGTAAGAAAAGATTAAATGTTGGAGACTCTTCATGAAGACCATCCTGGTGGTGGATGATGACGACGCCATCCGCCTGCTCATCGAAATGGAGTTAACCGATGAGGGCTATCGGGTTATTACGGCGTCAAACGCCCAGGACGCCCTGAAGCTGGTGCAGTCTGAGCAGCTAGACCTGGTGATCCTGGACATCCGCATGCCCGGCATGGACGGCCTGGAAGCCTTGCCCCGCATTCTGGGGCTCAAGGAAGGCCTCAAGGTTATCCTCAACACCGCCTATTCCCAGTATCAGGAAAGTTTCATGAGTTGGGCCGCGGACGCTTACATCATCAAGTCCGCCGACCTCACCGAACTCAAGGACAAAGTTAAGGAACTCCTGGCATGAACCCGGCGCTGGAGCGATTGCAAGGACTCACCACCATCATCATGGCGGGGGGCAGGGGGGAACGCTTGTTTCCCCTCACCCGGGACAAGGCCAAGCCCGCCATCATCTTCGGGGGCATTTACCGCATTATCGACTTCACGCTGTCCAACTGTCTGAACTCCGGCATCCGGCGCATCTATGTCCTGAGCCAATACGGCAGCTTTTCCCTGGACATCCACCTGCGGCACACCTGGGATATCTTGCGGCCCGACCTGGGGGAATATATTTACTCGATGCCCCCTCAGCAGATCACCGTGGACCGCTGGTACCGGGGGACGGCCGATTCCATTTACCAGAACTTGAAGCTTCTCGATGAAGAGCGGCCCCAACAGGTGCTCATCCTGTCCGGCGACCACGTTTATAAGATGAATTATCTGGCCATGCTGGACTTCCACTTGGCCAAGGGGGCGGACCTTACCGTGGCCGCGGTACCGGCTCCCCGCCGGGAGGCCAGCGCCTTCGGCATTGTCCATGTGGATACGGACAACCAAGTCATTGATTTCCTTGAGAAACCATCTGATCCCCCCGGAATGCCGGGAAATCCGGATTTCTCCCTGGTGTCCATGGGAGTTTATGTCTTCGCCGCGGAGACCCTGGTGCGGGAGTTGATTGCCGACGCCAAAAACAAACAGAGCCAGCACGATTTCGGCCGCAATATCATCCCCAAGATGTTGGGGCGGAAAAAGGTCTTCGCCTTCAACTTCGTGGACCAAGCCACCGGGAATCCCGGCTACTGGCGGGACATCGGACAGCTGGATGCGTATTTTCAGGCTCATATGGACCTGGTGGGCGAGGAGCCGGTTTTCGACCTCTCTGGCGACGACTGGCCTGTTCGGAGCCACCTGCTCCTCACGCCTCCCACCAAATATTTTAGCCGGGAAAAACCCGTGGAAGTGATCGACTCCATGATTTCCTCTGGCTGTGAGCTGCACGAAGCCAGGCTAAGCCGTGTCGTGCTTTCCCCCCGGGTGCGCCTTGGCAGGGGAGTCGAAGTGGAGGACGCCATTCTCTGGAACGACGTGCGGGTGGGTATAGATGCTAAAATTCGACGGGCCATCATTGAGGACGGCGTTCAGATCCCCCCCCGATTCACCATCGGTTATGACCACCAGGCCGACGCCAGCCGCTTTCCGGTGACCGAAGGCGGCATTGTAGTGGTCCCCAACAACGTAGTCCTGGAAGGTCCGTAATGCGTCTGGCCTCCTTCGTCCATAAAGACACGCCCGTTCACACCCGCCTGTATCTGGTGCGCCACGGCCAGGTAGCCGACGGCCACGCCCACCGCTACCATGGCAACAATGACATCGGCCTGAGTCCCGAAGGGGAACGGCAGCTTACCCAATTAGCCCGGCAGCTCCAAGGTGTACCCTTTGCAGCAGTCTATGCCTCCAACCTCAGGCGTTCCCGGGACGGCGCCGCTCGTCTCTGCCAGGAGCGGGAACTCGAACCCCAGGTGATCCCCGAGTTTCGGGAGATTCACTTTGGGGTCTGGGAGGGGCTTACTTTTAGTGAGATTGCCGAGCGCCACCCGGAGGAGCTGGCCTCCCGCTTTCAGGACCTGGCGAATTTTCGCATTCCCGGGGGGGAGAGTTTGGTGGACGTGGGGGACCGCGTCTTGCCCCGCCTCAAGGAGGTTGTGGCCGCTCACCCCGGTCAATCCCTGGCCCTGGTGGCCCATGCTGGGGTCAACCGAGTCATCCTCTGTGACGCCCTCTCCCTTCCCCTCCAACACCTCTTCCGCCTGGACCAGAACTACGGTTGCCTGAACATCATCGACTACTTCCCCGACTTCACCGTAGTGCGGCTCATGAATGGCGGTATAAATGGGTCTTGAGGGGGAGGACCGGGGAGCATGACAATAACGCTTTCCCTAAATTCTGACCGCCATCAATGCTCGCACTGGTGGGACAGGGGGTTTTCTCCCAGGCGGCTCAGGAAGTCCAGGAGCACGCAGGCGGTGGCGCCCCAGATGACGGTGTCTTGATATTTCCAGCAGTAAACCTGCCGGGACTGGCCTTTATAATTGTAGGTTCCGGTGCTCCAGCGCTCCGGCACACAAAAGGCCGCCACCGGGAAGACGAGAAGGTGTTTGACTTCGTGGTGGTTGAGGTGAAACTCATACGGGTAGGGGATCAGGGCCACGAAGGGGTTGATCCAATACCCGGTAACGGTGGCCACGGGGGTGAGGGCCCCCAGAATTTCCACCCCTTGCGGTTTGAGACCGATTTCTTCTTCGGTCTCCCTGAGGGCCGTGGCCAGGAGATCCGGGTCGCCGAGATCCCATACCCCTCCGGGAAAAGAAATTTGCCCCTGATGATCCCTGAGGTGCATGGTGCGCTGGGTGAAAAGCAGATTTACTTCCCCCTCGACCTCGAAGACCGGGGCTAACACGCCGGCCGGCAAAAGCCCTGCGGGTGCGGCCAAGGAACAGTTCCCCAGGGACAAACGGGATTTCAGATAATCCAGGGTCAGAGGCACAAAGTTTTTTTATCATGCCAGGCCTAACCTGACAACGGCAGGGAAAACCTGCTGGAAAGATTTGACAAGGGGTGAAGTGAGATTTACGGTTATGGTAAGAAAAAGATTTTGTTCGCTAAAAATCATTTTCTGACAGACAACCGCTCATCTCAGGAAATGCCTGAAGGGAGAACCAGAGCCATGACCCAAGTGCAGGAATATCTGCTTAAGGCGCTGAAAGAGGCCATCCAGATGGAAGTGGACGGCCGCCAGTTTTATCTGGAAGCCGCCAAGAAAGTCAAGAACGAAGGCGTCCGCCAGATCCTGGATTATCTAGCCGAATCGGAAGTTTACCACATCAAAAAGTTTAATGAAATCTACCAAAACCTGGAGAAAGATCCCACCTGGACGGAGAAACTGGCCGAGTTCAAGCCGCCCCACAGCGAGCCCTATGCCTGCGTCATGGCCATGACCCAGGCAGACCAAGGCACCGGGGGCAAAGATGACCTGGAAGCCCTGAAAACCGGCCTCAAAATGGAACAATGCGCCATTGATTACTACACCAAACTGGCCAAGGACACCCCCATCCCCCTGGCTCGGCGCTTTTTCATCAGCCTGGCCCACGAGGAACGGGGCCACTATCTCATGCTCCTGGACATGCACAACTACCTCACCGACCCGGCCGATTGGTTCTATGTCACTGAAATGTCCATGGTGGACGGGGCGTAAGTTATAAGCTATAAGCTTTAGGCTTTAAGCTATAAGCTTTGAGCCTTGAGCTTTGAACTTCTCAATGGAACTCATTGTTCTGGGATCCGGCACCGGGGTGCCGTCGTTACGGCGGGGGTCGCCGGCGTATGCGGTGCAGGCGGCGGGCCGCCTTATCCTGCTGGACCTGGGGAGCGGCGCCTGCCGGGCCTTGTTGCGCCATGACCTGAATTTTTCCCAAGTTGACCTCATCGCCCTGTCCCATCTCCATCCTGACCATATCGGGGACCTGGTGCCCTTTTTCTTCGCCAGCCATTATTCCTTGGGCTACACCCGCCAGGAGCCCTTTTGGCTGCTGGCGGCCCGGGGCTTTCGGGATTTTCACCAGCGCCTCAAAGGGGCCTTCGGTAACTGGGTGGAGGCCCCGCCAGGGTTGCTCCAGCTTCAGGAACTGAACCCGGACGGACCGGACCAAATCAATTGGGATGGCCTCACCATCAAGAGCGCCCCGGTGAACCACATTGCAGGCAGCTTGGCTTACCGGGTGGAAGCCGCCGGCCGGGCCCTGGTCTATTCCGGGGACACGGACGTGAGCGACTCCCTGGTGGAGTTGGCCCGGGGGGCTGATCTCCTGATCCTGGAATGCGCCAACCCCTTCAAAGTGCCAGGGCACCTCAGCCCTGCTGAGGCCGGCCGGCTGGCAGCCCAGGCTGGGGTGCCGCGTCTCCTCCTCACCCATTTCTATCCTCCCTGTGATGAGGTGGATATTATTGCGCTGGCGGCCCGGGAATTTCCCGGTGAGATCCTCCGGGCCGAGGATGGCTTACGGGTGGAAGTGGGAAAGTAGTTCGACTTTTCTCTCTGAAAAGTTCCTGGAAAGCTTTTTAGGAATCCCATCCCCAATTATTTCAGGTTTACGCCACCGAGGGTGGCGGCGCTACCTTTACAATGTAGCCGCAGGCTTGAGCCTGCGCCTGCACAGGCGAGACGCATGTGCCACCAGAGCCTCTCTTTATTGCAAAAGTTTATGTGAATGTGAAAAAGGGTTTCCGTCCGGGAAATTGTGGTGGGCGGTGCCCACCCTACTTAGTGGGTGCGCTGCAGGAGTTCCTCGGTGATGGCCCAGAAGTAGCTCTTCTCCAGGGATTCAGGGAAAACCTTAAGATTCTCCTGAGCCTTGAGGGTGAACTGGCGGGCCTGCTCCCGGGCATAGTCCAGGGAGCCGTTCTTCTGGAGCAGGGCCAGAATATCCGGGGCATTCTCCAGCTTCACCTCCTGGGCCAGGTCTCTGAGGCGGCGGTGGTCCACCTCACTAACGTGGGCCAGGGCGTGGATGAGGGGCAGGGTGATGCGCCCTTCCTTCAAGTCGTTGATCACTGGCTTGCCAAGCTGCCGTTCATTTCCCGTAAAATCCAGAATGTCATCCACCACCTGAAAGCTGATGCCCAGATTCAGGCCGAACTGGGTCAAAGCCTCTTCCTGAGCTTCGGAAACCCCGGCTAGGATGGCGCCGATCTGGCAGGCGGCGCTCATGAGGGCCGCGGTTTTGCGGATGGTGACCTCGAAGTACTGCTCCTCGGTAAGGTCGAGGTTGCCGGCATGGAGCAACTGGAGAATTTCCCCTTCCGCCATGAGGGTGGTGGTCTGGGCCAGCACCTTGAGGACTTTGAGTTTGTCGGTGTCCACGGCCAGGGACAGGGACTTGGCGAGGAGAAAATCCCCCACCAGGATAACCGCCTGGTTACCCCAGATGGTGTTGGCGGTGGATATGCCCCGGCGCACGGAGGCTGCGTCCACCACATCGTCGTGCAGCAGGGTGGCAGCGTGCAGGTACTCGAAGATGGTGGAAAAGTCGGTGAGATGGTTCCCCTGGCAGCCGCAGAGGCGGGCTGACAGGAGAAAGAGCAAGGGACGGACACGTTTGCCGCCGCTCAACAGGATGTGCCGCCCCACCTCGGAGATGAAGGGCACATGGGTCTGCAGGTTGGCCACCAAAGCCTGGTTGATGGCAACCACGTCCGTCTCCAGATCCTTTAAGATGTTTTTATATTTCCGGGCCAGCATATCTTCAAGTGAATAAAATAACTTAGTTGGCCTATGATGTCAATTTATTCGGGGATGACCTTTTGGGGGAGGTGGCCAGGGATCGTAGACCCCTGCCCCCTCCCCCAAACCCCCTCCCCCAACCCCTTAAGGGGGTTTAAAGATTGCCCTGAGAATGCGGGTTTCAAATCCCGCATTCTCAGGGCCCCCTAATGGGGGTTGGGAGGGGAGCTTGAGGGGAGGGCGGGGGACCCACCGGTCCCCCGGCCCTGCCCTCAAATTAAAATCTCCCCCACCAAATCATACGGCAGGGCCCGGGTGAGGCGCACCGGCTGGATCTCCCCCACCATTCCCACCCCCGCAGTAAGGTAAACCTGGCCGTCGATATCCGGGGCCTGGGTAATCATCCTGCCGGTGAGAAGATATTCGCTTTCCGGGCTCACCCCTTCTACTAGCACGGGCTGCACGGTGCCCACCAGGGCTTTCAGCCTCTGCCTGACTCGGCGGGCCTGCAGGGTCTTGAGGTGGCGGGCCCGAGCCCGGGCCGTGCGCCGGGGCACGGGGTCAGCATAGCGGGACGCCGGGGTGCCTTCTTCGGGGTGATAGAGGAAAACCCCCAGGTGCTCAAAGCGCACCTCCTCCACCACTTCCACCAGGGTCTGGAAATGCTCCTCGGTCTCCCCCGGAAAGCCCACCATCACCGTGGTGCGGAGCGCCAGCCCCGGGATGGCCTCCCGGAGACGTCTCAAGAGGTCGAGGAGGTGGTCTTTGCTGTAGCGCCGGCCCATGCGTTTAAGCATCTCGTCGTGGCCGTGCTGGATGGGGACGTCCAGATAGGGCGCCACTTTGGGAAGGCTGGCCAGGGCTGCTATGAGCCCCGGGGTGAAGTGGGCCGGGTGGGTGTAGAGGAGCCGGAGCCAGGTGAATCCCGGGATAGCAGCCAGTTCCCGGAGAAGCTCCACCAGTCCCGGCTGCCCGCCCCAGTCCCGGCCGTAGGCGGTGGTGTCCTGGGCTATCAGGTTGAGTTCCTTGACCCCGGTGGCGGCCAGATGCTGAGCTTCGGAGAGGAGAGTGGTCAGAGGCCGGCTGCGGTAGGGACCCCGGATAGCGGGGATGGTGCAGAAGGTGCACCGGTGGCTGCAGCCCTCGGCGAGCTTGAGATAGGCCAGGTGCCGGGGGGTGGCCGGGAAGCGGGGTAGGGGCTCGGGGTAATCAAACCGGGGGGCCTGATTGGCCAGGCGTGGCTTATTTTCTCCAGCAGATTCCTTCAGGAGTTCGGGCAGCCAGGGAAAATCGTTGACCCCGATGAACAGGTCCACTTCGGGGAGGGGTGGTAGCAATTCCTCCCCATACCGGGCCACCAGGCAGCCGGCCACCACCAGCCGTTTACCGGGATCGGTCTCTTTGTGGCGGGCCAACTCCAGGATGGTGTCCACTGCTTCCTGGGTGGCGGGGGCGATGAAGGCGCAGGTGTTAACCAGGAGCACCTGGGCCTCCTCCGGCGCCGCCACCACCTGCCAGCCCTGACGGGCGAGGTAGCCCAGCATGATCTCGGTGTCCACCAGGTTCTTGGGGCACCCCAGGCTGACGGGGTAGAGGGTTTTTGGTTTTCGGTTTTCGGGTTTCGGTGATTGAGCAATGGGGGTCATTTTGTAAAAAAGGATGTGGCTATTAAAAGTTTTTTCCCATTGGAAAGGAGACAAACCATTATTGAAAAGACATGACTGTGCGTACATCGAGGGCCGCAAACATCACTAGCCAAAAGGCCACCTGGGCCAGGTAGAAGAGGCGCCTAGGGGACCCTGACAGCCGTTTGTCCATCAACTCCAAAAACTTATACATTACGGCACATTCCAGGGCGAAGGGCAGAAAGCCCAGGTAGCCCAGGATGGGCATCTCGAAGATTTTCCCGAAATTCAGGACCGGCAGCGTATACACCCACTTGGCCGGGCAGGGATAATTCCACAGTTCCCACCAAATCCCGCAGAGAAGGCCCGCCAGGAGCAAACACAGGGGCCGCTGCATCTCCCCTCCGGCAAAACGTCGGGTGAGGGAGTCGCCGGCCATTAAGTCATTAAAGGGGTCCAGGAGAAAGATGAAAGCAACCCAAATAAGGGGGAAAGCATAGTGAGGCGCCAGAAAAGGGAGGATTAGACAGGCAACGCCGATCAGGAGAAAAGCCGGCTGCCAGTGCCCGAGGTGGCGCTCTGGCCCCTTTAGTTTCCCTCCCACACCCAGGGCCTCCAGCACCTCGGCCGTGAGAAGCACCCCAGGGAGCACCGTGGCAAAGGCCAGGGCATAGCCGGGCCAGCGCAGCCAGATACGGGGCTCAATCCCCACGTAACGCCAGTTCAGCAGCCACAGGTTGAAGACCTCGAAGACCAGCCACACCGTTACCGAAAAAAAGATCATGCGGAGAAAGTCACCGGACCGCTCCCACAGGAGCGACTTGCCGGTGAGGCGTCCGAGAAGTCCGTCCAGGAACAGCAGCAAAGGCCACCAGGCAAAGAAATAAAGCCAGGTGGTGAAGGGCTCAGCCCCCAGGAGGCGACCCCAGATGGCCACGAACCATACGACACAGGCCAAAACTATTTGAGAAGATGCCAAGGCTGGTATCAAAAGCAAATAACCCCCTGGGCTTTATTGGGCAAACCGAGGGATGGGGACTAATAATAGCGGCTTGGTATTGCCAGTTTCTCTGAGGATTGCCCCATCCACCAATTGAAGTGGTCTGGAAGATACAAGGCTTACATTACATTACAAGTCCCTGTCATAAGAAAATGGAATTATATTAGCTAGTGTCATAATACTTTGGTGTTCAAACACTATTAAAACCGGATTGGTAAAAAGCTTGGTAGTCTGAGATTAATAACAAAAAAAATATACCATATTTTAAAATATTGCTTTGCCAAAATCTTATTGTCAAATTAATTTTATCAAGATTATCAGGTTGTTGAACTGGGTGCAGGTGGCATTTCGCCAAGAAAAGTATTGGCTTCTGTCATTTTTTCCTTGATTTTCTGAAGAATAATCTGGTAACGTGAATGCTCCAGACACGTCTCATGGGGGAGGCGAGGACCTTCGGTCCTTAGAGTCAGGAGACACACACCTTGACAAATTAACACAAGGGGCACGACTATGATCTCCTGGTGGACAGGTATATTGTTGCTTTGCGCCCTATTGGCTGGCTGCGGCGGCGGTAAAAAGGCGGCCGTGGCGCCACCTCCGGCCCCACCTCCAGATTTTGCTCAGGAAGACCTCAAACTAGATGAACAGGAAGAATCGCTGACCGAGCAGTTAAGCGAGAATCGCGTGGAGGAACTCTACGCCAAAAGCGGTCTCCAGGGAACCGATCCCGCACTGGAAGAAGAACTGAAGAAATGGGATCAAACTCTCAAAATCGACGTCCCTGTTGCCAAAAACAAGGAAGTTAGGGCCTACCTAGTTTACTTCACCACCGAACGCAAGGGCACCATTCGCAAATATCTGGCCCGTTCCACCCGCTATCTCCCCATGATCCGGGAGGTTTTCCAGGAGCACGGCCTGCCGGAAGATTTAGCCTATCTGGCCATGATCGAAAGTGGCTTTAACCCGTATGCCTATTCCCACGCCCATGCCTGCGGCATGTGGCAGTTTATCCAGGGTACCGGCCGACGCTACGGGCTGGCTATCGACAACTACGTGGACGAGCGCCGGGACCCGGTAAAGGCCACCCATGCTGCGGCCAACTACCTCCTTGACCTATACAAACAATTTGGTTCCTGGTATCTGGCCGCGGCCAGCTACAATTGTGGTGAGAACCGGGTGCAGCGGGAAATTAATGCCAGTACCCACAAGAATTTTTGGGAGCTTTCCGCTAACCAGTGCCTGCCCAACGAAACGAAAAACTACGTGCCGCAGATGATCGCGGCCACCATCATTGCGAAAAATCCTGAAAAGTTCGGCTTCAAAAACATCCCCCACCTCCCACCCCTGGAATATGACACGGTCAAAGTAACTCAGCCTACCTCGCTGCGAGCTACCGCGATTGCCTGCAAAGTGCCTGAAGAAGAGATTGCTCTTTTGAACCCAGAGCTCCGGAGAAAGGTGACGCCCCCGGAGCAGGCTCACTATATTCTTAAAATCCCCAAATACGCCCAAAAGCGGTTCACCGAGAACATCCAGATAGCCAGGATTGAGGCGCCTGCCCATGCCAGTGCCCCGGTGCAGACCGCCTCCAGGTCCTATCGACGCAGTTACTCCAAAAAGGGAACCAGCAGTAAGCAGGTGGCAAAATCCAGCCGGAGCAGGGGCAAAGCTTCCCACCGGACGGCGAGATACAGCAAGAAACAGAGTTCCCGGACGGCCCAGGCCCGCAAGAAAGGATCGGGCGCCAAACGGCAGAAAGACTCCTCCGTTCAGGTGGCCTCCGTGCTAGCCGGGGGAAAGTCCTCCAAGGTTTCCAAGGCATCCAAGTCGGCAAGCAAGGGCAAGGCCAAGAGAGTCAGGTCCTCCAACTCTGCAAAAAAGTCCAAGTCCAAGGTCAGCAAGCGCACCAAGAAACAGGATACTTCCAGGGCATCTTCCCGGCGCCTAGCCGCCAAGGGGAAGAGCGGCAAGAAACAGTCCGTCAAGGCCCGAAGCCAAGGCCGCCAGGGCTCCAAGGTGGCCAGGAGCACAAAAAAATCCACCGGTCGGAAAAAAGGCAAGGCGGTGCGGACCGCCGCCCGCTCCGGGCCCGGCAGTTCCTGAGGGACGGCAAGTCCGCCGGCGCCTGGTCAACGAGCAAGTCCGGGTCAGGTTTAAGCCTGGCCCGGTTTTTTTGAAAAAAATTTGTCCCACCCTTGATTTTTTCCCAGAAATGTCTATGTTCTATTAGCACTCAATTTAATCGAGTGCTAACATCAATCCGTCCGCGATATATTTTCTTCGATAAGGAGGTTTTTCATGAAAGTCAAACCGTTGAACGATCGCGTGCTAGTACAACGGCTGGAAGAGGCGCAGGTGACCAAAGGCGGCATCTTCATACCCGACACCGCCAAGGAAAAGCCTGTGGAAGGCAAGGTCATTGCCGCGGGACCCGGCAAGGTCAATGACCAAGGCAACCGCATTCCCCTCAACGTCAAGGAAGGCGACCGCATCCTTTTCGGCCGCTATGCCGGCAGCGAAATCAAGATTGAAGGCGAAGAATATCTTATGATGCGGGAAGATGACATCCTGGGCATCGTGGAAGATTAACCCCCCGTCTCAGACCCACCTTTGACATTTTTCCAAGACAACCTGTAAAGGAGGATTCGTAAGTCATGTCTGCGAAAGAGATTAAATATGATCACAAGGCCCGGGAGGCCATGCTTATGGGCGTCAACACCCTGGCCGACGCGGTCAAGGTAACCCTCGGCCCCAAGGGCAGAAACGTCATCCTGGAGAAGTCCTTCGGCGCTCCCGCCATCACCAAGGATGGCGTTACCGTAGCCAAAGAGATTGAACTCGAAGACAAATTTGAGAACATGGGGGCCCAGATGGTCCGGGAAGTGGCCTCTAAGACCTCGGACGTGGCCGGCGACGGCACCACTACAGCCACCATCCTGGCCCAGGCCATCTACAAGGAAGGCGCCCGCCTGGTGGCCGCCGGCACCAACCCCATGGCCTTGAAGCGCGGCATCGACAAGGCCGTGACCCTGGTGGTGGATGAGCTCCACAAGATCAGCAAACCCACCAAAGATCAGAAAGAGATCGCCCAGGTCGGCACCATCTCCGCCAATAACGACCTCTCCATCGGCAACATCATCGCCGACGCCATGAGCAAGGTGGGGAAAGAAGGGGTCATCACGGTAGAGGAAGCCAAGGGCATGGAAACCAACCTGGAGGTGGTGGAAGGCATGCAGTTCGACCGGGGCTACAGCTCCCCGTACTTTGTCACCAATCCCGAGAAGATGGAAGTGAGCCTGGAAGATCCCTATATCCTGATACATGAGAAGAAGATCAGTGCTATGAAGGACCTCCTGCCGCTGCTCGAGCAGATCGCCAAGATGGGGAAACCGCTCCTGATCGTGGCCGAAGACGTGGAGGGCGAGGCCCTGGCCACCCTGGTGGTCAACAAGCTGCGGGGCACCTTGCAGGTGGCGTCGGTAAAGGCGCCCGGGTTCGGCGACCGGCGCAAGGCCATGATGGAAGACATCGCCATTCTCACCGGCGGCCAGTCCATCAGCGAGGACATGGGCTGGAAACTGGAAAACGTCACCGTCAAGGAGCTGGGCTCCTGCCGCAAGGTGAACATCGACCGGGACAACACCACCATCATCGACGGGGCGGGCTCCCGGGAAGACATCGAGGGCCGGGTGAAGCAGATCCGGGCCCAAATCGAGGAAACCACCAGCGACTATGACCGGGAAAAGCTCCAAGAGCGGTTGGCCAAGCTGGTGGGCGGTGTGGCGGTGATTCGCGTGGGCGCGGCCACCGAGATCGAAATGAAAGAAAAGAAGGCCCGGGTCGAGGACGCCCTGAATGCCACCCGGGCGGCGGTGGAAGAGGGCATCGTGCCCGGTGGCGGCGTGGCCCTGCTGCGCTGCATCCAGGCCCTGGATGAAAACAAGTTCGAGATCCACGATGAACAGTTAGGCAGCAATATCATCAAGCGGGCCGTGGAAGAGCCCATCCGCCAGATCGCCAATAACGCCGGTTATGAGGGTTCCGTGGTGGCCGAGCACGTCAAGCACCAGAAGGGCGGCCATGGCTTCAATGCCGAAACCGGCGTCTACGAAGATCTGATGACCGCGGGCATCATCGACCCCACCAAGGTGGTGCGCTTCGCCATCCAGAATGCCGCCTCCGTGGCGAGCCTCCTGATCACCACCGAGGCCATGGTGGCCGAGAAACCCAAGAAGGAAGAACCCATGCCGGCCATGCCTCCGGGCGGCGGGATGGGAGGCATGTACTAAGAAGAAGGGTGGAGTAAAGGTTGCGGGGGAGGGGGCTAAGGGTCGCCGACCCTTACCCCCTCCCCCACACCCCCTCCCCCAATCCCATAAGAGGGAAAAGAAAAGCGGGTTGGGCCAAAATTTTGGCTCAACCCGTTTTTTATGAGCAGGAAGATGTCCTTTGCTTCAAGCGACGCAGGTGGCTCAGGCGTCCCGTCCGGGTATCTGCCGTAGCCGCAGGCGTTAGCCTAAGAAAACGACAAAAAAGGGGGCACGGCGAACCGTGCCCCTACAGCGAGCAGTCCTCTTGAGGTATCTGCGTTTCGGAAGATAAAATGGGGAGAAAATCAGTCGATTTCCCCTACGCACGAAGGAGTCCTCCGTTATCACCTCGTAGCTGGTTTAATGCCCCCCCAAGAGGGCCTTGTCCCCGCAGAGGTACTCAAGTCTGACAATCATCCCACCAGAGGCACTGGTGCTCCCGGCAGTCGAAGATCTGCTCATAACAAGGGGAGTTGCCCTCAGCCACCTGGATTGCCCGGATCAAGTCTGCCTTGTTGAGTCGGGAGTAGTTCTTCACTTCGAGCTGACGCGCCTTGGTACGAATTTCGGTTACTTTCATCTCTTTCTTTCTCCCCATCTTAGGGATTGCGGCACCGCAAGTTGAACAGCATTGGCCCTAACTGACGGCAGATAATGCCATCTACCTTGGATTTAAATCAGGTTAATTTCTTGAACCCCACCCAAGGCCTCATTAATCACCACTAGTTTTCCCTGATCTACGCTGAATAGTTGGACTTTGGCATTCAGAAGTTCAATACCGTACACCGTGCCATCGGGGGCCAGATCTACGTTGAGTTCACCGCTGATCTTTATAGTTTCCACCTCCGCCTTCTTTTCCTGGAGGCGGATATAAGCGATATTTTGTCCGGGGTCGTAGGTGATTCTCATGTGATTAGTAAAAAGGACCTTATCCTGCCCAGACCACCCCGCCGTAGCCCACGAAAGAGTCCCCCGGCATGACGTCATAACTGGTGTAATAGTCCACTAACAGAGCTTTGTTGGCCCCCATTTTTTGGGCCGCGGCGATGGCCGCGGCAGGGGCGCCGGCGGAGCAAGAACTCTGGTCCTGGTTGGCGGCGTTCACCGCACCCAGAGCGTCAAGCTGGAGCACCGCGTCCATGAAGCGCTTGTCATTTACTTCCTTCACCCACTGCACCGCCGCCGCGCCGGTGCCCTTGGGGGCCCAACCGTAGTTGGGGCCATAATGGGTGAGGTCGGCGGAACCGAAAAAGAGGATGGTCTTCCCTAGCTCCCGGGCCACCTCGGCCACCGCCTCCCCTAGCTTCAGGGCAGCATTGGACTGGGGCGAGCGTATGGCCAGAACCTGGCTCTGGGGGAAGAAGTGCTTAATGAGAGGCATATTCACTTCGATGGTGTTGTCTCCGGGGTACTCGGGCTGCATGGTCATTTTGGCCAGGAGCGGTTTGTAGAACTCCGTGGCCAGGGGCACTTCCCCCAGGGGTGTCTCCCAGGCATCCTCATTGACGAGAAGGGGAGGGGAGTTCCCCCCCAAATGCCCCCCGAAAATGCAGACGACCTGGGGTTTGGTTACCTGGGCATTCAGATAAAACACCTGGGCCGCCAGTTTTCCTGAAAAAAACCACCCGGCGTGGGGCATCATGCCGCCATACACCTTGGTGCCGGCAGGGAGGGGTTTGACACCGGCAACAAATGAGTCAATTTCACTGATACAGCCGCTCTGGCTGCCAGGATACCATCCGGGGGGCAGCATCCGGGAACGCACGCGCATGGTCGTCTCCTTCGGGGATGATCTTGAAGGGAGGGGCGGGGGTCAACGACTCGGTCCCAGGGCTCACAGAGATGGCCTGATCGGCCTTCACCACGTGGAGGACAGGGGCGTTCTGTTCAGTATAGAAGGTGGCCGTGGGGATGCCCAGCTCCCGGCAGGCCCGGATGATGCGGATGGCGATTGCAAGCCGATTGGCTACCAAGCTTTGGTTAACCCGCGCCATCCGGTAACCCTTCGAAAATGATAATTATTTTCCCCTATTTAACTGCACTTTGCCGGGTTTGTCAAGCCAACTTCGAGAGGGAGACCAAAGGCCGGTCCCTGGAAGGTTTTTCACGGCTGAGGGCTCGAAATTCAAAGGGTTAGGGGCCGAAGGGTTATAGAGCCGTATCCAGCCCAAAAGTTCCTGGTAAGTTTATGTATTTGGTATCATCCTTGCACTTTTCTGAGGTGCCACCTGTTCATGGTCAAGGAGGGGGGTGGAGATGCGTTACTTGTTAGCAGCCGCAATCCTGGTAGTGGGAATATTTTTTGTAATCACGAATGTCGCTACGGCCACGGCCAGCGCGAAGCGTTTGCCTGAGGGCGACAAAGCTTCCGTTCAAAGGTCGCACAAAAAAGTCAGTTCCCCCAACACTGCGAAAAGACGGGGAAAGGGGTGAGGTGTTCGGAAGCAGGCCTCTCGGTCAAGAGGGGCCCAAAAAGGCAGGGGAAGTCTCAGGACCGGGTGGAACAGGCAGGGAAAATACTACCACCGGAAATAGACCCTGAAACTGGTCGAAGACCGTCAGGTCCTGAGAAGGTGAGGTGGCCACCTGAGGCCATATCAACGGGGCCGCGCTCTGGTAGTTACTAGAAGCTGTTGCAAAACCTCAAACTCTCCTCAAATGTCATTCTGAGCGAAGCGAAGAATCTTGCATTTTCAATGGGTTGAGATCATTCACTTCGTTCAGGATGACAGAAAAATAGGTTTTGCAATAGATTCTAGGCCAAATATTACCAGGGAAATATTGGCGCCCCGTTGGTAATTTTTTCGGGGGATTGAGAAAACAAGAAAAAAACCCGCAAGAATTATTTCTTTCCAATAATTCTTTCTCGCCCAGATTGCGCCGGTAAGGATTTCAGCGGATTCCAACTCCAGACTGGCTTTATCCCTGGTTTCCCTGGGAATGCAGCCCTCGGCGGCCAACTCTGCCAATCTTTTTCCATCATTGGCCAGGGCCGTCCTTGTCGTCAGGGTGAAAGAGTCCCCTGGTGGTTTAACCCAGATCGAGCAGCCCGGCTTTTTTCAAGGCGGCCACCCCGCCCTGCAATCCCACGGCGTTGTCAAAGCCCTGGGCCTGAAGTTGCCTGAGGGCCTCATAGGAGCGCATGCCGGCGTTGCAAATCAAAATGATACGCTTGTCCCGGGGAACTAAGGCAAAACTGTGCTTTAAGGTTTCCTGGGGGATGTTAAGCCAGCGCTCGCCGAAATGGGCCACAAAGGGCGCGGCATTGGCTGCACCCCGGACATCCAGGCAAATGACATCGTCCTGGGCTTCCAGGAACAGGTGTTGGAACTCTTCCAGACCGATGGATTGGTTGTAGCCCTCCACGATATTTTCCGCGGTGTTGGCCACGGTGTTGACGATGTCCAGAGCCGTGCCATAAGGCGGTGAGTAGGCCATTTCCAAATTCGAGAGGTCTTCGATGGTGCCGTGGTGGAGGAGCAGGGCAGCGATACTGTTGATGCGGCCCACCAGGGCGTCACCGTTGTGGCAAGCTCCCTGGGCTCCCAGGAGGCGCCGGGACTTGCGGTCCACCACCAATTGCAGGTAGATGAGTTCCTGCACAGGATAGAAATGCGCATGGTCCTGCTGCACCACCAGGGCCGCCACTGCATCGAGGCCTTCCTGGTTCGCAACCTCCAGACTGAGGCCAGTGCCGGCCACGGCCAGGTCAAAGACCTTGAAAGTGAAGCTGCCGGTGATGCCAGGAAAAGTGGAGAAATCTCCGGCGATATTGGTGCCGATGACCCGCCCCTGCCGGTGGGCCAGGGAAGGTTCCGGAAAATACGCCGGTTTTCCAGTGATGACATGAAGATTCTCCACGCAACCGCCCCCGGCGTAGATGTCCGGATCAGAAGTCTGCAGCCGCTGATTGACCAGGATGCCGCCGCCGGGGGAAAGGGTGAGCCCGGCTTGAGCGGCCAGTTCGCTAGTGGGTTTTGGCCCGAGGGCGGCGATCACCAGGTCTGCGGGCAGCCCTTGGTTTGAGGTGACCACTTCCAGCGAATGGTCCCCTGAGCCGGGGCGAATTTCCTGAACAGCCTCCCCAAGGAACACCTCTACCCCCTTTTCTTGTAAGTGCTGGTGCACCATGCGGGCCAGGGGCGGGTCCAAACGGCCTGCCAACACCTGGGAACCCGGCTCCACCAGCGCGGTCTCCACACCCCAGAGATCGCTGATCGCGGCGGCCATTTCACAACCACCGGGTCCGGAGCCCACAACGACGGCGCGGCCCACTTCTCCCTGGGAGATACGGTCCTTTACCGCCTGAGCCTGCTGGAGGGTAACCATATTGGTCACCCCAGGTTGGTCGGCGCCGGGGACAGCCAAAGGCTGCGGCCTGTGGCCGGTGGCCAGCACCAGGATATCGTAAGGTAAATTCTCCTCCTGACCGCTCACCAGATGCCTTACCCGAACTTTCTTCCCCCGGCGGTCCAGGGACAAGGCCCGGGTCCGGGTCTTGATGCGGACATCCTTGGCGTTTTCAAAAAAGTCAGGACTGCGCACCATATGAAAACTGGCAGTCATCAACCCCTGAAGTTCGGCCACGTCCCCGGCGACATAATGAGAGATGCCGCAGGCGGAATAGGCGATATCCGCTTGTTGGTCCACCAGAGTGACGTCCCATTGTGGTTGCAGCCGTTTCAGCCGGCAGGCGACTTTCGGCCCCAAAACCCCTGCGCCGATGATCAGAACATGTTTGGCTTCCATGAGACTTCTTCCTTGTCCTCCTTGTCCGATGGGCCTGGGGGACGCCCGGGGCCCGCAAGCTGGAGGCAAGATACCGCTCTTGGCTGGGAAATGCAAGTGACCGGAGATTTCCCGGAACACCTCCCAGCGCCCTCTCAAGGGTTTAAATCGTGAAGTGACAGGGGACTTCCGGTGGGTCTGCCAACTAAAGGCCCGGGAATAAGAAATGGCAAGAGAACTTCTTTGCGGCTGAATCAGGGAATGGTGAAAGATAGCTGTTGCCTTTTATCTTGCAACCACGTTGGCAAGTCTGTCAGCCTTATTTCAAGCTGATTTTTTCAAAGTTTTTTTGTGGGGGGTGACAGCTGACGCCATATCACCGGGGTTCCCCGACAAACCGGTAATTTCCCTCCAGAAAGGCCTGAATATACCAATCCACGATCTTCTCATCCGCCATGACCATATCCCGCTGGCGGGCGCAGGCCATAAGCCTTCCGAGCATATCAAGCTTCTCTTCCAGCAGAGGCTGAGGATACTTCCCCAGTTTGCCCACCACCAAATCCCCGGTAATTTCCGTGTCAAAATCCAGTGTTTCTAAAATACTGCCCAGGAAACGGGCTCTGAGTCCCCGCCGGTATTCATCAGCGGCTCCCCCTTTAAAGCGAAAACTGAGGTAATTATCGTTACGGACTTCGCTCACATAGGCATCGATGGTGGCAAAGTGATATCCCAGCCGGGAACTATAATTCAGATAATTTTTTGAAACAATGGCCAAGGTGCGTAACCAAAAGTCCCCATGTTGGGGTGCGGGCGCGGCCAGAGACCGGGAAACCACCGAAAAAAGTCCTTTGGCGTCGATGGTGATAGGGCCTGCCCACGAGACCTCGGGATGGCTGATGCCTTTCCAGAGAGCCTGCATAGGTACAGAGACTAGGTCATCAGGAGAAACAAATTTCCCTGAACGACCATCCCGAAGGCCTCCTCCCAGGTCGATGAGGTAAAGATTAAGGGGGATGTTGGTCTTTAGGCGGACCATAGAGGCTTCTTGCTGCCTGGCCTGTTCGCCCAGCTCAAACATCTCGGCAATGGCCATTTGATGGGCAAATCGGGTAATGTCATGCAGCGTCTTGCAAGAACCAGGAGTAAAATCGGTCAACTTCGGATCGGTCAGATGAAGAGGGGTGATCCAGCGCAGCACCCGGCGTAAGGTGGCATAAAGAGGCGTTTCGGTGAGCAGAGGCTGTTTCTTGGCTGTCAACTGGAGCAACTCCTCAACTCGCCCCTGATAGACTCGCTGGTGGTCCGCATCCACTGTGACTTCTTGCCCGGTATGCAGGACTTGCGTGGCTATTTCCGTATCCACCAGCGCGGGGACCTTGAACTCGCGAGCCAAAATGGCCAAATGGGAGGTGGCGCTGCCGATATCCACCACCAGAGCTTTGGCCTTATGAATCACGGCGCCATACCGCGCCGAAGTATAGCGGGCCACCAAGACCGCCCCCTCGGGGAACCGGACCAGATCTTCATCTCGGTGAATGATGAAAGCCGGTCCGGCCGCCACTCCGAAACAGGCAACGACACCCCGGTCAATCAGGATGGGATGATCTTTGAGGCGAGCAGGGGGAAGAGCTTCCGACCGGGGCTGTGATACGGTGAGAGGCCGTGATTGCAGGATTACAACCTGTCCCCGGGTATCCACGGCGAATTCAATATCCTGGGGCTCGCCAAAATAATCCTCCAACTGGAGGCCATAGCGGCCCAACAAAAGTAATTCATCCTGGGTGAGTGCCGGCTGAGAGTTCTCAGAGTCTGGTACGGCCTCTTTGGTCAGGCCTTCCCCGGCGGCAGCTGAGGTCAGGCGGAAGGGTTTGGGACTGATGTGCTGCTCCAGGAGTGAGACTTCCTGTTTTTTACCGAGAAGGTAGCGGTCCGGGACCAAGGTGCCCTCAACCACGGTGGGGCCCAATCCCCAGGCTGCCTCAATAACCATCACTCCGGCGCGGCTGCCGGTGGGGTCCTCGGTAAACAGGACGCCGCTGGCCCGGGCCGGCACCATGGCCAGGCAACCCACACTCATGGCCAGTTCACGGTGGGCCAGTCCTTTCTGGGCCAGGTAAACCAAGGCGGTGGGAGAGAATTGGCTGGCCAGGACCTCCAAATAACCGGGGAAAAATTGCTGGAGGGAAACATTTAATTTTGTGAGGAATTGACCGGCAAAAGAATGCTCCTGATCTTCATATAAGCCGCTGCTTCTGAGGGCCAGACGGGGTTGGTAACCCAGAGTTTGGGCTAACTGATGATACTGTCGGTTTACCTCTTCTCTGAGGTGGGTGGGAATCTCGGCCTGTAATATCTGTTCCCGGATGAACTGGCTTTTTTCCGTAAGGTCCTCAAGATTACCAGTATCCACCTCTTCGCAAAAAGCAGCCAGCCGCCGAGTTAGGTTATTTTCTGCCAGGACTTGGCGATAAGCCTCGGCAGTCAGCACAAAACCATCCGGGGTGGGGAGATGCAACCGATTTTTGATCTCCCCCAAATTGGCGTTTTTTCCTCCCACCTCCAAGAGCAAGCGCCGGTCTACTTGGCTCAGGGAAAGGGCCACTGATTCCCTGGTTTGGGACGACCTCCCGGCAACCTCATGTTGAATCTTAGTTTTGATGGCTTCATAAATGGGAATCAAGGCGGCATAACGGTTGTCTCCCAACTCATTCAGTTCGTCAATAATTTCCTTGCACGTATCAAGGATTGAGTCGCTCTTGGCCCGGATGTACTGCATGTCAAAAACAAAATCACCTGCAGATACTGTTTCAAAGCGCGACATGATTACGAGGGCATCGTTATTAGCATTCAGCAGCTTCTTGAAGCTCTGGTATTTTCGCTTAAAAAGGTCTTCAGTGGCAGGAGTCTTTTTTCTTTTAAAAATATCAAATATTTTCAAAGTATTTCCTGTTATATTATCAAAAAAAGATGCTCAGGTTCTCAGTTGATCCTGACGCCATTTGAGGGCTTTATCAACGGTTACCAAAATCTGCTCTTTTTTAAAGGGCTTGGTAATATAATCAAAAGCTTTAAGTCGCATGGCTTCTACGGCAGACTCAATAGTTCCGAAGGCAGTGATAAGAATCAACGGCAAATTGTGATCCATTTGTTTGATAATTTTTAATAGTTCAATGCCTTCCATTTCAGGCATTCGGAGATCGCTAATTAATAAATCAGCATTGTATGTTTTGCACCATTCTATTGCCTGGTGAGGGTCTAAAGTAGTAAGTACCTGGTGATTGGTTTTCTCAGTGAGAATAAGCTTCAATAAATCTAAAAGGTCCGGCTCATCATCAACAATGATGATAGTTGCTGTCATTCCTTTCCTCCTTTGATGTAACACTATCTCATAAAGACCTGCTCTAGGGAGCTGATTCCTCTATTCGGCTTCTTAATTTCCGGTTCTCTCTGATGATGCGCTGCCACTCCAAGGCTCTCTCAATGGCTACCAGAATTTGTTCTTTGCGAAAAGGCTTGGTGATGAAATCATAAGCTCCCCGATGCACCGCCTCCTCAGCCGCTTCCAAGGTGCCGAAGGCGGTGATTACTATCACCGGGATATCAGCATCTTTTTTTTTCACGACCTCCAGGACTTCCATACCGTCCACCATAGGCATCTTCAGGTCGGTAATGACTAAATTAATATCATGCTTTGAGAGGAGTTCCTCGATCTCGAAAGGGTTATTGGTGGAGACCACTTCATGGGGAGTCTTATCGGTGATAAGCATCTCCAGCATGACCAGCATATCAGTCTCGTCATCAATGATGAGAATCTTACCTGACATGGCTACCCTCTGCTCCTTTGATTTCTTCATTGAGAGGTGCTGCTAACGGCAGTGATATCGTAAAAATGGTGCCGCTTTCCTGATCCTTTGCCTCGCCCTCCGCCTTGCTCTCACAGGTAATGGTGCCCCCGAACTTAGTAATGATGGCATAACTGACGGACAAACCCAAGCCAGTGCCTTCCCCAACCTTGCGGGTGGTGAAAAACGGATCAAAGATTTTCTGGAGATGCTCTTTTTTAATCCCTTCTCCCGTATCAGTAAATTTAATCTCAACCCGGTCTCGGTCAGGATTTGGGCGAGTAGTAACGGTTAACAATCCCCCCTGCGGCATAGCCATTACCGCATTGGTAATGAGATTTAAGAAAACTTGCTGTAATTGGGCGGCATCACCTCGTACTCGGGGCAGTCCCTCAGCCAGATCTGAAAGAAACTCCACCTTTTTCGTTAGAAGAGTATTTTTTACCACTTCTAAAACTGTCTCAATACTGCGATTAATATCGGTATCATATTGGTCTTTTTCAGGAGCGCGAGCAAAAGTCATTAAATTTTCAACTATTTTTTTGCAATTGTTCCCTTGCCGCTCAATAGTTTTTATGATCTCAAACTCTTTGGAGTTTTCGTCTAGTTTTTCTAACAGCATATCAGAGAAGCCTAAAATAATTGCCAATGGGTTATTTATCTCATGGGCGACCCCTGCGGCAAGTTGTCCCAGGGAGGCCAATTTCTCAGTGTGATATAACTGCTCCTCCATTTTTTTCTGGCTGGTGATATCGTGGGCTATAATCAGGACACTCAGGACCCGGTCATTTTCCCTGATAGGGGTGAGATTAATATTGAAGGAATACTCCTTGTCCCCCACCACTAATTCTTGGGTGGCCCGTCGCCCCCTGGTATCAGCGAACACTTCCTGGACCAGACGATCAAGTTCTTCTCTGGTTTTTCCGGGAAAGACCTCACTAATGGTTTTCCCCATAATACCCTGGGAGGTGTAACCTAACACTTTGGCCCCATAGCGGTTTATGGAGATAATTTCTCCTTTGGCGTCTACATTGAGGATGGCATCCTCAGCGGATTCAACCAGAGATTTATAGAGTTTTTCGGACTTGGCCAGTTGATTCTTGGAATTTTCGAGGGCGGCGGTTTTCCGTTGTACTTCCTCCTCCAAAGCTGCCGACCAGCGGCTTTCGTAATAGATCACGGCGGCGCCAACTAAGAGGATAATGAAAATAATCACCCCTTGCAAAAGAAACTGTCGAATATAGACGTCATGAATGGCCCCTTCCACCTCAGTTTGAGGAGCAACCACGGCTACTGACCAGGTAAGTTTTTCATTACTGCCCTCCAAGATGATGGGAGCGTAAGCGATAAACTTCTTCATTTCCTTGGCGATGCCGCGGTGCCAGCCGCTCCGGTACCAGGAAACACCCTCCTGGCCGGCAAGCATCTTTTCCCGCTGAATTTCGTTGATCTTCGCATAAGAAATCTTCGGAGCTCTTTGCTCCCGAACTTCAAAAGCGGACTTGCCGATAAATCCCTCTTCGGGATGATAGAGGAACATCCCCTGACGATCGATTACCCAGGCATAGCCACTCTGGCCAGACTGAATGCCCTGGGCATATTGTTTGATCAATCGGTTTGGGTCGACCAGAAAGTAAAGACAGCCGGCAAAAAGCCCAGTGGCTTGAGGATGACTGGCATCCACCGAGACTTGGTAGGTGGGAATCACTATGGCTATGTACGGATTGTTGCCGGATTCCGCCGGGAACTGTGTCCCCGTTCTCTTCAAAAAAAATTGATCTTGATGCTGGGGCTCTTTACCCCAGAAGAGAACCTCGGCATTGGAAAAATCCCCTGGTATTATTCCTTTTTCTCCTTTGGCATCCACCCAATAAATCTGACGGCCCTCGGAGTCCAGCAAGCCTATGCCGATGACCCCCAAATTTTTGACACTTTCCAGAGTGATCCGCATGCGGTTGGGCCAGGAAATCTCCAAATACTGTATCGACGGGGACAAGTGTAAAGTATGCAGTTCGTTCTTAAGAAATGTAAATTTATCCTCTATCTTTGAAGCGACACCTTTGGCAATGGTCAATTGCTGTTGATTAAACTGCTCACTGATAATATCTCTCATCTTGTTAGCCGAGAGTATTCCAAAAATAAAAGCACTCACCAGTAAAATTAGGGTGAATGATATAATAATTACATATACTTTTTTAGAGCTTACCTTAAACATTATAGTTTTAAAAATGATTCATTTGAAAGATGTCAAATTGTATTGCATGAAGAAACCAGGTATTTTTATTGTATGCTCCGATGAGCATTGCAGTGTTTTTCCAAAAAGTCGGTAACATAACCTGAAACCGTAGAATCGTCAGACATCACCATATCCATCTGTTTGGTAAAAACTTCCAAACGCCCCAGGATTTCCAATTTATGAAGGAGCCTCGGCTCTATATCTCCCGCCAGCATGGCGTCGAGCAAATCACCTTGCAGGCTCACGGTAAATCCCAACTGGACCAAAATTTCCCCGATGAGTTGGAGCCTGCGCAAGCGGCGTTCCAGGGAAGCCGCGCCACCCTGGTAGTGAAACCGGATGTAATTGTGGTCCACATTATTACCGACATAGGCCTCGATGGTGGAGGCGTGATACCCCAGGCACAGACTGAAATTCATATAATTTTCGGCAAGGAGGGCGAAGCTGATTTTCCGCAACTGGTCTTCGGCCCGGGGGGTGGTGGAGGTTACCCCGATAACCGAAATAAATCCCTTGACGTCCAAGGGCCGGGCCTTGGGCCAGGGAATGGACATCATGCCGTCCAGAAAGGCTCGGAAGGGAAGGGAACTGACCTCTTCGTAAGTGACCTCAGGGCTCTCGGCTGATAACCCCCCGCCGGCATCAATGACTAAAATAGGCACCAGTCGGCCGGTCACCAGGTTAACCGCCTCCTTCTTCCCGACCTCAGCGTGCAAACTGAGGCAGAACATTTCATTTCTGCGGGCTACCGAGGCATAATAGAGGAGGTCATGGATACTTTGACAAGCATCTAAGGCCAAGGCCTTACCGGACGCAGCCACATTCAGGGGAAAAAGCCAGGGGCTCAACTGTGTAAGCAGCTTGGCCGCCAAGGGGTGATGACCACTCCCTTCCTGTTTTTCCCTCGCCGGGATTTCCAGGGGACCTGTTGACACCTGCAGGCGCTGGGCATCCACGGAAATACTCATCCCTTCAGGAATATGGGAGGTATCCTCCCCGAGGTCAAATATGGTGGGCAAGCGCCGGTCTCGAACCAGAAAAGCCAGGTGGTTATGAGGTTCACCGGTTTCCACCACTAAGGCTGCGGCTTTGTCTAACAGCGGCGCCAGGGACAGCGCTGGTTTATTGGTGAAAAGGACAACTCCTTCAGGAACATCCCTATGGTCCGGCAGGTGATCGACATCAACCCGGAAAGCCGGCCCCGAAGCCAGGCCGGGATAGATTGCCAGGCCATGAGAAAACAACAACCGCGGTGGCCTCTGATTACCTCCTGAAGTATCTTGAAACGAGGGCCCTCCCGAAGGTAGGCTTCGGAGGATGAGAACTTCCCGGTTGGGCCCCAAGCCCCACTCCACTTCCTGAAGGCTAGGATAGCAGGTTTTTAATAAGCCATGATAATCAACAATTGTTCTCGCTTCCTCTTCCTGTAGAACTGGTTGCTCCTGCAATTTCTGGGGTAAGGGCTCCATCAAAAAACCCTGCTCAGGATGGTACGTCAGCCATTGCTCCTGAGGACCTGTCTCGGGCGAAGTGAACTCGGTCACCTGACCCTGAGACACCCGGTAACGTCTGGTGTGGACCGTACCATCCTGCACGGCAGGCCACCAGCCCCACACAGCTTTGATGCTCAGCGCGTCGGGCAGATCTGCGTCTTTAGCCGGATAAGCGACGCCGCTGGCCAACAACTCTGGACTGGAGAGGGTATGCCTCTCAAATGGCAGCGCCAGGGTGAAAGATTCTTGCCCCAGAGTGATTGTTACCTCTTCGTTAATTTGATCAGCTAGTTGGGCAAACTTCTCGGCTAGGTCTAACCCCTGGTCTCTGGTAAACTTCCTCAGCGATTGAATGACCCGGCGGGTGTAGTCTAAGACGATGGCACAATTCAAGGTAATATAGGCTAGGCTGAAATAATCCTTTCCCTGCAGTCGGACCTGCATCTGGGCCATGATCTCGAGCGCGGCGTTGCTGGTTGTCAAGATCTCAGAATATAGCTGTACCTTTCTTTGATATTGTTCTTTCAGGCTCAATGGCCTGGCGACCGTCTGAGTTGCTTGGTCTTTTTTAAAAAGGCGCCGCCACAATGACACAATTATTCTCCTGATCAGCAAGAGAGATGGAAAAGCAAGCTAACTAGTGATTTTTCCCATTATAATTTTTTCAATGATTAATTTACTTATATTTTTAAATGAAGCGAAAATTTGCTAAATTATTTTAAATTTATTAAAAAAATAATATGTGTACTTAGAGTTTTGATGATTTGGCTGAATATTCAGGGCCGTGACATTAATATAAAATAATTATCTGGAAAAGAAATGCAAACTTTTAAAGCTTACCTGTTGTCAAAGTGATGGAGTCAATAAACGTTGTAGTATGTGCTCGTCATATTCAACTTTAATTCTTTTGGGAATTCCAGGTGCGTCATTCATACACAAATAAGAGAGAGAAGAATTTTACAAAAGACCGCAGGATCAGTCCTAGGCCTGAGGCAGCCAGCACGGCGACTCCGAGAAAGACGGCGTACTTGCCCCGGCCGGGCCGCTCCCGCCAGTGCCTCAGCCTTTTCAGGAGTTTTTCAAACTCCTCGGAGAAGAGGCAGAGGAAGAGGACAAATCCGAGGAGTGACAACGCGATATCAACCATAGAATACAGAGTTGCCGGAATTTTTATTTATTATAGCAAACCTGGATGGCAGGGGCCCGGAATCCCGCCTGATCGGATCCCTGGCCCCGTTAGGCACCATAAAAGCCATGGTAAAGATCCTTCTTAAACCTCTTTTTTGGAAACCGGCTTTCCCATGCCCATACCGAACCCCGCGAACACCTCAAAAATGCCGTAACCAAACCAGAGGGTGTAAACCACGTAAAAGACCAACATAAAGGTAAGCATGCCTACGTTGTCCCTCACTTTAGACGGGGTGATGCCGTAGAAATTATATCCTGGCTCCAGAGCCCGCCTCTGGATCTCATCAATCGCCCTGGCCTCCTTAAAGGCTTTCTGTTTGGTCAAGGCTGACCCTACCTTGCCTAAGGACTCCCACCAGGTCCTCACCACCTCTCTGCCACCAATGTTATAGGCAGCCTGGAGTTTCTCTCCCTGGTTGTTGAACAAGACTTCGGCATCAGCCACCGCTTTGAGGAGGACTTTGCCGAGACCGCCGCTGATTTTTAGCTTCGAACCTGACACTTCAACCTGGCAACCTGCCTGGCTAAAAAGGACCTCGGTCCGTTTGGCCCGTTCGGGGGTGTCCATGTTGATTTCCACGGCAAAAGGAGTGCCCACGATGGCTTGGGCCACCTGGCGCATGTCCTCCATGTAATTGCTGGAGCCTTTGGCCAAGGAGTTGAAAAAGTTATCCGAAAACTGCAAGCCGTTCTTACCGTCTCCAAATATCGGCATGAAGATGAGAGCCAGAACCACCCCAAACGATATTAGGAGAAAAATGCCCAGAAGAAGCTTTTTAGTATTCATAATTTAATGCGCCCCCTCGCCTACACCAGCCAAGGGGAGTTCCTTTCCCCTTAACACATTGATATTTTTAAAGAACATGGAGAATACCCAGAACCCGAAGGCGGCAATTATCAGAAAGAAGATGACCAGCCCGAGAAAGTCGATCCCGCTGGCAAGCCCCTTGGGAATGCTGATGTATTCCATTTGATTCAGCTTTTTCGGGAGAGACAAAAGCCGGTTGATGAAGCCCGCCAGAATGGTAATGGCATAGAATCCCCGAATATAAATACCCTTGACCACCTTGGTGGTGAGAGCTCCCACCTGAATGCCGATCAGTGAACCAAGAAGCATGCCCATGGCCAGGGTATAGAAAATGAACCCGTAAATGGCGTATTGGGAAATGGCGGCAAAGCCGGCAGTAAAGATGATCTGCAGAATGTCAGTGCCCACCGTGGTGAAGGAGGACACGCCTAACATGTAGACGAACATGGGGAAGGCCAGAAAGCCGCCGCCCACACCCATGATGGCCGCTACCATACCCACGACGAAACCGCAGGCTACCACAAAAACCGCGGCAATTCGGTTGCCGCCAGGGACCAGGTCCTCGTCAAAGGAGATCATGGGGGGAATATGGACGGATTGCAGTTTCTGAGCCAGCCCGGTGGTTCCGGCAGCAGCAGCGGCGGCGGGGGTGGAGGTCGAGACAATTTTCGTTTCCCGGCTGGCGCGGCGGAGCTTGAGAAAGTCGGTCATGGCGTAAATGCCCAGAAAGCCCAAGAGAAAGACATATACCAGGCTGATAAAAAGATCGCTCATGACCGGGTTGTATTCATAAATGGCCCGGTTGATACCGCCGCCGACCACTACCCCCACGGTCGAGCCGACTAAGAAGGTAACCGCGAGCTTTACCGACACATTGCCCAACTTTTTATGGACCGCGGTCCCCATAATCGCCTTGGCAAAGATATGGAAAAGGTCGGTGCCCACCGCCAGGATGCCTTTGACGCCGGCGCTCATCAAGGCCGGAGTGATGATAAAACCACCGCCGGCGCCGATGCAGCCGGTGATCAAGCCGGCGGCCAGGCCGATAACGATGGTGACGAGAAAAATCGATATGGAATAAAAGGCGGGCGCATAAGCCTCCTTACCCCCTATCAAGTCCCCCGCAGCCCAGGAATAACCGACAAAACCCAGCATCGGCAGAGAGAGAGCCAGCAGGATCAATAACTTCTTCCGATTTCGCAGGATATCGGTGGAAGTCTCGATCTCCCAGCGGGCGTGGGCCTCAGCGGCCATTTTCATCATGTTGAAAAACTGTCTTCCTTTTCCCATGGCCAATCAAACCTCCATTCAGTCCGTTTCTGTCCCCTGAAGAGAGATCAAGGGTCAGTTTTGATGTGAGCGACTTGCTTCCCAACTGCAGTCTGGTGAAATAAATATTCAAGCTGTATGCCAAAGGAGGGAGCGGATTTTGTAAGACTATGTGCTTGGAATTGTATGATAAAATTTTGATTGATGGTGGTCAGGGAGGCGATTTCAGGGGGATCCCCGCCAGGTTTTTTTACAGGGTGTAAAAGGCGCGCCAGAAAAGCAGGGTTACCAGACAAGGAGCTTGACGCCAGCAGAACAAGTACATACCATAGATTCTAAGAAATTTTGGGCCCTTATAACTCAGGCGCCTATCAGTTCATGATTGGCAAGAAAATAGCATAAGATTTTCCGAAAGGGAGTAGCATGGACTTTTTCCACTGGTTAACCCAAATTTCGCAAAGTGCGGCTCCTTCAGGGCAGCCTTTTTCGCCCCAATGGTGGTATGTGGCCATGGCTTTATTGATTCCGGCCCTGATCGGGGGAGTTTTGGCTGGAATTTTAAAAGCTCTGGAAAAGGCCTTCGGGATCAAACTCGGAGGAGGAGGCGTTTAGGAAGGTTCCAGGCAATCCATGACCGTCACCCTACCCACTGCAAGTTTTTGGACAAAATATTTGCATCCCGAGTTAACTCGGTTAGCAGAGCCTCTCCAGGGGTGGGTTTACACTATTTCTCCTCAGGGCGACCTTTCCATTAGCCTGGTAGCCTTGATCATCCTGGGAGTGGTCATTGGTCTGTTGTCGAGTTCTTTTGGGGTAGGGAGCGGTTTCTTGATGGCCCCCTTCCTCAATCTCGTGGGGAATATTCCTTATAATGTGGCCGTCGGCAGCGACCTGACCCAGATGTTAGGGTCTGGCACCATCGCCAATTTGCGGCAACGCGCCCTGGGGTATGTGGACTACAAGTTAGCTCTCCTCTTGTTTGTGGGCAGTGTCATCGGGGTGGAGTGTGGCGTGCAACTTTTGGAGCTGCTCAAATATGCCGGGGAAGTTCCTTTCTTGGGCCACGCGCTGAACTGGCTGCAGCTCACCATGACTGCCGTATATGTCCTCGTGCTGGGCTGGATCGGCATCGCCCTGTATCGGGAGACAAGGGCCAGCCGCAAGGTGGCTCAAGCCGCAATGCCTCCGGAAATCCCGGCAATCCTGGAGGGCTCCCGGCTCCAAACCATCAGCTTGCCGCCGCTGGTTTCGCTCCCAGTGTCCGGCGTTGAGGCAATTTCACTCTGGTTAATCTTGGGCGTGGGATGGATTTCAGGATTACTGACGGGGTTTCTGGGAGTAAGTGGCGCTTTTATTCGCATGCCAGCCTTGATTTATGTGTTAGGCGTCCCCACGGTGGTCTCTCTGGGCACAAATCTTTTTGAACTTCTTATCTTGGCAATATACGGAGCTTTGACCCACAGTCTCAAGGGCAATGTGGACCTTATTTTAGTAATAATATTACTAATTACTACTACAGTGGGCCATCAAATAGGGGTGCTGTTGCAAAGGAAAATAGTAGGGCCACGTTCACTCCAATTATATACAGTTCTTTTATTCCTAACTATTTTATTTATGGTCTTGAAATTAGTAAGGTAAAATATCTTTGGCGAATTGCACAGAAATTATTATTTTATGATAAATATTCACATTTTTAATGAATTTTTTATATGTTTAAGTTGATTGACAAAGCTATTGATATTTATGTAACATCTCGGCTACCGCTTCTTTTAACCGACCAATATCTTCCCCTTTTTCCAAGCACATTGCGACTCCCGGCATATTTCGGTAATTGAAGTCATCACTCCAAAAGGTGTGAATAACAATGGGCAAGGCAGAATTGCGTGAATGAACAAATTTGATTAATTCAGGTTTGGGAAAAGAGGAAGGTATGTCGGGATCAAGGATGAGTAAATCTGGGAGATTTTCACTTTGTAACAATTGGAGGAGTTCCCGGCCCTCGCCCGCCAGGATTACCTGATACCCTTCATCTAAAAGCTCTCGCTGTAAAAAATTTCTTACGTTGCGATTCCGATCGGCTATGAGAATCTTGAATTTTTTGTCCACGGAATTAACCTGAACAGTTCCTCGAAAACCAATTAACGCAAGGGATGTGCCAGCCTAAAGGATAAGCTGGCATTCAATTAACTTATTTGAATCACATGTAAATTATGGATAAGAAGGGATTGTTCAAGCGGTTCCTGAATTTTTGTCTGTCGATATTTTTTACAACCTGTAAAAGGGGCAGGATGGCGAAAGATGAGAAGAATGGGAGTAGAGTTCAGGCGCCTTCGGTTTTCACCGAGGTTTCCACTTTCAAACGGTATTTATCAATTTTGGCCTGGAGGGTGGGACGCGACAGGCTCAGGAGTCTGGCTGCCTGACTGCGATTGCCACCGGTGAGGTCGAGGGCCTCCTGGATAATGAGGCTGGCAAAACGGTCTATTAAAGTATCAAAAATATTTTCCTCCGCCTTGGTAATCAAATCCTGACGAATCCATTGGCGGATCAGGCCAACTGCGTCCTTTTCTTGGGCAATCTTAACGGCGCTTTCGGCTCCGATGGCCTGAGAGATTTCCTCCGGGCGAATAGGATAGCCCCGGCTGAAAATCAAAGCTTTTTGGATAATATTGGCCAACTCCCTAACATTGCCAGGCCAGGGGTAGCTTTTAAGAAGAGCCCTGGCCTCCGGAGTCATCCCCGGGTTATGCAAATCCATGGTGCGAGCAAACCTGCTTAAGAAGTAATCAGTCAACAAGGAGATATCGTCACTTCGGTCACGTAGGGCCGGCAACCACAGGGTGACCACCTTAAGGCGATAGTACAGATCCTCTCGGAAGCGCCCCTCGGCCAGGGCTCCTTCGAGGTTGCGGTTGGTGGCGGCAACAATGCGGACATCCACCGGGATGGTCTCACGGCCGCCGAGGCGCTCGATGCTCCGTTCCTGCAGCAGGCGTAGGATCTTGGCCTGGATGCTAAAAGGCATGTCCCCGATTTCATCCAGAAAGATGGTGCCTCCATGGGCCTGTTCGATTTTGCCGACTTTACGGTTTATGGCCCCGGTGAAAGCCCCTTTTTCATAACCGAATAACTCGCTCTCCAAGAGGGTCTCGGGAATGGCCACGCAGTTAATGACCAAAAAAGGTTTTTCCGACCGGAGACTGTGTTGATAAATAGCCCGGGCTACCAATTCCTTGCCGGTTCCAGACTCGCCCCGGAGCAGCACCGTGGCATCGGTGGGAGCCACCCTGCCGATGGACTTGTAGACCTCCTGCATGGGTTTACTTTTGCCAATAATAGCTTCACCCGACACCTCATCGGGAGGCACGTCCATGACTACTCGGGAGCGCATAAAACGCCCGGCTTCGAGGGCCTTGTCAATCAAGGTCAGGATGTCAGGGATTTCGAAGGGCTTGAGCACATAATCAAAGGCCCCCAGTTTGGTGGTCTCAATGGCGGTCTCCGTGGTACCGAAGGCTGTCATGATAATCACCGGAAGCTTGGGCTCGATTTGGTGAATTATTTTAAAGGTCTCAAGACCGCTCATGCCGGGCATGCGAATATCCATGATGACCATGTCGGGGGAATGGGCCTGAACCATGGCCAGGGCGGTTTCGCCATCAGGAGCGGTCCACACCGTGTGTCCTTCTGCGGTCAGCAGCTTTTCAAAGCTTTGACGCAATCTCAGGTCGTCGTCAACTATTAAGATGGCTCCCATATTTGATCTTCCTATAGGGCAAATTAATGGTGAAAGTAGTCCCCTGGCCTTCTCGAGATTCGAGATCTAACCAACCGCCATGCTCCCCCAAGATACGAGCCGCGATACTGAGGCCAAGCCCCGTCCCCTCTTCTTTGGTAGTGAAGAAAGGCTGGAAAATTTTGTCTTGTATGGACTCGGGAATGCCAGGGCCATTATCGCTAACCTGGAGGGTGATCACCTGCCCAACGGACTGTAAAAAAGTTTCCCCTTCGTGAATAACGATGGAGCCTCCACTTTTCATGGCCTCACACGCGTTGGTCAAGAGATTGACCAGCACTTCTTTCAATTGATCAGGGTCGGCCCAGACCTCCGGGAGGGGGCGGTGACGCTCCAACTTTACCGCCACATTATATGATTCCAACCGATGCCGGAGCAGTTGCAGAGCCATGTCCACCACGTCCGAGGGGCTAACTTTCTGCATGGTTAATTTCGGAGGGCGGGCAAATTCCAGGAAATTGCCAACAATGGTGTCAATATGACGAATTTCTTCCGAGATCACCTCAAAGTCTTCTTTATGGGTGGGTGTCAAGTCAAGCGTGCGCCCCATGGAGAACAGGCGCATTTTCACCGAGGTGAGAGGATTTCGAATGCTGTGGGCCACTCCTGCCGCCAGCTTCCCCACCATGGCCATCTTTTCTGATTGTAAGAGATGTTCCTGACTCCGTTCCAATTTAGTTTGCGCCTGATCAACATTTTCGATCAAGTCATGAAACCGGCGACTCAAGGCCTGGACCTCGTCCTGCCCACCAGAGGCACCCGTAGTTAGCCCTGTCTCCCTTGACAATTGTCGAATCGGTTCCAATAGTTGTTTGGTCAAGATATAAGCTAAAAGCAACCCTAATAAAACTACACTCGGCATTACAATGAGTGCTAAACTTTTAATAAATCTGGCTTGCTCCAGACCCTCGTTCTTGATCTGGGAAATTATCCCGTGATTGATTAACTTGTAATTTTCACACAGAGCATAAATTTCTAAAAATTGATGACGGATTTCCCAATGAAGTTTGGCGCCCTTGTCACGATTGCCAGCTTTATAGAGATTTATTACGCGCTCTCTTTCTAAATTATAATCCCGATACTTGGAATCAATCTTATCAAGAATTTCCGTCATTACAGGAGTAGTAGCCGAGTTGTGTGCTTTTCCTAACCATTCCAAGAAGGTTTGATGATTTTTCTTTAAATTATTGAGCCATTCAGAATTTCCATCCAGAAAAAAGTAAGTTAAATATCCCTTTTGACTGAGTAAGGCAATTTCCAGGCCTTCCGCTGCTTGGAAGGAAGCCATATTCTTATCTACCAGAGAGGTGAAGAGGACATCAGTTGCTCCAGTATGCCAGACTGTTACCAGGCCACCCACCAGGGCGGTGAAGATCAAGGCCCCCAGGAGTAGAAAAATGCGGGCTCGCAATCTAAGGTATTTCCACATGTTACTTACATACACTCCTTTAACCTTACCAATCCCAATAGTATAATTTTACCATATCCGGTGCGAGGATGATTTTCTCTCCCGATAAAATTCCCATCGGCCTAATTCACAAGATGCCAGATAATTGGCAGAGTATGTGGCTGGCAGAATAAAGGCAGAGCCGTGGCTGATGTTGTCTTGGTTTATTCTTGGCGTGGAAGCCCCTGGGTCCCCCACCTTAATTCTGCAACGCCGGAGAAAAGCAGGTTTGTAGTTATTTCCGCAAGCTGTTGAATAGCATCTTCCATGGCCAAAGAAAAGTGCTTGGGAGCGTAAGCTTTAAACCCGCTGGCATCCTCGGTTGAAAATCCAGTCCCATGTACCGTAAGGCGTTGAAAAGTTTTCAGCGAAGAGCCATCAATAATATCCATCGTAACATAAAGTTCAGCAGTTGACTTGGCTTCTTGATTCAAATAACCAGGGACAAACTCAACAAAAATTTTTGAACTCTGAAGGTCAAAGCTTATGATTCGTTCAAACTCTCCTATGCGTGGTAAAATCTTTACAACTGAAACATTCGAGTAAGCCGATTGAACGCATTTTAGCAATGCTGCTTGCAATGCAGGACCCATGTTGTAATTGTATATATGCCTGCGACCATACATGGTCTCAGGACTGGTGACTTTCACAAACTGGCCAAGTGGTGGTGAAAAATGGACGGCCATTTTTGCCGGATATTTTTTGGTTACCATAGCGGTGGGAGTAATATTGGTGCGAATTTCTTTAACATGAAAGCATCCGGCGAAGATTACCGCCCACATCGTCAGGAGAATTAACATCTTTCTCATAATTATTTCCGTTCCCGAGGCAGTGGCTCATGGCCCAGGGATGGGGCTTGGTAAGACCACCAGAGTCATGGTGTCAACGTGCGGGACCAACTGGAAAACTTGCCAGGCCGAGCCCCCCGAACCACCCCCGGCCTTTTTCGCTAGGCTTTTCCTGGTTCCCCCGTCCTGATTCCGAGGGGAAAGATTTTGTGGTTACCAGCCTCCTCATCTCAACATAAGTCTTAAGGAAAAGTCAATTTTTTCCATCTCCAGGCGTCACCTCCCCATGCCTCTCGCTTGCCTGGTAACTATGAAGGGAAGAAGGTTCTGCGGATCAAGAACTAAAAGCTTGGCATGGACGGTAGGCTGACGGACTCCCTGGTCTTAAGTTAGCCTGAGTCCGCAGTCCTGCCAAAAGCAAACATCACACTTTTTCCGTCTCTCCAAAGAGTTACGGGTAGGTCCCTTCCCCCCAATGCCTAGTTACCGGGTTCTCCTTTAAGTAATGGTTCAGGGGCCGGTAATTCTCCACCAGGGCAAAGCCTGCTGGTAAGATTTCTTGCCTAAAATTTAATCAAATTCAGGAATTGGGGTTCGCTCAAATTCTTACTATAATGGACTATCCGGGGGTGCGTATATGAGAAAATTCGTGGACTTCCTGAAGACCACTATCATTGGGGGCTTCTTAGTATTGCTGCCGGTGGTGGTAGTGATACTTTTGCTCAGCCTGGCCGTAGCCACGGTGGTCAACGCCATGGAACCCTTAATGGAGATGCTTCCCATGAAAAGCCTGGGAGGCCTGGCCGTGGCTACGTTGGCGGCCATCCTGCTCCTCCTGGTTTTTTGCTTCCTGACCGGTCTCCTGGTCCAGATGCGCCTCGGCAGGCTGGGGAAAGAGTGGTTGGAAAGGATTCTCTTAGAGCGGTTGCCCGGGTATCTTATGTTTAAAAACTTAACCCGGAGGGTCGCCGGGGAAGAGGGGATTGAATTTGCCCCGGGTCTGGTGGACCTCTATGGCTCTGAGGCCAGGGCCCTGGGGTTTATTATCGAGGAGCACCAGGATGGGACTTTTACCGTCTTCCTACCCCTCTCACCCATGGCGACGGTGGGGCAGGTATTTGTCCTGCCAGGATCTCAGGTACAGAAACTGGAAGCGAAATTCGTGGACGTCGTCAACAGCCTGACTCAGTGGGGCATGGAATCGAAAAAGTTGTTGAAGCAGCCGCCGGGACAAGGCTAATCACACAAAGAAATGGCTGATGTCGCGGGCTCTAGCCGCTTGCTGGGAGAAGATGAGCTAGCCAAGACCAATCGGAACGATAGCAATCGCCAAGAATCAAACAGGCTGACGTGATTATTCAACAAGTTGGACTAAGATTTCAATCTCCATGGCGCTGGCCGTGAATCCGGCGATAAGACGAATTAAAATCTGCGGCATAATTACAGTCAACTTTTCCCGTTCTTTTGGCCTTAAAAAATGCGTCCTTTCCCGTATTTTTTCCCTAAAATTTCCAGGGTGTCATAGACCACCACGAAGGCATCCGGATCCTGTTTAAAGATGAAATCTTTCATCTGCGGCAGTTCAATGAAATTTGTCACCGTATAGAGAACATCCTTTTCTTTTCCTGAGAAAGCACCCACACCTTTAAAAAAAGTAGCGGTCCGGCCATTTTGCACCAATTTTTGGGCGATGGTTTGGACGTGATCCGAAATGACCATGAGAGTTTTTCTTTGGTTGAAGCCAACCATGATGGCATCAGTAACCGTTCCTTGGGTATACAAATAGATGAGTGAGTATAAGGTCATTTCCAAGTTATACAGAGAAGCCCCCGCCAAGAGAATTGCTGCACTTAAGAAGAAAGTGACCATGCCGACACGAAAGCCATATTTATTGTGTAAATACACGGAGATGATGTCGGTGCCGCCGGCTGAACCGAGAGACCGCAGAATGAGTCCGGCGCCGACACCGCAGATCACTCCCCCGGTAAGCGCCGCCAGGATGGGATCTTTGATTTCAAAAAACTCGGGGAAATACGTGGCCGCGGCCACCGAAAAAAACAGCGTGCCGAATAGGGTGAAAAGCATAAAGCGCCGGCTGATGTTGAGCCAGCCCAGGATAAGGAGAGGGACATTCAAGAGAAAATACACCAGGCCGACACCGGCCAGGGGGAAGAGATAGTGGATGAGGATGGCCAGTCCGACCACGCCGCCGCTTAAAAAGCCGTTCGGCACCAAAATACCATTCATCCCGACAATGAAGATCAGGCATCCCAACGCAATCAGGCCGAGATTGATCAGGCCTTTTGAGCCGTTGAAAAGAAGTTCCGTTAGTTGCAAATCCGACACCTTGGTGTTCATGGATAGCTCCCTGGCGTTTTTTTATGATTAGACGCCAGATACAAAAAATTATTACGGCAATCTCACCTGCCAGGGGAAAACCTCTGGCAGTGAGTTGTTACTTATTTAAGTGACCGGGAATATCTGGGGTGCTGCCTACCCAATGGTGACAGGAGCCAGTGTGAGACCGGTGCGGACCTCCTAAATTTCTACATCTTAAAAGATCCTGCTCAAGATCCCTTTCTCACCTGGCCATCTGAGGAGAGCGAGACATTTTCTCGACGAGACGATAGGTGGGTAACCTTTAGGTAACCTCTAACGATAGTATAAGTTAACTCTTGCTCTAGTCAATCCCTGCCACCAATAAAAAAACACGGTCAGGCAGCAGACCCAACTTTTGGAGGCCTGCCTGGCGGCGCGCTGGCCAGGAGGCGTCACAGACGGGAGCAAAACAGTTCCACGGCGCCGGAAGGTGGTCAATGCCGGGCGCTGGCCAGCAGGCGGCCCAGGCGGGAGCGGGAGAGCTCCACCGCGCCTTCGGGGCAGACCTCGTTGCAGCACCAGCAGCGGATGCACAGGTCCAGGTCCACCACGGCTTTTTGTTCCCTCAGGACGATGGCCTGCTGGGGGCAGGACTCCTCGCACAGGGAGCAGCCGGCGCAAAGGCGCGGGTTGACCGCGGGGCGGGGCAGGAGCTCTTTGCTGAGGTATTCCTTGAGACGCCGGGGCAGCCAGGAGAGGCCCTCCAGGCCGTCTTCGAGGGTGTTGGGGCTGGGAAGCAGGAAGTCAGGAATCCGGGCCTGGTCCAGGGAAACGCCCCGCACCTCCACCGGGGGGGGCGGCGCCACCTGGAACAGGGGCACTGCTCCGGGAGCAAAGCCCATCATCCGGCTCATGACCCAGTCCACCGCTAGGGGGTTGACTCCCGCCAGGAGATAGCCCACCGGCCGGGGCCGCCCCCAGGTGGGGCCGTCGCCCTCCATGCCCACCACCGCGTCCACCACGGAAAGCCGGGGCTGCAGGTAGTCCACCAGGTCCAGGAGGAGCCCCGAGAAGTCCCCGGCGTCCTTCAAACGGGTGTGATAGGCTACCTTCATGACCCCGGAGACCGCGCCGTACAGGTTCTTCACAGCCCCGGTAAGGCGGGCGAAAAGGTGGGTTTTGAACTTGGGGAGATTCAGGAGAGCCGGGGCGTCGGCAAAGGAGCGGTTCAGGGTAAGGACCCGGAGGCTCCGGGGATGGGGGATTTTGACCTCCACCGGCTCGAGGTTCCTATCAAGGTGCAGGCCCAACTCCGAGGCCAGGTCCTCCATGCCGGTGCGGCGGTAGAGGAACTTCAGGTAGCCGGGGCGGGCCGGGCCGGCGGGGCTGTCCCCCACCACCACTTCCCGGCCGGCTTCTTGAAGGAGGCGGGCCATGGCTTTGACCACCGCCGGGTGGGTGGTGACCCCTTTCTCCGGGGGAAAGGGGCCGGCCAGGTTGGGCTTGAGATAAATGTGGCCGTCCAGGGGGAAAAGGGGCTCCCAGCCCCCGAGAAGCTCCAGGGCGGCTTCGAGGGCTCGGGTTACCTCGGCCTCTTCGTAGGATTTGCAGGGGACCAGAGCCACGGGTGCGGGAACAGCTATGCTGTCATGGCTCTCGGCGTCAGAAATAGATTTTGTGTTCAGGGGTTTTCCCATCTTGGCAGGTGGTCTTTGTCAAGATCGAGACAGGCGGCATCCTGCCTCTGGGCACAGGCTGCTCCCCCATCAAGATATCAAACGGGGGGCTCCTTGGCCAGAGTTAAGAGGACCTCCCTTCCCTAGCACAGTTCCTGCAAATTTCTCAGCAAAATAATAGAATATCTTAATTGGCGAGCGAGCCAAGCTATGACAAAGTAATACCAGAAAAACGACATGGGAGGGAAAGCCTGGCCATGGAAGAAGACCTGATTTTCTCACAGCTTCAGCTTAAGAATTTTCAGCTCAGGAACCGGCTGGGAGTGGCCCCCATGACCCGGATGTCCTCACCGGGAGACAGCATCCCCCGGCGGGACGTCCTGGAATTCCTGGTGCGCCGGGCCCAAAACGGCGCAGCCCTGGTGTATACTGAGGCCATTGTCACCGATTACGAAAGCGCCCAGGGCTATCCGGGGCAGGCGCGGCTGGTCACCCAGCGTCAAATCGAGGCCTGGCGGCCGGTGGTGGCGGCCATTCGGGAGGCGGGCGCGGTGTCCATCATGCAGATGTTTCACTGTGGCCGCATAGCCTGGCCGGAGATCAACCCGGCCCGGCGGACCATAGCGCCCAGTTCCCTCATCCCCCGGGACAACAATCCCCTCACCGGTCAACCCTATCCAATGCCTGACGAGATGAGTCAATTTGACATCGAGCACGTCATCCTGGGGTTTGTGGAGACCGCCCGGGGCGCGGTGGCCGCAAGGTTCGACGGAGTGGAGATCCACGGCGCCCACGGCTATTTGATCAGTGAGTTCCTCTCGGCCTATACCAACCAGCGGACTGACGCGTACGGGGGCTCGGCGGCCCACCGCTACCGCTTTTTACACGAAATCATCCAGGCAGTGTCCCCGGTTATCCCGAAGGACCGGTTGCTGACGGTGCGCATCTCCGACTGGGGGGTGGTGGACATGGACGTCTCCCTGTTCGGCACCAAAGATGAATACCAGGAGATCATCCACCGCCTGTCGGATGAGCCCATTGACGCCATTTCTGTGTCCGCCTACGATTTCAAACAAAAAGCTTTCGGCACCGACAAGAACATAGCCCAGCTCACCCGGGAGGCCACCGGCCTGCCCGTCATGATATGCGGCAAAATCCATGACCGGGCCACCGCCGCGGAGGCCCTCCAGGACGCAGATATCGCGCTCAGCGCCAAGTCCATGCTCCTCAACCCCAACTGGGTGGAGGAGGTGCGCCAGGGGAAGCCTTTGCCGCTATACAAGTCGCAGGAGGCCGACATTGCTTACACGGACACCCCCTTGCCTTGAGATGAAGGCGCACTCAAGATTTATCTGATTTACATCCCCGCACGGATGTTTTACAACAACCCTACAAAGAGACAAAAATACCGGAGGAGGTCCGCATGCAAGTGCCGGAATATGTCACCAAGGAAGAAGTGCAAAAGGTATGTCAGCAGCTCAAGATCAGCGATTGGACCAAGATTAAGGAACCCGAAGTGTCGCCCCAGGAGGCTGAGGTTATCCTGAAGCTCGTCAACGTGGAGGGCATGGAGATCCCTCTGGAGGATTTTCGCAAGGGGCTCGAAGTGGAGCTGGAGCACGGCACCATGTTCAAAGATGCCAATGTTACCAACAACCATCCCATTTTGACCGGGAAGATCGTGTTGGCCCACCTAAAGGAGGCCATGGACTATTACCCGCGGTTAGAGGTGGCGGAACTGGAGGGTGACCTGCTCAAGGCCATGAGAGCCGGGGACCTGGCCAAGGCCCAGAAAAAATACCAGGCCCTGGTACAGGCCCGGTTGGAGCTGGCCGAAGCGGAATCCAAGCAGATCAAATAAGGCGACCTGCTTAGGTCATGCGGGAGACGCCCCGGAGTGGTGTCTCCTTTTTTTATTTTAGACTAAGCATGAGGAAGATGGAGGGAAGCTTTAGCTTTTTGACCCGGAATATTGGCTGGATTTGTCAAACTCACAGAGCGCAGGCTAAACGTCCATGGCCTATTTTAGTCACCCCCGAGGATGAAACCCTTGTGTAGAGGCGGGTTTTAAACCCGCCCCTACGGGGACTTTCACGGTAAAGCCTGCGGCTACATTTTACACTCTGATTCTTAGCAAAATCCTGTAAAAGCAATAGAATCAAATACATAGCAGGTTGGCGAAAAACTTGAAGAATAAAACGGGTTAAGAGAATTCCAGGTTGGCGACCCGGGCCTGGAAAAGAGTATAGGTGAAAAAGGCATAGTAATCCGGCTGATTCAGGATGAAATCGGGCGAGTCAGACTGTGAGAGACGTTGATACGTAGCCCAATCTTCTGCAGTAACTTGCGGCTGCGCCTCCCCCCAGCGCATATTGAATAAAGCAATCAAGGCCTGGCGGATCTCTGAGTGCAGGGGGGCCTGCACGGTGCCCACCAGGGTATGCGCGGTGGCATCCTTCAGGCCAGCCTGCCGCAGCCACCCCAAGGCCCGCAGCCAGTGCCATTCCGGTGGCTGCCCTGGGACAAACGGGGCAATACCGGCAGAGGTGGCATTGAGCCTGGCCTCCAGCAGGGGGTAGCCCGGCAGCAACAGTTGGGAGGCCCACATTAACAGGGCCACCCGGCCACCGGGCTTGACCACTCGAGCCAGTTCCTGCATCAAAGGCACAGGTTCATGAGCAGGATAGCCCACGCAGTCGGCACTCCAGACCCAGTGGAAGGTGTGGTCATTAAAGGGGAGATGGTTCACCTCGCCTACCTGAAAAGAGACTTGGGCCGACCAGGGGGAGTTCTCGAACAGCCCCCTGGCGTAATCTACAAACTCAGGGGATTTATCCAGGCCAATGACTCGGCCGGCAGGACCCACCGCTTCGGCCAGCAGGGATGCCTGGAGGCCAAGGCCGCAACCAGCATCCAGGCCCTGACTGCCCGGAGGGAGTTCCAGCCTCTGGATAGCGGCCCGAAGGACCGGCTCCCGCAGGATATTGGTCTTGAGGAGCTTTTGCAGGTACGTTTCCATGGCAGGCGTTTGATTCGAGATTAGGCAGCTTGGTAAGTGCAAACGGCAGCCATTAACCTTTAACCGGTAGCGGCTTTACTGCGAATTTTCTCCATGTAGCGGTCTAAATTGACGACGACCCGGGTGTGAGCGCCTTCGCCGATTTTTTCCTGCTCGTCGAATGCTTCTACTTTGAAGTTTAGCTTGCGTCCTGCCACACTTGCCAACTCGGCCCGGGCCGTCACCCGCATTCCCAGGGGTGTGGCCGCGAGGTGCTTAATATTCAGGGAGGTGCCGACGGTCTTATGACCGGGTTCCAGCCTGGAGTCCGCCAGGTTGCGGGCCGTGGCTTCCATGAGCGCGACCATGAAGGGCGTGGCCAGGACATACACGCCCTCAGTTCTCAAATGAACCGCAGTATGTTGTTCCTCCACCACCATAACTTCCTCATGCACCGTTCCAGGTTCAAGAGCAGACATGAATTCTCCTTTGAATCACGCCGCCGGGGGCGGCGGCGCTACATTTTCATTATTTATGGGTAAGCCTAAAGTATGGGTAAGCCTAAAGCTCAGGAGCAATGGCCCGGAAGAATTTTGGGGGGCGACCCGAAGGACCATGACCCCGGTGGCGCAGGCTAAAGCCTGCGGCTACATTTTACCTCATTCTGAAATGCAGAAATGGATAAAAATCTTGGCAGACATAATGACTCCCTCTCCCCTTGGATCGGGATGACAATAATCCTGCTTGTTCCTGCACAGGCTGGAAGCCTGTGCTCCCGATTCACAGTAAGGGTAGGTTGACAGGGTTAAGAGAGGGAAGGAGGGTCTAATACTGAGTTGCACTCAAAAAGCGATTTCCTGTAGCCGCAGACTTCAGCCTGCGTCTGCAAAGGCTGGAAAGCCTGTGCAACCATTTGACTGCAACCTGGTCTAAGAGTCCCTGGAACTCTTTCCCAAAATATTTCTGAAACAAATTCCAAGGGAGGACGGGGGAAAGGGTAAGGAGGTAGTTCACGGACTGGGCCAGTCCGGATTGCCCCATAAGACCAAGTCGTCTCCCACCTGATGGAAAGAAACCTGGGTCAGCCGGGGAAAATTCCCGAAGGGCAGTTGCAGGGAGGAATCAAGCACCCTGAGACCACCCACCAGCACGGGCGCTACGGTGACGATCACCTGGTCCACCAGGTGAGAGCTGATGAAACTGGTGATCACTTGGGCCCCCCCCTCCACCATCAGGGAGGTTATGCCCATCTCCCCCAGTTTGGCCAGAAGGGCTGTCAGGTCGATACCGCCGTAGGACCCCTCCGGCAGCCGGAAGACCCTGGCGCCCTGGTGTTCCAGGTCCTCCTGCCGGGACTCCTCCGCCGCAGACGTGGTGACGATCCAGGGGCGGTTGCCGTCCTTGAGGAGATTGGCATAGGAGGGGAAGCGCAGACGGCTGTCCAGCAAGACAGGTTGGGGGTTTTTACCGGGGACCAGGCGCACGTTCAGGCGGGGGTTGTCCGCCAGCACCGTGCCGATGCCCACCAGAATGGCGTCGTGCGCCGCTCTGAGGCTGTGGGTAAAGGTCTGGGACTCAGAGCAGCTGATGGTCAGGGGGTGGCCGGGACGGGCCGCAATAGAGCCGTCCAGACTTTGGGCGTAGGTCAAGGTGACCAGGGGTCGGCTATGCTCCTGGAGGTAGGCGGCGCCTGCCGAGGGAATCTCCCCCAGCTTGAAAAGCAGGACCTGGTCGTCGGAAAAGCTGCAAGATGGTTGATCCAGGTTCAATAAGTGGTTCAAGCGCTCCGCTTTGGCGCGCAGGTACCGGCAATTTTCCGAGGTCATCCGGGGAATGAGGGGGATTCTTTCCGTGATCCCAATGCCCAAATCCTCCAGGCTGGCGATTTTGTGGGGGTTGTTGGTGAGCAGGCGGATGGCGCGTATTCCTAAATCCTCCAGAATGTGGGCGGCAATGTCATAATCCCGCTCGTCCGCCTGGTGGCCCAGGGCCAGGTTGGCGTCCACCGTATCCAGCCCCTGGTCTTGGAGGTTATAAGCCTGCAGCTTTTTCAAAAGGCCAATGCCCCGACCTTCCTGACGCAGGTACAGGAGTACACCGGCGCCAGCTTCGGCGATCATGCGCAAGGCCAGAGTCAACTGCTCGCCGCAATCGCAACGGCGGGAACCCAATACATCGCCGGTGAAGCACTCGGAGTGCACCCGTACCAGGACATCCTCTTGGCCGCTAACCTCGCCGTGCACCAGGGTCAGGTGCTCTTTGTGGTCCCGGTTGTCTTCGTAGAGGACCATCTGAAACTCCCCCCACTCAGTCGGGAGACGAACTGCAGTTTTCCGGGTAACTACGAGAGGTGAGTCAGCCATGAGCATTTCTTCCTTTCATAGGACACACCCTTTCATTTTACCATGTAAGTACTCCGGCCGGCCTTCTCCAAGTATAGAATGCTTTTCTTTATTCCCGAAACATGAGGACCGGCTTGGCCGGCTATGAGCGCTTGGTTAGAAGCTCTCCCCCTGCGGGCCAGGCGGTGTTCAGGGGGAGGTAACCACGCTGTAAAGATTTATCATATTGCCTTCCGGGTCCCGGAAATATATGGAGCGGTTTCCCCATGGGAAGGTGGTGGGGGACATGACCCAGTCAATAGGGAGGTTGGATTGCTTGAGCCGGGCATATTCCTGGTCCACGTCTCCTACCTGAAACTCCAACATGACACTTTTGTTAACACCGGCCTGCATGGCGCCCGGAACTGTTTGGTCCAGGCTTTCCTGCTGGTAAAGAGACAAGATAGCTCCCTCTAAAGGAAATTCCAGATAATCGTCCTGATAAACCTTGGGCTCCACCTGGAGCACTTCCCGGTAGAAATCCCTGAGGGTTCCCAACCGTTGGGTGATGAGGCAGGCATGGGTGAATTTCACGGTTTTCTTTCCCTTAACTTGAGGAGTTGCTCCGGCCATAACAAACGCAGGCAGAGAAAAAAGAAGTATAGTTACGGTACAACAGATGAGAATCGATACTAATGAAACCCTGAATCGGAAAGGGGGAGCCATGGCACTTTCCCAGGATAATTTTAGCCCTTTTCAAAAAATAATGCTGAAATCCGCAGAGGCAAGAGGGATGGCAAGTTTGGCTGGATGACCTTTTCACCGAAAACTCATTGACTTTTTACTATTAATGGTAATCATTATATTCGGTTTTTTGACTACAAACGCTGGAAGATCACCCGCACCATGTCAAACGTTGAGCCTCGTACTATTTCCCCGCCCTGGCCGGCTTCTGAGAGTTTTGCCTGGAGCCTCCTTCCTCCCCTGGACCACCTAGTCCGGCTGGACTTGGCCCTCAAGATTTTCATACCTCTCCTATTGCTGGTTTTGGTTTCTCTGGCTATTGCATGTGGTTCTTTCCGGACTTACCTGGAATTACTGCAGGCCCAGACCTACACCTCTTTTATTCCGGCTCTGGGGGCGGGCTACACTCTGTTAATGTTGCTCTTGCAGGGCATGCGCACCGTGCTGTGGGCCTATTATCGACCTTATCCCCTGAGCTCTGCGCCCTTACCCAGCCTGACGGTGATCATTCCAGCCTACAACGAAGGGAAGATGGTGGAGATGGCCCTCCACTCCGTGGCCCATGCCAATTATCCCCGGGATAAACTGGAAATTATCTGCGTGGACGACGGTTCCACTGACGACACCTGGGATTATATCGCCCGGGCCCGGGAGCGCTTCCCCCGGTTGATCAACACCATCCGCTTTCCAAAAAACCGCGGCAAAAAACAGGCCCTCTATGCCGGCTTCCGGGCCGCCCGAGGGGAGATCCTGGTGACCGTGGACTCAGACAGTGTCATTGAACCTGAGGCTCTCCGCCATCTGGTGGCTCCCCTCCAGGAGGACGCCACCATCGGGGCGGTGGCCGGCAACGTCAAGGTGTACAACCGTCATCAGAGCTTCATGGGGAAGATGCAAGGGGTCAGGTTTGTAAACCTGGATTTTCTCCGGGCTTCCCAATCCCTTTACAAAACGGTCGTCTGCACCCCGGGTTCCCTTTCTGCGTATCGGCGGGCGGCGCTGATGCCGCACCTGGACGCCTGGCTGCACCAAACTTTCCTGTGGGCGCCCTGCCACCACAGCGAGGATCGGGCTCTCACCAACTTTATCCTCAAGGGCGGCTATTACACTTATTACCAGCGCTCTGCCTTGGTCTACACCCTGGTGCCCGAGACCTACCCGGGGGTATGCCGCATGTACTTGCGCTGGGAGCGGGGCAACGTCCGGGAATCCTGCGTCATGTTGGGGTATCTCTTCACCGGCTACCGTAAAAAACACCGGGTCATGGCCATCGTGGAGTGTATCCTGACCCAGATGGAAGGGCCCCTGGCTTTCTTTTTCTTCGGACTGCTCATGATCTCTATCATCGTCTATCCTGCCATCCTCTTCAAATTACTCATGCTCCTGGGAATCGTGTCCTCGCTTGGCCTCATTTATTACCTCTACCTGGAGCGGGATCTGGAGTTTGTTTACGGAGTAATCTACGCCTACTACGCCTTCTTTTTCCTTCAGTGGATTTACCCCTACGCCTTTTTCACCGTCCGCAACCGCCGCTGGCTGACCCGTTGATTTTTTGAGGGAGGGGGCAGGGAGCGAAGCCCCCTGCCCCCTCCCTCAAACTCCCTCCCCCAACCCCTTGAGCCAGTAATCAGTTGCCAGTTACCAGCAAGAAACGCCAAATTATTTTCACTGAATACTGTTCACTGGTCACTGAATAAGGGGGGTTGGGAGGGGATTTTGAGGGAAGGATATGTAGGGGCGGGTTTAAAACCCGCCTCTACGTCTGCGCCTTCCCCCCACAAACTCACCTGTTAATAAAGTCCATAAGTCGAGGTGATTTTCGAGGTGGAAGGCGGCGTTCAGGGAGGAGTTCCGGTAGGCGACGAAGAGGACCCCGGCCCGGGCGGAGACTTCCCGGTCCAGGTCCGAGTCTCCGATGTAGCAGGCTTGGGCCGGGGTAACCTCGAAGTGTTGCAGGATGCGGTTGAGGCATTCGGGGTGGGGCTTGGGTTCCTGGACATCCAGGCTGGAAACGATGAAATTAAAAAGTTCTTTCAGACCAAAGTGTTGCAGGACGGGAAGGAGGCTCTTGCCCCGGTTGGTGGCGATGGCGGTGTTATACCGGAGGCGCAGGAGCGCCAGGGTCTCTTTGACGTTTGGCTCTGCCCGGATCAGAGGCAGAAAGGGAGCGTTGTCCACGGTCTTCTGATACTCTTGGGCCTCAGCCAGCCAGGGGGTGCCCTTGAAGAGCCAGGTGAGGGCATCAGGAGCAGTGAGTGGTGTTACATGCACCCACTGTTGCGGAGTCAAGGGCGAGAGGCCGAAATGAGCCAGGATGTGGTTATAAAAGGCCTGGTTCGCCTGGCTGGAATCGATCAGGACGCCATCGCAGTCGTAGATAATAACCTTGAGTCCCTGCAAATCCGTCATGCTTGACAGTTCCCTGTAAGCTGGAATTTTCCCGCCTTACTTTTCTTTGATCCCAAAGAAATCCAGTTGATGGGCCATATAGGACAGCTCCCTCCGTTCAATCTGCTCGTGCCGCCGGGAGGCCCATTGATGCAGAAGTTCTTCCTGGAGGAGAGGTTGGCCGCGCAAAGCCCCGTAGAGGGTGTCAACGAGGTAATGCAGAAAATAGGCCTCGTTGCCGAGGTAACCTCCGGAGTCGGGAAACACCACCCAAGCGGAGCTTCCGGCTGCAAGAATCCGGCCGCCAAATTTAGGCAGGACGCTCAAGAGGAGCCGACCCGTTTGGCTGGACCCGGAAGGTTTGCCGTCAATCAGCCGGTTGTCCATAGTGCCGTGATAGAGTTTCTCAATCAGGGCATCCAGGTCCTGGTCCAAAGTTGGGAGAAACAAGGTGGCTCCGTCGAAATTAAGGGTGAAGTAAAACCAGCCCCCGGGTTTCAATAAGCCAAAGAGACGGGGAACGGCGCTTTCCAGGTCCACCAGGTCCAGAAAAGCATGAGCCAAAAGCACGTCCCAGGCTGAACGGCCGGCTTCTCGGTCAGCAAAGTCAAAAAAGTCAATGGCCTCCAGGCTGACCCTGAGGGAGCGGTGGGGGCTGGTGAGCAGCAACTGGCCTTCCCCCGTCTCCACAATCTGTGCACCCCTCCCCCGGGCAAAGGCCGGCAGACGCGTTTTCGCCTCGGCGATATTTTCCGGCAGTAGGTCAACGGCAGTATAGTCGGCGTTGGTGAGAATCCCCCAGTCCCACAGCCGCTCGATCATGGTGCCGATACCGCAGCCCACTTCTAGAAGTGTAAGCGGGCCGGACTCCTGCCGAGGCCTCAGGGTTTGGGCCAGGGTCTCCAAGACCTGGCGGTTCAAGGCACGATCGTCCACGCTTTTCTTAGCGGCCAGGTAACGGGTGTAGCTGAAGTCAGTGGGGATGGTCATATTTTATAACTAATCAGAAAATTATTGATAGTGGAATCAGGGGCTTCCAAGGACGAGGACACCTTTATCCGAGGCCCCTGAACAATCTACCAACCCTCTACTCGGGAGCACAGCCATCTTGCCAGTAATGCACAGGCTGGAAGCCTGTGCTCCCGGTTAAGGGGGGTTGGGAGGGGAGCTCGAGGGGAGGGCGGGGGGCCTCTGGTCCCCCGGTCCTCCCCTCGAGTTATGCATTATCAGCGACCGCAAAAACCGGTGAATAGCTTCGCCGGCATCGTCCCAGGTGGGGTGGGCCGCAAAGCGCTCCTGCGCAGCCAGGCTCATAGTCAGGAGCAGGTCCCGGTCGTCTATGAGGGTCCTGATGTGATTAGCCAGAGCCCCGGCGTCCCCGGGGGACACTAAAAAACCGTCCCGTCCGTGCGCAATAATTTCCCGGGCGCCACCGGCCGTGGTGGCCAGGGCCGGCAGGCCGAAAGCCATCCCTTCCAGATAGACGATGCCGAAGCCTTCATAGGAGGAGGGCACTGCCAAAAGATGGCTCCGGGCCAGTCGGGAGGCCAATTCCTCATCCTCCAGAACCCCGGTAAATTCCACCTGGCCGGTCAAACCGGCCGCGGCTAGCTGGCGCCGAACCTGCTGGACATAAGTCGGATCCACCTCCAGGCTCCCCACCACAGTAAGCTGCCAGCCCTCCCGGGGAAGGCGGGCCAGGGCTTCCAGGAGGGTGTGCAGCCCTTTCCGGGGAATGAGGTTTCCCAAAAATAGCAGTCGCAAGGGACCCGGCTCCCGGGCCCGGGTAGCAATATCTTCCCGGCTGATACTGGCGTGAAAACGGTTGGCTGCCGGCGGGGCCACCACCGACGGCTTCCCCCTGGCCCCCAACTCCTCTACGGTATCCCGAGTCGTTCGGCTGCTGAAGACGAAGCCAGTAACGGCAGCCAGATAGCGGCGCTCCACCAGGCGGTAGAAGCGGTTTTGCCAGGCGGGCCGCGCTTCTGAGCAACGGAGGTGGTGGACCATGGCCACCACAGGGGGCCGTCCCTGACCCTGAAGACAGCGGTTGAGCCAGAAAAGGGAAGGGTGGGCCAGTTCGTCTTGGAGAATAACATCCGCCCGGATGCTCATTAGGCGCCGCTTCAGGGCGTGAGACAGGTTGTCCAACAATCCTCGGGGATACGGGCGCCAGGGAAGGGAGACTACCTCCACCTCTTCGCCCTGGCGCTGCAGGTAGTCCACCAGCATGCGGTCATAGAGAAAACCGCCGCTGATAAAATCGAGGTCGCCATACAGGACCAGGGCTACCCGCATTATACCTCTTCTCGATAAGCTGCCCAGGCGATCCCGGTCTCCCAAATTTTCACCTGCACAGACTCCAGGGTGGCTGCCTTGATCCGGCCTTTGAGCTGCTGACAGAAAATACGGGAAAAGTGTTCAATGCTGGGGTTCAGGCCGGCAAATTCCGGCAGGTCATTCAAGGTCCGATCCCGGTAATAAGCCACCAGGGCGTCCAGGTGAGTTTCTATGTCCACGATGTCCACCAGATAGCCGTGCTGGTCCAGGGTCTGGCCGGCCAGTTCCACTTCCACCTGGTAGTGATGGGAATGGCGCTGGTTTTCCTCCCCCCAATCACCACCCAGCAAATAATGCTGGGCTACAAAATCCCGCTTGACGGACACGAGATACATAGAGAGCTCCTCTGCGACGGATTGATCAAATGTAAAGATCTCCGAGTATCATGTTTCAGAAATACTTAAAAAAGTATTGGATGCCGCTGGGGGATATCTTCCCTCCCCCTTGATGGGGGAGGGCTGGGTGGGGGTGAATAAAACCATAAGTAATTGTGCCAGCTTATTCCCCCTCCCCCCAACCCCCTCCCACTGGGGGAGGGGAGTTATCGGCCTCAAACATTTTTAAGAGTATTTCTGAAACCAAACACTAATGATTTCAGCTCATCCCGGTGGCTTCTGGTTAATAGGTCAAGACTACCTGGATGGCCTCCCCCGGGTTCTGGTCCAAAAGCTGGTAGGCTTGGGCGGCTTCGGTCAGGGGGAAGCGGTGGGTGATAAAACGGGCCGGCTTGACCTTTTGCACCATCTGCCAGGCGACCTCCAGCAGGCGGGGTTTGGTCCAGCGACCGGTGAGCTCCGGGGCGATGGTGCTCACCTGGCTGCTCATGAGAATCTGGCGCTGGCGGTGAAAGAGACCCCCCAGGTGGAGTTCGGATTTCTTGGCGCCATACCAGGAGCCGATAACAATGCGGCCATGAAATCCCACAATGGCCAGAGCCTGGTCCAGGGCGGCTGGATTTCCCGAAACCTCAAAAGCCAGGTCTGCCAGAGAAACCTGCCCTTCATTCTGCAGCGCGGCGCGCAGGTCCACCAGCGCTTGTGGTTCCATGGGGTCAAAGGAAGCGTGGGCCCCCAGGGTTTCGGAGGCCAGGCGGCGTTTCGGCCACCGGTCCAGGGTCACCAGCTTGGCCAGGGGAAATTCACCCAAAAGTGCGGTCAGCAGCAATCCCACGATCCCCTGTCCGAAGACCACTATTTTCTCTCCGATGAGGGGTTTCCCGTCCAGGATCAGGGTAACGGCCGTTTCCATGGTGGGCAAAAACACGGCTTCTTCCGGGTCAAGGCCGGGAGGCACCAGTGAGAGCTCAGCAGGGTCAGCCAGGAAGAGTTCTTCGTGGGGATGAAACGCGAAAACCAGTTTACCCTGCCAGTGGGCGGCCACCTCCGGGCCCAATTCCACCACCCGGCCCACCGCAGCATAGCCATATTTCAGGGGAAAGGTCAGGGTGCCCGAGAGGGCTGCGATGCTGGGGTCCGCGGTCAGGTCCTGGGGGGCCTGACCCCGATAAATCAGGAGTTCGGTGCCCGGGCTGATGGCGGACATCAGGGTCTGGACCAGCACCTGACCGGGTCCGGGGGGAGACAGGGGTTCCTTCTGGAGGCTGACCTGGAAGGGTTCGATAAAATAGAGGGAATAGCTGAACATGAAATTATCACCTGGAATAGATGCCTTCTTGAAAAAGGCGGAATCAACCCGTAAACAGATGAAACGCCGCCACGGCCACAAGAGCGCCTGCAGTGAACGGCACTTCTTTCGGCGCCCTCTGGCCGAGCCTGCTATATTATATAGGAGCACCGGGAGCGTCGAAAGACCATTAAGTTTAGCATATTCGCCTTATCGACTTCTCCCAAAATGGGAAGGAGCGGGGGCACCCATCCAAAAGTGCGGCCAGGCTTGTCCCCGCCTCCTTTTTGATTTATTCTCACCCCATCTTCCCGGTTAGGATACGACCCTGAGCACCGATAGCCCAGCCTTCAGCAAAAAACGGCTGCTGATCACCGCCTGTCTGGGCGCGTTCATGGCTACCATGGATACCAGCCTGGTAAGCGTGGGCCTGCCTCAGATTGCTTCGTACCTTCAGACCTCCGTAGCCGCTATTTCCTGGGTCATGGTGGCCTACCTCCTGGCCAATGCCTCCCTGCAAATTGTGGTGGGGCGCCTGGCGGACCTGGCGACGCCGGGTCGGCTGTTTATTGCCGGGGTGCTTTTGTTTGCCGCAGCCTCGGCCCTGGGGGGCCTGAGCCCCTCCTTCCCCGTGCTCGTCGCCTGCCGGGTGATGCAGGGTATGGGGGCCGCCCTGATGCTGGGGGTGTCGCCCAAGCTCATTGCCCTGGCCTTTCCCGAGGGAGAGCGGGGGTTTGCGCTGGGAATGTTTTCCGCCGGCTTTGCCACCGGTGTCACCTTAGGCGCCCCGTTAGGCGGGCTTTTGCTGACTTACCTGGACTGGCGGGCCCTGTTTTTCGTCAATCCGATTCTCGGGGTGGTGGTCCTGGTCGTGGGCAGCCGGCCGTTACGAGTGTTCCGACCCCCCCGAGCCTGGGAATGGCGGAGTCTGGACGCCTGGGGGGGCCTCATCCTCACCGCCACCCTGGCCCTGTTCATCTTTACTCTCACCGGGGTGAGGGACTATGGTTTGGGAGATGCGCGCAACTTTTTGGGTCTGGCGCTGGTAAGCGGCGGTCTGGCGATCCTGATTTTTACCGAACAGCGTCACCCCAACCCTTTGCTCCACAGGGAACTCTGGCTGAGCCGCGGCTTTCTCCTGGGGTCCTTCGGGGTCCTGTTGGCCTTTGTCTGTGTGATGGGCGCCTTCTTTCTGCTTCCCTTTTTTCTCGTGCAGGTTTACGGATACCCACCTGTAAAGGTAGGCCTCATGCTGGCGGTTCTGAGCCTCAGCAATGCGTGCATGTCTTTTCTGGGGGGCTACCTGGCCGACCGGGTGGGCAACATGAGAATCTTGAGAATTGGCCTGTGCCTCATCTGTGTGGGCCTCTTCTCCCTGGGCGCCGCCACCCCTCAGACTTCCACAGTCGGCGTGGCCATGCGGCTGGCCCTGACCGGCATGGGGTTGGGACTTTTTTCCGCGCCCAATCTCAATGAGATTTTGCGGGGGGTGCAGCCGGATTTCATGGGCTTGGCGGCCAGCACCACTGCTGTTTTGAAGAATCTGGGGGCTCTTTTGGGGGTGATCGTGCTGGTGGCGGCCCTGGGGTGGGGCCAAGAAGAACCGGTAACTTTGAAATCCGGCATTTGCTTCGGGTCGGCCTGCTTTCAGCGGGCCTTCTGGCTGGCGGCCGGCCTGGCGGCCCTTAATTTCCTAATTAATCTCCTGCCCAGGGAACCTGTGTAACTGGAGGTAACAATGCCTCGTGACATTCCGGTGGGAAACGGCAGACTCCTGGTGTGCTTTGATAAAAATTATTGCATCAGGGATTTTTATTTCCCCCATGTGGGCCAGGAAAATCATGTGGGTGGGAAATTTTGTCGTTTAGGCGTTTGGGTGGAGGGTAAGTTTTCCTGGATAAATGAAGACTGGGAACGAAATCTCACCTATGTTCCCGACACCATGGTGACGGAGGTAAGTCTTCGCAATCGCACCTTGGGAATTCACCTGACTTGTTATGATGCCGTGGATTTTCACGAGGATATTTATCTTCGGGAGATCACCGTGGAAAACCTGGAGGGGAAAACCCGGGAAGTGCGCCTGTTTTTTAGCCTGGATGTGGGAATCGCCGGGAATGACCTGGGGGATACCGCGGGGTATGATCCGAAAACCGGGGCCTTGATCCACTACAAGGGAGCCCGCTACTTCCTGGCCGGCGGCCTCAGTGGTGCCGAGTACGGTCTCAGTCAATTTGCCGTGGGACAGAAAGGGGTCGAAGGGAAGGAAGGGACCTTCAAGGATGCTGAGGACGGCTCCCTGTCCGGCAACCCCATCGCCCAGGGTTCAGTGGACTCGGTCATGGCCTTACATCTCGAGGTGCCCGGACACTCGCAGGGGACGGCCTACTTACTGGATTGCCGCCGGATATAGCTATCAGGATATCATCCGCCTTGATGCGCTTGGTGAAACATAAACATCCCCAAAGCTTGCTCAAGCGCACGGAAGACTACTGGCGCCTGTGGATCCGTAAGGAATCGCCGCCTCTGGAGCGTTTGCCTGAGCGCCTGGCCGACTTTTACCGCCGCAGCCTGATCATTCTGAGGACCCAGATAGACGCGGACGGCGGCATTCTGGCGGCCAATGACTCGGATATCGTGTATTTTAACCGCGACACCTATTCCTATGTGTGGCCCCGGGATGCGGCCCTGGTGGCTCACGCTTTGGACCAGGCGGGACACCCCACCTCCTCAAAAAATTTCTTCCGGTTCATTTCCCGGTTGCTGCAACCGGAAGGCTGCCTGCTTCACAAGTTCAACCCTGACGGCACCCTGGCCTCTTCCTGGCACCCCTGGTACTATGAGGGCCAGGCCCAGATTCCCATCCAAGAGGACTCCACCGCCCTGGTGCTCTGGGCTCTGTGGCACCACTTCGTGCTCTACCGTGACCTGGACTTCATCAAACCGCTGTACCGCCCCCTCATCAAAAAGGCGGCGGATTTCATGTGCCAGCACCGGGATGGGGAGACCGGCCTGCCGGCCCCCTCCTATGACCTGTGGGAGGAGCGCCGGGGTATTTTAAGTTTCACCGTGGGCACGGTGTTCGGCGGCCTCACCGCGGCCGCTCTGTTCAGCAAGGTCCTGGGGGAGGAGGAACGTTCGGAACATTTTCAGCAGGTGGCCGCCGAAATCCGGGACGCGGCGTCCCTGCACCTCTGGCGGCCGCACTTGAACCGCTTCTGCCGCATGCTTAGCCGGGACCGCCTCGGGCAGCTGGAGTATGATGACACCTGTGATGCCAGCCTCTGGGGACTGTTCGCGTTTGGTCTCTATACCGCGAACGACCCGCGTATGGTGGCCACCATGTCGGTCCTGCGGGAGCACTTATGGGTTAACACTCCCGTCGGTGGCATGGCCCGGTATGAAAATGACCCCTACCATCGGGTCAGCCCCGATTTGCCGGGAAATCCCTGGTTTATCTGCACCCTCTGGCTGGCGGATTATCTGTTGGAAATAGGCGGTGATGAGGAAATAAAGCAGGCCTTGGAGATTCTTACCTGGGTGGCTTCTCATGCCTTGCCGTCCGGAGTGCTCCCCGAGCAGATTAATCCCCTGACCGGGGAGTCGTTGTCGGTTTCCCCCCTCACCTGGAGCCACGCGACCTATGTTGCCACGGTACATCGCTTCCTGGACGTGTTGGCCCGGAAGGAAGAGGCGGCCAGGCCGGCCGCGGCCACCCCCTATGCCCGCCAGGAGGATTGGATCGAGAGACTGTACTCCCAGACGTGTGATTCCATTCGGGGTATTTGTAAGTTTTGAAAACTGGTAATTATTCGGGGGATGGCCAGGGGATTATGGACCCGGTGGCATATGAGTCTCGCCGGTGTTTCCCTCCCCTCGAACTCCCCTCCCACCTCCTTTGGACCGGGAGAACAGGCATCTTGCCTGTTTTCGCACAGGCTGGAAGCCAGTGCTCCCGCTTAAGGTAAGGGATTGGGGTGCCGGACTTGGCAGAGGGGGCAGAGGTTCAGACCCCCTGACCCCTTTCCCAAAGTCTCAATCTTTTAGATTTCCTGGGTGGTGCTGGTGAAATCTATTCTTCTCAGACTCATGCTCTTCCTGGGCCTGGCCTTGGGAATTCTGGGTTGCACCGGCCAGGAGGCCGCCGGGCCGGTTTTGGTCCTGGCCGGGGGCTCGGGTCCGGAAGAAGAGCATGTCAAGCAGCAACTGGCCGCGTTCCACCGGGCTTATCCGGATATCCAGGTGGTTTACCAGTCCACCCCTTCTTCGGCCAGCGCCCGCCATACCTTGTTTGTCACCTGGCTGTCCTCCCGGTCCGCCGAGGTGGACGTTCTCAACCTGGATGTCATCTGGATTCCGGAATTCGCGGCGGCCGGGTGGATTTTGCCCCTGGACGATTTCCTCTCGAATGAATCCCTGCCTTATCAGGATTTTTTGCCAGCCGGCCTGGCTTGCAGCCGTTACCAGGGCAAACTCTATGCCCTCCCCTGGTACGTCGATGCCGGACTGCTCTATTACCGCCAGGACCTGTATGACGTCCTGGGTCTGTCCCCGCCCCGGTCATTTGCCGATCTGCAAAAACTTCGGGGTCTGCAAGAGCACTTCGCCCTGCCTTATGGCTTCCTTTTTCAGGGACAGGCCTACGAGGGCCTGGTGTGCGTGGTCCTGGAGTTTCTCTGGAGCAACGGCGGCAGGGTTTTTAACAAAGAAGACCGCCTGGTGCTGGACAGTCCCCAGAACCGGGAAGCCCTGGCGCTGCTCGTTGACCTGATTTACCGGCAGGGCATCTCCCCTCTGGCGGTGACCACCTTTCTGGAAGAAGACTGTCGCTATGCCTTTCAAGAGGGGTATGCGGCCTGTATGCGCAACTGGCCCTATGCCTTTGCCTTGATGAATCAACCGGACTCCCCGGTGCGAGGTAAGTTTGCGGTGCTCCCGCCTCTGCATGGCACCAGCGGGCGGCCGGTGTCGGTCTTCGGCGGCGGCGCCCTGGCCATCAACGCGTTTTCCCGGCACCCCCAAGAGGCCATGAAACTTATCCGCTTTCTGCTGGAGCCCCAAAATCTGCAGGACCGGGCCTTGGCCTTGGGAATGCTGCCGCCCCTGAAAAGTCTTTACTCCGACCCGGCCCTGGTGGCCCGCCTTCCTTATCTCAAGCACCTGAAGGAGGTCTTTTTTACGGCCAGGCCCCGGCCCATCACCCCGTTTTATAGTTTTATCAGCGACATCCTGCGCCTGCATTTCTCCCGGGCCCTGACCCGCCAGGAGACCCCGGCAGAAGCCCTGCGCCGCGGCCAGGCGGAAATCAGTGCTATTCTGGCCCGCTACCGGCCCCAGGGAGGTCCGCGGTGAGGTCTGGGGCATCCTCGATCCGGGCCGCGAGGGCTTATCTGTTCCTGGCGCCGGCGCTCCTGGTTATCGCGGTGGTGGCCCTGTATCCCCTGGGTTACACTCTGTGGCTCTCTTTTCAGCAAAAAATCATCAAGCTGCCCTGGCTGGGGACAGGCTGGATCGGGCTGGACAACTACCGGGAATTGCTTGTCGATCCCCGGTTCTGGCAGGCCTTTTTCAACACCTGGATGTTCACCCTGATTTCCGTCAGCCTGGAGTTGGTTTTGGGATTGCTGGCCGCCTTGGCCATCCATCGGACCCGGGTCTTTACCGGCCTCACCCGGGCCGCCCTGTTGCTGCCCTGGGCCATCCCCGAGGTGGTGGCCGCGGTCATGTGGCTCTTTCTCATCAATCCCGCCTTTGGGCTGATTCCGGGATTTTTGCGGAACTTTGGTTTAGCCGAAAACTCGCTGGTCTTTTTGGCCCATCCCTTCACCGCCTGGGCCGTGGTCATCGCCACAGATGTCTGGAAAAATACCCCCTTTATGACCCTGATGCTCCTGGCCGGCCTGCAGGTCATCCCGGAGGATTTGTATGAGGCCGCGGCCATGGACGGGGCTTCCGGCTATCAGGCCTTCTGGCGCATCACCTTGCCCCTTCTGAAGCCGGCCCTCTTGGTAGCCCTGATTTTCCGGACCTCTCAGGCCTTCATGGTCTTTGGGCATATCTATACCCTTACCGGCGGCGGTCCCGGCAACGCCACCGAAAGCCTGGCTTTACTGGCCTACCAAGCCATTTTAAACGACATGCGCTTCGGCTATGGCTCGGCCATCTGCGTTTTTATCTTTCTCAGCAGTTTTGTCCTGGCCCTGCTGTACCTCCAGTGCCTCGGCCTGGGGGAGGCTAAAACATGAAGCGCTACAATGTCACGCTATATGCTGCCCTGGCGGTTTTTATTGCGGTGAACTTCTTGCCGTTTTTCTGGACGGTCCTGTCTTCCCTGAAGCCTGCCACCCAGCTTTTCACCATCAATCCCCCGCTGTGGCCCCGGGCCTTTTCCTGGGAGAATTATTGGGCCATTTTTGCTGAGCGCCATTTCCAGGTAAACATCATTAATTCGCTGATCGTGGCCGGGGGCGCTTCTTTCTTCTGTGTGGCTTTGGGCTCTTTGGCCGCTTATGCTCTGGCGCGCCTTACTTTTCGGGGGAAAACTCTGCTTCTGGGCGGCATTCTGGTGATCAGCCTGTTCCCGCCGGTGGCCCTGGTCAGCCCTCTGTTTTTGTTTTTCAGAAAAGTCGGATTCATCAACACTTACCAGGCCCTCATCTTGTCCTATCTCACCTTCGGTCTCCCCTTGACCATCTGGCTTCTCACCGCGTTTTTCCGTCAGATTCCCTGGGAGTTGGAGGAAGCGGCCCGCATGGACGGGGCGGGGACCTGGCAGGTGTTCTGGCATGTCAGCCTGCCCCTGGCCGCGCCCGGGGTCTTCACCGCGGCCATTCTCACCTTTATTTACTGCTGGAATGAGTTTCTGTTCGCCCTGGCTTTCACCACTAACGACCAGGCCCGCACTATTCCCGTGGCCATTGTCATGTTCTCCGGTTATCATACCACGCCCTGGGGGCAAATCCTGGCCGCGGTGACGGTGGTGACCCTGCCGGTGGCCTTGATGGTTCTCGTCCTGCAGCGGCGCATCATTGCCGGGCTGACGGCCGGGGCCTTGAAAGGATGACCCATGGCGGCCATCACCATCACCGAGCTTACCAAGGTTTATGAGGACGGCACCGTGGCGGTCAAAGACCTGAGCCTCACGGTGGCCGACGGGGAATTTCTGGTCCTGGTGGGCTCCTCAGGGTGCGGCAAAAGCACGGTGCTGCGCTGTGTGGCCGGTCTGGAAAGCCCCACCTCGGGCGCCATTGCCCTGGATGGCCGGGTCGTTAATGACCTGCCACCCCAGGACCGGGACCTGGCCATGGTGTTCCAGAACTTTGCCCTCTATCCCCACATGACGGTGTATGACAACCTGGCTTTTGGCCTGAAGATGCGGCGCTGGCCCCGGGAGGACCTGCAGCGGCGGGTGAAGTGGGTGGCGGCCAAGTTGGGACTGGGGGAGTATCTTTATAAAAAACCCCGGCAGCTTTCCGGCGGCCAACAGCAGCGGGTGGCTTTAGGAAGGGCCATGGTGCGGCAGCCCCAGGCCTTTTTGATGGATGAACCGCTCTCCAATCTGGATGCCGCGTTGCGGGTCAAAATGCGGGGGGAAATTTTGAAATTGCAGCGGGAACTGGGGGTGACCATCCTGTATGTCACTCATGACCAGACGGAAGCTCTGACCATGGGGGACCGGGTGGCGGTGTTGCACCAGGGCTGCTTGCAGCAGGTGGCTTCGGCCCGGGAACTCTACGAACATCCGGCCACCCAATTTGTCGCCGGGTTCATCGGCTCCCCGGCCATGAATTTCCTGAGGGGCCGCCTCCGCCAGGTGCCTGAGGGGCTTATCCTGGAATTCGCCGGACAGGCCGTTCCCCTGCCTGAGGTCTTGGTAACACGACACCCGGCATTGCTCCAGCATATGGGAAAAGGGCTGGTTATCGGGGTTCGGCCTGAGCATCTCAAGGAAAAGGGAGATCTTCCCCCCGGCCCCGGGGTGGTCTCCTTTGAGGCTGAAGCCGAATTGGTGGAGACCACCGGGCCGCTCAATTATGTCCATTTTTCCCTGCCGGACCCCCTGTCCCCGGAAAGCGACAGGGTATCCCTGGTGGCTTCCCTGGAGGCCACCCGGCCGCTGGCCTCCGGGCAGGCAATGACACTCATGGTGGACCTGAATTTCCTGCATTTTTTTGACTCAGAAAGCGGTTGTGCCATTTAATTCCTGATTATTTCTATATAGGTGAGATGGGACGGATACTGAGGCCTTATTATAGGAAGGATTCGTAGTGGCCGAATTGAATGGGGCGTTATTTTGCGGCTGTAAGGTAAAACTGGCGCCTTTACTCCAGGCCTAAATTGTGTGGGGGGGAGTTTGCCTAAATGCTGGGGCGCTACTGGGAAACGTCATTTACCCCAGAGCGCCCTACTGATGGCACAAACCCTCATTACTTGGACGGCCCGGGTTTGGATTCTGAGGTTTTGGCCGTCAGTTCTTTGCCATTGACGGTCTTTACCCCTGCACGGCTGACCACGGCGATGACGTACCGGAAGCCGGGACGTAAGTCCCTGGTAGTCATACTCAGGACCTGGAGATTCCCCTTCCCGTCCAGGGAGGCACCGAGGCGCATCCGGCTCCCCTGGGTGGTGGCCACCACAACGAGATTTTTAGCAAAGTCCACCTGCGGTATTGGGCCCGGCACTTTCCAGGCACCCCAAAGCTTCTCAAGTTCCTGGGCGGAGAGGATAAACTCCGGCGCCTCTTTCCTGAGTGAGAGGTCGTCGACCGAGCCGCTCCACTGTTTTGAGGACTGCACCGGTTTTTTCTCCGGCGGACCGGCCTGGAGGGGAAGCGCCATAGCCAGGACCATCGCCAAAATCACAAGAATGATCCGCTGAGAAGACAAGTCTGACTCCTATCCTGATGGTTGTTGTTATTGCCTTTCCTAACCGCCGACGCTACTCGAAAAAAGCTTGATCGATGCGCTTGACATAGGGAAGCTGCGCCAATTTAAACAGCACAGCCTTAAAGTTGGGCTGATGGGTGTTGCCAAGACACAGGTACTCGCTCTCGGTGCAGCCAATTCTTCCTGGTGATGTTGGGGAAATTTCTATAGTGGGGTCTATCTGCCGCACCTGGGCGGCGTGAACCGGATTAGCCGGAATGCAGAATTCATAATGCAAGGCCCTGAGACCGTCAGGCGGTCCATAGAGACCGTGCTCGTTCAATTGCTCCGGGTTGAAGGTGATTTTGCTCATGGGGTTGACCAGGGGCTGATTTTTCGGCCCCTCGGCCCGGGAGCTCGAGAGGGACGGGTAGACCAAGAGCAGAAGGCTCATGAGGCAGGCGGCACCTTGGACTAACACATTTCCTCGCTTATTGGTACTGCTGGAAAGAAAACTTAGTTCAATATAGAAATAAGATGGAGAACGCAAAAATCGACCCTCTGCTCCCTTTCGCTACAGCTTCCACTTGCCATAGGAATACACTTCCAATACACTCTGGGCCTTGTCTTGAGCCCATGAGGCCAGCCCCATTTTCCTGATGAGACACAGGTTGAAAACCTTAGTATTATGCCACACTTTGGCATTATCAACATAGGGATGCAGGAGGTCGCAGAGGAAGTCCGGGCAGTCGCTGCACACTTGCAGCCCTTTCCCGGTGGCACAGGGATAAACCCGGCAGCGCATGGGGAGGTGGGCGGGTTGGCCGTGGACGTTCCGGCAGCCGGGGCAGACGGCTTGTTCCAGCGGCAAGCCCAATTCCCGGGAGACCAGGTGACGCATGGCCTCATCTTCATTGGCCAGATACATATAACAAGCAAAGCACGGCAGGCCACAAGGAGCCGTGAGAAAAGCATAGTCCATCTGATTCTCCTGAGTATTTCAGGAAAAAGTTGACCTTATAGTTCCCGCCAAAGCCGTTGGGGTTTTCTCAGGCAGACTCTTCCGTGAGCTGCTGCACCATCAGATGACCGAGGGACAGCAAACCGTCCAGGTCCAGGTGATGCAAGACATTGGTATCCACTCCCGGTGCGGCCCGGGCGGGGAATTCCTCATCCGCCACCCAGAGCAGCAGATACAGGGGCACCCGGGGCAGGCCTGGCAGGCAAACCGCAATGTCGGCCCCGTCGCATTGGTCCCCACCCAATTCCCGAGCCCGGCGCACCAGGGCCTCGGGGTCGTGTCCGAAAAGGCTGATGATCGGCTCCATCGGCAAGGTATGGGGACCGGCCAGCAAGGCCCTGCCGCCCGGCAATTCCCCGGGGGATATCATCCGGCCGGCCGGCGGCACTTCCAGGCCCCGGGCCAGATGGGTGACCAGTACCAGGGCGGTATTATAATCTACCCGCGCCCCGGGGCGGGCCAGGTCCTGAACCAGGCGGTGGGCCGGATCAACCAGATAGGGCCTGGCAAAAACCGGCAGCGTGAACCGCCCCTGGTCCAGGGTGGCCCCGGTGGCGGCGGCGGCCAGGTCCGGAGGCCGGGCCTCGAGACTAGCCCAGAAATCCCCAGGCAATTCATCGGCCCACCGGGAGCCGGGAGGCATATTGGGTGTATATTCTGTCATTAGCCCCTCCTATCGCTAAAGTCAGCTCTCCGGGTATGCTCTTTTACCAAACCCTGAGAAAGACTTTCTCCCCCGCTTTTCCCCCCGGGCCTTTTCCATGTGCCTGAGGGTGGCGAACTCCCGTTCCAGCTCAGACATGGTCAATTGGCCGCCCAGGGCCTCGAGCAGGGCCTCGCGCTCCAAACCGCCGGTCTCCTTGAGTATCTGCAAAATCTCGGACTGGGTCGGCGTCAGGGTAACGGAGCCGCCGGTATGGCGTTCCAGCGACGTGGCTGAATATACCGCCCAGGGGTCACAGGTTTTCATCGGGAGGGCATCCAGGTAGCAATCTTCACAGAGCACCTGGCTTTGATGTTCTTTTTCTTCTCCCGGCTCAATAGGGGCGCGGCATTGTTCGCATTTCATGCAGATTTCCTCCTTTAACTGCAGTCCAGAAATAATTTAACCTGGTGGAGCAAAACAGAAATCCCCCATTTGGGGGATTCCCACATTTTTTCATTCAGGAAGGGCTTAAACTGAGACTGTTACTAAAGTATCTCGAGGGGCGGGCCGGGGGACCATGGGCCTTGTGGCACAGGCGTTTCGACTGTGTTTCCCCCCTCAAACTTCCTTCCCAATCCCCCTTATTTAGTAACCAGTGACCAGTAGTCATTAAAATAACTTGGCGCCGATTACTGGTAACTGGAAACTGGCTACTGGCTTTAGGCTTTGGGGGAGTGGGCTTGGGAGAGGGGGAAGGGGTCCGCGACCCCTGGCCCCCTTTCCCAATAATCTCTTTACAACCGTCTTAGACTAACTGGTGACGCGTGGCCCACACCGCGGCCTGGGTGCGATCGTTCACCCCCAGTTTATTGAAGATATGGATGACGTGGCTTTTGACGGTGTGGGGACTGATACTCAAACGGTGGGAGATGGCCACATTGGTGTCCCCCTGGGCCAACAGGCGCAGCACTTCCAGTTCCCGGTCGGTAAGAGGCGCGGGCAAAGAAGAGTTTTCGATTCCCTGGTCGGCTCCGGGATTCAGGGCCCTGTGACTGTCATTCCCTTCCAGACGATGAGGGTATTGCTGCTGGGTTTCCAGGTTTCGTCTTAAACGGCTGATATCGAGGTCAATGGTTACGGTGGACAGCACCTTCCCCTGTTCATCAAGCACCGGATAGATGGCCTGTTCTGAAATGGGGCGGGCCAAGGCGGGGCATTGTTTGGGGAAGGTCTTTTGTTGGCTTAGCGCGGCGGCAAAGGCCAGGCAGGTGGGAAAACCGCATTCCCGGCAATTGGTCCGGGGCAGGAGCCGGAAAATGTCAAGCACGGGCACCGGCTTCCATCTTTTATGATTCGGCGCCAGGGCATCCCGGCGGCAATGAATATCATTGAGGAAGACCAGCAGCCGTTCCAGAAACTCCAGAGCCTCCTCCCGGCCGGCAAAAGGTGCGGCCACACCGTGGTGGGGATACAGACCGCACAGGATGCCGTCCAGAATAAACCTGATAAACAATGGTTTTTCGAAAAAGGCAGCTGCCTGGGCTACGCCATTGATATAGGGGAACAGGGGTGAAATATCAGCATCCAGCCGGAAATGAGCGCACATTCTCTCCTCGACCCCCAAACAGGTTCTGGTCGGCGTGCCCTCCACTTTCAAAGAAAAGTCAGAATATCCCGTGACTAGCATGTTCCTGCTCCGCTGAGGATTCTTCCCCAAGAAAGCTTCTGGGGCGCCCACTGGCCGTAGTCATCAAAGTGCCCTGATTATATAAAGAGTCTCGCCCCGCTGGCTCAACTTATCTTACCATCAACGCCTTTTTCGAAGCAAATTTTCCTCTATCCTGCCGGGCTTTTTCGCCAGGTTTGGCATCACTGGGCGAACAAGAGTTCAAGAAACGCCTCCATATAGGCGCTTATGACCTTATCCTTCCGGTGAATCACCGCCAGAAAATCCGGCGCCACGAATTGATTCATGGGGATAAAGGCCAAGGGTCGCTGTCTGGCCAGGGGTAACTCCTTGACAATAGTAGCAAATGAGATGCCCAGTCCCAATTCTACATAGAGGGAGCTTAACTCCACATTGGAGGATTCCATGACGACCTGGTAGTCCAGGCCCTGTTTCTGAAAAAGGGCCTCCAGGGTTTGCCGGCCTGGGGACCGTTGGCCCCGGGGCGGGAGAATCAGGGGATACCGGGCAATTTGCTGAAGAGTGACCCGCTTCCCCCGGGTTAAGGGATGGTCCCGGGGGGTCATGAGGACCATCTCCACCTGCTGCCAGCGTTGGGTTGCCAGGTCCCGGGGCGCCGTCGATTCCAGGGCGATACCGAAGTCAATGTCGCCGTGCCGCACCAAGTCGATGACCTCCCTTTGTGAGCGGTCCAGGATGGCCAAACGCACCTGGGGAAAGAGTTTGGGGTAGGCGCGCAACACCTCCCGGAACAAATGATAGAGGGTGGTAAACGGCGCGGCCAGGCGGAGTTCCCCGGCGGGAATCCCCTGCAGTTCCTGCAACTCCTCCTGCAGCCCTACATAAGAACTCAGGACGGACTGGGTGAATCGGAAAAACCTTTCCCCGGCTTCGGTGAGCCGAAGTTTGCGCTTGCCGATCCGTTCCAGGAGTCGGCAGCCCAACTCTTCTTCCAGGGCCTTGACTTGTTGACTGAGTGCCGACTGGGTCCGAAAGGTGGCCTCCGCCGCTTTGGTGAAGCTCCCCTGGCGCGCCACCTGGTGAAATCCTACGATCTGCTGCCATTCCATGAGATTCTCTTATCATATAAGTAAAATATATTAATTTTACTTATAGTAGAGCTGGTTATTATAATCAAGAAAAAACCAGGAGGGGTCGCCATGAAAGAGACGTTACAGCCTGGATTACAATTCAGCTTCAGCTTTCCGGTGCCGGCCACCCGGACGGTGCCGCACCTCTTGCCCGAGTCCCAAGAATTTCAGGCCATGCCGGAGGTCCTGGCTTCGGGATTCATGGTGGGGCTCATCGAATGGGCCTGTATTCAGGTGGTCAACCCGCACCTGGACTGGCCCCGGGAGCAGACAGTGGGGGTGGGGTTCCAGCTCTCCCATGTGGCCGCCACCCCGCCCGGACTTACCGTGAGTATTCAGGTGGAACTCACCAACATTGAAGGCCGTAAACTGACCTTTGCCATTCGAGCCGAGGACGGCGTCGACCTCATCTCCGAGGGCATCCACGAAAGGTTCGTCATCGATGCCGCCCGCTTCAATGCCAAAGCGGCCGCTAAGGTGAAAAGCGGACTAAAATGAGACTGTTGCGAAAGAATCTTGAGGAGCGGGCCGGGGGACCATGGGCCCTGTGGCACAGGCGTCTCGCCTGTGTTTCCCTCCGCTCAAACTCCCCTCCCAACCCCCCTTTTTACCGGGAGAACAGGCAGGATGCCTGTTCCTGCACAGGCTGGAAGCCTGTGCTCCCGCTTAATGTAAGGGCTTGGGAGAGGGGGCAGGGGTCCGCGACCCCTGGCCCCCTTTCCCAAAAATCTTTTTTCAACAATCTCAAAATAAAAGGGGCGTGCACTTCCCAGGACCAAGGCGTATGAGGGATCAGATCATGCTGGTTAAGAACTATCAGCTGGAATTCCGCCGGCCGCCGAACCCGGAAGCCACCCACCTGCGGGGTCTGGCCTGTCTGGACGGAGATATCGAGGAGCTCCTGCCGTATTTGAACACCGTGTTGCGGGGGCACCTGTATATACGGCAGCCCCCGTCGCTCACCATCAAATATCGGGCCAAGCTCATCACCTTCCACCCCCGGGAAATCGCCATCAACATCCTGAGGGATGAGGCCGAAGCCGAGGAGATCGTGGCCTGGCTGACGGGTGTGATCAACGACACCTGGAAAAGGAGGGAAACGATTGCGCCGAGCTACGAGGTGGCCCCCCGACCGAGCATCCTCGAGATCCTGAAGCTTCTGCCCCGGACCAACTGCCAGGCCTGTGGGCAGCCCACCTGCCTGGTCTTGGCCACCCGGGTGAGCGCCGGAGAGGCGGCACCGGAAGCCTGCCCTCTGCTGGAGGCCGAAGCTTTGGGTCTCCTTGAGAATTACCTCAAGCAGTTCTAGTCCATAACTGAGACCTGAAGTCCAGATAAATTTTCTTTTTGTAAATTACAGTATTTCCCCTTCGACAATTGTGGCGATATTATCTGAATATCAGAAGTTCTCTTCGTGGTTACAAATGCCAGATAGAGAGCAGTACTCAAGATCTCCGGATGCTTGTCCGTTACGTTCTCCTTTTCACCGGGATCCTTGGACCGGTGGTAGAGTTCGGTCTGGCCCGGCAGGGTGGCCCACTTTGACAAGCTCTCAATTTCCTTGGCGGATGGCGCTTTTTTGCAGTTCGAGCTTGGTTTTGAGAAACTCCGGGGTCACCGGCTGCATGGCCAGGCCGTGGTGGGAGAGCGCCCACAGTGTACAAAACTTTTCGTGCCACTCCCGGCAGCTCACCGAGATGGCATAGTCTGGGGCTTGGGCCTGAGGAGCCCATGGGTCGCCGGAAGATGAGGCGCTTTATTGCCACTACCAAGAAATCCCCAATTTCCCGGCCATGATTGCCACTGCCAGGCTTATTGACTAGACCAGGTTTTTGGGGAAGCGCGCCAGGCCATGACCCTCGACAAGTTATCTTGAGTTCGATTCCCTCCTTAATCAGAGGGAAATATTTTTCTCCAATCTTTCTTCATATCCACCACCACCCAGCCCCGCTGTCTGGCTTCATCCAGGGCCTTATCCAGGCGGCCAAAGGTGGATTGGCGATCATAAGCATACTCCCGTTTGGCGTCCGTGTGGTGAACGATGAGCATGAGTCGCGCCCCCGGGCCCGCCGCAGTCCACTGGAGCATTTCCAGGTCGCCGTCGGAATTGCCGAACGCGGCGAGGGGCCGCCGACCGATGAACTTCCAGATGCCCACGGGCTTGCCCGCCTTGTCATCAATGAAATCTACCTCAGGCAGGCGTACGATGACCGGTTTGCCGTCCTTCAGCTCATACTTCGTCTTGATGCTGCTCCCCACCACCTGCTCGGGTGGGACGCCATAGACCTTCTCTGTCCAGGGCCTCATGAACTCAAGGCCCCCACCCGAGACGATGAAGGTCTTGAAGCCGTTGGCTCTGAGGTACGCCAGGAGCTCCAGCATGGGTTGATACACCAGTTCGGTATAGGGGCGCTTAAACTTGGGATGCCGGGCTTTGGCAAGCCAATCTGTGACGATTTTGTCGAACTGCTGGGCGGTCATGTCTGCGTGGGTGGCCATGATTAATTCCAAAAGACCTCGTTGGCCGGAAGCGGCCAGGGCTTGCAAGTTATTGTCGAGTACATCCTTAAACGGAGGTTTTCCCCGCCATTCTGGATGCTTAGGAGCCAGGTTTTTGACCCGGTCAAGGGCAAAGGCCAGCTGAACGTACATGGGTTGCTCCACCCACAGGGTGCCGTCATTGTCAAAGACGGCGATACGCTCGGCGGGGGCCACATATTTCGGGCTGGCTTTGTCGGTGGTGGCTTTCACAAAATCAAGGATAGCCTGTTTCGCCGGACCGTCGTTCCATGAAGGCAGTGGGTCCGCGGCCTGCTGGGCCAGGACCGGGGCCAGCGGCATCAGGACCCCAAAAGCTCCGACGAGACAGAGGAGGGCGATTTTCCTAAAAACGTTTCCTGGTTTCATGTTTGACCTTTATGGTGGAGGAAATAGAGGGGGCGCCCCTGGCTGGAGCGCCCTTCAGAGGTTAGTTACCCGTAGGCAGGGGGAGCTGGATACCCTCCTTTTCCAGCATCTCGCGAATGTGCTTAACCCGCTCGTACTGTGAAAGCGTGATCGGGCCTGTGTAGACTTCGCTCTGCAGCTTGCGCGGCGGATGTTGGACGTACGTCTTCATCAGTTTCTTGACCTCTTCGTTGATGGTCACGAGGGTCCAGGTCCGCTCAGTGAAGTTGTTCATGAAAATGTCGTAGCGCTCCTGGGGGTCCTGGTAGAGATCGAAGACCTGGGGGACTGTGGCGACATACTTCTCCGGCCCTTTCCAGCCGAGGTTGGAATCCACCGCCAGTCCACCGGTAATGGCGCCGTCGTCACCCCGCAGGTTGAACACGGCCTTGTAGTTGCCCACCCGGGCCGCGCCGGGGGTCAACTCGTTCTCGGTGAAGTAGAACCAGGAAGTGCGGGGACATTTTCCCGTCCCGAACAGGACCGGGGTAATGTCATAGCTGTCGAAGATAATGGGCTTGCCTTCACGGTCCTTGTCCGGCAACTTTTCCCCGGCCAGCGCGGCGAAGGTGGCCATATAATCCAGGCCGCCGACGATGTCGTAATTCCTGGAGCCGGCTTTGATCTTCGGCCCCCAGGCAATGGCCGGCACCCGGTTGCCGCCCTCCCGCACCGTGCCTTTGGTGCCCCGGAACGGCGTGTAGCCGGCATCCGGGTAAACATCCTGCCAGGCGCCATTGTCCGTAGTCCAGAAGACATAGGTGTTCTTGTCGAGACCCAGGGCCCGAACCTTGTCTATAATCCGGCCGATCCTGGTGTCGGCCTCCACCAGAGAATCGGCGTATTTGCTCTTGGACAGGGATTTGTGCACGAAGTCCGGGGCCGGCAAATTCGGCTGATGCACCTTCATGAAGTTGATGCTCATGAAAAACGGCTTGCCGGACTTGGCGGCCTTGTCGAGATACTCTAGCGAGGCCTTCTCCACGTACTCGTCCAGGAAGGGAATGCCCACGATGCCCTTCTCGGGAGTGTTGACGTACTCGCCGTTGACCTTAAAATCTTCTTTCGCCTGCTCACCTGCCTTGCCCGACAAGGAGCCCTTGGTCACCTTCTGGAACATTTCCCGGAGCTTTGGATCCATGTCCGGGAACCACTTGGGGTCGCCATAGGTGTAGGCGTTGAGATGATAGAGGAAACAATACTTCATCTCGTCGTAGCCCTGGGCGTTGGGCAGGGCATAATCAGCCTCGCCCAGATGCCACTTGCCGGTAAAGAAGGTCTGGTAGCCCGCCTTTTTCAACACCGAGGCCAGGGTCCACTCCGCCTTGGGCAAGCCGCCGCCCTGGCCCTGGAAAGCCACGGTGGTCATGCCGCTGCGGTTGGGGATGCGGCCGGTTTGCACCGCGGCCCGGCCTGGCGTGCAACTCGGCTGGGCATAAAATGAGTAGAAGGTCATGCCCTCATCCGCCATACGGTCAAGGCTGGGGGTGGGCATGCCGCGCCCGGGACCGCCGCCGTAAACCCCCGAGTCGCCGTAACCGAAGTCATCGGACAGGATCAGGATAATGTTGGGCTTCTTACTTGCTTCCTGGGCCGCAGCCGGCCCGGCAACCGCAACCAGCATAGCCAGGGCCATTATTACGGCCAGGGCTGCCAGGATTGCTTTACTTCGTCCCTCCATCCATACCTCCTTTCAGCATGGTTTCCTCTTGTGAAGCTTTTATTTTCCTTGCTTTTGCCAGCTCCTCAGGACCTTTCGCCTTTGCCGTTCCTTGGGCCCCTCCTTTTCCCCCTGTCTGCGTAATATCTCACTTCATCATGAAGAAGTATACTTCCTTGATGAATGAAGTGCAAAAAAAGCGGGGGCTAGTTTACACGACCGCCCCCGCCTAGTGGCAATATGTGGCAATTTGATTACTTGCTGGCGCCGCTGGTCTTAAGTTGCTCCATTACCTGATCCAAGCTGAAGCTGGCCGCCTCCTGCCGGGGTGGATAATCCTTGAAGGTAGCCATGAACTTCCCAACGTAGGCTTGAGCCGGCACGAGCAGGAAGGCCCGATCAATCAGCCAGTCATAATAGGTGTTGGAGGTGATGTCGGCCCGCTCGAAGGGATCCCGGCGCAGGTTGAAGATTTTGGGGACGCGCAGCGGCACGAAGGGTTCGGCCCACACCTGAAAGGTGCCCGGGACCCGCTGCTCCATGAAAATGATCTTCCAATCCAAATAGCGCAGGGCCGTCAGGTCGCCGTCATCGGAGAAATAAAAAATCTCTTTGCGGGGACTCTTGTCGGTCTGGCCGGTGAGGAAAGGCAGGAAGTTGTAGCCGTCCAGGTGAACCTTGTAGTCCCGCCCGATGGCGCTGTAACCCGTCAGGAGTTTTTCCTTGATGTCAGGCTCGCCCGCCATAGCCAGGAAGGTGGGCAGCCAGTCCATATGGTGCATGATCTGGTTGGAGACCGAGCCCGGCTTGATTTTCCCGGGCCAGCGCACGAAGGCCGGCACCCGCCAGCCGCCTTCCCAGTTGGTGTTTTTCTCGCCGCGGAACGGCGTGGTGGCGGCGTCGGGCCAGGTGTTGGCGTGGGGACCGTTGTCAGTGCTGTAAAAGACCACGGTGGTATCGGCAATGCCTAACTCGTCCAGGAGTTTCAGCAACTGACCGACGTGGCCGTCGTGCTCCACCATGCCGTCGCTATACTCGTCCTGACCTGAGATGCCGCGGTGTTCCGGCTTGACATGGGTGCGGAAGTGCATCCTGGTGCCGTTCCACCAGACAAAGAAGGGCTTGCCCTCTTGGTGCTGGCGTCTGATGAAATCAACGGCCGCGGCCATTGTCTCATCATCCACCGTTTCCATGCGTTTCCTGGTCAGCGGGCCGGTATCTTCCACCTTCTGCCCGCCTTTGCCGTCAGCCCAACTGTGGATCACGCCCCGGGGACCGAACTTCTGGCGAAATTTCGGGTCTTTGGGGTAATCCATGTTTTCCGGCTCCTCCTCGGCGTTCAGGTGGTAGAGGTTGCCGAAGAACTCATCGAAGCCGTGCATCGTGGGTAAATGCTCATCCTTGTCGCCCAGGTGATTTTTACCGAACTGCCCGGTGGCGTAGCCCTGGGCCTTGAGCAACCCGGCGATGGTGGGGTCTTCCTTTTGCATGCCCAGGTCGGCACCGGGGAGGCCCACTTTGGAGAGGCCGGTGCGGAACACACTTTGGCCCATGATGAAAGACGAGCGGCCTGCGGTGCAGCTCTGCTCGCCGTAATAGTCAGTGAAGCGCATGCCTTCCCGGGCGATGCGGTCGATGTTGGGGGTTTTGTAACCCATCATGCCCAGGCTATTGGCGCTGATGTTCCAGAAGCCGACGTCATCGCCCCAGATGACCAGGATGTTGGGTTTTGTATCGGCTGCTGCGCTGTTCTTGGCTACTCCTGATTTCTGGCTGGTTGGCGGAGGCTCTTTTTGCTTGGGCTCAGTTTGCTTCGCTTGGGTTTGTGGGGGTGGGATTTGCTGGACTTGGGTTTGCTTAGTCTCACTCGGCTTCGGGTCATTCGAGCCGCATCCTATGACCGAGACCCCTACTGCCAGGGCCAACCACAGGGCCAAGACGATGAGAAACGGTTTTCTCACAAGCTCATCCCTCCTTATCGTTTCATCAAAGAACGTGGTAATGGGAATTTAATATCTTGCCGCGCCGGAACGATAGTTCAGAATGGATCACTAGAGCGCTAAGAATAACAATTTCATAGTAATTCCAAACTTGTCTGTCAAGGAAGCACCCCAATATTTACGAATTATTAATATTACCGGCTTCAGGTGCCGCCAAGAAAGCTCCATTTGATGATTATGGGACCACCGGCAGGCCTCTGTGGGACTGGCCTATGACCACTGACAGCTTTGCAGAGCAGCTAAAACTTTTCCTTCCTAAAGATTTTGCCGCCCTTGGTCGAAAGAGAATATGTCTATTAATGTAACGGTATCAATATGCTGCGCACGGTGAACCAGGGGAAAGGAGGATAGGGTTTCATGAAAGGTTTAAGATTAATGATTTTTTTGGGGCTTGCCGGCTTGATCGGCTTTCTTTATCTAATCTGTGGTGTCCCCCGGCCGGTTCTGGCAGAACCGCCCGCCAAACGGCTTTTTATCCTGCACAGTTACGAATCAGGCCACATCTGTGGGCAGCCTCAGCACGATGGCCTCCTGGAAGCCCTGGCGGAAGCCGGATGGGTACCCAATAAGAACCTGACAGTCCAGGCTTATTTTATGGACACCTATCGGACGAACAATACCCCGGAGTTAATCAAAGCTCAGGGTGAAAAAGCCTTGCAGGCCATCCGCCAGTTTCAGCCCGATTTACTGGTCACCATTGATGACAATGCTTTCCGCACCGTAGTGCCCCCCCTGGTAGACCAGCCCCTTTCTGTGGTTTTTACGGGCATGAACGGCCAACCGGAAAATTACCAGCGCTCCTTCAGGTTTATGGAAAATCGTCAAAAGCCCGGCCACAACGTGACCGGAGTTTACGAAAAGCTGCACATCCGGGATGCGGTGCGGATAATGAATCATATAATGCCAGACCTGAAAAAGGTCCGTGTCCTCACCGACCTCTCCCCCACCGGGAAAGCCATTGCCCGGCAAGTTGACCTAGAATTAGCCAGCGGTCCCCCACTATCTTGTCAGGTAGACAAGAGAGTTATGCGCAATTGGGAAGAATTTCGCCGGGAAATCGACGCAATTAATCGCGACCCCGCCACCGGAGCTTATTATCTGGGGACGGTAATGCTCAAAGATCAGAAAGGGAAAGTCTATACCGCCCCCCAAATGATCGACTGGGATGTGAAAAAATGCCGGAAAGCGGCTATGCCCATAAATTTTTCTTATTGCCGCCTGGGTCTTTTCGGGGGGGCGAGCGTGGATTTTAAAGCCATGGGCCGTCAGGCAGGGAAAATGGCCGCGGCCATCTTCAAGGGGACTCCTGCCGGGGCTCTTCCCATCGCCGATGCTGAGCGTTACGCCCTGGTTTTTAATGTGAAGCGAGCCCAAAAGCTTGGCGTGACCATCCCCCTGGATATCCTCTCCGCCGCCGATATATTGATCAAATAAGGCTCCCTGCATGGCTGTTTCACCGAAAGCCACCGAGGCCGGTCAGCCACGGCAAGCCGGCACTTTCCGGTCATACCTGAGGACCCGACTCATAGCCAGCGTCTTTCTGATGGTGGCTATGTTGAGCGGCATACTCCTTTACTTCCTGAATCAGGCTCTTGAATTCCAGTTTCTGGCCCGGGCCCAGGCAGAGAAGAGCCTGGCGGAAAAAATCGTCCAAGATAGAATCCGGAGGATAGAGAAACGTCTCAATGATATTGTTAATAATAACACGGTCAAGGTCACCTTGATGCTGGGAGTAAAGCCTCAATTAAAGGAAAATCTCCAGCAGATCTGCCCTCCTGTCGATGGAGCCAACTATTTTGTCCAGGGTGGACCCGACAAGGAGTTTTATCCCGAAACCCCCAAGACCTTAATCCGACTCATCCAGACTGCCGGCTCTCAAATTGTCGAGGGTAAACCCTACCTCCTTCCCGACCAATGGGTCCTTATCTTCTCCCAACCGATAAAAAGGGATGAAGAGACGATAGGAACGGCCTACTGCGTGTATAACTTGTCCCAAGACGCCACCTTGGATCTTCAGCTTTCCCAAATCGGCAGTAATTGGTTCTATCTAAAGGTCCCCGGTGGCCTGAAAAGCCTGGACTCCGCTTTCAGGCAAATAACTTCCTCGCAACATCCCACCCTAACCCGCCAGGATGTTTTCCTGCCGTACACCTGGGGGGCAATCGCCGGGATCACTAGTCGCAGTCATCTCTTTGAGTCCCTTTATTATTTTGTTCCCATGCAGCCTTTAGAAGAGATAAAAACCAAGATGCTTTATGTAATCGGGGGGCTCAGCCTGCTGTTAGTGGCCCTGACTCAACCCTTCGCCACCCTGCTGACCAGACGCCTGAGCGCCCCCCTGAAGGAAATGGCCGCCGAAGCCCAAGCCATCTCCAATGGCGAAAAAATTGACGGCTTCGACCTGCCAGGCAAACAGTTTGTCGAGTTCCAGCAGCTTGCCCAAACCTTTAATTCCATGTTGCATCAACTTCATGTGGCCCAAGAGGATTCCCGTTATAGAGAACTGTTTGACCACGTCACTGATATTGTCTGGATTCAGGATCTTGAGGGTAATATCCTGGAAACCAACGAATTTGGCTATCAACTGCTTGGCTACACCCGTGAGGAGTTACTTGGCTTGCCTGTTCATGAAATCTGTTTCCCCGAAGAACCGGCCCAGGTTGTGAAAACCCTCCAGGAACAAGGAGAGGTTGTCTATAAAGAACACCGGCAAAATAAGCAGGGCCAGAAGATCCCCTTCGAAGTCAAAGCCAGACAAATCGTGTATAGAGATGCTGGTTGTATTCTTACCGTAGCCCGGGATATTACCACCCTCAGGGAGGCCGAGGCGTTTATCAAGCAACAGAACCTCATACTTGAGAGTATGGTGGCCGAACGCACCGCCGATCTTTCTTTGGCCCTGGCGGAATTGGAAAGGGCCAAGCAGACTGCTGAAAGCGCCAACATTGCCAAATCCCAATTCCTGGCCAACATGAGCCATGAGATTCGCACTCCCTTGAATGGGGTGCTGGGAATTATAGAGTTACTGCACCTCACCGAACTGACTGACAAACAACGCCGATATCTGGGGGATGCCAGGAAATCCGGAGAATTATTGTTGGGTATCGTCAATGACATTCTGGATATCTCCCGCATCGAGGCCTCTAAGCTGGCTCTCGAAGACATTCCTTTTGATTTATCCAGAGTCGTGGAAGAGGTTGTGAATCTAGTGGCAGGAGAGGCCAAGGTCAAGGGGCTGGAGATGAGTTGTCTGATTGAACCGGAGACGCCTATTCTGCTGCGAGGAGACCCGACCCGCGTAGGCCAGATTGTCCTTAATCTGCTGAGCAACGCCATCAAGTTCACCTCAGCCGGAGAAATTATCCTCCGGGTTACCTGCGTTCAAGAACATGCTGAGCGGGCGGAAATCCGAGTGGAAGTTCAGGACACCGGTATAGGTATCTCACCCGAGGTGCAGACAGTGATTTTTGATCCCTTCTGCCAGGGGGATGGCTCCACAACCAGAAAATTTGGCGGCAGCGGTCTGGGGTTGGCTATTGTCAAGCTACTGGTGATAGCCATGAAGGGGAAAGTTGGAGTTGTCAGCAAAATATCCCAAGGCTCCATGTTTTGGTTTTCTGTACCCTTTCAGAAAGAAGCCAGTCCCCAAGTGGCCCTTGGGGATGACTGCCCTCAGAGGTCGCCCACGCTGGCTGATTCACCAAGAGAAGATTTTCGGGCTCGCGTTCTGTTGGCTGAAGACAACCCGGTCAACCAGGAAGTTGCCTCAGCCATGTTGGCCCATATCGGTTGCCAGGTGGATGTGGTCTCCGATGGTCGAAAGGCATTGGAAGCCCTGGACCGTTTTCGGTATAATCTGATTTTTATGGATTGCCAGATGCCCGAGATTGATGGTTATGAGGCCACCAGGGCCATCAGGGCTAGAGAAGCCATGTCCGAAACGGCATCCCGCCTGCCCATCATAGCCCTCACCGCCCATGCCATGGAGGGAGACCGAGAGGCCTGTCTCAGTGCAGGTATGGATGATTATTTAAGCAAACCCTTTACTAAAGAGCAACTTCAGAAAGTCTTGGAAAAATGGCTGAAGGCCATCACCCCCCACTGATCCAGGGGCTCATGGACTTTGGCACGCTTTCTCAGGTCTGCTGGGTCCTAAAGTTTGAGCCCACCTCTCAGTTTGGGGTCAGGAGACCTGCCGGTTAAAGCTGGCGCCGGGCAGCTTGACCAGGTTATATGGTTGTACCCCCCACCTTACCCGACCGTCTCTTAGCCCGCAAAATTCACTGGATCCGCCAAATTCACAGAGCGCCGGCTAAAGCCTGCGGCTACATTTTACCCTCTGTTTTTTGGCCAAATCCTGTAAACTCAATAGAATCAGAGAGATAGAAGGTTTGCGAAAAACTTGATGAATAGAGCGGGTTAGGAAAGCCATGAGCAGCTTGTGAGAAATGAATAATCCTTTTCTCTTGCTCATTTCGCGATGTTCATGGCCATCCTGGCGGATGTTGAAATTTTGGCTTTTTGGCTTTTAGTCAGTCTCAGATGGTTTTGATGGCCATTTCTCCATACCCGAGACGGCCTCTACTGCGGATATTTTTCCAAGGCTAAGGCCTTATCAATAAATTCCTCAATAAAATCTTTTTGGGTGAGATCAATGCCCAACATCCTGGCTCGCTGGCGATTTAAGCTCATTGTTCCCCTTTCTGGAGCATACACCGGGATATTGCCGGGATCTTTGCCCTCCTGAAGTATTTGCGAGGCAATCCGTACAGCCTCATAGCCCTGCTTAAAACCTGAGTCATCCACCGATAGCAGAATCCCTTCCTCGACGAAGTGTTTGGCCGGGGCGCAATCAGGTTTCTTGACATGGCGCAGATACCAAGCTCCAGCCTGCAAATGGTCAACTGGTTTGCCCGTATCATCTTTGAGGGTGCCGTGGGTGGCCACAAAAAAAGCATCCGCTTTCTTTTGCAGTCTTAAGGCTCCGGCTTGCCAGTCCGAGAAGGAGTCTGTCACGATGGTGCCCACCAGCTTCAGGGGTAGCTTGCCTGCTGCTGCCAACTTTCCCAGGTTCTTGACCATGCTTTTGCCAGTTTCCGATTCATCTGAAAGCATGGCAAAGGTTTCCACGGTAGGGACCAGCTTTTTCAGAAATTCCACACATTCTTGCGAGTAGCCGCTCTGATAGACTCCCGTCACGTTATGGCCTGGTTTTTTTAGAGACTGCACCAAACCATATTTTAAGGGCAGTCCATTTATGCCCCAGAAAACTACCGGTATCCTGGTATTAAGATACTGGTTGCCCAGGTAATTGGCCGCATTATCATCCCCCAAGAGAAGCAAATCCGGCTTAAACTCATCGATCTCTTTGACCAAACGCACCGTGGTCGAGGCTATTTCTGCTTCGCTACTTCTCCGCTTGGTGTCCATCCAGGCTTTTTTGATAACTGCTTTGGAACTCTCCACATAATTATGTCTAGTATATTCTTCAACTTGTTGCTTATTATCCAGAAAATCGAAATCCAGCAGTCCAGCGCAGACTCCTTGGTGAGTTTCTTGAGACCAGAGATATTCCGGGTGATAACTGCTCACGACAAACATCCTGAACTGCTTGGCTTCTCCATGAACTGCTGGGGTGAGAACAAAAGCCAGGCCCAGCATCACTAATATTCTTACAGTCGCCATAATAACTTTACATGATCTCTTAATCATAATTATCCTTTCAAATGGCTACCCTTGCTTGCGAGGCGAGAGGTAACTTGAGGGTAGGGGCGGGGGGCCACAGTTCCCCCCTCTCCCCCAAAAGCCTAGTCCTTGGAACGACTTAACCTATTTTCTGACCAGAATAATAAGGTTCTTGTAAAAATTATATCGGCTTAAACCAACTCTTCTTTAGCAGGAACCTCAAGTAATCCGGCTATCACTTGCTACCTGACCGGAAAAGTTCTGCCCGCCCAGGCTAGAAAGTCTTTGCCAACCGTACGTTTCATTTTTTCCGAATGAGCCAATGGCTCATGAGAAACTGCTCTTAACCCGTTTTATTCATAATGTTTCGCAAATAGCATCTATTTGGTTTTATTGAATTTGCAGAATTTGCCTCAAAGACAGAGTGTAAAATGTAGCCGCAGGCTTTAGCCTGCGATCAGTGTGTTTGAAGAACTCTGCGAATTTTCCGGGCTAGTTCAGGGCCCAGGCAGGGACAAGGGACCCACCCGGTTCTCATGATAAAGGGGTCCCTCGCACCCCGACCTTTTCCCATGGCTGGGAAAAGGAGCGCAGGATACCAGGCGGAGAGAGCTCACCCGGCAGATTCATCCCCGGGGGGTTTTGGGCTGTGGCGTTTTTCCGGGCAGCGTGGAGGGTGAGGGCAGGGGAACCACAAAAAAGGCAGGGCCTTAGCGGGCCCTGCCTCGGGTCATCTTTCGCTAGGTGATCTTACTTACCTTCATCTTTACTCCGGAAGCCCGGGAGTCTCAGGCCCAGGAGGCCGGTGTCCAGGAACAGACGGATTGGTCTGGGGTTCTGAGGCTGTAAAGCAATGAGGTGCTTGCTCATAGAGTTCGAGTATGCCAGAATTTAAAAAAATTGCTTTTCCAGCGAAATTTTTGCTCCAAGACCTCCCACAAGACTATTGGGCTACCTAAAGAAACCCCCTTTTTGGATTAAACTCGGAAGCGGAGGTCCCCAAAACCATCTTTTGCATGCTATGGCCAAGGCTGCCGCCTACTATCGAATTAAAAGGCCGCCTGCAAATCCTCCCTTATCAAACCAGGTTATAAGCGCTTCCTCCGGAACCTCAGTAAGCCGAGACCCGCCAATCCCGAACCCAGCAACAGGAGCGTGCCTGGGGTTGGAATAACATGGGTTTCGATTACCAGCCGGGGCTGGTTTGTGGTATTATCCCCGCTTTGCCATTCGAGTTGGGTCTCTCCTCCCGAGTTTGTTACGTAATCCCCTTTGAAGGCCGACCAGGTATTTTGGTAGGTAGTGTGGTCTGTTTGCAAATAGCTGGTAACATCAAAGCTAATGGTCGTATTTTTAGCAGGGGTAGCAGCTTGACCAACGCTCTGCGTCGTGTCGGTCCAGTTGCCGTCCGTCTGCACGTTGCCGGTAAACGTATTGGCCCCGGGATAGTGATAAAAATGCGCCGTATATGTCCCCCCGCTGGGCAACTTAGGATCTTTAGTTACATAAAGGATCAAAGTTGCCGAGTCCACCACCTCGTTGGCCGGAATAGAGGAAATGTCATACTCCAGAAAGGACCTGATTGAATTCTCATTTTGTGATTTATAATCAGCCTCTAAAATATTACTGGTTAGATTCCATTTTCCTTTCTCGTCAACATACCCGTCTGAATTACCGCTGGTATAAAAGGTATAACTAGCCGCGTGCGCCCCCCAGGCTCCCATTAGCATGAGGGCCAGCGCTCCCAAAATTATTAGTATATTCTTTCCCATGAACTTACTCCTATGATGGCAAATGTCCTGATATTTTTCCAATTTTCACAAAGCTCCCAGAGGTTAATCTCTTCTTCGCCGTCGCCAGCCCAGAAGGCTCAGGCCCAAGAGGCCGCTGCCCAGAAGTAAAGCGGAAGCGGGGAGGGGCACCTGGGTGCCGACGTAGAAGTGGTCCATGGTGGGATAGGGACCATCATCGAAATCTCCACCGGTATAGATACTTATGGATGAAATGGGTGTATCACTGATGAAACCCAGGAAGGGAAGGGTGTCAGTTGAGTTAACGTTAATCTCGTATGCGTAAGCAACATTAAATATATTTTTGAAGGACACGGAAAGGGTGCCGGTGGTGAAATCTCCGATTCCCTCGGGATATTCGACGGTGGGAAAAAACTGGCCTCCCACGGCGGTGACCGGAATAGGGCCGCTAAAATCAGTGACCATTATAGTCTCGTCGCCGTACTCTGTACTTATGGCCTCATAAACCTCCCACACTGCCCCGGAGGAGGAAATATTGTAGGAAAAACCGGTAGTAACGTGGCTAAAATTGACTGGATCCTCATTTAAATAGCCAAAGTTACCATTTTCCCCGAAATCTTCCAGGTAATATGGCGTTTGGAGGTGATTTAAAAAAGCTGTCTCATCGGTAAAAAAATCGGTGGCAGCGGAGGCAACCGTGGTGGCTGCCAGGAGAACCATCACCAGCCATGTTCCCGTGAGCTTTATCTTTGGCATTTTGAGCTACCACCAGCATCCCCATGTTAGTGTCAGGGATGGCCGGTATTCCCGGCATGGTTCTTAGGTCACCTCTTCTTAACCAGAGATTGACCAGAAAATTATTTTACAAAAATGGTGCACAACATCGTGGCTGCCAGCGCCACGGACCTCCAGCAGCAGTGCTCCAAGCATCAATACATTGGCCCTCCATGCTGCCCTGGAGATCATCTTGGGTAACCCCTACCTCTATGGGGGAAACCCAGCAGAGTTACCTATCAGCTTTTGAAATTGCAAGGATAATGCCACACTTATCCTAAAAAGAAGGGTTGCCCCTGCACCGGTTCCACGGTTATCCCTGCGCCGCGGGGTGAGCCGCACCTTAGGGGAGAAGGGGGAAACCTGGGGTAATGCTCTGCCAGCAGCCTCAGGAGAGCGGCTCCACCAAGAAAAAAGGCAGGGCCGCGCTGGCTCTGCCTCAGGTTTGGCGATTGAGGAGAGATTGTAACTGCTTTTATACTTTTCTCCTCCGGAAGCCCAAAAGTCCCAGGCCCAGGATGCCGGTGCCCAAGAGTAAGACGGAGGCGGGGACGGGGATGTGGGTGATATTTCCACCATGATCAAAGTCCTCAGAATAACTCCATCCTGAGCCACTCCAATCTACCGTCCCACTTCCCAGGAGGTTGTAGCTTTCCCCAATCCACTGGACTTCAGCCCATTGGAAAGAAAAAGAATCCGACCCGGTAAAGTTAACGAAAATTCCTGCAGTACCTGCCGGCTGGGCAGGCCCGTACATAAATTGTTGAGTGGGCTGATCCACCGCCAAGATCCAGTCAGCATGACCTCCCCCAAAGGTCGTGGTGCCAAATTCTACCGATGATGGATCCATCCAGAGATAAATGGCATTGGCCTCCGCATAATCATTGCGAAATTCCTGCATCCAGGCGCCGGCTACTCTCGGCAGGCACATGAGCAACATTAAGGCCAAGAGCATAGATGTTTTTTTCATTTTCTCCCCTCGTCTTTTGTATATAAAAAGTTCTTTGCTTTTTTTCCCTTACCAGTCCACCAAAGTTGAGCCGTGAGCTGAGAAGATAGCAGGACCAGAAAGAAGACCGGCAGCACTGTCCACAGAATTTTTATCAACGATATGTTAGGCATGGTCTTGGTCTTTCAATTTAAAAACCGTCTCCGAAATTTTTGTTTAGGAGTGTGCAATTAGAATGCCACCCAATTAGGGAATTAATTTTTCCTTCAAGAGTCAGGAGAAGCAGGCAAGGACAGCTCAGATAAGCTTCAGAAAGCAGGCCCCTTGTTCTCCAAATTTATTAGGTTTTTATTGTTGTCAAATAGATTTCTTGTTTTGTAAGAGAAGGAAATGGTGCATCAGGTAATGTACTCTCGGCATTTTTTGTGCGTGGGTCAGGGGCATCCCCAATCTGATGGACACCTCGAAACAGCATGATGTTCTATCAGGGAAAGAGGCGGTTTTGGGGTAGATGTCGCCCGAGTCAAGGCGTCACTGACGAGGCGAAATCTGACAAAGGTTGGAAAGGAGGTTGGAAAATATTCTTTGGGCAAAAAAGAAGGGGTTAGATTTTCATCTAACCCCTTGATTTTTTTGGTAGCGGGGGTTGGATTTGAACCAACGACCTTCGGGTTATGAGCCCGACGAGCTTCCAGGCTGCTCCACCCCGCGTCAGATTCTGTATTTATAACAAGTTAGCCGGCTGTCGTCAACGCCGCGGCCGGGAAAATTCCCGAAGATTTTTCTGCGATATCAAAGAAATCTTGTTTTTCCAGATAGATAGGGAAATCAAAAATCCTGTGCCGAGGCAGGAGGCCAGGGGGCCATCAGCACGGAGAGCGCATTTACCTCACCTACACTGCTCCCCATGGTTCTCGTCCCTGAAGGTCAGGCCCGCGGCACGGGCGGGTGGTCCTCCACCGGGGACTGGGCCTGTTGAGCTCTTCCCAAATCCCGGACTAGGTGGGGCACGGCGGTCAGGATCAGGACCGCAGCCAGGGCCAGGGCCACCAGGGTGAGGGCCACCCCCCAGGTGAGGCCGAAGTGGTCCGCGGTCCAGCCGATGAGGAAGGTGGAAGGCGCGTCTCCCACCAGGTGAATAATGATGATGTTGAAGGCCACCGCCTGGGCCCGGTGTGGGGGGCTGGCCACGCTGACAATTACTGCAGTGAGCACCCCGGGATGCAAAAAGAGCAAAAAAATCGCCGCTACCAAGGACGGGATGTACAGGGCCGGGAGGGGCGAGAAGATCACCAGGGCCGCCAGGGGCCATGCCAAAATGATGCCCAACCCGCTCACCCAGAGGGGCGCCGAGGCGGTATAGCGGTGCAGGCGGGACCCTAAAATCCCTCCCGCCAGGGTTCCCAGGGTGCCGGCCAGGGCGATGGACCCAAACAGCAGATAGTTGGCCTGGCCCAGGGTCAGGCCCTTGACCTTTTCCAGGTACTGGGGCATCCAGAAGGCCAGGCCCCCCAGGGTGAAGGTCAGCATGCCGTAGCCCAGGGTCACCAGACGCAGGGTGGGGATGGACCAGAGCGCCCGGACCGCAGCCAGGGGTGAGGCGTAGGGGTGAGGAGTGTCTGGTCCGGCAGCGCGGGGCAGGGTAGGGGGAGCCGGCAGGCGGCGGATGGCTAAAGCCAGAAGTAGGCCCGGAATCCCTGCCAGAAGAAAAGCCGGGCGCCAGCCAAAATATTTGCCGATGAGGCCCCCCGTCAGGTAGGCTAGGGCCGCGCCCAGGGGAATGGCCAGGTAAAAAAGCCCCAGGGCCCGGGAGCGGCGTTCCAGGGGGAGAACGTCTGCCAGATAGGCCGGGGCCAGGGTGCCGAAGGAGGCCTCACCCACCCCCACCAGACCCCGGGTGAGGAGGAGGGTGGGATAGGACGTTACCCAATAGGTCAGGCTGGTGGCCAGGCTCCAGAGCACCGCACCCCCGGCCATGAGGTGGTGGCGGCCGTAGCGGTCCCCCAGGTAGCCGAACACCGGGGAGGTCAGGAAATAGACCAATAAAAAAGCGGTGTTGAGAAAGCCGAAGGCCTTGCTGCTGAGGGACAGCTCCGCCATGATGGGGCTTCCCAGGGAGGCCACCAGGTAGCGGTCCAGGTAGTCCAGGAGGTTGAGGCTGGTGAGGATGAGGAGGACGCGGGTTTCCAAGGCTGATACGGAGTTGAAATCATTAAGGTATTTTTTGTAGCCGCAGGCTTTAGCCTGCGCCTGCACAGGCGAGACGCCGGTGCCACCGACCTGAGGAACAATTGAACCTGAAATTTTCTTAATATTATCTGGTCGAGCGCAACTTGGTACGAGAAGGTCGAGTTACCTTAAAGGTGAACGCGCCTGAAAAGTTCCACTCACCCCAACGCTAGCCTCCCACCAGTGGGGGGAGAGTATCACCTTAGACAAAATTTATTGGATTTCAAGGGCTAATTGGTTTTTTCCTGATAAGTTCTCAAAATACTCCCAGAATTCCGGGAAAGATTTGGCCACGCAGTCGGGGTCCTGGATAACCACCCCCTCAGCCCGGAGACCGGCCACGGCAAAGCTCATGGCGAGGCGGTGATCCTGGTAGGTTTCGATGACCGCGCCCCGGGGTGTTCCTCCCATGATACGCAGGCCGTCCGGGGTCTCCTCGGCCGTGACCCCCATTTTCTGCAGTTCCGTCACCACCGCGGCCAGGCGGTTGGACTCCTTGTGGCGGAGATGGGCCACGCCGCTCACCACCGTCTCCCCCTCGGCAAACGCGGCCAGCACCCCCAGGGTGGGAACGAGATCCGGCATGGCGGACATGTCCATGTGAATGCCCCGCAGGGGGCCGCCTGCCACAGTGAGGCCTTCCGGGGAGGACGTGAGGTGGCAGCCCATGCGGGCCAGCACCGACAGAAAGTCGATGTCCCCCTGGACCGACTCCAGGTCCAGGTTGGCGATGGTCACCCGGCCGCCCGTCAGAGCCGCCGCGGCCCAGAAATACGAGGCGCTGGAGGCGTCGGCCTCGATGTCATAGTGGCGGCTCTGGTAGCTCTGACCGCCGGGAATAACAAAGCGCTGGTAGGCTTCCCGGGAGTAAGAGACCCCAAAGGCGGTGAGCACCGCCAGGGTGATGTCCACGTAGGGCCTGGACACCAGTTCGCCGGTGATATCGATTTCCACCCCTCGGGAGGTCAAGGGTCCCGACCAGGAGCAGGGCAGACAGGTACTGACTGCTCACTGCCCCCGACAGGCTGGTTTTCCCGCCCGCAGAGGTGCCCCCCGGCACGATGATCGGGGGGCAGTTGTTGCCTTTCTCCGAGGTGGCCTGAACCCCCAGGTCTTCTGAGAGCTTCCAGGAGTTCGCCCATGGGCCGCTGGCACAGACGCAGCGTGCCGGTAAGACGGTAGGTCCCCGGTCCCAGGGCCGCCACCGCCGTGAGAAAGCGCATGGAGGTGCCGGAGTTGCCGAGATAAAGGGGCTTGGACTCCGGTACCAGGCGCCCCCCGGTGCCCTGGACCCTGACCGTGTGGCCCTGCCAGTCGAGGTCCGCTCCCAAACTGGCCAGGGCCTGGGCGGTGAGTTCGGTGTCTTCGGCCTTGAGCGCATTGGTCAGGAGGCTTTCCCCCGGCGCCAGGGCCGCGGCGATGAGGGCCCGGTGGGTGTAGCTCTTGGAGCCGGGCAGGGTGAGGACGGCCTCGATTTTTTCCTTAGTCTGAATTTTGCGAGTCTTCACGCTGGTTCGATCATCCTTGTGCCGCAAATAAAAAGTAAAAGTCAAAATTATAACGAGTCATACGCCGCCCGGGCCATGACCTCCCCGGGGGCAGGCTGGCCGGTCCAGAGCTCAAATTGGGCCGCGCCCTGGTGGATGAGCATCTGCAAACCGTCAATCACCTGACAGCCCCTGCTGCTGGCTTCCCTCAGGAGCCTGGTTTCCAGCGGCCGGTAGACGATGTCCATGACCAGCCGGAAGCGGCTGAGGAGCTCTGGGTCAAGCGGGATATCACCGCTTTGTGGCTCCATGCCCACTGGGGTGGCGTTGATCAGGACCGCGGCAGGATACTGCTCCAGGGAACCGGGAGCGACGACTTCCACCCACAATTTTCGGGACAAGGCCAGGGCTTTGGTCATATCCAGGTCGGTAAGGGCCACGTGCCCGCCTTTTTCCTGGATGCCGAAGGCGATGGCCCGGGCGGATCCGCCGGCCCCGAGGATGAGAAAACGTGTCCCGGTGATCTCAGTTTTTTCCTCCAGAGCCTGCAAAGCGCCCTGCCAGTCGGTGTTGTAGCCCACCAGGCGCCCGTCCCGGTTCACCACCGTGTTTACCGCGCCGATGCGAACGGCCTGCGAGTCGAGCTCATCCAGCAGCGGTATGATCTCTTCTTTAAAGGGAATGGTGACGCTGACTCCGCCGATATGAAGGCCCCTGAGGCCCGCTACCGCGCCGGCCAGATCCAACACCGGAAAGGCCACGTACACGGCGTTGAGGCCCAGTTCCCGGAACGCGGCATTGTGCATGGCCGGGGACAAGGAATGGGCCACCGGCTGGCCGAGCAAGCCGAAGACCCGGGTATTGCCGTCGATTGCCATGAACCTCTCATCCATGAGCAATTACTTTTCGACTACAAGAAAACTAAGAAGGCTATTCCAAAAATCCGGTTACGTATTTTTTGTCACCCTGAGCCGCAGGCGAAGGGTCTCTCTCCTTTTCAGTTGAGATTCTTCGCCGCCTGCGGCGGCTCAGAATGACAGAAATGAACGTTATTCTCTGAATCCTGGTTCCCTGCTTAGGGAGCAGAAATGAAAAAAATTTAACAAAACTTCACTTTCTTAATATTCTCCAGAGCCGCCGCATCTCGTCCACCGTCGCTTGGCCCGGGGCCGAGGCCTGCTTAGGGTTGAAGGGTGCAAAGGTGAGAAAACTCCCCAGGAAAGCCGCGGCCACCCGGGACCACTTCCCCAGGGGCCCCATGCAAAAGGCGATGATTTCCTGGCCGGCGGCCCGGGCCCGGGGAATGAGCGCCAGCAACCGCAGATTGTCCTCCGGGGTTTGGGCATACGTGACCAGCTTTAGGATGTCGGCTTCCTGAGCCAGCATGGCGTGGAAGAGTTCTTCTAAGGTGGCGGTTTCCGGGGTGCCGGTGAAGTCATGCCAGGAGAGGATGAGACGGGTCTTTCCCCGCCGGGCATACAACTCCCGACGCCAATTCGCCTCCGCGTTGAACTCCACGTCGAGAGCATGCACTCCCCATCCCAAGGCCTCCTCCAATAACCGACGGCGGTCCTTCTCGGTTCCGGACCAACGTCCTCCCTCCGTTTGTGGCCGGTTCGTGGCGATTAATGGGCCCGGGAGGGTCTTGAACAGTCTCTTCAGGTCCGGCTTTTCCAAATAGTCCAACCGCATCTCGGCCCATAACCCCTTGCGGGCCGCCCGTACATAGCGGCTCCGAGCCCGAACCGGGCTGATCTCCACCACGGGCACACAAAGGCGGAGTAGGGGTAATGTGGTGGGGGGAGGGCCAGGGAGCGCGGCTCCCTGCCCTCCCCCCACGCCCCCCTCCCAACCCTTTATGGGGTTTGGGGAAGGCGGGGCCTCGGGTCCCGACTTCCCCAAAGAAATAACCCTCTTAAGGGATTGGGGGAGGGGGTGCGGGGGAGGGGGTAAGGGCCTGTGGTCCTTAGCCCCCTCTCCCGCAATCTGTTTCTTTATTCTGCTCAACTCAGCTTCTCCACGCCGGCGGCTTTGGGGAAGGAGCCCAGGAGTTTGAAGTGGGCGCTAATGGCTTCAATTTCTTCCAGGGCGGCGTTCACTTCAGGTTCTTCCCGGTGGCCGTCCAGGTCAACGTAGAATAAGTAGCGCCAGGCCTCGGTTTTCACCGGCCGGGAGACGATGCGGGTCATGTTAAGGGAACGGTCCGCCAGGGGTCGCAGGGTCTTATACAAAGCTCCTGGAATGTCATCCACCGCAAAGATGATGGAGGTCTTGTCACAGCCGGTGGAGCCGGGAGCATCCGGGCCGATGACGAAGAAATGGGTAATATTGCCCGGGTGGTCCTCGATTTTCGCTTCCACCAACCGGAGGTCGTACAAAGGCGCGGCAAAGGCGCTGGCGATGGCTGCGGAATTGGGGTTTTTTGAGGCTTTTTGGGCGGCCACCCCGGTGGAAGCCACCTCAAGGACGGGTATTTCCGGCAGATGGGTGGCCAGCCAGCGGCGGCATTGGCCGTGGGCCTGGGGATGGGTGTAGATCACCTCAATATCGACTTTCTGGCCGGACTTGGACACCAAGTCGTGGGAGATTTCCAAGAAAATTTCCCCGCAAATTCTGAGGGACGTCTCCGCAAAGAGATCCAGGGTGTCGTTCACTACGCCCTCGGTGGAGTTCTCGATGGGCACCACGCCGTAGTGAAATTTGCCTTTCGCCACTTCGCCGAAGACTTCCTGAATGGTGGCCATGGGGCCGAAGCGGGAGGCATACCCGAATTTTTTCAAGGCGGCCAGGTGGGAAAAGGTGGCCTCCGGCCCCAGGAAGGCCACCCCCAGGGGAGACTGGATCTCCCGGGCGGCGGAGATGATTTCCCGGAAGATGTTGCGGAGCGCCGTGTGGCTCAAGGGCCCGGGGTTCAGGTGGAGGATATGGGCTACCACCTCCTCTTCCCGCCGAAAATCCAGGGTGCGGGCCCCTTCCTGATTTTTTATCTTGCCAATGGCTTGGGCCAAAGACTGACGCCGGTTCAGCAGGGCTAAAAGCTCCTGGTCCAGGGCGTCGATCTGCCGCCGGAGATCGTCTTTTTCGGGCATAGTCTATTTCTCGACGATGGATTCCTGAATTTGGTGACCGAAATGGCGGGCCCCGCCTTCCAGGGCCACCAGCACTTCATCCCCCGGCTGCAGGGACACGATGGACACCGCTTCCCCTCCGGGTCGGGTGAGCCGAATGGTTTCAGCGTTCTGGAGGATGGTGGTGATCTCCCGGCCTTGGGATTCTGCGGTCACGAGCATCAGGGGGCGACTCTCCACCTTGGACCGCCCTACCACGGCAGCCCGGGAGCGGCCATCGTGCCCGACCACCAGGACTTCATCGCCGGCAGTCAATTCCCCCAGGTATTTGGTTTTATTGCCCGGCACCCGGATGTAGGCGTGAACCGGCCCGGCGTTTACCCGGAAAGGGCGGGGAGACACATAAGGGTTCTCCAGGGACTCAGCGTGCACCAGGAACAATGAACCCGAGGCATTGCCTACCAGCATCCCTTCCCCCAGGCCCAGGTTACTGCAGGTGTCCACGCAGACCCGGTCGCCCATCCCCAGGGGCTTCAGAGTGGTGATGCGGACTACCTCCAAGGGCACGGGGGGTGAGGCCTCCTTCACCAGGCGGGCGATGGCCTTGACCACCGAGGGATCGGGGCTCACCACCACCAGGCCGTCCACCCCCTTTTCCAGGACGCCCAGAAAGGTGCGGGCTGAGTCCGGGTCGCTGACCTCCACAAAGAGATTGTCGCACTGGGCCACCAGGTTCTCCAGGGGAATGACGGTCCAATCGGGAGTGCGCACCACCACTGGGCCGCTTTTGGCCAGGCGCACCACCTCGGCTTCCTGATCGCTGCTGGTCACGACGACCTCCTGGACGTCCTGCCCCAAAATCAGGTCCCCGTCCGGGGCCACTACCTGGATGAGGCCCAGGGCCTTCACTTCGGCGACCCGCCCCGCTGGCACCCAGACCGCGTCGGCGCCGCTCTCCAGGGCGGTGGTGATCAGCTTTTTCTTATAGGGGTCCACTTTGACCCAGAGTTGTTTCATGGCTCGTCCCCTAAGAGTTTCGAGTTATTAGTTTGGAGTTTCTTGAAAAAGAAATTGAGATCATCTCAAACCCAGGCACTCGATTGGCTGAACCGCTCCCGGAAGGGGGTAGGGAGCCCGAACTTAAAACCCCAAGCTCAACATCCCGAAACTCGAGACTCAAAATCACTGCTGCAGAAAGCCCAGGGCTTCTTCCACTCCGGCGTTTTCGTGGACAATGAGGCTAATGGCCCCTATCATGCGGCTGGGGTCCCGGTGCTGGAAAATATTACGGCCGATGGAGACTCCGGCCCCGCCAGCCTCAACAGCCCCCTTCACCATCTCCAGAATGTCCCGGTCCGAGCTCATTTTGGGGCCGCCGGCTATGACCACCGGCACCGGGCAGCCCACCACCACCTCCCGGAAGGACTCCACCGAGCCGGTGTAGGATACTTTGACGATGTCGGCGCCCAACTCTGCGCCCAGGCGGGCTATGTGTTTGATCGCCCCGGCGTCGTATTCGTCTTTGATCTTTTCACCCCGGGGATACATCATGGCCAACAACGGCATGCCCCACTCGGCAGCTTCCCGGGAAACCTGCCCCAGGTCGGCCAGCATCTCCCGTTCCGTGCCGTTGCCGATATTGACATGCACCGAGACCGCGTCTGCCCCGATCTTCAAGGCCTCGGTGACGGTGCACACCAGGGTTTTGGCGTTGGGAAAAGGAGACAGGGTGGTGGAGCCTGAGAGGTGAATAATCAGGCCCACATCTTTGCCCCGGCGGCGGTGGCCTCCTTCCACCAGGCCCTTGTGAATGACAATGGTGTTGGCCCCCCCCGAGGCTACCTGATTAACAGTGGTTTTCATGTCAATCAGGCCTTCGATGGGCCCCACCGTCACCCCGTGGTCCATGGGGACGATCACCGTGCGGCCGGTCTCCCGGTTCATGATGCGTTCCATGCGGATAAGTTTGCCGATCACGCTTCCTCCTTCCCGTGGCCTTGGTTAATCGAAGTGACGACCTGGAGGCAATAAAAAAGCCGTGGTCGCCTCACCTGCGCCACGGCTTTTAAAAGATCTGGTTTTTAGACTATGGTCTTTTAAAAGTCGAGGCGCAGCACACCCCCCCATAATAGTAGCTAAAATAATAGGAGCGGCGCTGCCAGAGCTGCATTAATAGTAGTCCTCGACTTTTGCTAATCGCCTTATTAAATTATTTAACCTCTCCTGTCAAGGAAAATTTTCTGCTCCGGTGGGTGGCGCCTGCTGTCTGGTGGGGCGAGTTGGCGAAGAGGCGCCAGGCCTGGTGTTCCCAGAAACACTGGATAATTAATCCAAAGAGGAACAGTTGTCAGAAACTTTCCATAATGTTATTATAAATACTTAGCTTAGCGAACTTGTTATCCTCCTTTTATAAGAAACGCCTACTTTCTTGACCTCGGGGAAAAACTATGAATCAGTGTGATGTCATGCTCTATGCCTTATCCACCTGTGGGCATTGCCAGGACACCAAGGCATTTCTGGGAGAATGTGAGGTCAAATACGACTGCGTTGATGTTGATCAATTAGATGAGGCGGAAAGAAAGAAGGTCCTGGAAGAACTTATAAAAATAAATCGGGAATGTGCCTTTCCGACTTTAGTCGTAGGAGATAAAGTAGTCATTGGTTTCCGAAAAGAAGAGATTAAGGAGTTACTGGGCATCTCATGAATGTTGAAAAACTCTATGAAATTCTTAAAAAAGCCCAGGAAGTTAAGGGCTATTATTTTAATAAAGATAAGAAAAAGGTCTTCGATCTCTTAGAAGGACTGCTGGTCAACAAACAACGTTACGGCTATATGTGCTGTCCCTGCCGATTGTCAGCTAAAGATCCGGTGTGGGATCAAGATATCATTTGCCCTTGTGTCTACCGGGAACTTGATGTGGCCGAGTATGGCAGTTGTTACTGCAATCTCTATGTATCACGCGCGTGGAACGAAGAGGAAATCCCGCACGAATATGTGCCGGAGCGGCGGCCGCTGGAAAAGAGAATACGGCTTTGAGCTTCCAGACCATCGGGTTCGGAAGGTTAGGACTGCCTGGGTAGAGGAGACAGCATGGCGCGGATTGACGACTACAAAGCGGCTCGGGCCTTGGCGGTGGAGGAGCTTACCCAGCGGCATCCCAAGGGGGTGGCCAACCGGAGTCGCTCTGAGTATTTCTTTGAGGAAGGCAAGGAGGGCTTGCTGGTCCCCTATTTCGGCCACCTCCGCCGGGTGGTCTGGCCGGAGGTCACCGTGGCGCCGGTGGCAGGCGATGGCGAGTTGCCCCTGACCGAGCAGATTCTTATTCTTCATTATTTGCAGAACACCGGGGGAGAGGAGCCGGAGGGGGTAAATATCGACTTCAAGCAAGTGCCCCAGGGAAGCTTTTACTGGTCGGCGTTTGTGTCCCGGGCCAAGAAGCCCCTCCTCATGACCTTTGGCGCCTCCCCGGATTTTTACCTCCAGGTGGCCACTGCCATGGGGGGCGCGCCTCAGCCTCTGGGGGACGCCGCGGCCCAGTTTCTGGCCTTCCCCCTGGTGCCGATCACCCATGTGTTGTGGCAGGGGGATGAGGAATTCGACCCGGAGGCCAGCATCCTGTTTGATACCACCATCCCGGGGCACCTGCCCACTGAGGACATTGCGGCCCTGGCCGGGGCCTCGGTCTACCGCCTCATGGCTGCGGCCCGGCAGCTCAGTCAGAAGAAATAAAAGAAAATGTTAAGCGAGGCAACCGCGACGCCGATAAGACGCGTGCCGGCCGTCCCGGCCGGGGTTGCAAATACACCAGAAATGAATACAATATAACAAAGGGGGCGAAACGGCTTCGACGTAGATGGAAAACTTTAAGTTGCATGCCGAGGTCCTGTCCGCTCGTAAAACGGGTAGGGAACTTAAAAGTGCCGACAACTACGGCTACGCTCTAGCTGCATAAGGCTAGCGGCTGGGAGCTCTTGCTAGGAGGAGCCCCAGGCGACGGAATCCTGGCAAAGCCGCCATCCAAGTCTGCGGCTTGGCGGACGAAAATCTCAGCAGTCTAGTTCCCGGGAATTCCGCCGGTGGAGGTCCCTGGGGGCGAACGTAATACGCCGGCTATGCATGTAGACGCTTAAAGGGACTATTTGCGGACGCGGGTTCGACTCCCGCCGCCTCCACCAATCTTTTGGTATATTTTTAAGGTAGTTACTCCCACCATACCCCCCAATATTTGTGTCCCCAATGTGTCCCCAGCATTAGGAAAATATCCACGGGGACCCCTTCGCCGAGATGGTGGTGGCCCCTATGGGCACGCAGTCGCTATCTTGGTTAATTATGCCTCAATTAGCTGTATGAACCGAAAGGACGCCGGACAGAGTCTGTCTGTTCAGGAATGCGTCCAAATTGACAAGCTTTTCCAGGTTGATCTCTTCAAATTCTTATTCATTAGGCGAGAGTGGGGACTTTCGTTGCTGGCCCCCTTGAGGGTCCAGCAATTTATTTTAACCCGGGATAATTCAGCAAGTGCGTTCGCTAAGGTATCCCCCCACCTAGACAAAGGGCGCCCTAATGTCCAGTTTGGCAGGGGGGAAGGCCCCTGGCGGCGGGGTTTTGGGGCCGTTGCGGCCGGGTTTGGGGGACTCAAGCTGGACAAAAGTAGGCGAGGTCTAGCATGCTGCCGATGAAGGCGGGCCTGCCGGGTAAGGCCCTGCGCCTGGTGCCTTACCTCAGCCCGGAGGAGATTAAACGGCTGTGCGGGGGTTGCCAAGGACGGCACCGGGAGCGGGACGCCCTGCTCATCCTGGTCCTCTTCCAGACGGGCCTCAGGATCTCCGAGGCTTTGTCTCTGACCGTGGCTCAGTTGAACCGGCAGCCGGGGACTTTGGAGATCAGGGGCAAGGGCGGCAAGGTAAGGCTGGTGGCCTGTCCGGCCCCCCTGGCGCACCGCCTCAAGAGTTACGCCTTCGACCGGGGCCTGGGCTTAACCCATCGGATCTTCCCGGTGGGCAGGAAACGGGCCTGGCAGATCGTCAAACAGGCGGCCGCCACGGCCGGCCTGACTACGCCGGTTTACCCCCACCTCCTGCGCCACTCGGACGCCATCGAGCGCCTGCGCCAGACCATGAACCCCCGGGCCCTGCAGCTGCATTTGGGGCATGCCAGCCCGCTTATGACCATGCGGTACCTCTCCACCCTGACGGCCGAGGAGGCCCTGCGCATCAACCAGGCCGTCCGTTTCGAGGACTGAAGCCGGCCGCTTCCCTCCCTCCTCCTCCCGGCGGGGTACTCCCCTATGCCCTGCCGCCAGTATTTCTCCCTCGACTCCGAACACCACCTCCTCGACAACGGCATCATCACCTCGGCCAGGGACACCTTCAACGCCTGTGAGATCGCCTACGTCAACAACGCCAAGTACGCCTTCGACAACTCCAGATATGGGCAGCCCCACCCCTCCTCCTTCTTCACCGTAAGTTCCCTCAAGATGAAAGCCAACGACGCCATCCGGGAAGACTACTGCAGATATTTCCACTCTAGAGAGAGAAACTGTGAAGGGCCGGCCTGGGCCAACCGCTACGCCCTGGGCTACCTCTTCAAACACCTGAAAGACCTCTACTCCGGGGAGCTGGTCATCACCGGGGAGCCGGCTCTCAAGCCCTACGACATAGTCTTCCTCTACGACGCCTACAACGACATGGCGGGGCCTTTAGAGGTGGAACAGGTCACCCATATTTTTTCCCAGGAGACGGGGTTTGAAAAGCCTGATCCGGAGGCCGGAGACCTTTTACAGAAAGGGGCATGTGCCCTTCGCTTTCCCTTTTTCCCACCCATTTTGCAGGTTTTCTGAACAGCGTGAAAAGCCCGTGTTCTCTATGTTTTTCCGGCATGAAACACGGGATTTTGTTTTTTTATAAAGGAAACCTGAATTTTTTCCTCCCCTTCAGCACCCCAGCCGGTCCCTTCTAAACCAGCCAGGCAGGAAACGCCCCTAGCCCCCGGATCGACCAGGTACCCCCACAAAAAATTATCTCCCCCCACCCCCCAAAGCCCCAAAGGTCTCCCTCGCCTACGGTGAGCGGTCCTCTCAGCCCTCCGGGCCGAGAGCTCTCCCTCGACGCAGCCCCCTCCCGTCCCGAACCGCCCAGAACACCCCCGGGGGCCAGCCGGCCGCGGCGGCCCCGTCCTCTCCCTGCCAAGCCGCCCTGGTCAGGGTTTTGGGGAGGCGGTGATGGGGCCGGTTGTGCCGGAGCCCCATCCAACTCTCTGAGCTCGAAGGAGAACGAGGTATGAAGACGAGGTTACAGATGGTCCAGTTCGGGGTGGCGGGGCTCTCGGACATCCGCACCCTGTTGACCAGGTGGCGGGCGGTGCTGGCCGGGCTGGCGGAGGCGGCCGGGCCCTCCCTGGTTATGCAGACCTACCGCCAGGTGGGGGTGGAGGTGGAGCACCGGCGCCCGGGAGAAGAGGTGCTCTTGACCTTCCTGGCCCCCCCGGAGGTCTTGAGGAGGTTCCAGGCGGACCTCAGGGCCCAGGGGCTGGCCGTCCAGGAAGACCAACTCATCCCCGGCTTCCTCACCACCTGCCGCCTGCTCCAGGGACCGAAACACTAAACCCTTGGCGGTGTCCGGGGGGAGTCTTTCAAGGGGCTCTCCCCGGGCGCTTGTTCATGACTAGGGGCTAGGGCCTGGAAGATTTTTCCCCCTTTCCCGACATAACAGGGGCGTTGACGGGGCAGAGAGGGGCGATCGGGGGGGGAGGAAAGGGTCAGGGGAGGGTCGGGCGATAATCGGCCCGCTAGGGGAGAGGAAGGGTGCCTGGCTGTCTGGGGGGTGGTCCCTCCTAATCCTGGTGGCCAGAAAGGTACGAGGGCGGCTAGCGGATAGTTATCAGAGCCGAATTATCTTAGGAAGCAATGTTGATAGAGAGCAGTGAATGAAACCTCTGCTCTTTCTACCTGACAAGAGGACCAACGATCAAGGCTTGTCGTTGCGCTTAAAAAGAATGAGACTTTACGGGGGCAGGCTTGAACGTTGCCGAAATATGTCAAGATTCCCACGCATCAGCCAAGGAGCGAAGCAGGTTTGCTCCATCGCCATGCCAAGCGCTGCCGTGCATGCAGGCCAGCGTTGTCGGTTCGGCGGCGGCCAGCCTCTCAAGCATTGTACGTGCGTTCCTGGTGTGCGAGAAATAATCAATTTCTCCCCGGAACGCTTCGCTGGGCCCAAGAATGTCAGATTTCGTGATGGCCGGTTGCCCTTCACCTCCCTGGGTGAATAGATCGCTGCAGAGCAATGTCCGGGTGCTTTCTTCCATCAGCAACCCGCAATCCCACGCGTGCGGTAGATGCGGCGTGTCTAACCACCTCACGGAGTGTTTGCCTAGGAAAAGCGTCTCTCCGTCTGCGAGTGCGCGAGGCGGCCGGTCGGCAAGGTCCCTGATGGATACCAAGGCGGCCACGGTACCGCATAGAGGTGAGGAGTGCGGAGCTGAGGCAAGCCATTCGCTGAGCGAACCGCACTCGTCCGCTTCGACGTGCGAAAGCGCGATATACCGCAACCGTTCGACCGGCAATATGCTCGCAACCGCTTCACGCACAAACGGAAATAGCTTTCGCAATCCCGTATGGAACAAAAGGGGTTCATCGTCCACGATGAGATACTGGTTAAAAGAGAACGCGCCTATTCCGCCCTCATAGAAAACTGGCGTGTTAATACGGTAAATCCCTTCAGCAACTTCATGTACATTCGTTCCTGATTGCTTGTTTGTGATGGTCATGGTTCCTCCTTTATGACCAGGGGCGATGCAGCTTTGACCAAGGCCTGTCTTAGCCACCACTACCTATTTGTTTAAAGATAAGGCGCTAACAACGAAAGTAAATATCGCTTCTCCCGACCATTGGAATCTGGTCTTACAGAAGCTGGGTCGTATAGTGAATAACTTGCGAGACTGTCGAAAAAGGGTTAAGCTCGGCTGATTTTCTTTCCTAAATAAATTCCTGCCGAAAGTTTCCTCGATCATAAAAATTCATATAAGCTATTATAATTGCTGGTAATTTATTTAATTTTGTGCTAGTTTGGTCAGAAAACGAAGCAGAGAGGACCATGGCCAAATTCAAGGCGTACGATTATCGCCAGCGGGTGTTCCTGCCAGTCTCTTTAGAAGATCAGTTAATGCCCGGAACCTTGGAGTTTGCCATTCACACCCTGGTAGAGACCCGCCTGGACACCTCTGGTTTTGAGCAGAAATACCGCAATGATGAGACGGGGCGGACAGCCTACGATCCCAAGATCCTCTTGAAGATCGTCTTGCTGGGCTATGCCCGGGGGCTGGTCTCCTCCCGGAAGATCGAGCAGGCTTGCCGGGAAAACGTGGTCTTTATTGCCCTGGCTTGCGGCCAGCAGCCCGACCACAGCACCATCGCCACCTTCGTGTCTTTCATGAAAGACGAGATTCTGCCCCTGTTTCGGGATGTCCTGTTGGTCTGCCAGGAGATGGATCTTCTCGGGGGCACCTTCTTTGCCCTGGACGGGCTCAAGCTGCCTTCCAATGCCTCCAAAGAGTGGAGCGGCACCCGTTCGGAGATGCACCGGAAAAAGGAACGGCTCGAAGCCAAGGTGAGGGAATTGCTGGCAGAACACGTGCAAGAAGATAACGGAGGCAATCTCCCTTCAGGTCCGGGAGGCGGCAGAGACCGAGCGCGCCAGGTGCAGCGCTTGCAGAAGCAAGCCGAGCGTATCGGGGAGTGGCTCAAGAAAAATGAGCCCAAGTACGGGACCACAGGCAAGGAGATCAGCAGCAATCTCACGGATAACGAGTCGGCCAAGATGAAAACGGCCCATGGCGTCATCCAGGGCTACAACAGTCAGGCCCTCATCGACGGCAAGCACCAGGTGATCGTTCATGCCCAGGCCTTCGGCCGGGGTCAGGATCATGCCCATGGGCCGCCCATGTTGGACGGGGCCCTGGAGAACCTCCAGCGTCTGGGGCACGGTGCGGAATACTTTGCCGGAAAAATCTTCACCGCCGACACCAACTATCACAGCGACACTAATCTGCGGAAGTGCCAGGAGCTGCACTTGGACGCTTATATCCCTGACCGGTTTTTTCGACGGCGGGATCCCCGCTATGCCGCGCAACGGCGATACTGGCCCCGGCGGAAAAGGTTTACCTTAGAAGACTTCCGCTACGAGGAGGCCACCGATCATTACCTGTGTCCGCAGGGCAAAAGACTCAGGCGGATAGCCAAAAAAGCCTACGGATATGGTCTGGTGCACAGAATATATGTGGCCGAGGAGCAGGATTGTCAACGCTGCCCCTTGCAGGTGCGATGCCTGACGGCGCGAGGTGGCAAACAAAGACATCTCCGGGTGCCCGTCGGGGTAGAACTCACCAACCTTTCCAGGAGAATGGCCGGCAAAGTGGACAGCGAACTGGGGAGAAAGATTTACCCGCAACGTTTCGCGGTGGCTGAACCAGTTTTTGCCAATATCCGGACCCACAAGCGCCTGGATCGCTTTACCCTCAGGGGAAAGGTCAAGGTCAATATTCAGTGGTTACTGTATTGCATGGTGCATAACCTCGAAAAAATCGCCAACTGTGGCTCAGCCTAAACGGAAATCTATAGGAAGATGATCATTACCAGGAAAGTAAACTTCAAGGGAGAACAAATAAGGGCTCCAACCCAATAAAAAACAATCCAACTCAAAAACCCACCTGATCCAGGCAGAAGCACCTTTCATACATTAGCTTTTTCGACAGTCACTGCCAAAAGAGTAACTTATTTATCTAACATAAAATTTCTATATATAGTTTGAATATCAGAACTGAGAGGATTCACTCTGGGTATTTTGGGCTAACTTATCCCTTTTCAGGGATTGAGACGCCAGAACTGGAAGTTGAGATAGGTGGCGAAGCTTACCCAAAGGAGGTAAGGGAGCATCAAAAGGCCAGCCGGCGGGTTGGAACCCCAGAAGGCTATAAGGGTGATCAGGATAGCCAGCCAGAGGGCTAAAATATCCAGGAGCGCCAGTCCCGGACTCTGTAGGCCGAAGAAGAGATAGGACCACAGCGCGTTCAAAGCCAACTGACCGAGAAACAGCAGTAGGGGGCCAATGGCATTGGACCAACCGTACCTGCGCCACACCAGCCAGGCGGCCGTAGCCATCATGGCGTAAAGCAGGGTCCAGACCGGACCGAAGATCCACGCCGGAGGCGTCAGGGCTGGCTTAACCAGGCCAATGTACCACTCCCCGGGCTGGAACTGGGAGCCGATCCAGGCGGCGGTGAAGGTGACCGCCAGCCACAAGATCAGGCCGATCCAGACCAAGGGTCCAGTGGGACGAGATTGGGACATGGTCTCCTTCCTTCTTTGGACTATGCCGATATTACATGGTAGCCTGGTCCACTGCAAAGCAAAAATGGTTCCTGGAGTCCCTTGCAAAGTAGGACTGACCTTATGAAAAGCTAAATGTGTCGATATGGATGAGTTATGGGAAGTTTTTGACCGCTTGATAAGTTTCTAAGCAGAGCAGTTATCGATGCATCTTTGTTTGTCCAGTTGATAGCCCCACAAAAAAAGCCGGGCTGATGCCCGGCCCGAGAGGGTTAAAATGCTGCTTGAAAAGCCCTGGATTTACTAAGCGCCTTTGGACCTTTGCCGTTGTTCTCCTCATCCAACAGATTGTTATACGCGTTATAGAGCCCTTTATAGTATGGGGGATCCTCAAATTTCTCCCGCTGCCTTAAGAAACCTGGAACGTACCCATATTTGTCCTGGGTGATGACAAAGGCCATGTTCATGCCTTGACCCACGTATGGATAGTTTTCTCCGCTCAAATAGTTCAAGCAATACCAATCAGTTTCCCCTGTTCTCCAGACCGCAGCATCATACCTCCCCGATTCGGGGTCGGTGGACTTCCAGCCGAAGAAGTTATAGTCGTTTATCGTTGCTACCGAGAGCCAGTAGATATTACCCTCGGTTTGCATGAAAGCCTCCTCAGGAGCGATGTCGAAATTGAACTGCCACACCTCTTTGTCTCCGGGCTCCAAATATGCCGGCTCCATGGGATCCATGAAAAACTCTCGGGGGTCCACCTCGGCGTACAAGCTCTTTTGATATTCGCCAGGATCAAAGTCCATGGTCCACAACAACTCTCCCGGATGACTGTAGGAATTGGTTTGGTTGTTGGCTGGGACGTCAGACCAGATGCCTAAGCTGAATTGCAGGTAATCAAGGTTTTCCTTCATATAATCTCCCAAGTACGCCCCCCAGATTTGGATACCGGTAATGGGACCTGTTTTCTTACATAAAAAGTCATCGGCCACAGTATGGTTTAATGACTGTCCAGTGCCAGTCCACACAGCCACGCCACTTGAGGTGATATCAGGGGGCTGGAAGTACTTGCCGCGGTCCCCCTGGTACTGCGGTACTGGGGCGACGTTATGGGTATCATACGCCGTGGCCTCGCCGAGCTGGGAATAGGCAAAAAACTCAAAGTCCGGGGTGGTCGTCCAGGGGTCTAACACTACGATCACGAAGTCGTTAGTTCCCTCGGTGACATGGTTGATACCGTTCGACTCTCCGCCTAATTCCAAGTAACCGAAGGTGGGGCTGTAGTTGAAGGCGATCGCCGAGTCCAGAGAGATATTGAGACTGGTCAATGAGATGCCGGTGGTCTCGTTAGAGTAGATTCGGTCTGTATCTAAGGTAACGGTAAACGAGCCGGTCACCGGGTTCACCGGAGCCCCTGAGGGCATAAAACCGGAGGCGATAAAGGCGAAGTCATAACTCGTCATACCCGCCTGAGCCTGGAATGCCATTAACGACATCAACACCAGACTAGCTGCGATGCAAATCAGACAAGCTTTTCTGAACATGGGGATTCCCTTCCGGGGGCGTGCATGCCGACCCCTTATTGGTTTAAACTGGGATCATGCCTCTTAACCTCAAGGGAGACATAGAGAAGTTTAATTTCTGCCGCCTTCACCCCCAGATCAGACTGGGTAAGGCTGGCGATCGCTATGCTGGTTGGCTGGGGCAAATCTATAGCGAGCCGAAATTAGTTTGATAGTTTTATTATTTTACTATTATTAAATTATTAAAAACCCTTAGATTTAGAAGTATTAGGGTTTACATTTGAATCTGTACCGTTTGCGAAATATGCATTTATTACTCCCTGAGGGTACGGGTTAAGTCCAGTGAAATTTTTGAAACCATTAGGAAGAGAACCAGGCTGATATTTACCTGTTATCCTTTCCAATTGCGCATTATCCAAGGCTTGCAGGGTTGACAGGTCTGCGCCCTCAGGCAAATCACCTGCCATGAGGGGTGCAACAAACATGATGACACAAATACCGACTAACAATCCGATAAACACTCTCTTCATAGCCTTGCCCTCCTTTATGATACTTTTCCATGTCCTAAAGAATTTCCTAAAGGATGGTTGAGGGTGACTGATTGCTTTGTAGAGAGAGTTGAAGAGTCGGGCTTAGGATGCAAATGATTTGGGGATGGTCTGGACCTCAAGATTTAGACTGAACTTGAGCGACAAGAGCACGCACAGAGAACGTACTTGAGGGAAAGGGTTACGTTTACTTATGATCTTTTAACAAAAACATCAAAATGTCAATTATGAATAATTTTGTATAGAGGCTCAGATTTTCAGGATTGAACTCGAAAGGAATGGCCAGAGACATTTATACCCCTGGAAAGAGCCTTGGGGCACAAGACCGTCTAAATGATATCTTGCCATATGCCGCAGTTATCACCGAACCCTCAAAAATTGCAGATATGATCCGCGTATCCTTCATGGGCGTTTGTGGGGGGAACGATTCTGGTCCACGCTGAAAGAAGACGGATTATCGGCTGGAAAAACGGAGGGCGAGGGGTCGAAAACAGTCGCTATGCTTTGGATAACAAAATCCTCTCAAAACACCTGAAAGTGCGCAGTTATAGCAGTTCACCACGATTGGCGTCGGCCCGGTTGGGAATTACCCTCCCGAAATCGGAAATAAACCCCTCCAAGGTGAAGTCTCAATAATAACAATCTGTTATACTTAAAGTAGTGGTATCTGTGTTCCTAATTTGGTACAAAGGGTATGAATTTATCCGTTCGCTAGCCATTTGAAGTTCAGCAAGTCCAGCAAATACCCAAGATTCATAGTACCAGAGAAAGAACCAAGAGCCGCTGTTTTTATGCGCAAGATCCCAGATCCAGAGACTAGACGTCCCTCTCAACGAGGAAGTCTATCAAGGAACAAAGGAGAATCGAATGAAACGGATAGCATTACTGATAGTCGGTATGGTACTGGGCCTGATGCTGGCTGTGCCGGCCCTGGCCGCCGATTATGACCTGGTCATTCTGAACGGTCGGGTCATCGATCCGGAGACGAACTTTGACGGCATCCGCAACGTCGGCATCAAGGGGGGCAAGACCGCCGGGATCACCCGGACAAGATCAAGGGCAAGGAAACCATCGACGCCACCGGCCTTGCGGTGGCCCCCGGTTTTATCGACGGACAGCAACATTGCCAGGAGCCCTATGCCTATCGCCTGATGGTGCGTGATGGCAGGACCACCATCATGGATCTGGAGTTTGGCGCCTTTCGTGAGAGAGTGGATGAGTGGTATAAGAGGCGTGAAGGCAACAGTCCGATCAATTTCGGAATTACCGTTGCCAACGAATTTCCCGGGCCACGGTTCTGGACGGCTTTAACGATTGGAAATACCTTTATACGCCGGATGCGGTCAGATCGCACGCCACGAAACAGGGATGGTCCAAGACCCGGCCCACCCTGGAACAGGGCAATAAGATCCTGAAGATCATGGATGAAGGTTTGCGCCAGGGGGCCATCGGTATCGGTTCAACCGTCGGCTACATGCGCTCCGGGGTATCATCCCGGGAGATTTACGAGCTTCAGAAACTTTCCGGGCTATATGGCCGCCAGATCGGCATGCATTTCAGACTGACCCCCGGCAGCGATGTGGACGAGGTGATGGGTATCCAGGAGATGCTGGCCAATGCCGCCGCGTTGGGTTCACCTGCCTTGGCGATCCATTACAATAATCCCGGCTACAACCTGGTCCAGGAACTGCTGGTCGGCATGCGTAAGCGGGGCTACAACGTGTGGGGCGAGATCTATCCTTATGTAGCCGGATCAACGGCGTTGAATGCTGAATTCCTCGAACCTGAAGTGTGGGTGAAAACATTGGGGCACAAATATGAGGACACCATACAGGATGTGGAAACCGGCAAGTTCTACACCGAGCAGACGCGGGCGGAAATGCTGAAAAAGCAACCCACTCGTCCGGTGCTGGTATACAAGATGCCGAAAGAAGCGATCGTTGACTGGGTGAGGCTGCCCGGTGTCGCCATCGGGAGTGATGGCATGCCGCTTGTGCCGGATGATAAACTGAAATGGGATACCCCCTACAAGGATTTTCCCAATACCCATCCGCGTTTCGCCGGCTCTTTCGCCAAGGTCCTGCGTGTTGCCCGGGAAAACAATATCCCGTTGATGCAGGCGGTGGCCATGACCAGCTAC